>NZ_AUEZ01000008.1 GCF_000426245.1 Bradyrhizobium sp. Ai1a-2 | reverse complement strand
ATTCGAAGTCCGGATCATCCGCCAGCGCTTCGAACATACCTAGCCAGACCCCCTTGGCGCTCCACCGGCTGAAACGTCGGAAGACGCTGTTCCATTCGCCGAACGCTTCGGGCAGATCACGCCACGGCGAACCGGTTCGCACGATCCATAACACGCCCTCGACAAACATCCGGTTGTCGCGGCCTGTCGAACCACGCTGGTCCGGCCGACCGATGATCAAGCCGGAGATACGGTCCCATTGCCTGTCGCTCAGAACGAGCCGATCCGTAACGCCCAAGGCTTCCTCCTAAAAGAAAGCCTTGAATCACGTTCCATCTGATTTGAGAATCCCAAGAGTCCACACAGCCTAGTTCGTCTCGCTCGCGGAGCGGCGTCCGGAGATGACGTCGCCGAACCGCTCCCAGCTTTCGCCCTTGAAGCGGATGAGCTGCAGGTCCTGGATCGGGCCGAAATCGTTGGCGCTTGTGTTCATCTTGATACCCGGCAGCAGCCCGTCAAGCTCGACGTCCTTCATCGACGCCGCCTGCTTCATGACGTTCTCGCGTGTCAGGTTGTCGCCGCAGGCTTTCAGGACGTGGACCAGCGATTGGGCGGCCGAATATCCCGTCAGCACCAGCACGTCGGCGCGATTGCCCCTCGGGTAGTACTTCGCGAGAAACGCGTCGAACCGCTGGATGCCGGGATCGTCCTTCCACTGGGCGTCGGTCGCATCCTTCAGATAGGTGGCGGATACGATGCCCTGGCCATTCTCCAGGCCGGCCGGCTTCATCACGCTCGCCACTGAAATCGAGACGCTGGTCATGACATGCATGGGCTTCCAGCCGATTTCCGCAATCTTCTTGATGGCCTGCGCTGCGAACTTCGGCGTTGCGAAGTTGACGATGACGTCGACATTGGCCGACTTCATCTTCACGATGTGCGAGTCGATCGTCGGCTCCGACGTCTCGTAGCTCTCCTCGGCGACGATCATGGAGCGAGCCTTGTCGCCCAGCCCATCCCTGAAGCCTTTCATGAAGTCGACGCCGGAGTCATCGTTCTGGTAGAAGACGCCGATCCTGGCGTCGGGCTTCTCTTGCAGAACGTATTTCGCGAAGATGCGGGCTTCGCTCTGGTAATTCGGCTGCCAGCCCGTGGTCCACGGGAAGTGCTTCGGGTCATTCCACTTGGTGGCGCCGCTGGAAACGAAGAGATGGGGCACCTTCTTCATGTTCATGTATTTGTGGATGGCGCTGTTGGTCGGCGTTCCCAGTGCGTGGAAGATCAGGAGCACCTCGTCGCTCTCGACCAGCTTGCGGGCCTGCTCGACCGTCTTCGGCGGTGAGTAGGCGTCGTCGTATGAGATGAAATTGATCTTGCGGCCGTTGATGCCGCCCTGCTCGTTGATCATCCTGAAGTACGCCGCCTCGGTCTCGCCGATGACGCCATAGGCGGACAGCGGCCCGCTATAAGGCATGATGTTGCCGATCTTGATCTCGGTATCGGTGGCGCCGACGTCGTATTTCTTCTGCGCCGAGGCCGTGCAGGTTGCGGCAAAAATAGCGACGGCCGCCAAGAACACCCGCCGGACAGTATGGCCGAATGACATTGGAACTCTCCCTAGCTTGTGCGGGCCGCTTTCTTTGCGCGGCCTCATTGGATCGGTCCGGCCGGACCGCCATGCTGGAGGGTTGACCGGTCCGAACCTGACGCAGTATCCTGCCATCAATGTACATTGAATGCAATGTACATCATAAGAACGATAAGGGAGAAGAAGATGCCGAAGGTGTTGTCGCCTGCGCAAATCGAGGGCTTCTGGAAGGATGGATATGTCGCTCCCGTCCGCGCGATATCGACCGAGCAAGCGGCTTCGATCCGGGCAAAGCTGGAAGCGTTCGAGCGAACCATCGGTGGTCCGCTCAGCGGCTCGCTGCGCGGGCGGAGCCATCTGCTGTTCACCTGGCTCAACGACCTGATCCGCGAGGAGCGGGTCGTCGACGCGATCGAGGATCTCTACGGCGAGAACATCCTGTGCTGGGCCAGCAGCTTCTTCATCAAGGAAGCGGAAGACCCGTCATTCGTCTCATGGCACCAGGATTCCACCTATTGGGGCCTGTCGAGCCCGGATGTCGTCACCGCATGGGTTGCGCTGTCGGAGAGCAACAAGGCGAACGGCGCCCTGGAAGTCGTGCCCGGCACACATCTGCAGGATCAGATTCCGCATCGCGATACATTCTCCAAGAACAACATGCTGACACGCGGACAGGAGGTCGCGGTGGAGGTCGATCCGAAATCGGCCGTCATGCTCGAACTGGAACCGGGCGAAATGTCGTTGCACCACGTACGCCTGATCCATGGCTCGGCGCCCAATCCCTCGAAGCGCCGCCGCATCGGCTTTGCGATCCGCTACATGCCGACATCGGTGCGCCAGCTTGAAGGGGACGACAGCGCCTCACTGGTGCGGGGCGTCGATACCTATCGGACTTTCGAGCATGAGCCGATTCCAAGCCGCGACATGGATCCGGTGGCCGTCGAGTTTCATCGCAAGCAGCACGAACGTTCGGTAAAGATCCTCTATAAGGGCGTAAAGGTGCCGGCATAGAGGCGGCGCTCAGGCAACGATCACTGAAGAACATGCACCCTCCGATGCAGCCCGGCTGGATCGATGCGCCGCATGGCCGGCTGAACCTGTCGCGTCTTGTGCTGGAGAGCGGCGAAGCGATCGAGGACTTCGAGCTCTCCTATGCCGTCCATGGCGACATCGATGATCGCTCGCTTCCGGTGGTCGTGGCCCTCTGCGCCATCGGAAGCAGCCACCATCGGCTTGATTTCCTGATCGGGGAGGGCCGGGCGCTCGATCCTGGCCGTTTCAGGATATTTGCGATCGATGCGATCGGCAACGGCCTGAGCAGTTCACCATCGCTGTTGCGCCGGCAGCCTCGGCTGAGCTTTCCCCGCTTCACCATCCGCGACATGGTGAACAGCCAGAAACTGCTGATGCAGCATCTCGGCATCGAAACCGTCGATCTCGTGATCGGCGCATCGATGGGGGGCATGCAGGCGCTGCAATGGGCGGTTTCCCATCCGGATATTGTGCGGCGCGTCGTGGCCATGACGCCGATGGCGAAGACGACTGCGTGGTCGGGCGCCATCAATCATGCCGCGCGGCTTGCCCTGCAAAGCCATGCGGCCGATCCGAACACATATCCGGACCAGCTTCCGAACCGCTGGGAAAGCTGGAGCGCGATCATGCAGCTTCTCGGTGCGCGGACGCCGCAGCATATCGACAGGCAGTTCAACGGTCCGGACGAGATCAGGCGCTGGTTGTCGGATCGTACACGGCTTTGGCTGGAGCAGGGGTTCGATCCCCTTGATTGGATCTATCAGTCCTGGGCGTATGACGGGCACGATGTCGGCGATACGCCCGGCTTTCAGGGCGATACGATCGCGGCGCTGCAATCGATCCGGGCACGGACGCTGATCGCGATCCCGCCGCTCGACCTCTACAATCCGGCGGAGGCCGGACGCTGGGCAGCGCAGCACATCGCCGATTGCGAATTGGTCGAGCTGTTGTCGGATGCCGGCCACCAGGTCGCGAGCGCAACGGATCCGGCCGCCGCTTCCGAGCTGAACCGCCGGATAGCTGCCTTCCTGCGATGAAGGTATATCTTCGCGATGGATTGTTCGCGGGCTAAGTTCCGTCGAATCGTGCAACCAGACGTTGGGAAAATGAAAGCGTCACCGCAAGCCGCCACTGCTGCCGAAGCGTTCGAGAAGACGTCGATGCAACGGGACGCGTTTCTGTTGCTCAAGGACATGATCGAACAGGGGCGGATCAGGCCCGGTGAGAAATTGCTCGAAGTGCAGGTCGCGAAGGCGTTCGGCATCAGCCGTTCGCCGGCCCGACATGCGCTGCGGGCGCTGTGCGAGGCGAAGATCGTCCGCCCATTGGAGGGGCGGGGCTATCAGGTCGCCGGCCGTCCGAAAGCCGAGCATGTCGGGCAGATCGCCTCGCTTGGCGAATTGCGGATCGCTCCGTTGCCGCAATGGGAACGGGTTTACAAGAAGGTCGAGCAGGAACTCTGGATTCGCGTGCTGTTCGGATCGCTCAGGATCACCGAGGCTGCACTGGCGGAATACTTCAATGTCAGCCGCACCGTCGCCCGTGACGTCCTGGCGCGCATGCACAGCGTGGGGATGGTCGGCAAGGACGGGCTCGGCCATTGGATTGCGCCGCACGTGTCGGCGGACAAGATCCGCGAACTGTTCGAGATGCGCGCGATCCTCGAGCCGGAGGCGCTGGTGCGCGCCGCGCCGCTAGCGCCCGCCGCGGAGATCGAGCGCATGCATGCGGAGCTGCGGCGCGCGATATCAAATGGTCCGGTCGAAATCGGACCGGTCGGACAGCTCGAAACTGATCTGCATATCAATCTGCTGGACCATTGTCCCAACCGCGAGATCGTCAAGGCGCTGCAGAGGACGCATATCCTGTTTGTGCCGAGCCTCTATCTGCTCGACTCCAGCCTGAGCGTTCCGCAGGGGACCATGCACGACGCCCTCGAAGAGCATCTCGCGATCATCGAGCAGCTTCGTCGGGACAATGTTCGCAAGGCCGCCAGTTCGCTGCGCGAGCACCTGGGCTCGGCGGCGACACGCTGGCTCGAGCGCTTCGAGATTTTCTCGAAGGCGGAGCGGTCGCCGCTGCCGCCCTATCTGTCTCCTTTCAAGGATACAGGGGCTACTCCGCCGCCCGTGCCCGCAGCCGCTGCGCATAGACGTTGATGACGAGCGCGGCGAGCAGGATCAGGCCGCGGATCAGGATCTTCAGGAAACTGTCGATATTGACGTGGTCGAGGCCGTTGTTGAGTACGCCCAGCACGAACAGTCCGACAATGGTGTTGCCGATGCCGCCGCGGCCACCGAACAGGCTGGTGCCGCCGACCACGACAGCGGCAATCGAATCGAGCAGGTAGGTATCGAACTCATTCTGCTGCGCGCTGCCGAAATGCGCCACGCCGAGCATGCCGGCGATGCCGGAGCAGACTGCGGAGATCACCATCACGCTGCCAAGGATCAGCTTGACGTTGAGCCCGGAATATTCCGCGGCTTCGCGATTGCCGCCGACCATGTAGACGTAGCGGCCGAAGCGGGTGTAGGTGAGCACCAGGTGGCCGGCGAGCAGCATCACCGCGGCGACGATCACGATCCACGGAATGCCGCCGATCGAGCCGGAACCGAGCGTCGTGACTAGGTCGGGCACCTTGTAGGCGATCTGGCCGCGCACCAGCAGCGCCGAGATGCCGGCCGCGATCTGCATCATCGCCAGCGTCATGATGAAGGAGGGGATGCCGATCACCGTGAGCCCCAGCGCGTTGACGAGGCCGAGCAGCGCGCAGAGCGCTAATGACAACAGGATCGCGGCCCAGCCCGGCAGCGGGACATTGGCGATGTTCACATACGACTCTTGCAGCGTGAAATAGGCAACGGCGATGCCGGTGACGTTGGCGATCGCTGCAATTGAGAGATCAATCTCCGCACACAGGATCACGAAGGTCAGGCCGACGGCGATGATGCCGGTGACGGAGACTTGCGTCAGGATGTTGCCGAGATTGTCGAGGGTGGCGAAGGAGGGGCTCGCGATCGCGAAGAATCCGCTCAGGCAGATCAGCGTCAGGAATGGCGCTATGTTGCGCATCTGCGAGCGCAGGATCGCGGCCGCGCTGCGCTGTCCACCGCGATGCACTGTTGCAGTCACCCCTTCACTGGTCGCCATGCCATTCTCCGTCAGGCCGCCTCGAGCAGCCGGTCCTTGCTGACCACCTCACCCGCAAATTCGCGTACCACCGCGCCACGCTTCATGACGATGATGCGGTCGGAAAGCGACAACACCGTCTCAGGTTCGGTCGAGAGCACGATGATGGCGAGCCCTTTGGCGCTCAGTTCGCGGACGATGTTGATGACATCGTTCTTGGCGCCGACATCCATGCCGCGGGTCGGCTCGCACAGCACCAGCACCCGTGGCGGATAGCTCAGCCATTTGGCGAGCGCGACCTTCTGCTGATTGCCGCCCGAGAGCATGCCGAGATCGAGCTCGACCGCCGCCGGGCGGATCTGCAATTGATCGACCTGGCGGACGGCAATCGACCGCTCACGCGACGGCTTCAGCAGAAGCGCGGATATCCGATCGAGCACGCTGATCGAGATGTTCTTGTAGACCGGCTCCTGGTGGAACAGCATCGCGCGTCGGCTCTCGGGGACGAAGGCTACCCCGGCGCGCCGGGCCGCGGCCGTGCTGGAGAAGGCTTTGGGGTCGCCGTCGATCACCACCGTGCCGCTGTCGGGCTTGATCTTGCCGAACAGGACTCGCGCCAGTTCCAACTGGCCGCATCCCATGAAGCCGTAGATGCCGAGCACTTCGCCAGCGCGCACCTCGAACGAGACGTCCTGAACACTGCGGGCGAGCGACAGCGCGTCCGCCTTCAGGACCACGGGGCGGTCACCGCGCGTCGGCAGCCTGATGTCGTGCGCATAGGTCTCTTCCAGCGCCTCGCGGCCCTTGCCGATCATCGCCTCGATCAGGGCGGCCTTGCTGGTTGCGGCGGCGTCCGTTTCGTGGACCTTCCGTCCGTTGCGGAACACGGTGACGGTGTCGGAGATGCGCAGGATGTCCTCGATGAAATGGGAGATGAAGACGATGCCGGTGCCCTCGTCGCGCAGCTGTCGCAAGGTTGCGAACAACCGCTCGACTTCGGGCGGGGAGAGCGCGGAGGTCGGCTCGTCCAGGATGATGATGCGGGCGCCGGAAAACAGCACGCGGGCGATCTCGATCAGCTGCTGCAGGCCGATCGGCAGATCGCCGAGCCGCGTCATCGGATCGACGTCGATGCCGAAGCGCGCAAGCTGCTCGCCCGCTTCGCGCGCCATTCGCCGCCACTGAACCAGGCCGAAGCGGTTGGTCGGCTGTGCCCCGAGAAAGACGTTTTCGGCGACGGAAAGATCGGGCGCGACGCTGAGTTCCTGATGCACCATGGCGACACCAGCCGCATGCGCATCGCGCGCCGAGCGGAAACGGGTCTCGCGCCCGTCGATTGCGAAGCGGCCGGAGAATTCCGGATGCACGCCGGCGATGATCTTCATCAGCGTGCTTTTCCCCGCGCCGTTCTCGCCGACGAGACCGTGGATCTCGCCGGCGTAGAGCGCGAAGTCGACCCCCCGAAGCGCTTCGACCCCGCCGAAAGCCTTCGTGATATCGTTCAACTCGAGGATGGGTGAGCGTCCCTGTGGCATGCGGGCGGCTCAGATCAGGAAATGATCCTCCATCCATTGCATGCCCGCGGCGTTGGCCTTGGTTACGACAGGGCCGTCGGTCACCACGCTCTTTGGAATGCCCTGTCCGCTCTTCTCGCCCGCGGTCACCGCGGCGACGCCGGCGATGATGGCGCCGCCGTGGATGCGGCAGGATGGATTGCGGACGGTTGCGAACATGCGGCCTTCGCTCACCGCCTGGATCGCCGGCGGCATGGCGTCGACCCCGCCGATCAGGATGTTGGTGCGGTTGCGCGCCTTCATGATGTTGTAGGCGGCGAGCGCCATGTCGTCATTGTGGAAGAACGCGGCGTCGATCTGCGGATATTTGGTGAGATAGGTCTCCCACAGACGCGCGGTCTTGGAGACATCCCAATCGGCCGGCTGGGTGTCGAGCACCTCGATGTTCGGATACTGCTTCACCACCGCATTGAAGCCCTTGGCGCGGCCCTGTGCCCCGGTGTGGCCGAGCGCGCCTTGCGTCATGATGATCTTGCCCTTGCCGCCCATCGCGTTGACGAGCGCCTGCGTCACCGAGGAGCCCATGAATTCGTTGTCGGGGGCGAGGAAGGAATGGACGTTGATCTGATCGAGCGGAGCGATCAGCGTATCCATGTCGATGACCGGAATGCCGGCGTCGATCATCTTCTGCACCGGCTGGGTCAGCGTGCCGATGCCGAACGCCTGGATGGCGACGAAGTCCCATTTCTGCGATGCCATGTTGTCGATCGCGGCGCGCTGCTTCACAGCATCGAGCTGGCCGTCGAACCAGGTGACGTCGACGTTGAAGAGCTTGCCCCAATATTCAGCCGCCTGTTTGCCTTGCGCGCACCAGGTGGCTTGCAGACCTGCGTTGGAGAACGCAGCCTTCAGCGGTTTTTCGGAACGTCCGACTTCGGCCGCGAGCGCGGGGCTCACGCCGATCCCGCCGAGCAGCGCGGCTGCTGCGCCGCCGGCGGCCGCTGTCTGAAGAAGATCGCGCCTGGTCCTTGAGGATGTGTCCTTCCCTGGCATCGCACGCTCCCTGATGTCTGTTCTTGGCGCCGTCGGCGTCTGTTGCGCGCGCCGCGGATCAGGGAAAGTCTGTCACAATCGGAGCGTTCATGCCAACGGTTCCGATTCCGCGGTTGCGCTAGCCGCCATCCCGCATGACGATATGCTCGATGTCGCGCAGCAATTTTTGCCACGCAGCATCGATCTCGAATGTCCACTCCGCGCCGAGAATTTCGTGGAGCGTGCCTGCAATGACGGTGAAGAATGCGACGAACAAATCTCGCGAGGTGCCATAAGCATCGTGCGAAGCGACCTCGCATTCGATCATGCGGAAGTTGCCGCGTCGCTCGCTGGCGAAATCGAGAATCGCTTCGATCGTCAGTGCGAGCATCGAGCCTTTGATGAGCGCGCTGCCTTCGGTGCGAAACATTGCAGCGGCTTCGGGATGCGCTTCGAACAACCGGCGATAGACCAGCGGCGTCAGATCATCACAGCGCGCTGCGGCAAGTTCGAAGCTGCGCTCGATCGGATTTGCCGATGACATGATCAGCGACCGCTATGGCCCAAAGAAAAAAGAGCAGGGCACCAAGCCCTGCTCGAGAAATTGTGTCGACCCTATTTCCCCAAAAATTCGGATTTGATCTTGCTTGATGGGGTGACGCTGCTTGTGCGCGCCGGGCTCCTCCCGAGACTTGGACCACCAGACCGTCCGCCCTGTGGCTGGCCTGAGCCCGAATTGGTAGACTATCTTTTTTGTTTTGTCATCAATTTCGGCAACGATTGTTCAAAATTCGAGCAATTTGCGAAATGATTGGGATTTCGCCGCTATCGGTTGTAGAGACGCGATCAGGACCCGCCGCGGGGTAAAGGGGTAGGGCGCGATGGATGCATTGATCCGAACGGATTATTCCTTGCGCGGGAACAAAAAGGCGGCGTTTCCGCTCTCGACTCCGGCCGGACGCAGTGATTAGTTCCGGCATCGGATGGGTTTTGCGATGCGCCGGCGGCTGAAGAATTTTCTGCCCGTTTTCCTGATTGCGCTGCTGGTGCAAATCTTTGCGCCGATCGCAGCCTGCTGGGCGGCCGGAATCGCCGCTTCCGATCCGCTGGCCGCCGCCGTCATCTGCCATGACAACACCGCCGGTTCCGGCGAAACGGACCAAAGCGGGCCGCACGTCCGAGACGGCTGCTGCTCGGTCTGCAATGTGCTGCAGGCCGGCGCTCCGGTGGATCCGCCCGAGATGATTGCCGGCATGATCGAGCGGTCGCCCGAACAGGTGGCATGGCTCGATTTCGTGTCCCGCCTGGAGGATGTGCGGGCACGCTTCCACGCGCAGGCGCGCGCCCCTCCGTCGATTTCCTGACAGCCGTTCGCTGCCGGTGCGCCTTGGCTGCGCCGGTTGACGTCTTCGATCAAGCCGGCCGCAGAGCCGGTGTCAGGAATTTCAATGTTACGCCTCGCTTTCCTGAGCGGTGCCGGCACACTGGTGCTTGGTGCCATGCTCGCCACCGATCCACCCCCGGCAACAGCCCAAACCGCTTTGCCGCCGGTCACCGTGGATGCGCCGCGCGAAGCCCGCGCCAAGCCGGCGAAACCGAAGCCCGCGGGACGCACGCTGGCGGCCCGGCCGCGGGTGACGCCGCCGAGGACCACCACGATCCCGACCGTCGTCATGCAGCGCGACGTCACGCCTTCGGTTCTGCGCGACGGGCTCAACCAGGCTCCCAGTGGCCAAACCCAGACCACCGTCGACCGCAGCCAGTTCGACAATCGGCCGGCGTTTTCGGTCGGAGACGTGCTGAGGGAGAGCCCCGGCATCTCGATCAAGCAGGGCAACGGGCCGCGCGACGTCGGCATTTCGATCCGAGGATCGAACGCCCGCAACGGCTTCGGGATTCGCAACCTCGTCATCTTCGAGGACGGTTTTCCGGTCACCCAGCCGGACGGACTGTCGCGCAGCGACCTGATCGATCCGCATGCCTATGGCGCCATCGATGTGATCCGCGGCCCGTCCTCGGCGCTCTATGGAAACTACGCGACCGGCGGTGCGCTGAATTTCCGGACGCGGCCGGGCCGCACGATCGACGGTGTCGAATACGGGGTCGACGGCGGCAGCTTCGGTTACCTGAACAACTATCTGGCCGCAGGCAAGAAGGTCGGCAATTTCGAGGGCTCGTTGTTCGCGAGCGATGTGCGGGGCGATGGTTATATCAGCAATAGCTGGTTCAACACCCAGACGGTGAATTTCCTCGGCACGTTGCAGGCCACGCCCGATGACCGCTTCACCGTCAAGTTCATCAACAATGACCTGAGCGCGCGGCTGCCGATCCGCCTGTCGCTGAACCAGTACAACCAGAACCCGTTCCAGAGCGGCTGCGTGACCGGCGCCACCGCGGCGCTCGGCTGCGCGACGGTGCCGCTGTTCAACAACGGCTTCAACGCAGCGGCGGGAATCGACAGGGAAACCGCGCTGCAGGCGGGGCTCGGTCGCAACGATCGTCGCACCATCGTCGGCGGCCGCTGGGAGCATGATTTCGACAACCAGACCACCTGGCGCAACCAGTTCGTGTTCGACGACCGCGACATCAACCAGCCCACCGGAGCGACCAGCGCGATCGGCGACTTCCCGTCCTACAACTACATGAGCGATATCACGCGCCGCGGCGAGATCCTCGGGATGGACTCGACCACCTATTTCGGCGGCTGGTACAACACGCTCGTCGCCTCCAGCGACACGCGTAATGTCATGCCGGGCGGCAACGCCACGCTCGGAGCGCTATCCAGCAATCTGTTTAGCGACACATCAAATTACGGCGTTCGCGCGCGCGAGGAACTCAAGCTCAACCCGTGGCTCACAGCGATTGCGGGCATCGGCTGGGAAACAACCAACCTCAAGGGACGGAACACGGCGTTCACCTATACGGGGCCGACGCCAGTCACGACGACGACGGTGACGACCGCCGATCGGCAGTTCCAGAACACCGCGCCGGAGCTTGCGCTTCTCTACAGGCTGAACAGCGAGTGGCAATTCCGCGGCAGGGTGGCTACCGGGTACGGGACGCCGCAGGTCAGCAACCTCTTCGTGCTTTCAAACGGCCAGAACGGCAACAATACGCAACTGCAAGCGCAGAAAAACCTTGGCTATGATCTGGGCTTCGACTGGACGCCGAACAGCGCGCTCAGGCTGAGCGCTACCGGCTTCTACGAGTTCTTCAAGGACGAGCTGGTGACGCAGGCCACGCCGGTCGGAGCGCCCAATACGAGCTATACATTCAATGCGCCGCGATCCGAGCATCGCGGCATGGAGCTTGCCACCGACTGGCGGTTCTCCCCGGGCTGGCGGCTGACAGCCGCCTACACCTATCTCGACGAGATCTATACCGAATACATCGAGAACATCACCAATGGTGCGGTGTTCGGCTTCAACCGTGCGGGCAACAAGATCCCCGGCATCTCGCCGAACGAATTGACTGCACGCGTTTCCTACGACCAGTTGTCCGGGCCGCTTCGCGGTCTCGGCGCTTTCGTGGAAGTTCAGTGGAAGGATTCCTTCTACATGGACAACGCCAACCTCCTGAAGGCGCCGGGCTATGAGTTGGTCAATCTCAATGTCCACTACGGCACCGAACTGGCCTCGGACTACTTCAAGGCGATCAACCTTTATTTCGAGGTCCGGAACGTCTTTGACCGGACGTATGTGGCTTCCGCCAACAACATTGCGGACACGGTGACGGCGGCGGGCATTCAAAACCCCGCGAGCGTGCTGGCGAACACCACCGGCTCGATCTATGCCGGAGCGCCAAGAACGTTTGTGGCCGGAATGAAACTCGCGTTCAAATGAGGTGCATTGTCATGAGGGACCTCAGATCTATTCTCGGTGCCGCCGCCATGGCGACCGTCTTCTCGCTTTGGCACTGCGGCGCATTCGCGCAGATGAACCATCAGCATGCGTCGGAAGCCGCGTGCGAGGAGACGGTCCTGCGCTGCGCGAGCAAGGTCACGCCGGCGTTCGGTCCCGACGGCACGCTTTGGCTGGCGTGGATGGCCGGCGGTCAGATATCCGTTGCAAGTTCGAAGGACGAAGGAAAGACCTTCTCTTCGCCGGTGCGGGTCACGCGCGAGGACCTGAATCTGGACTGGGGACCGGACGCGCGTCCGAAGATCGCCATCGATGGCAAGGGGCGGATGGCGCTGGCGTTCTCGATCTTCAGGGACAAGGCCTTCAACGGTCAGGTGCTCACGACGCAATCGACCGATGGCGGCAAGAGCTTTGCTCCGTTGCGCCCGATCACTGCTGATAACGAGAGCCAGCGCTTCGAGGCCATCGCGTTCGAACCTGACGGCACCGTGTTCGCGGCCTGGCTCGACAAGCGCAACCGCGTGCCGGCGCGGCAGAACGGCAAGCCCTACGATGGCGCGGGCCTGTTCTTCGCGACATCGAAGGATGGCGGCTCGACTTACTCCGACGCGCAGCTCGTGGCCGACAACACCTGCGAATGCTGTCGCCTCGGCCTGGCCCTCGATGGCAGCGGCCGCCCGGTCGTCGTGTTCAGAAACATCTTCGAGGGCGGCGTCCGCGATCATGCCGTCGTCACCTTCACGGATGCTGCATCGCCAGGGGAAATCCACCGCGTCAGCCGGGACGACTGGCAGATCGCGGCCTGCCCGCACCACGGACCGAGCCTATCTATCTCGCCGAACGGAACCTATCATGTCGCCTGGTACACGAACGGCAAGGCGCGTAAGGGGTTGTTCTATGCGCGCTCGAGCGATGGCGGAAAAACCTTCTCGGATCCACTGCCGATCGGCGAGCCTGGCCGAAGCCCGTCGCGGCCCCAGGTCATCGCCGGACCGAGTGGGCTTGTGATGGTCTGGAAGGAGTTCGACGGCGAGAAGACCGAGGTGAAGCTGATGACGTCACAGGATGATGGAGCGACCTGGTCGACACCGAGGGCCATCGCCAGCACGGCGGATAATTCCGACCATCCACTGCTCGTCTCGGACAGCCGGCGAGTCTATCTCTCCTGGATGACGAAAGCCGATGGATACCGCTTCCAACCAATCGAGGGTGAGCCATGAAACGCGAACTGCTTGCCGCAGTATTTCTGTTGGGGACGCTGTCCGTCGCAGCCGCCGCCGAGGATGCCGAGCTGAGGCCATTCGAACGCGGAAGCTGGCAGCAGATTCTGCGTTCACACGCCGGTCGTCCTACCCTGGTTCACTTCTGGGGCGTGACCTGTGGTCCGTGCAAGGTCGAGTTACCCCAACTCGGCAAGTTCATGAAGGACCATCCTGGAATCGATATAGTCACGATCAGCGCGGACCTGGTGCCCAATCTCCCCGAGGCGACGCAATCGATGCTGCAGAAAGCGGGGCTCGCTTCGGCCGAGAACTGGATGTTCAGCGATGGCTTTGCCGATCGGCTGCGGTTTGAAATCGATCCGGCATGGCAGGGCGACATTCCGCGCACGATGCTGGTCGCGCGCGACGGCGCAGTCACTACGGTCGAAGGATCGGCCGAGATGTCGGAGCTCGACAAATGGGCACAGGGACAGGCCGGGACGACGGGATCAAGATAACAAGTCAATCTGGAATACAGGGAAGAATAACATGAAGAAACTCTCCTCCATCATTACGTTCGCACCTTTGCTGATCGCCTTGTTTGCAGTCCCGGCGCAGGCCGAAGACATCAAGGCCGGCGATCTCGTCATCAGCCAGGCCTGGAGCCGGGCGACGCCAAGCGGCGCGAAGGTCGCTGGCGGCTATCTCACGATCGAGAACAAGGGCTCGTCGCCAGACCGGCTGGTCGGTGGCTCCGGCGACGTCGCCGGAAAGCTCGAGGTGCATGAGATGACGACAGAGAACGGCGTGATGAAAATGCGCTCACTGGAGCAGGGCCTCGTGATCGAGCCCGGCAAGACTGTCAAGCTCGCGCCCGGCGGTTATCATCTGATGATGTTCGACCTGAAGAATCCATTGAAGCAGGGCGACAAGGTGCCGGTCACGCTCGAATTCGAGAAGGCTGGCAAGGTGACGCTGTCGCTTGACGTGCAGGCCGTCGGAGCCCAGGCGCCGGGTGGCGATCATGGAGGTCACATGGAGATGAAGAAGTCGCCTGATCATTCCGGCGGCAAGATGTGAGGCCGGGCATGAGGAGGCTGCTTCCAGTCGTTGCGCTTGCGGCCTCCATCGCCGGGCCGGCGAGCGCGCATGTGACGCTGGAGAGCAAGCAGGCGGCAGTCGGCTCGTACTACAAGGCGGTCTTCGCCGTGCCGCACGGCTGTGCCGGCTCGGCGACGACGAAGATCCGGGTGCAGATCCCTGAAGGTGTACTGGCGGCGAAACCGATGCCGAAAGCCGGCTGGAACGTCGAGGTGATCAAGGGCAAATACGCCAGGGAGTACGACTATCAGGGCACCAAGGTCGCGGAGGGCGCGAAGGAAGTGGTGTGGAGCGGCGGGAAGCTGCTGGACCACAATTACGATGAGTTCGTCATCAGCACCTTCCTCACGGATACGTTGCAGCCAAACACCACGCTGTATTTTCCCCTGGTGCAGGAATGCGAGCAGGGCGTGAGCCGCTGGATCGACATTCCGGCCGGTGGCCCGGATGGCCAGGACCATGGCAGCAAGTCTCCGGCGCCCGGCGTCAAACTGATTGCAAAGCCTCAAGGCTAGGCGATGGGGCGCCTGCTCGCAGGCCTCGTTGCGTTATTGCTGGCTCTCTGCCTTGCGACCGCGGCGTTCGCTCACGCCTCTCTGATCGGGACCGAGCCCGGTGACGGCAGCGTGGTGGCGCAGCCGCCCAAGACGGCACAGTTGCGCTTCAGCGAACCTGTCGCGCCCGCCCTGGTGAAACTGATCGATGCCAACGGCAGGGTGCGCGGCCTGACCGTTGCCGCTGTCGATCAGTCACTCGTCATCACGCTGCCGGACGATTTGCCGCGCGGCACGCAGGTGGTGAGCTATCGCGTTGTCTCTCAGGACGGACATCCGATCGGCGGATCCCTGGTGTTTTCGATCGGCGCCGTCACCGGTGCAGCGACGCCTTCGAACGACAGCCTGGTCTCGCCACTGATCTGGCTGGCGCGGATCGGTGTCTACATCGGCTTGTTCGCAGGCGTCGGCGGCGTGTTCTTTGCCATCTGGATCGGGCGGGGGCCGGGCGGCGCAACGGCGATCCTTGCCGCGCTTTATATCGGGCTGGTGAGCGCAGCGGCATCGCTTGGCCTGCAAGGGCTGGATCTTCTTGGTTTGCCGTTGAGCGGCATTGTGACCGCCGCTCCATGGACGAGCGCGCTGTCGACGAGCCTTGGGCCGTCGCTCCTGATCGCGATCGCGGCGATGATGGTCGCGCGGTTCGCCTGGCGGGGGCTGCCGCCGACCGTCGCGCGCGTGCTCACGGGCCTCGCGATGGCGGGCGTCGGACTATCGCTGGCGACAAGCGGGCATGCCGCCACGGCGTCGCCGCAATGGTTGACGCGGCCGTCGCTGTTCCTGCACGGCGTCGGCGTGGCGTTCTGGGCCGGCGCGTTGATGCCGCTTGCGGCGATGGCGTGGCAGCGAAACGACGGGCTGCCGCACGCCTTGAAGGGCTTCTCGTCGGCGGCCGTGTGGGTCGTCGGAATGCTGGCGCTGGCAGGACTGGTGCTCGCCATCATCCAGCTCGAGAGCTTCAGGGCGCTGATCGAAACCAGGTACGGCATCATCCTTTCTGTGAAACTCATGCTCGTGGCCGGCCTGATGGCGTTGGCCGCGCTGAACAAATTCCGCCTGACGCCGGCCGTCGTCGGCGATCACGGGGATACGCGGCCGCTGCTGCGCTCGATCCTGGCCGAAGGCGCACTGGTCATCGGCATCCTGGCGGTCGTAGCCGGCTGGCGCTTCACGCCGCCGCCCCGTGCGCTCGCAGCCGCAATTGAGGCGCCGCTCGCGGTTCACATCCATAGCGATGCCGCGATGTTCCAGGTCCTGATCTCGCCCGGCCGCGCAGGAACGGACGATTTCGTGTTGCAACTGATGAAAGGCGATGCGAGCCCCCTTGCTGCAAAGGAGGCGACGCTGACGCTGAGCCTGCCCGAGCGCGGCATCGAGCCGATCGAGCGCAACGGTACGCTCGGACCTGACGGCTATTGGCACCTGCGCGACGTGCCGCTTCCGCTTCCCGGCCGCTGGCACATGCGGATCGACGCGCTGGTCAGCGATTTCCAGAAAGTGACGCTGGAGGATGATTTTGACGTCCGCTGATACGTTGTGAGGTAGGCACGCTCCGCTTTTCCCACCCTATAGGGCTCAAACAGCAAGCTGACGTGACAGGCCGGTAAGGTTTGCTTTGCCCATCCCCGGTGATCTCGTTACAAATCTGCGCAATGCCCGCAAATCGGCTTATTTGGCGGCTTTTTCGCAATTGTCGGCCTTGTGTTTTCGCATCCGATCCGGTTTCACTGCGTTCCTCTTGCTTCCTCAACTGATTCCTGAGTGCGCCCATGCGATTGTCGCGGTTTTTCCTGCCGATCCTGAAAGAAAACCCGAAAGAGGCGGAGATCGTCTCGCATCGCCTGATGCTGCGCGCCGGCATGATCCGGCAGGAGGCCGCGGGCATCTATGCTTGGCTGCCGCTCGGCTTCAAGGTGCTGCAGAAGATCGAGCAGATCGTGCGCGAGGAGCAGGACCGCGCCGGAGCGCTGGAACTCATGATGCCGACCCTGCAACTCGCCGACCTCTGGCGCGAGAGCGGCCGCTACGATGCCTATGGCCCGGAAATGCTGCGCATCACCGACCGCCACAAGCGCGAGCTGCTGTACGGGCCGACCAACGAGGAAATGATCACGGAAATCTTCCGTGCCTATGTGAAATCGTACAAAAGCCTGCCGCTCAATCTCTACCACATCCAGTGGAAGTTCCGCGACGAGCAGCGTCCGCGCTTCGGCGTGATGCGCGGCCGCGAATTCCTGATGAAGGATGCCTATTCCTTCGATCTCGACGAGGCCGGCGCGCGACGTGCCTACAACAAGATGTTCGTCGCTTACCTGCGCACGTTCGCGCGGATGGGACTGAAGGCGATCCCGATGCGCGCCGAGACCGGGCCGATCGGCGGCGACTTGAGCCACGAATTCATCGTGCTGGCGGAAACCGGCGAGTCCGGCGTCTTCTGCAACAGAGACGTGCTCGATTTGCCGATTCCGCCCGATGACGTCGACTACGACGGCGATCTTACTCCGATCATCAAGCAGTGGACCTCGCTCTATGCCGCGACCGAGGACGTCCATGACGCCGCGCGTTTCGAGCGCGAGGTGCCTGATGACAAGCGGGTGAACACCCGCGGCATCGAGGTCGGCCAGATCTTCTATTTCGGCACCAAATATTCCGATGCGATGAAGGCGCTGGTCGCAGGTCCCGATGGCGCGGAAGTGCCGATCCATGGCGGCTCCTATGGCGTCGGCGTCTCGCGGCTGGTCGGCGCCATCATCGAGGCCTGCCACGATGATGCCGGCATCAAATGGCCGGAAGCGGTTGCGCCGTTCAAGGCGGCGATCCTGAACCTGAAGCAGGGCGATGCCGCCGTCGATGCAGCCTGCGAAAAGCTCTACGCGGATCTGAAAGCCAAGGGCGTCGACGTGGTCTATGACGATACCGACCAGCGCGCCGGCGCGAAATTTGCTGCAGCCGACCTGATCGGCATCCCCTGGCAGATCCTGGTCGGACCGAAAGGGCTTGCCGAAGGCAAGGTCGAGATCAAGCGGCGCAGCGACGGCACGCGCGAAAACTTCGCGCTCGACGATGCGCTTGTGAGGATCGCGGGATAGCGTTTATCCACCGCACCGACGTGCGGTTGGCCAGTCCGGCCACATTTGGCCCGAATCATGGGATTATCGACACATGGATGAGGCCATGACCGACAAAGTCCGCACCCCGCCTTTTGCGCCCTTCGAATGGCTGCTGTCCGGACGTTACCTGCGGGCGCGTCGCAGGGAAGGTTTCATTTCCGTCATCGCCGGCTTTTCCTTTCTCGGCATCATGCTCGGCGTCGCCACGCTGATCGTGGTGATGGCTGTGATGAACGGCTTCCGCAAGGAATTGCTCGACAAGATCCTCGGCCTCAATGGCCACCTCCTGGTGCAGCCGCTGGAATCGCCATTGACCGACTGGAAGGATGTCGCCGAGCGCATCAGCCAGGTGCAGGGCGTCCGGCTTGCGGCGCCGGTGGTGGACGGCCAGGCGCTGGCGTCCTCCGCCTTCAATGCCTCCGGCGTGCTCGTGCGTGGCATGCGGGCGGAAGACCTGAACAACCTGTTCTCGATCGCGCGGAACATCAAGCAGGGCAGTCTCGAGAATTTCGACGAAGGGCAGGGGGTCGCGATCGGCCGCCGCCTTGCCGATCAATTGTCGCTGCATGCCGGTGACAGCATCACTCTGGTGGCTCCGCGTGGTGCGGTGACGCCGATGGGAACGACGCCGCGCATCAAGCCTTACAAGATCGCGGCGGTGTTCGAGATCGGCATGTCCGAATATGACTCGGGTTTCGTGTTCATGCCGCTTGCGGAATCGCAGGCCTATTTCAACCGCAACAATGACGTCACCGCGATCGAGATATTCACCACCAATCCCGATCGCATCGACACGTTCCGCAAGACCGTGACGGAAGCCGCGGGACGGCCCGTGTTTCTGGTCGACTGGCGCCAGCGCAACTCGACCTTCTTCAACGCGCTCCAGGTCGAGCGCAACGTGATGTTCCTGATCCTGACCATGATCGTGCTGGTCGCGGCGCTCAACATCGTGTCCGGCCTGATCATGCTGGTGAAGGACAAGGGGCAGGACATCGCGATCCTGCGCACGATGGGGGCCTCGCAAGGATCGATCATGCGCATCTTCCTGATCACGGGCGCCTCGATCGGCGTCGTCGGCACCATCGTCGGCTTTCTCGTGGGCATGCTGATCTGCGTGAACATCGAATCGATCCGGCAGTTCCTGTCCTGGCTCACCAACACCGAATTGTTCGACCCGACGCTCTATTTCCTGTCGAAGCTGCCGGCCGAGATCGATTTCGGCGAAACCACGGCCGTCGTCATCATGGCGCTGACGCTGTCGTTTTTGGCGACTCTTTATCCGTCGTGGCGAGCCGCGCGGCTCGATCCCGTCGACGCGCTGCGGTACGAGTGAGGGCTGAGATGGCGGAGGGGGCGCAAGATGTGCCGGTCATCTATCTCCACGAAATCAAGCGCCAGTACCGGCAGGGCGAGGCGACGCTGACGATTCTGGACGGCGCCAAGCTCGCGCTGTGGCCGGGACAATCGGTTGCGCTGGTGGCCCCGTCCGGCTCGGGCAAATCGACGCTCCTGCACATCGCAGGCCTGCTCGAGACGCCCGACGACGGCGAGGTCTATGTCGGGGGCACGGCGACCTCGCAAATGTCGGATATCGACCGCACCCAGATCCGCCGCACCGATATCGGTTTCGTCTATCAGTCGCACCGGCTGTTGCCGGAATTCTCCGCGCTGGAGAACGTGATGCTGCCGCAGATGATCCGTGGCCTCAAACGTTCTGAGACTGTGAAACGCTCGACCGAGATCCTGTCCTATCTCGGCCTCAGCGACCGCATCAAGCATCGGCCGGCCGAACTCTCCGGCGGTGAGCAGCAGCGGGTCGCGATTGCGCGCGCGGTCGCGAACGCGCCACGGGCGCTATTGGCCGACGAGCCGACCGGCAACCTCGATCCGCAGACTGCTGACCATGTCTTCAACGCGCTGATGCAATTGGTGAAGGCAACGCGGGTCGCGATGCTGATCGCAACCCACAACATGGACTTGGCCGCCCGGATGGACCGCCGCGTGTCGCTGGCGAACGGGCAGGTGGTCGAGCTTGATTAATTCTCAGTAGATCTGGCGATATCGTCTGTGACGCCGCGGTGACGGGTCGGCATAAGCGTTGGCCGCGTAAGGGTAGAAGTTGGCGGCGTAAGGATTAACCACACACTGAGCCGCCCGGCCGGATGCAGACATCGCGCATTGGGGCAGCGAGGTGTAGCCGCAATCGTAATAAGTGACGGGGCCGTAGACGTGCAGACAGACCGGATAATTCGGATCGTAAGTCTGCGCTCGGGCGGATGATCCCGCCGCGACCGTGGCAAGCGCTATGATCGCCAACATCGGAATGCGCATCAGTTCCTCCCGCGTTCGGACGACTGTTCGGTCCTCCAATCGCTAACCCCGCCCTCAACAGAGTATTCGCGCGCGTGACCGTCAAGTCACGTTCCTGCGCCGATCACTTCGTCTCGCGCAGCATAGGGCGTGTTCCGACTCAATCGTTGAAAGGCTCGAAGAAGGGGATCGAGGGCTGAGGCGGAGGGGGCCGGCGCGAAGCCCGCGGACCATTGCCATTGCCGGCATAGAAGGGATTGGGAATGCACCACAGGAAGCGTCCGGACGCCGTGGCCTGGCACTGCTCATAGCTGGTGAAGGTGCAGTTGCTGAGCCCGGGCTGTTCATTTCCCTGAATGCAGAAAGGATAGCGCGTACCGACCGCTGCGGCCGGCGCGGTTCCAAGGATGCCGATCGCGGCGGCCGCGGACAAAACCAGGATCACGTTACGCATCTCTTCTCCTTGATCGCAGCTCGTCGCTGGTCACACGATCCAAGACCTACAACCGAGGGGACGTCAAACAAATATGCAACACGAGGAGTGTGGCGAACACCGAAGTGTGAATTATTTGTGGCGCGGGAACGGTGGGATCTTCGGGGCTAAGTATAAGTAATACAACATTAACTCACGTTTTCGTCATAGTCGTTTCGCCTCGGCTGTTGCAGCCAAGTTACAGCAATTTTGAGGAACCCTGTTTACTGAGGCGCCCGACGACCTTGGGGTCATCACATCTGGAACGGGAAATAAAAATGAAGAAGGTTTTGCTTGTTACGGCGAGCTTGGTCGCCCTGGGCGCCGCTGCGCCGGCGGTCGCTGCGGATCTCGCTGCGCGTCCATACACCAAGGCTCCGCCGATGGTCGCCACCATCTATGACTGGAGCGGCTTCTACATCGGCGTCAACGGCGGCTGGGGCTCGAGCCACAACACCTGGACCAACACGTCGGTCTTCGGTTTCGGCGTCGGTGAAGGTTCCCACGACGCGACCGGCGGCACGGTCGGTGGTCAGCTCGGCTATCGCTGGCAGGCCGGCAACTGGGTGTTCGGCGTTGAAGGCCAAGGCAACTGGGCAGACTTCAGCGGCTCGAACGTCAGCCTCATTGCACCTGCTGTCAGCAACCGCTCCAAGATCGACGCCTTCGGCCTGATCACCGGCCAGGTCGGCTACGCCTGGAACACCGTGCTGGTCTACGTGAAGGGCGGTGCTGCGGTCACCGACAGCAAGTACGAGGGCCAGATCCTCGGCGTGACCCTTGATAGCGTCGAAAAGACCCGTTGGGGTGGCACCGTCGGCGCTGGCGTCGAATTCGCCTTCGCTCCCGGCTGGTCGGCTGGCGTCGAATACAACCATCTGTTCCTCGACACCGAGAGCCACACCTTCACCAGCCCGATTCTCGGCGTGACGCGTATCGACGACATCAAGCAGGACGCCGACCTCGTCACCGTTCGCCTGAACTACAAGTTCGGCTTCGGCGGCCTTCCGCTCGTCGCGAAGTACTGATCTTCGCGAGAACTAACGCGGCACAATCAGCCCCGGGCAGTTTGCCCGGGGCTTTTTGTTGGTCGGCCCCGGTCATTGTCCCCGATCGGCGCGAAATTGCCGCGATCGCGGCCCATCGTCAGCGCCATGCTGAAATCCGACGTGCAATGTCCGAGATGCGAAGCCGGCTATCGGCGTATCCAGGTCGATTCGCTTCCCGGCCAGCCGGGGGAATTCCGCTGCCTGGTCTGCAACGAAATCCTCGAGCGCTACACCGGGACGCCCTACGTCGCTCACAGGCTGACGGTCCAGCCTGAAAAAGTATTCGGATGACCTCGCCGGCTGCGGCCGCGCATTAACCACTCCCTTCATTCGACTTCGATTCTCCGAGCGGGCCCGGCGCTCGGCCTTGACTCATGAACAAATGAGGAACAGTGTTCCTTGTATGTTCTCATATCAAGGAGACAGGCGATGTTGAAGATTTTCGTCGAAGAGGCGGCGGCGCTGGCATCGATCACGCTGTTCATTGGAATGATCGCGATCTGGGCGCAGCTGATTCCGCAGTTCTGAGCGGGCAGGAGGGGCGTGCCGATTTCGTCGGCCGCCATCCCTGGGGAAAAGCCGGACGTCGCATCACGATGCCGCGTTCGGCGTGGACTTCGGGGACCGGAGGCATCACCATTGAGCGGCGAGTCGGGATTGGCGGCCTTGTGCCCGAACCCGGCGGCTCCGTCCCTCCGCGAAACCAAGGCCCTTCGAAGCACCCATGCCCAGTGCCGGATTCGTTCATCTTCACGTTCATTCGGCCTATTCGCTGCTGAAGGGTTCGATCAAGATCGCCAAGCTTGGCGAGCTCGCCAAGGCGGACCGCCAGCCGGCGCTCGCGCTAACCGACACCGACAACATGTTCGGTGCGTTGGAATTCTCCGACAAGATGGCCGGCTATGGCATCCAGCCGATCGTCGGCTGTGAGCTCGCGGTCGATTTCGGCGACGTCGATCCGAATTCGCGCAGCGTGCTGGCCGGCGCTCCAACCCGAATGGTGCTGCTCGCCGCGCGCGAGCGCGGCTATCGCAGCCTGATGCGGTTGAACTCGCGGGCGTTCCTGGAGACGCCCGTCCATCAGTTGCCGCATATCAAGTTCGACTGGCTGAAGGACGATGCCGAGGACCTGATCGCACTGACCGGCGGCCCGGACGGACCGATCGCGCTTGCGTTCGCGGCCGATCACGCGAGCCTTGCCGCCACGCGTTGCGACCGCCTGGCAAGCCTGTTCGGTGACCGCCTCTACATCGAGCTGCAGCGCCACGGCATCGACAAGGAGCGCCGCACCGAGGCCGGCCTGATCGATCTTGCCTATGCGAAGGGGTTGCCGCTGGTCGCGACCAACGAGCCCTATTTCGCGAGCACCGACGACTACGAGGCCCACGATGCGCTGCTGTGCATTGCCGGCGGCCGGCTGATCGCGGAGACGGATCGGGAGCAGCTCACGCCCGACCACCGCTTCAAGACGCGCGCCGAGATGGCGGTGCTGTTCGCGGATATTCCGGAAGCCCTGGCGTCGACGGTCGAGATCGCCGAGCGCTGCTCGTTCCGGCCGAAGACGCGCAAGCCGATCCTGCCGCGTTTCACGGTCGGTGCCGGATCGGCCTCCGATGCGGTGAGCGAGGAGGCCGCGGAGCTGAAGCGTCAGGCCGAGCAGGGGCTCGCGAGGCGTCTTCAAATCCATGGTCTGTCGCCGGGCATCACGGACGAGGACTATCAGAAGCGTCTCGCCTTCGAGATCGATGTCATCAACCGCATGAACTATGCGGGCTACTTCCTGATCGTTTCCGACTTCATCAAATGGGCGAAGGCCCACGACATTCCGGTCGGGCCGGGCCGTGGTTCCGGTGCAGGCTCGCTGGTTGCCTGGGCGCTGACTATTACCGATCTCGATCCGATCCGGTTCGGGCTGCTGTTCGAGCGCTTCCTCAATCCGGAACGCGTCTCGATGCCGGACTTCGACATCGACTTCTGCCAGGATCGCCGCGGCGAGGTGATCTCCTATGTGCAGGAACGCTACGGCCGCGATCAGGTGGCGCAGATCATCACCTTCGGTACGCTGCAGGCGCGCGGCGTGCTGCGCGACGTCGGCCGCGTGCTGCAGATGCCCTATGGCCAGGTCGACAAGCTGACCAAGCTGGTGCCGCAGAACCCGGCCGCGCCCGTGACGCTGGCGCAGGCGATCGAGGGCGAGCCCAAGCTGCAGGCTTTCCGCGACGAGGATCCGGTGATCGCGCGCGCCTTCGACATTGCGCAACGCCTGGAAGGTTTGACGCGCCACGCTTCGACCCATGCCGCCGGCATCGTGATCGGCGACCGCCCGTTGAGCGAGCTCGTGCCGCTCTACCGCGACCCCAAATCCGACATGCCGGTGACCCAGTTCAACATGAAATGGGTCGAGCCGGCGGGGCTCGTGAAGTTCGACTTCCTCGGCCTGAAGACGCTGACGGTACTCGACGTCGCCGTGAGGCTGCTCAAGCAGCGCGATGTGCATGTCGATCTGGCGACGCTGCCGATCGACGATGCCGACAGCTATCAGATGCTGGCGCGAGGCGATGTGGTCGGCGTGTTCCAGGTTGAAAGCCAGGGCATGCGGCGGGCGCTGATCGACATGCGGCCGGACCGTTTCGAGGACATCATCGCACTGGTCGCGCTCTATCGCCCCGGCCCGATGGCCAACATCCCGACCTACTGCGCGCGCAAGCACGGCGATGAAGAGCCGGAATATCTGCATCCGATCCTGGAGCCGATCCTGAAGGAGACGTTCGGCGTCATCATCTACCAGGAGCAGGTGATGCAGATCGCGCAGCAGATGGCGGGCTACACGCTCGGCCAAGCCGACCTGCTGCGCCGCGCGATGGGCAAGAAGATCCGCGCCGAGATGGAGAAGCAGCGCGAGGTCTTCGTCGCCGGCGCGGTCAAGAATGGCGTGCCGAAAGGGCAGGCGGACACGATCTTCGAATTGCTCGCCAAGTTCGCCGACTACGGCTTCAACAAGAGCCACGCTGCGGCCTATGCGCTGGTGTCCTATCAGACCGCCTACATGAAGGCGCATTACCCGGTGGAGTTCCTGGCAGCGTCGATGACGCTCGAACTCAACAACACGGATAAGCTCTCCGAATTCCGTTCCGAGGCGCAGCGGCTCGGCATCAAGGTCGAGCCGCCCGACATCAACCGCTCCGGCGCAACCTTCGAAGTCGGCGAAAACACCATCTATTACGCATTGGCCGCGCTGAAAGGCGTCGGTCTGCAGGCGGTCGAGCAGATCGTGGAGGAGCGGCGCAAGACCGCCTTCACCTCGCTGGCCGACTTCGCGGCGCGCGTGAGCCCGCGCGCGATCAACAAGCGCATCATCGAAAGCCTCGCCGCCGCCGGTGCCTTTGACAGGCTCGAGCCGAATCGGACCCGCGTCTTCGCCGGTGCGGACGCGATCCTCGCCGCCTGCCAGCGCAGCCATGAGGCTGCGACATCGGGCCAGAACGATATGTTCGGCGGGCTTTCGGACGCGCCGAGCATCGTTCTGCCTCAGATCGAGCCGTGGCTGCCGGCGGATCGGCTGCGACGCGAATATGACGCCATCGGCTTCTTCCTGTCGGGCCACCCGCTCGACGACTACGCCACAGCCTTGAAACGGCTACGCGTGCAGTCCTGGGCCGAGTTCTCGCGAGCGGTGAAGACAGGCGCGACCGCCGGCAAGGTCGCGGCAACCGTGGTGTCGCGCATGGAGCGGCGCACCAAGACCGGCAACAAGATGGGCATCATGGGCCTGTCCGATCCCACCGGCCATTTCGAGGCCGTGCTGTTCTCGGAAGGATTGGCGCAATACCGTGACGTGCTGGAGCCGGGCGCCGCCGTGCTCCTGCAGCTCGGCGCCGAGCTGCAGGGCGAGGACGTCCGCGCCCGCGTGCTGCACGCCGAGCCGCTCGATGCCGCCGCGGCCAAGACGCAAAAGGGCCTGCGCATCTTCCTGCGCGACACCAAGCCGCTGGACTCGATCGCCAAACGGCTTCAGCCCGGCAATGGCACCGGCGGCGATATCGCGCTGGTGCTGCGCCTCGATCTGGAGACCGAGGTCGAATTCAAGCTCGAAGGCCGCTTCCAGGTGTCCCCGCAGATCGCCGGGGCGATCAAGGCAGTCAGCGGCGTCGAGATGGTGGAGACGCTATGAGCGCCGGATTGCGGATCAGGCGGGCTGTGCTTATTTGTACACAGATTGGTACATTGGGTGAGATATGGCCTCCACCACATTCTCAGTGCGCGTAGATTCCGCGGCAAAGAAACGGCTGGAAAAGCTGGCCAAGAGCACCGGGCGCAGCCGTTCCTTTCTCGCCGCCGAGGCGATCAACGAGTACCTCGACGTCAACGAATGGCAGATTGCGGGTATAAAGCGCGCGATCGCCTCACTCGATCGTGGCGAGGGAATTTCGCACGAAGAGGTCAAAGACTGGGTGACATCGTGGGGTAGCGGCAAAGAAAAACCGTTCCCCAAGCGGACATGAGCGCCGTTTGGTCTCCTGAAGCTGTCGAGGACCTGATCGCGATACGAGCCTATATTGAGCAGAGCAGCCCCGCGGCGGCCAAGCGTATCGTGCTCCACGTCATGCACAATGTGGAGATGCTGCTATCCGATAATCCCGAAATGGGAAGGCCCGGCCGGGTTCCGGGAACGCGAGAACTGGTGATTCCGAAGACGCCGTATATCGTGCCCTATCGTGTGGCGGGCCAGACCGTCCAGGTCTTACGCGTATTTCATGGCGCTCGGCGGTGGCCCGAGACCCTTTAGGGGGCCAAGTCCCCCAAAACCGCCTATATTTCCTTGCTTCTGGCGGAAATCGCGGTATATAGCGCGCCATCTCACACGGAAACATGGCTCTAGAAGGCCGTCCGGTGGCAGCCGGGCCGAGAAGGTCCGTTTGCTCACACGTTTCCGGAGGAACCAACCGGAGAATCAGAACTATGGCGCTACCCGATTTCACCATGCGTCAGCTTTTGGAAGCTGGCGTGCACTTTGGCCACCAGGCCCACCGCTGGAACCCGAAAATGGCAGAGTACATTTTCGGCGCCCGCAACAACATCCATATCATCGATCTCGCCCAGACCGTGCCGATGCTGCATCGTGCGTTGCTGGCTGTCAGCGATACCGTCGCCAAGGGCGGCCGCATCCTGTTCGTCGGCACCAAGCGGCAGGCGCAGGACGGGGTCGCGGAAGCGGCCAAGCGCTCGGCGCAGTATTTCGTCAATTCGCGCTGGCTCGGCGGCACGCTGACCAACTGGAAGACGATCTCGGCCTCGATCAAGCGGCTGCGGCACCTGGACGAGGTGCTCTCGTCCGGCGAAGCCAATTCCTACACCAAGAAGGAACGGCTGACGCTGCAGCGCGAGCGCGACAAGCTCGATCGTTCGCTCGGCGGCATCAAGGACATGGGCGGCCTGCCCGACATGATCTTCGTGATCGACACCAACAAGGAAGACATCGCGATCCAGGAAGCGCAGCGGCTCAACATCCCGGTCGCCGCGATCGTCGACACCAATTCGGACCCCAAGGGCATCACCTATGTGGTGCCGGGCAATGACGACGCGGGTCGGGCGATTTCGCTCTATTGCGACCTGGTCGCGCGGGCTGCGATCGACGGCATCTCGCGCGCGCAGGGCGATTCCGGCATCGATGTCGGCGCCTCCGTCCAGCCGCAACAGGAAGAGCTCCCGGCGCCGTCGGCGGCGACCGGCTTCCAGGGGCTGCCGGGGCCGCGCGGCACTGCCGACAACCTCAAGAAGCTCACCGGCGTGTCGGGTGCGATCGAGAAGAAGCTCAACGATCTCGGCATCTTCCACTACTGGCAGCTCGCCGAGCTCGATCACGATACTGCGCACAAGATCGGCGAAGAAGTCGGTCTGCCGAGCCGTGCCGACGCCTGGGTCGCTCAGGCCAAGGCGCTCACCGCGGAAGCGGAATAACGCAAACGGCCGCCTGGCCGGACCTTTCCGGCCAGCGCTTCAATTCCCAGATCAAGGCATTCCCTGTCGCTGACGGCGGCGCCCCAAAGGCGCCGCCGCGCTTCACAGGCAAGAAGGAATTCAATGATGGCAACGATCACAGCAGCGATGGTCAAGGACCTGCGCGAGTCGACCGGCGCGGGAATGATGGATTGCAAGGCAGCGCTGACCGAGAGCGCCGGCGACATGCGGGCCGCGCAGGACTGGCTGCGCAAGAAGGGGCTGTCCAAGGCCGCCAAGAAGGCCGGCCGCGTTGCCGCCGAAGGTCTCATCGGCGCCCTGACCAAGAACACCAAGGGCGTCGTGGTCGAGGTCAATTCCGAGACCGACTTCGTTGCGCGCAACGATCAATTCCAGGGCCTGGTCAAGATGGTCGCCCAGGTCGCGCTCGAGGTCGGCGCCGATGTCGAGAAGATCAAGGCGGCCAAGGTCGGCGACGTCACGGTCGAGGCTGCGATCAACGACGCGATCGCGACCATCGGCGAGAACATGACGCTGCGCCGCGCAGCTTCGCTCGAGGTCGGCAAGGGCGTGGTGTCGAGCTACGTCCACAACGCCGTCACCGAGGGCGCCGGCAAGATGGGCGTGATCGTGGCGCTGGAATCGGCCGGCAAGACCGACGAACTCGCCGTGCTCGGCCGCCAGCTCGCCATGCACGTCGCTGCCGCCAACCCGCAGGCCATCGATCCCGCCGGGCTCGATCCCGACGTCGTCAGGCGCGAGAAGGACGTGCTGGCTGACAAATACCGTCAGCAGGGCAAGCCGGAGAATGTGATCGAGAAGATCGTCGAGTCCGGCCTGAAGACCTTCTACAAGGAAGTCTGCCTCTTGGAGCAGGCCTTCATCCACGATAGCGGAAAGTCCGTGGCGCAGGCGCTCAAGGAAGCTGAGGGTAAGGTCGGCGCGCCGGTGAAGATCGCTGGTTTTGTGCGCTATGCTCTCGGCGAGGGAATCGAGAAGCAGGAATCCGATTTCGCAGCCGAAGTCGCGGCGGCCAGCGGCAAGAAGTAACCGCGGGGATTGGACGGTTCCGGCGCCAGCGTGCCGGAACCTGCTTGCGCGGGGATTTGAGGAAGCGATCATGGCTGAGCCGGTCTATCGTCGCGTGGTGATCAAGCTTTCAGGCGAATACCTCGCCGGCAGCCAATCCTTCGGCATCGACCAGCCCACCATCGACCGCATCGCCGACGACCTCATCGCGGCGCGCCATCTCGGCACCGAGGTCGCCGTCGTGGTCGGTGGCGGCAACATGGTGCGCGGCGTGCAGGTGTCGTCCCAGGGCGTATCCCGTACCACCGGCGACACCATGGGCATGCTGGCGACCGTGATGAACTGCCTCGCGCTGGAATCGGCGATCGAGCGCAAGGGTACGCCGGCGCGGACCCTCTCGGCCTTCGTGATGCCGGAAATCTCCGAATTGTTCACCCGCAGTGCGGCGCACAAATACCTCGCCGAGGGCAAGATCATCCTGCTCGGCGGCGGAACCGGCAATCCGTTCTTCACCACGGATACCACCGCGGTGCTGCGCGCGGCCGAGATCGGCGCGAATGCGGTCCTGAAGGCCACCAATGTCGACGGCGTCTACAGCGCCGATCCCAAGAAGGACCCGTCGGCCAAACGTTTCGATCGCCTGACGCATTCGCAGGCCATCGAAGGCGGCTACAAGGTCATGGATGCGACCGCATTCGCGCTTGCCCGCGAGACGTCGCTGCCTATCATCGTGTTTTCGATCGCCGAGCCTGGCTCGATCGGCGCCATCCTGCGCGGCACGGGCCACGGTACGGTCGTCGCCGGCTGACGCTTGGGCGTTGCGGCACGGCGGTTGGTTTATCGAGCATGATCCGGAAAAGTGGAAACCGGTTTTCCGACAGATCATGCCAAAGCGAAGAGATGAGATCGTGATCCGACCTGGTCGGACAATGATCCAGAGGAAGGGAGAGCGTCATGCCCACGCCTGGTTTTGACATCAACGAATTGAAGCGCCGCATGCAAGGTGCGACCCAGTCCCTCAAGCACGAATTGGGCGGTCTGCGTACCGGCCGTGCCGCGGCTTCGATGCTGGAGCCGGTGCAGGTCGAGGCCTATGGCTCGCACATGCCGCTCAACCAGCTCGCCACTGTCACGGTGCCCGAACCGAGGCTGCTCTCGGTGCAGGTCTGGGACAAGTCGATGGTCAAGGCGGTGGAGAAGGCGATCGTCGATTCCAATCTCGGTCTCTCGCCTGCGACGGAAGGCCAGGTGCTACGGCTGCGCATTCCCGAACTCAACGCGGAGCGTCGCAAGGAGCTCGTCAAGGTCGCGCACAAATATGCCGAAGCGGCCAAGGTGGCGGTCCGCCACGTCCGCCGCGACGGGCTCGATGTCGTCAAGAAGCTCGAGAAGAACCACGAGATCTCCGAGGACGATCAGGAGCGGCTCGCCACCGAAGTGCAGAAAGCGACCGATGGCATGATCGCCGAGATCGATCAGTTGCTGGCGGCCAAGGAAAAGGAAATCCTGACCGTTTGACTTGGACAGCGCCGATGTCGAACGCCCCCGCACCTGCAACTGCCGGACCGGATCGAACCGGCAGTCCGCTGCATGTGGCCATCATCATGGACGGCAACGGACGCTGGGCGGCGGCACGCGGCCTGCCGCGCGCGGAGGGACATCGGCGCGGCGTGGAAGCGCTGCGCCGGGTGGTGCGCGCCTCCCACGAACTTGGCATCCTCTATCTCACCATCTTCTCGTTCTCGTCGGAGAACTGGTCGCGTCCGGCGACCGAGATCGGCGATCTGTTCGGCCTCTTGCGCCGCTTCATCCGCAATGATCTGGCGACGCTGCACCGGGACGGGGTGAGGGTGCGGGTCATCGGCGAGCGCGAAGGACTGGAGCCGGATATCTGCGCGTTGCTCAACGAAGCCGAAGAGCTCACGAAGGAAAACACCAAGCTCAATCTCGTCGTCGCCTTCAACTATGGCTCGCGCCAGGAGATCGCCGGCGCCGCGCGGCGGCTGGCGCAGGAGGTCGCGGAAGGAAAGCGCGATCCCGCATCGATCGATGCCGACACGCTCGGGCAATATCTCAACGCCCCCGACATTCCCGATCCCGATCTGATCATCCGCACCAGCGGCGAGCAGCGGCTGTCGAATTTCCTGATGTGGCAGGCGGCCTATAGCGAGCTGGTGTTCGTGCCGATCCACTGGCCGGATTTCGACAAGGCGGCGCTGGAAAGCGCGATCGCCGAATACGCCAGGCGCGAGCGCCGCTTCGGCGGTCTGGCTGCGAAAACCGCATCGTGACCCAAGATAAAGCCGCACCGGCGGCAACGAGTGAGCCACCATCGCGTAATCTGCTGATGCGCGTCGTCGCGGCGCTGGTATTGGCGCCGGTTGCGATTGCGATCGCCTACGCCGGCGGTTTTCTCTGGAATGTCCTGGTCATGCTCGCCGCGATCGGCCTCTATGTCGAATGGCTGATGATCATCGGCGTCGGCAGCAGGCTGCGCGTGATCGTGGCCGGTGCACTTGCGCTGGCGGCGGCAGGACTCTGTCTCGGGGCAGGGAGGCTTGACGCCGCACTATTGGTGCTGGCGATCGGGCTGATCGTGGTCGCGGTGAGTTCACCCGAGCAACGTCCCTGGACGATGGCCGGATTTTGCTATGCCGCCGTCGCGGAAGTTGCCTCGGTCCTGTTGCGGCAGGATCCGGAAGAAGGCTTCGTGGCGCTGATGTTCGTACTGTTGGTCGTGTGGGCGACCGACATCGGCGGCTATTTCGCCGGCCGCAGCATCGGCGGCCCCAAACTCTGGCCGCGGGTCAGCCCGAAGAAGACCTGGGCGGGCGCGGTCGGCAGCTTCGTCGGTAGTCTCGTCGTCGCGGCGGGTTTCGCGGTGTTCGACCTCGGCGCAGTTGTGCCGCTGCTTATTTTGGGCGCGGTGCTGTCAGTGGTTTCCCAGTTCGGCGATCTCTTCGAGTCCGCGGTGAAGCGGCGGTTCGGCGTGAAGGATTCCAGCCATCTCATTCCCGGCCATGGCGGGCTGATGGACCGGCTGGACGGCTTCGTCGCCGCGGTTGCTCTTGCTGCAATTTTCGGCTTCTTGCGGGGCGGCGCGGATGGCGTCGGCCGCGGTCTTATGGTTTGGTGAGCAAATGAGCGCTGTCCCATTGCGAAATAACAAGGCCGCGGCATCTGCGATCCGCACCGTGACCGTGCTGGGCGCCACCGGCTCGATCGGCGATAGCACCATGGACCTGCTGCGCGGTGCGCGCGATCGTTTCCGGGTCGAGGCGCTGACCGCCAATGGCAATGCGCAGGCGCTGGCCAAGCTCGCCCGGGAGTTCAACGCGCGCTTCGCGGCCGTGGCCGACCCCAGCAAGCTGTCGGAACTGAAGGAGGCGCTGGCGGGCACCCGGATCGAATGCGCCGCTGGCGAAAGCGCGATCATCGAGGCGGCTGCCCGGCCGGCCGATTGGGTCATGGCGGCGGTCAGTGGCGCGGCGGGCTTGAAGCCGGCGCTCGCGGCGGTCGATCGCGGCGCATCGGTCGCGCTCGCCAACAAGGAGTGTCTGGTCTGCGCCGGCGATTTCTTCATGCAGCGCGCGCAAACGGCAGGCGCCCGCATCTTGCCGGCTGATTCCGAGCATAACGCGCTGTTTCAGGCGCTGAGCTCCGGCAACCGCGAGGAACTTGTGCGGGTGATCATCACCGCTTCCGGCGGTCCGTTCCGCACCTGGGCTCCTGCTGACATCGAGCAGGCTACTCTGGAGCAGGCGCTGAAGCATCCGAACTGGAGCATGGGCCAGAAGATCACGATCGACTCGGCCTCGATGATGAACAAGGGGCTCGAAGTGATCGAGGCCTCCTATCTGTTCGCGCTGACGCCGGACCAGATCGACGTGCTCGTGCATCCGCAGTCGATCATCCATGGCATGGTGGAATTCTCGGACCGCTCGGTGGTCGCTCAACTCGGCACGCCCGACATGCGAATCCCGATCGCGCATTGCCTCGGCTGGCCTGATCGCATCGTCGGGCCGTCGGCAAAGCTCGACCTGGCCAAGATCGGCCAATTGACCTTCGAGGCGCCGGATTTCGAACGGTTTCCGGGGCTCCGGCTGGCTTACGAATCCTTAAGGACCGGTCGGGGCGCGACCACGGTATATAATGCAGCAAATGAGGTGGCTGTTGCCGCCTTCATTGCCGGCAAAATCAGGTTCGGCGCGATCGCGCGGCTGGTGGAGGCGACCTTGAACGACTGGATCAGGTCCGGCAATCTGGCGCCTCTGACGTCGGCGGATGATGCGATTTCCGTTGACCATAACGCGAGAAATAGGGCTGCCTCCCTATTGCCTCAAATTGCCCGAAAGGCATCTTAGAGGGTTGGAACCGGGCCTTTGGCCCTGGTCGAGGGGACCTGAATGACCGAGTTTTTCCTACATAGTTTCAATGCGTTGAGCCACGGGATTCTTGGTTATGTGGTTCCCTTCCTGTTCGTCCTGACCATTGTCGTTTTCTTTCACGAACTGGGCCATTTCCTGGTGGCTCGCTGGGTCGGCGTCAAAGTGCTGACCTTCTCGCTCGGCTTCGGTCCGGAACTGTTCGGCTTCAACGACCGCCATGGCACGCGCTGGAAGGTTTCCGCCATCCCGCTCGGCGGCTATGTGAAATTTTTCGGCGACGACAGCGAAGCTTCGACGCCTTCGACCGAGAGCCTCTCGGCCATGACCGCCGACGAGCGCAAGGGCAGCTTCCACCACAAGAAGGTCGCGCCGCGCGCGGCCATCGTCGCCGCCGGACCGATCGCCAATTTCATCCTGGCGATCGTGATCTTCACCTGTCTGTTCACCTTCTTCGGCAAGCCGAGCACCACGGCCCAGGTCGATAAGATCGAGCCGGCGAGTGCCGCGGCGACCGCCGGTTTCCAGGTCGGCGACGTCATCACGGCGATCGACGGTACCGCGATCGACAGCTTCTCCGACATGCAGCGCATCGTCAGCATCCATGGCGGCGACCGGCTCACCTTCACCATCAAGCGCAGCGGTTCCACGATCCAGTTGCAGGCGACGCCTGAGATTCGCGACGTCAAGGATCCGTTCGGGAACAGCCACCGGCAGGGCATTCTGGGAATCACCCGCGCCACCGCGCCGGGTGAGGCCGTGACCGAGCGGGTCGATCCCGCCACCGCGCTCTGGCTTGGAGTGAAGGAGACCTGGTTCGTGGTCGACCGGACGCTGTCCTACATCGGCGGTGTCTTCACTGGCCGCGAGGCGGCCAACCAGGTCGGCGGACCGCTCGGGATTGCGCGAATCTCGGGTCAGGTCGCCAGCATCGGCATCGCCGCGCTGATTCACCTTGCCGCCGTGCTCTCGATCTCGATCGGCCTCCTCAACCTGTTCCCGGTACCGCTGCTCGATGGCGGCCACCTTTTGTTCTATGCGGTCGAGGCGATCCGTGGCCGGCCTTTATCGGAACGCGCGCAAGAAGTGGGGTTCCGAATCGGGCTGGCTCTAGTGCTAATGCTGATGGTGTTCGCGACCTACAACGACATCTTGCATCTCGCGGCATCGTGAAACGGCTTTTTTGTGGCGTTGCCTAACGGCAACGTCTTGGAATGAAAATGGAATTGCACAGCCGTCAGTCGGTTGCCGACGTAACAAAATTGGCTACAAGCTGTGCAGCAAGGTTGGGAATCTGCCGGTCCGTTGGGGAACGGGCTGGCCGTGGAATGATAAGGGCGCGGTGCGCATGATTGTTGGAATGCGAGTGCGGGGGGGCTTGCTTGCCGCTCTGATCATGTTCGCTGTGCCAGTGGCTGCCTCGCTGGCGGCTATGCTTGTGTCTGCGCCTGCTGCTGCCCAGACGGTGGATTCGATCACGGTGGAGGGGAACCGCCGTGTCGAGATCGAGACCATCCGCTCCTATTTCAAGCCCAGCGCGGGTGGGCGCCTGAGTCAGGCCGACATGGATGACGGCCTGAAGGCGCTGATCGAGACCGGTCTGTTCCAGGACGTCCAAATCCGCACGGCGGGCGGCCGCGTCATCGTCACCGTGGTGGAAAACCCCGTGATCGGCCGCATCGCCTTCGAGGGTAACAAGAAGGTCAAGGACGATCAGCTTTCGGCGGAAATCCAGTCCAAGCCGCGCGGCACCTTCTCGCGTCCGATGGTGCAGTCCGATGCGCAGCGCATCGCCGAAATCTACCGTCGCTCGGGCCGCTATGACGTGCGCGTCAACCCGGAAATCATCGAGCAGCCGAATAATCGCGTCGACCTGATCTTCACCATCACCGAAGGCCAGAAGACCGGTGTCCGGTCGATCGAATTCATCGGCAACAACTACTATTCCGCTTATCGCCTGCGCGACGTCATCAAGACTCGCGAATCAAACCTGCTGAGCTTCCTCGGCGGCGCCGACACTTACGATCCCGATCGTGTCGAGGCCGACCGCGACCTGATTCGCCGCTTCTACCTCAAGCATGGCTTCGCCGACGTGCAGGTGGTGGCCGCGCTGACTGAATACGATCCCGATAAGAAGGGCTTCCTCGTCACCTTCAAGATCGAGGAGGGGCAGCAATATCGGGTGGCATCCGTCAGCTACCAGTCCTCGATCGCGACGCTGGATCCGAACTCGCTGAGATCGTTCTCGCGCGTCGATGTCGGCTCGCTGTACAACGCCGAGGCGCTGGAGAAATCGGTTGAGGAAATGCAGATCGAAGCCTCGCGGCGCGGCTACGCCTTCGCCGTGGTGCGGCCGCGCGGCGATCGCAATTTCGAGAATCACACGGTCTCGATCGTGTTCGCTGTGGACGAAGGCCCGCGGACCTATATCGAGCGCATCAATATTCGCGGCAATACCCGCACCCGCGACTACGTGATCCGCCGCGAGTTCGATCTTTCCGAGGGTGACGCCTACAACCGCGCCCTGGTCGACCGCGCCGAGCGGCGGCTCAAGAACCTCGACTTCTTCAAGAGCGTGAAGATCACCACCGAGCCTGGCTCCTCCAGCGACCGCGTGATCCTGGTCGTCGATCTCGAGGAGAAGTCGACCGGCGACTTCTCGGTCTCGGGCGGCTATTCGACCACGGACGGTGCGCTCGCCGAAGTCAGTATCTCGGAGCGCAACTTCCTGGGGCGGGGCCTGTTCGCGAAGGCGTCCGTGACCTACGGACAATATGCGCGCGGCTACTCGCTGTCGTTTGTCGAGCCGTACCTGCTCGACTATCGCGTGGCGCTCGGCCTCGACCTGTATCAGCGCCAGCAACTCGCAAACAGCTATATTTCGTACGGTACCGAAACGCTCGGCTTCAGCCCGCGGCTAGGCTTCAGCCTGCGTGAAGACCTCGCGTTGCAGCTCCGCTACTCGATCTATCAGCAGAAGATCAGCCTGCCGTTCCAGCTCGCGAACTGTAACAACAATCCCAACAACGGCCTGCTTGCCTTCAACCCGTCGCCGGCCTGGGTTGAGGCGAACGGAGCTGCTGCTGCGAACGCGCTGGGCGCGGTCGACGCCTCCGGCCTCGGCCTGTGGTGCTACAGCGACGGCGAAGCTTCGCTGCCGGTCCGCAAGGAGCTGCAGGGCGGCAAGACGCTCACGTCGGCGCTCGGCTACTCGCTCAACTACAACACGCTCGACAACAACAAGAACCCGACCGACGGCCTCCTGGTCGACTTCAAGCAGGACTTTGCCGGCGTCGGTGGCGACGTCAGCTACATCAAGACCGCGATCGACGTGAAGTACTACACCCCGCTGGTTGCCGATATCGTCGGCCTGATCCATGCTCAGGGCGGCATTCTCAACCAGATCGGCAACGATCAGCTCCGTATGCTCGATCACTTCCAGATGGGCCCGAACCTGGTCCGCGGTTTCGCTCCGAACGGCATCGGTCCGCGCGACATCAACCCGTTCGGTACGATGGATGCGCTCGGCGGTACCAAGTACTGGGGCGTGTCGGCGGAACTGCAGATGCCATTCTGGTTCCTGCCGAAGGAAGTCGGGCTCAAGGGGTCGATCTATGCCGACGCCGGTGGTCTGTATGACTATAAGGGACCGACGTCGTGGGCGGAGACGGGCGAAGTCAACTTGCCGGGCTGCATTCCGCCAACCATCGGCAACGGGGTGGTCCCGTCCAATCCTGGAACCTGCCTCGGACTGCAGTATGATAATGGTAACGTCGTGCGCACGTCGGTCGGTGTCGGCTTGATCTGGGCCTCGCCGTTTGGTCCGCTGCGCTTCGACTATGCGGTTCCGCTTACCAAGGGTCAGTTCGATCGCGTGCAGGAATTCAAGTTTGGCGGCGGAACGTCGTTCTAACCGCGATCGTCGGCCGCACTGCGACGGATGGAATGGCGCAGCCGATCTTCTTTAAGAGTCCTCCTTCGTCGACGCTGGCTGAGATCGCCGCGTTGACGAAGGCGCATTTGGTCGACCCCTCCAGGGGCGGCCACGTGATCAGGGGGCTTGCCTCGCTCGACGAGGCCGGTCCCATGCATCTGACTTTTTTTGACAACCTCAAATATGTCGACCAGCTTGCCTCCACCAAGGCCGGCGCCTGCCTGGTCAGCCCGCGCTTCGAGGCCGAGGTTCCCGCTCACGTGGCTGTGCTGCGCGCGGCGAAGCCCTTCCACGCCTTCGTGCAGCTGGCCCGGCAATGGCATAGCGACGCGCTGAGGCCCGGCTCATGGTTCGGCGTCGAGGGCATCGCGCCGTCGGCGATCATCGACCCCTCGGCGCATCTGGAGGACGGCGTGATCGTCGACCCGCTGGCGGTGATCGGGGCCAGGGTCGAGATCGGGTCCGGCACCATCGTCGGGGCGGGCGCGGTGATCGCGGCCGACGTCAAGATCGGGCGCGACTGCAATGTCGGCGCCAAGACGACGATCCAGAACGCCCTGATCGGCAACAACGTGCTGATCCATCCCGGCTGCAATATCGGCCAGGACGGCTACGGCTTCATCTTCTTCGGGCCCGACGGCCACCTCAAGGTACCGCAGACCGGGCGGGTCCTGATCCAGAACGATGTCGAGGTCGGCGCCGGTTCCACGATCGACCGCGGTAGCCTGCGCGACACCGTGATCGGCGAGGGCACCAAAATCGACAACCAGGTCCAGATCGGCCACAACGTGACCATCGGCAGGCACTGCCTGCTCGCAGCCCAGATCGGGCTCGCGGGCAGCCTGACGATCGGCGACAATGTCGCGCTGGGCGCCAAGGTGGGCATCAACAACCACCTGAAGATTGGCGATGGCGCCCAGGTCACGGCGATGAGCGCCGTGAAGGACGACATTCCAGCCAAGGGCCGCTGGGGTGGTCACTTTGCCAAACCGACCAAACAGTGGTTTAGGGAGATCCTTGCGGTGGAGCGCCTGGTGCGCGACGGTGCGCCGGATTCGAAAGGCGAGGAAAGGGAGTGATGGAGGAGTCACCGGTCAGGTTCGAGCTTGTGGATATCAACGACATCCTCAAGACGCTGCCGCACCGCTATCCGATGCTGTTGATCGACCGGGTCATCAACATCCGCGCCGACCATAGCGGCATCGGCGTCAAGAACGTCACGTACAACGAGCCATCGTTCCTTGGGCATTTTCCTGAACGCCCGGTCTATCCCGGCGTGATGATGATCGAAGCCATGGCGCAGACCGCCGGCGTGATCGGCATCAAGTCGGTGGAGGGCACCGAGAAGCCGCGCGCCGTCTACTTCCTCACCATCGACAAGTGCAAATTCCGTAAGCCCGTGATGCCCGGCGACACCATTGAGTACCACATGCGTTCGATCGGCCGCCGCAAGACCATGTGGTGGTTTCACGGCGATGCCAAGGTCAACGGTCAGATCGTCGCCGAAGCCGATGTCGGCGCGATGCTGACGGACTGATCGGCTCGGCACGCCCTCGATCTCCGGACGCGATCCGTGTACGACGCCTGCAACAGGCCGTCATGATACGTCACTGGACATGCCGGGCGATGTCGCGCTAACCACCGGAAAATTCGATTGTTTAGCGCGCTTGCGCATCAACCAGTAGCGGGCCCTTTGGAATGAGCATGATCGATCCCACCGCGCGGATTGCGGATGGCGCCGTGATCGGCGAGGGCACCTCGATCGGCCCCTATTGCGTTATCGGCCCCAACGTCGTGATCGGCGAGAACTGCAAGCTCGTTGCGCATGTGACGGTCTCCGGCCACACGTCGATCGGCGCAGAATGCGTGATTTCGCCGTTTGCGGTGCTTGGCGGGCCGCCGCAGGATCTGAGCTACCGCGGAGAGCCGACGCGACTTGAGATCGGCACCGGCTGCACCATTCGCGAAGGCGTGACGATGAACATCGGCACGATGAAAGGCGGTGGGCTGACGCGCGTCGGCGACCGCGGCTATTTCATGAACAACAGCCATGTCGGTCATGACTGCACGGTCGGCAATGATGTGATCTTCGCCACGTCAGCCACGCTTGGCGGTCACTGCGAGATCGGAGATTTCGTCTATATCGGCGGGCTCTCGGCCGTGCACCAGTTCACGCGGATCGGGCGGCAGGTGATGGTCGGCGGCGTCTGCGGCGTGCGCGACGACATCATCCCGTTCGGCCTCGCCAACGGCCAGTATGCCGTGCTCGAAGGCCTTAACATTATCGGCATGAAGCGCCGCAAGTTCACCAGGGAGCGGCTGGTGACCGTTCGCGCCTTCTACCAAAAGCTGTTCCACGGGGAAGGCGTCTTCGCCGAGCGATTGGCCGCGGTGCAGCCGCTGGCGGCCGAGGATCCGGCGATCGCCGAGATCCTCGCCTTCATCGGCAAGGGCAAGCGGCCGCTCTGTCTTCCGGCTGTTGACGGCACGCACTGATGCGAGGGGCGCCCGAGCCATGACGTCAGCGGCTCCAGCGATTTCCTCTCCGGTTGGCGTCATCGCAGGCGGTGGCACCATGCCGTTTGCGGTCGCGGAGTCGCTTGCCAAACGCGGCATCGCGCCGGTGCTGTTCGCGCTGCGCGGCGCGTGTGATCCCGTCCGTGTCGAGGGCTTCCGCCATCGCTGGATTTCCGTCGGTCAGCTCGGGCGGGCCACCAAATTGTTTCGCGAAGAGGGCTGCCGCGACCTGATCTTCATCGGTACCTTGATGCGGCCGGCGCTCTCCGAAATCCGGCTGGATCTGAAGACGCTCCGCGTTCTCGGAAACGTCATTCGCGCGTTTCGAGGCGGTGACGATCATCTGCTATCCGGCGTCGGCCGCATTCTCGAACAGGATGGATTTCGCATGGTCGGGATCAAGGATGTCGCCCCGGATCTATTGATGCCCGAAGGCTGTATCACGCGCGCGACGCCGGCCGCCAATGCCAGTGCCGACATTGTGCGGGGACGCGAGGTGCTTGCCGCGCTCGGCCCGTTCGACATCGGCCAGGCCGCGGTCGTGATCGACGGTCACGTGGTGGCGGTTGAGGACATCGAGGGCACCGACGGGCTCCTGGCGCGCGTGGCGCGGCTGCGTGCCGACGGTCGCATCCGTGCGCCGAGCGGCCGCGGCGTGCTAGTGAAGGCGCCGAAGAGCAGCCAGGACCTGCGCTACGATCTGCCGACCATCGGGCCGCGCACGGTCGAGGGCGCCGCGAAAGCGGGCCTTGCCGGGATTGCCGTCATTGCCGGCAACACGCTTGCCGCCGAACCGCAGGCCATGATCGAGGCTGCGGACGCAGGACGGCTTTTCGTCGTCGGTTTGCCAAGCTGATGCACGGCCGCGCCCCAGACATCACGCGCAAGATCTTCCTGATCGCGACGGAGGAATCCGGTGATCGCCTCGGGGCTGCGCTGATGAAGGTGTTGCGCCAGCGGCTCGGCGATGCCGTGCAATTTGCCGGTGTCGGCGGCCGCATGATGGCGCGCGAGGGCCTCGCGTCGCTGTTTCCGATCGAAGAACTCTCGATCGTCGGCCTTGCCGCGGTGGTGCAGCAGTTGCCGAAAATCCTGCGATTGATTCAGCGCGCCACTGATGCCGTGATCGATGCGGCACCTGATGTGCTCGTCATCATCGATAGCCCCGATTTCACCCATCGCGTCGCCCGCCGCGTTCGCTCGCGCAATCCCGCCATTCCGATCGTCGACTATGTGTCGCCGTCGGTCTGGGCCTGGCGGCCGGGCAGGGCGCGCGCGATGCTCGGTTATGTCGACCACGTGCTGGCGCTGTTGCCGTTCGAGCCGGAAGAATATCGCAAGCTCCGCGGTCCGCCCTGCAGCTATGTCGGCCATCCCCTGACCGAGCAGTTTGCCTCGCTGCGTCCGAATGCCGAGGAAGCTAAGCGGCGCGATGCGCAGCCGCCGGTCCTGCTGGTGCTGCCCGGGAGCCGGCGCAGCGAGATCAGGCATCACCTCGCGCTGTTCGGCGAAACGCTGGGGCGATTGCGCGCAAGCGGCGTTGCATTCGAGCCGGTGCTGCCGACCATGCCGCATCTGGAAGCTGTGATCCGCGAGGGCGTGCAGGGCTGGCAGGTCACGCCGCAAATCGTGGTCGGCGAGAGCGAGAAGCGCGCCGCGTTCAGGATCGCACATGCCGCGTTCGCCAAATCCGGCACCGTGACGCTGGAGCTGGCGCTGTCAGGCGTTCCCATGGTGACGGCCTATCGCGTCGGCGCCGTCGAAGCTTTCATCCTGCGCCGTGCGATCCGTGTGCCGTCGGTGATCCTCGCCAATCTCGTGATCGGCGAGGAAGTCATCCCCGAGTTTCTGCAGGAGAACGCGACGCCCGAAAAGCTGTCGCAGGCGCTCGGCGAGGTGCTCGCGGATTCCGCGCTGCGCAGGAGCCAGGTCGAGGCCTTCGCCACGATGGACGCGATCATGTCGACCGGTGACCAGCCGCCGAGCGTTCGCGCCGCCGACATCGTGCTGGCGACGATGCGGAACGGCCGGCGGACGAACTAGCCGTCACGCCGCGCGCATCGGGCCCGGCTTCATTCAGCCTTGGACTGGCGGTCAGATCTCCATCGGCCCGCTTGAGCCATACTTCGCTGAAGAGAAAGCTCCCTAGCCTGTTGCAGTTGCGACTTAGTTGCATGAAGCTTGCCTAGCGGAACTGCCTGTGTCAATCCTGATTGCGAGTAATTCGCAACTGGGGTGGGGCGACCGTGAGGGTGAGGCGTCGGATCGACAATTTCGGAGAGGTCTGCAGTCGAACTGCGAATGCGTCGCAATTGCACCTTGGGTTTCGTCGTCGACCGCGAACCTCAATGGTGGCGGGCCTGGTGGCTGCCTCTCTTGTTTCCGTGCCCGCCGTCGCTGGCGACGCGGCCTCGCTGAACGGCATCCCACCGTCATCAATCGCGACCAGCCTGCCGGATGACGGCGATCCCACGGGCGCGCGAAGATGGCTCGCAGAACGCGGGATCACTCTTGGGCTGATCTACACCGGCGAAGCGCTGCGCAACCTGTCCGGAGGCGTTCGGCGAGGGGGACTCTATGAGGGCAAGCTCGAGGGTTTCATCGCGGCGGACCTGGAGAAGCTCGCGGGTTGGCGGGGGTTGGGCTTCTTCGGCAACGCCTTCCAGATCCATCATACGGCCGGGCTGCGCGACCAGCATTTCGAGAGCCTGATCACGATCAGCAACATCGAGGCTGTGCCGTCGACACGGCTGTCCGAGTTATGGCTCGAGCAGAAGCTGTTCGACGACCGCTTCAGCATCCGCATCGGCCAGCTTGCGGCGGACACCGAATTCTTCGTCAGCGACTACAGCAAGACGCTCATCAGCAGCGACTGGCCGACAATCGCCGGTGGCAACTTGCCGAGCGGCGGACCGGCCTATCCTCTTGCCACGCCAGGCATCCGACTGAAATTCGATCCCAGCCCGAGCTGGACGGCCCTGGTCGGATTGTTCAACGGCGATCCGGGTGGCCAAGCAACCGTCAATCGCACCGGCACCAATTTCCGCGTGAACGATCCGCCCCTGCTAATGGGAGAACTGCAGTATCGCTACAATCAGGACAAGCACTCGCACGGGCTGGCCGGCATGTTGCGGCTCGGTGGATGGCACCATTTCGGGATGTTCGCGGACATGAGGTTCGACGACGCCGGTCTTTCGCAGGCGAGCCCGTTCAGCAGCGGGTACGCCCGTCTGTTTCGCGGTTCGAGCGGCATCTACGGCATCATCGATCAGCAAATCTATCGCCCCGAGGGCGGGGACGCCGCAAGCGGCATCGCCGTGTTCAGCCGGATCTCGGGCACTCCATCGGATCGCAACCTGATCGACTTCTTCCTCGATACCGGAATTGTTTTTTCGGGACTGCTGCCCGGCAGACCCGAGGACAAGCTCGGTGCTTCATTGATCTGCGCGCATATCTCCGATCGGGCGCGCGCGCTCGATCGCGACATGATCGATATGACTGGAATCCATCAGCCGCTCAGGGATTTCGAGCTCACGTTCGAGCTCTCCTATCAGGCTCAGATCAAACCGGGCTGGACGCTTCAGCCGGTCTTTGAATACGTCGTCCATCCCGGCGGACACGTTCCGGATCCGATCTTGCCAAGTTCGCCGGTGAAGAGCGGAGCGCTGATCGGCGTCCGCAGCACGATCGCGTATTAGAGAGCATGCTCCGGAAAAGTGGCGCCGGTTTTGCGCGGCGCCCTGCGGCAAACAAAAACGGCGCCATCAGAAACGATGGCGCCGTCTCGAATTCGCGAAGCTTGAAGCTTACTTCCGCTTATCGATCGGGACGTACTCGCGGCTGGCGACGCCGGTGTAGAGCTGGCGCGGGCGGCCGATCTTCTGCTGCGGATCTTCGATCATCTCGCTCCACTGGCTGATCCAGCCGACGGTGCGGGCGACCGCGAACAGCACGGTGAACATCGAGACCGGGAAGCCCATCGCCTTCAGCGTGATGCCCGAGTAGAAGTCTACGTTCGGATAGAGCTTGCGCTCGATGAAGTACTGGTCGCTGAGCGCGATCTTCTCCAGCTCCAGCGCGACCTTCAGCATCGGGTCGTCGCCGTGCCCGGTCTCCTTCAGCACGGCATGGCACATCTTCTGCATGATCTTGGCGCGCGGATCGTAGTTCTTGTAGACGCGGTGGCCAAAGCCCATGAGGCGGACTTCGCTGTTCTTGTCCTTCACCTTGGCGATGAAGTCCGGAATGTTTTCGACCTTGCCGATGCCGTAGAGCATGTTCAGCGCGGCTTCATTGGCGCCGCCATGTGCCGGGCCCCACAGGCAGGCGATGCCGGCCGCAATGCAGGCAAACGGGTTGGCGCCGGAGGAGCCGGCGATGCGCACCGTGGAGGTCGACGCATTCTGCTCGTGGTCGGCGTGCAGGATGAAGATCTTCTCCAGCGCGTCCGCCAGCACCGGATTGATCTTGTACTCTTCGCAAGGCACGCCGAAGCACATATTGAGGAAGTTCTCGGCGAACTTCAGCGAGTTCTTCGGATACATGAAGGGCTGGCCGATGGTGTATTTGTAGGCCATCGCCGCCAGCGTCGGGATCTTCGCGATCATGCGCATGGAAGCGATCATGCGCTGCTGCGGATCATTGATGTCGGTGGAGTCGTGGTAGAAAGCGGCGAGTGCGCCGACGGCTGCGACCATGATCGCCATCGGATGGGCGTCGCGGCGGAAGCCCTGGAAGAAGCGCGCCATCTGTTCGTGCACCATCGTATGATGGGTGACGCGGTAGTCGAAATCCTTCTTCTGCGCCGGAGTCGGAAGCTCCCCGTAGAGCAGGAGATAGCAGGTCTCCAGAAAGTCCCCGTGCTCGGCGAGCTGCTCGATCGGATAGCCGCGGTATTCGAGAATACCGGCGTCGCCGTCGATATAGGTGATCTTGGACTGGCAGCTCCCCGTCGAGGTGAAGCCCGGGTCGTAGGTGAACACGCCGGCCTGGCTGTACAGCTTGCCGATGTCGATGACATCGGGGCCGACGGTGCCACTCAGGATCGGGAAATCGTAGTTCTTGTTTCCGATCGTGAGGGTAGCTGTTTTGCTGCTGGATTGTGCGTCCATCGTGTAGTCCCCGATGAATTTGTTGCGAAAATCGAACCTGCCCGAGTTGCCATTCTACGGCGGATGTCGGGACAAGCCGGATTGTCTAGAAGGCCTCGCCAGATGCGTAGCTTATTGCCCTATGCGCTGCAAGGTGGACCCTCGGAGGGGCATGGCAGGGATTACGCAGCCGCCTGATCGCCCAGTCTGGCGAGACTTTCCTCCCGCCCCAATACCGCCAGGACATCGAAAATGCCCGGCGAGGTGGTGCGTCCCGTCAATGCCACCCGGAGCGGCTGGGCGACAGCGCCGAGCTTGAGATTGTTCTGCTCGGCGAAATTCCGCATGGCGGCTTCCGTGGTCTCGAGCTTCCAGTCGGTGACGGTTTCGAGTGCCGCGCGAAGCTTTCCGATCAGCGCGCGCGTTTCCGGCGTAAGCAGCGCGGCGGCCTTTGGTTCGATTTCGATCGGCCGGTCGGCGAAAATGAAAGAGGCGCCCGCAATCAATTCGATCAGCGTCTTGGCGCGCTCCTTCAGGCTCGGCATCGCCCGCAGCAATTGTGCGCGCGTCTTGTCGTTGAGCTTGGCCTTGATGGCGGCGCCGTCGGGAACGTAGTTCAGGACGTTCTCGAACTGCGTCACGAGAGCTTGATCGTCGCTGTGCCGGATATAGTGGCCATTGAGGTTCTCCAGCTTGGCGAAGTCGAACCGCGCCGCCGAACGACCGATCGCCGGCAGGTCGAACGCCTCGATCATTTCCTGCGTGGAGAAGATCTCCTGGTCGCCGTGGCTCCAGCCGAGCCGGACCAGGTAGTTGCGCAGCGCCGCCGGCAGGTAGCCCATCGCGCGATAGGCATCGACGCCGAGCGCGCCGTGGCGCTTGGAGAGCTTTGAGCCGTCGGGGCCATGGATGAGCGGGATGTGGGACATGCTTGGGATGTTCCATTCCAGCGCATCGTAGATCTGCTTCTGGCGCGCGGCGTTGATCAGGTGGTCGTCGCCACGGATCACGTGGGTGACGCCCATGTCGTGGTCGTCGACCACGACCGCGAGCATGTAAGTCGGCGTGCCGTCGCCACGGAGCAGGACGAGGTCGTCGAGGTTCTCGTTCTGCCAGACCACGCGGCCCTGGACCTGGTCCTCGATCACAGTCTCACCCGTCTCCGGCGCCTTCAGCCGGATCGTGGGTTTCAAGCCGGATGGCGCGTCGGCCGGATCACGGTCGCGCCACATTCCGTCGTAGAGGCGGGTGCGGCCCTCGGCGCGCGCCTTCTCGCGCATGGCGGCCAGTTCCTCTGACGTGGCGTAGCACCGATAGGCCCGTCCGGCCGCGAGCAGCTGCTCGGCGATCTCGCGGTGGCGCGCGGCGCGGCTGAACTGGTAGATGACCTCGCCGTCCCAATTGAGCTCGAGCCAGGTCAGGCCGTCCAGGATGGCGTCGATCGCCTCCTTGGTGGAGCGCTCACGGTCGGTATCCTCGATACGGAGCAGCATCTTGCCGCCGTGCTTCCGGGCATAGAGCCAGTTGAACAGCGCAGTGCGGGCTCCCCCGATATGGAGGAAGCCGGTCGGCGAGGGGGCGAAGCGTGTGACGACGGTATCAGACATGACCGGATGCGGGCTCGGGCTTGAACGGCGCTGGTGTATAGCAGGAACAACGCATAACTAAAGCCTCGGCCTTACCAAAGCCTTGGGCTGTCCACTTGGACCGTCCCAAGGCAGCCTCGAAAGCGGGCTTGGCTGGCCGGGATGAATTTGGCAGAAGGGCGGCTGATCCCTTATTTAGGCATGCTCCTTCGGAAATGCGGCTTCCAGTTTTCCGGATCATGCATAGGAACCCTCGATGACGACAGAACCAGTGGCGGCAGAAACGATGGCGGCGGAGACCGGACGCGATTTCATTCGCGACATCGTCCAAGCCGACCTTGCTTCAAAGAAGCACAGCCATGTCGTGACGCGCTTCCCGCCGGAGCCGAACGGCTACCTGCATATCGGCCACGCCAAGTCGATCGCACTCAACTTCGGCATCGCGCAGGAGTTTCCCGGCCACTGCAACCTGCGCTTCGACGACACCAATCCGACCAAGGAAGAGCAGGAATATATCGACGCGATCCAGGCCGACGTGCGCTGGCTCGGCTACGATTGGGGCGACAATCTCTACTTTGCCTCCGACTATTTCGAGCGCCTCTACGAATGGGCCGAAAGCCTCATCAGGCAGGGCGACGCCTATGTCGACGACCAGAGCCAGGAAGAGATTCGCCTGTCGCGCGGCACGCTGACCGATCCGGGCAAGAATTCGCCCTATCGCGACCGCACGGTGGAAGAGAACCTCGACCTGTTCCGTCGCATGAAGGCCGGCGAGTTCCCGAACGGCGCGCGCGTGCTGCGAGCCAAGATCGACATGGCCTCGGGCAACATCAACATGCGCGACCCGGTGCTGTACCGGATCCTGCACGCGCACCATCCGCGCACCGGCGACAAGTGGTCGATCTATCCGAGCTACGACTATGCCCACGGCCAGTCGGACGCGATGGAGGGCATCACGCACTCGCTCTGCACCCTCGAGTTCGAGGATCATCGGCCGCTCTATGAATGGCTGCTCGACAAGCTGCCGGTGCCATCCAAGCCCAGGCAGTACGAATTCGCGCGCCTGAACCTGACCTACACGCTGCTCTCCAAGCGCGTGCTGACCCAGCTCGTGCGTGAGGGCCATGTCGCCGCCTGGGATGATCCGCGCATGCCGACGATTGCAGGCTTGAAGCGACGTGGCGTGCCGCCGGCGGCGATCCGCGAATTCATCAAGCGCATCGGGGTGGCCAAGTCCAACAGCGTCGTCGACGTCGGCATGCTGGAGTTCTGCATCCGCGAGGAGCTGAACCGCACCGCGCTCCGTCGCATGGCGGTGCTGCGGCCGCTCAAGGTCGTGATCGAGAACTATCCCGAAGGGCAGGTCGAGGAGATCGAGGCGATCAACCACCCCGACGATCCCGCGGCCGGTACCCGCAAAATCGCCTTCGGCCGCGAGCTCTATATCGAGCGCGATGACTTCATGGAGAATCCGCCGAAGAAATTCTTCCGCCTCTCTCCGGGCACTGAAGTGCGGCTGCGCTACGCCTATTTCATCAAGTGCACCGGCGTCATCAAGAACGACGCCGGCGAGGTCATCGAGCTGCGCTGCACCTATGATCCTGCGACCAAGGGCGGCAATGCGCCCGACGGCCGCAAGGTGAAGGCGACCATGCACTGGCTGCCGGCGGCGCAGTCGAAACCGGCCGAGATCCGCATCTACAACCAGCTCTTCGCGACGCCCAATCCGGACGCCGGCAACTTTGCCGCCGATCTCAATCCGCAGTCGCTGGAAGTCCTGACGGACGCGCGCATCGAGCCGGCGATCGCCGAGAGCAATTCGAGCGAGGTGATGCAGTTCGAGCGCCAGGGCTATTTCGTTCGCGACATCGACTCGACGGCGGACAAGCTCGTGTTCAACCGCACCATCGGGCTCCGCGACACCTTCGCCAAGGAAGTCGGCGGCAAGGGCTAGAGGTGGGCGAGATGCAGGGCGAAGCCGACGAGATCGTTTCCGCCATCATGGCAAAATGGTCCGCCGGCTTTACCAGCCTGGATGCCGCGGCGCTCGCTTCGCTCTATTCAAAGGGCGCGTTCTTCTTCGGCTCCAATCCGACGCTCTATCGTGGCAGGGAAGGGGTTGCGGCCTACTTCAACGGCCTGCCGCGATGGCGCTCTCCGACCGTTCAGTTTTCTGATGTGCGCGCAGCGCATGTCAGTCCGGACGCGATCAACATGGCCGGTACGGCGTCATTCTTCCTGGATGACGGCGAACGGCCGCTCTCGGTCAAGATCACCTGGGTCATCGTCCGCGAAGACGGCGACTGGAAAATCGCCAGCCATCACGTCTCGTCGAAAGCGCCGCTGATCGAGCAGTAGGTCGGTCACCCCGTCAGCGCAGTCGTCGCTAGATGTCGTAATACAGGTGGAACTCGTAAGGATGGGGGCGTAGCCGGATGGGATCGATCTCTTTCTTCCGCTTGTAGTCGAGCCAGGTTTCGATCACGTCGGCGGTGAAGACGTCGCCACGGAGCAGGAAGGCGTGATCGCGCTCAAGTGCGTCGAGGGCTTGATCCAGCGAACCGGGCGTCGACTTCACATCCTTTGCCTCGGCGGGCGGCAGGTCATAGAGATTCTTGTCGATCGGGCTCCCCGGGTCGATCCGGTTGTTGATGCCGTCAAGGCCGGCCATCAGCATCGCGGAGAAGGCCAGATAGGGATTGCAGGAAGGATCCGGCGAACGGAACTCGACGCGCTTGGCCTTCGGGTTCGGCGAATACATCGGAATGCGGCAGCAGGCCGAGCGGTTGCGCTGGGAGTAGACCAGGTTGATCGGAGCCTCGTAGCCCGGCACCAGGCGCCGATAGGAGTTCGTGGTAGGGGCGCAAAGCCCGCACAGCGCCCAGGCATGGGTCAGCAGACCGCCTATATAGTAACGGGCAAGCTGGCTCAGCTCGGCATAGTCGCCCCTGTCGTAGAACAGATTGGTCTCGCCCTTCCACAGCGACTGGTGAACGTGCATCCCTGAAGCGTTGTCCTCGAACAGCGGTTTGGGCATGAAGGTCGCGGTCATGCCATGCTGCTTGGCGGTGTTCTTCACCACGTATTTGTAGATCATCAAATTGTCCGCCATGCGCGTGAGCGTGGTGAAGCGCATGTCGATCTCGTTCTGGCCGCCGGTCGCGACTTCATGGTGATGGGCTTCGATCTGGATGCCGAGCTCTTCCATCGTCAGCACCATGTCGGTGCGGAGATCCTGCAGGCTGTCGGTTGGGGGAACGGGAAAGTATCCTTCTTTCGGGCGCGGCTTGTGGCCCAGATTCGGCGTTTCCTCCTTGCCCGTGTTCCAGCTTCCTTCGCTGGAATCGATTTCGTGGAAGGCGTAATTGATGCCCTGTCCGTACCGGACGTCGTCGAACACGAAGAACTCCGCCTCCGGACCGAAGTAGCTCGTATCGGCGCGCCCGGTGCCAGTCAGATGGGTCTCGGCCTTCTGCGCGATGTAGCGGGCATCGCGGCTGTAGGATTGACCGGTGACGGGGTCGCGGATGTTGCAGATCAGGACCAGGGTCGATGCCGGAGAATACGGGTCGAGGAAGGCCGTGGTCGGGTCCGCGACAACAAGCATGTCGCTTTCCTGGATCTCCTGAAAGCCGCGGATCGATGAGCCGTCGAATCCAATGCCCTCGCTGAGCGCATCGATGCTCGCTGCGCTCGGCGGGACGGAAAAATGTTGCCACACGCCCGGCAAGTCGGTGAAGCGCAGGTCGATCATCTGCACTTTCTCATCCTTGATCGCGTTCACGAGATCTTCGGCTGTCGCACATTTGGGAAACATGGCTTCGCTCCCGTCATGGAGGGCCGGTCATTAGCGATCACGTTGTCGCTGCGCCGCGACCAGGAACGGTTTGCGACGAATTCTGCTTCTCGGTCGCCGCACTGGCACCTTCAGCTTTGGTGCGGTCCGCGCATCAGCTTCATGGCCTCTTCGATATGCCGCCAGGTCTTGGCGAGTTCGACGTCGCCCTTTGCCTCGAGCTCGATGGCGTTCTGGGCAGCCTCCGCAATGGCCTTGGCGCCATGTGCTTCCAACAGCTGCCGCGCATAATCGTGGATTTCGATTTCTCGCATGGCGCCATGCTCCTCTCGTTCTGGGCGCAACCGTGAATTCCAGTCGGGCCGAGAGCCATAGACATTGACACCTTGAACGCAGCAGTGTGCATCCTGCTGCGGCGCACTTGCAAGGGTGCCTTCCGGGCGATCGGTCGCCGCGACTGGAGAGCGGCTCCGGAACACGGCAGCGGCAACACAACGCAGGTCGGACGGATATCTTTTTTGGGGCTCCCCACCATATCCATGGGAGAGGGGAGGTGAGCGTCATGCGCATTCAACACTGGCAGGACGTTGCCAGTCTGTTGGTGGGTGTGTGGCTGGTCGTGTCGCCCTTTGCCCTGGACTTCACCGGGGCGGCCGTCTGGATCACCATCGCGCTTGGGCTGGCTGTCATCCTGTTTGCCGTCGAGGCATTTGTCATTCCATCCTATCTGGAGGAATGGGGAGAGATGCTCCTGGGACTGGCTCTGTTGCTGGCACCTTGGACGGTCGGCTACGAGCAGACCTCGGCGACGGTAAGCAGCGTGCTGTCGGGCATACTGGTGATCCTCCTGGCCGGCTGGGAGTTGCTGACGGATCGTGATTTCACCACCTGGTGGCACGATCGCTGGCATCACCGCGCCGGCTGAGAAGGCAGGTTGGCCGAGCCATTTGCCCGACCGCTACGCGGTAGCGGCCGGGGGACGGGTGTTGTCTCGCAAAAAATGTGGCCGGGCTTGCCGCAGGGCATGGTAGCCCCGCGGCGAGGCCTTTCCGTCACGATGCGGTTCTCGGTTCGACCGGCTCCCAGATGCTGATCTTGCGCGTCTCCGGCATCAGGAAAACGGCGAGCACAAAACAGATCGCAGGAACCAGGATCGGATAGATCAGCGCGTAGCCGACGCTGCCGGTAGCGGCGAAAGCCGCCGAAGTGATGAACGGCACCAGGCCGCCGCCCCAGCCGTTGCCGATGTGATACGGCACCGACACCGATGTGTAACGGATCCTGCTGGGGAAGAATTCCGCCAGGAAAGCGCCGACCGGCCCGTACACCATCCCGACGTAGCAGACGAGGATGAAGATGATGAAGATTGCGATCGGATAATTGATGTTCCCGGGCTGCGTGACCGTTCCCAGCCACAGATACAGCGGATAGTAGGTGATCGCGGCAAGCAGCATGCCTCCCAGGATCACCGGCTTGCGGCCGATCAGGTCCGACAGCCAGCCAAAGAAGATCAGGCTTGGCGTCGCAAGTAGCAGCGCAGCTCCGACGATATAGGCCGAGGTAAGCGCGTCGACCTTGGAGACCTGCTGCAGGAAGTAAAGCGCCCAGAACTGTCCGCTGTACCAGACCACGCCCTGTCCAATCAGGACGATGATGGCGATTCCGATGTATTTGATGTTCGCGCTGAGGAACGCTTCCTTCCATGGGTTCCTGGTCATCTGCCCGCGGGCCTTGATCTCCTGGAAGATCGGCGTCTCCTGGAGCTGGAGGCGGATGTAGATGGCGATGGCCACCAGCAGGAACGAAAGCAGGAACGGAACGCGCCATGCCCATTCATTGAAGGCCTGATCGCCGAAATAGATCCGAGTGAGGATGATCACCGCCAGCGAGACCACGATCCCGAGCGTCGGCGAGGTCTGGAGCCAGCCGGTATAGTAGCCTCGTCTGTCGTCGGGCACATGCTCGGCAACATAGGTGATGGCGCCGCCATATTCGCCACCCAGGCACAGGCCCTGGATCATGCGCAGTCCGAACAGCACGAACGCGGCGGTGAGACCGATCGACTGGTAGGTCGGGATCAGGCCGATCGCACCCGTCCCCAGTCCCATTCCGGTGAGCGTAATCAGGAACGTGTATTTGCGGCCTACCCGGTCGCCCATCCATCCAAAGAGGAATGCTCCCAGCGGACGGATCAGGAAGCCTGCGGTGAACAGGGCGATCGTGCTCAGCAGAGCTGCGACGGGGTGGGATTGTTCGAAGAATTTGACCGACAGAACGGCGGCCAGGCTGCCAAAGATATAGAAGTCATACCATTCGATGATGTTTCCGACCGACGCGGCAACAATCACGCGGCGAAAATCGCTCGGTACTTGAATTGCCATGTGTTGCTCCTTTGGTTCAAAGGCTTCTCCTCGCGTTTTTCAGCGCTCTGTTCGCTCGCGGAGTACGCGTGATGCGCGACGCTACAGGCCTGATTTGCGAGTTGCGTCCGCAACGCCGGTCTCAGGGAAGCCTTGAACCACCTGAGAAGGGCTCCAGCGGTCTTCAAACCGCGAGCCACCACTGCCTCTCTCCCGTCTGTCCGGGCGGAGGCGCACCGATAGTCTAATCCTCAATGGCATTGCTGCCTTATGAGACTTTCGGCGCAATCGGCCTGAAGGCCGTTCTTTCCTCCGTATTCCGCATCTGTTCCGCTATCCCGCGGATAGCTGCTTCCGGTAGCTTTGCGGGAACAGGGATACTCCAGGGCGCAGGATGTCGGACGAGGGCAGGACGCCGGGCAGCAGGCGCGGCTATGCCGGCACCTGGCCGCCCCGCGAGGCGGTGGCGCCGGCGGGTGGGTACGCCCCGATCAGCGTCGGCGCCTGGCCGCCAATCGTCGAGACATTGCGTCAGTGGGCCCGTGCCGAAGCGGGCGCCGGACGGCTTCTGCCCTGGGTGCCGGTCGCGTTCGGCAGCGGCATCGCGTTCAACTTCGCCGCCGACCATGAGCCAGTGCTATCGATCGCGGTGATCGTCGCGATCGCGCTCTGCGCTCTCGCGTTTCTGCTCAGGCGGCGGCAGGCATTTGCGGCCGTCGTCATCATTGCCGCCGTGGCTGCGGGCTTTGCGGTTGCCACCTGGCGAACCGCGCGGGTCGCGCATGGCGTGCTGGCGCGGCCGATGTTTTCGGTGTCGCTCACCGGATTTGTCGAGACGCGCGACATCCGCGAGCGCACCGACCGCTTCGTGCTGCGCGTCGCGAGCATCGAAAGCCAGCGGGGCGCGCCGAAGCTCGAGCGTGTCAGGCTGTCGGTGAAGAAGGGCACTGCTCCTGAAGTCGGCAGCTTCATCGAATTGAAGGCGCGGCTGCAGCCGCCACTCGCTCCTTTGCGGCCCGGCAGCTACGATTTTAGCCGCGATCTGTATTTCCAAGGCATCGGTGCCTCCGGTTTCGTACTCGGCGCGATCAAGGCGACAGCACCGCCTGAAAGCCGCGGATTTGCGCTACGCTATGCGGCGTTCATGCAGGGCACGCGCGATGCGATCGATGCGCGCATCCGCAACGTGCTCGAAGGCGACAATCGCGCGATCGCGACCGCACTCCTGACCGGCCGGCGCGATGCGATCTCCGAACCGGTGAATGATGCGATGTTCGTCTCGGGGCTCGGCCACGTATTGTCGATCTCGGGCTACCACATGGCCGTGGTCGCGGGTGTGGTGTTCTTTGCGGTCCGGGCGCTGCTCGCGCTGTTCCCGACGCTCACGGTGAGCTACCCGATCAAGAAATGGGCGGCGGCCGCGGCGCTCGTTGCGGCCGCCTTCTATCTTCTGCTGTCGGGTGCGGAGGTCGCGACGCAGCGCTCGTTCTTCATGACCGCGGTGGTGCTGATCGCCGTCATCGTCGACCGCCGCGCGGTGACGTTCCGGACGCTCGCGGTCGCGGCCATGATCGTGCTCGTGATCGCGCCGGAAGCGCTGGTGCATCCAAGCTTCCAGAGCCTGAGCGCGCCACCGGCTTAGCGCTGGAAATCGCCAAAAATAACATTGAATATCAAGCAGTTGAGCGGCGTGCCGAAGCGACCCATCGTGAACAAAAACCGCCCGAAAATCCCCAGAAATCGGAAATCGGCAGCAAAGAGTCCCGGAAAAAGTCCCGGACTGTTTCCGCAAGTTCGCGTGGCGTTCACGGACAAACAGCTCTTGCCGCAGCTCTGGCTCGCGCCATTGCCCGGAAGGCGACGCGGTCATGACCGCCACCATTCTCCCATTTCCCGCGTTCCGGCGCCGGGAACTCATCGGAAAAATCGTGCGCTCGGCTTTGCGGATGAACGCCGCGGCCGGCGAGCAGCATATTAGGCGGTCGCTTGACCTGCAGGCGACTGTCATGCGCCGCAAGGGCATCGCCGAAGATCTTATTGCCAAAGAGAGGATCGCACTCGAGAGCGCCGTCCGACAAGCCATCTGGGACGCCGTTATGGCACCGCGGGGGGTGCGCTGATGGCAGGCGACAAGTTCACGGCCGCGAAGTTGGCCTTGCTCGACAGGGCCGTCAGCGACCGGCCTAACGGCCTGACGCATCTCGATTTCCGGGTTCTATATTACCTCTATAGCGCGCTTGATCGGCGTTCTGGCATAGCGCGCCGGAAACACGACGTCATTGCCGACGCGGTCGGAGCCAAGCGTCGGGGCGTCCAACAGAGCATCGATCGGCTCCGCGAGAGAGGATATATCGCGGTCGAGATCAGCCGGGGTGCCTTCAATGCCAATGCTTACTCTATCCCGGAGAAAGCAATCGCCGAGGTGTGGAAACGCGCACCTGTATGCGCATTTCCAGAACCAGAAATGCGCACGGATGGGCAACAAAATGCGCACGTAGAGGCACCTAAATGCGCACCGCCATGCGCACAAACTTCCCTTTCTTTATCCCTTGTTGAATCCCGGAGAGAGGGCGCGCGCGCGACCCTCATCCCTGATGATTTTAGGCTTTCAGAGGAAAACTATCTCTGGGCCCTGGTTCGCCTGGATAGCGATCACGCAGTTCGCAGATCAGTCGAGCGATTTGTAAACCACTACCGGCAGGTCGACGGTCCACAGGCGAAATCCCGAGATTGGCAAGCCAAGGCCTGCAACTGGATCGACGACGATGCCCGCAAGCTGGGCGACCAGCGCTCCAGACCGGGCAGCATCATTGCTGCCATTGACCGACAGCTTGCAGCTCTCAATGGGCCATCACGCGCAATCGCGGATTCCGAGTGGGACGACGTCCTGTCGACCTACAGCAAGCTCGGCAGATGGACGAAGCACGTAACCCATTTTGGGCCGGCTCCGGATTCTCCGGATTGTCGAGCGCCTCAGCATCTCCTGGAAAAGCACGGCATAGCGGCGAGCGGACTGAGGAGGGTGGTCGGATGAGATCGCGTCGCCTTCAGCAGCAACTGCGTCGCGTTCCGCATTTGGGCGGCACGGTGAGGGTTACGCCGGTCAGGCAACGAATGGCCGATGAGGACGTGGCCTATACCGTGACGTGGCACTCATCTGGCGGGGATTTGTGCTGGCTGTCGCCGCGAATACCGTCGCAGGACGCCGCAGACGCAGCGGCGGCCGTCCTGGCGGATTTCACGCACGCGGTGCTGGCGCGATGAAGGCTGCTCCGCGCTCCTGCCACGGACCAGACTGTGGCGCTGACATCAGCGGCCTGAAATCCAATGCGCTGTTCTGCTCGTCGACATGCCGCGTGAGAGCCCACAAGGCCAAACTGGCGCCTGCGGGCAGTGATCCCGGTTCATTGCCGGTGCCTAACATGGCCGCTTTGGCCGATGTGCTGATCCGGCAAGGTCTCCTCCGCTATGACCAGGAGGACGACATCGGTGCGATCACCGCGGCTGTGCTTCGGAAGGTCGCGGCTGATGATCTCGATCTGGGAGACCTCACAGCATGACCGGAAACGTTTCCGCGTACTCTCCTAGATCCGGATATGGTCGAAGCATGAAAGCGAAATCAGATCAGCGAAGCGCTCAAGCAGAGCAATGGCGCGCCTGGTATGGCCTTGCTCGCTGGAAGCGCATCCGCGCGAAGCAACTCCAGGAGCACCCGCTCTGCGCCTATTGCCTGGTCGCCGGCATCATCGAACCGGCATTCGCCTGCGACCACATCGAGCCGCACAACGGCAAACGGCCGCGCCGGCGATACAGCGAAGAAGATATCAGGGAATTTCTAGAGCGACGGCGGAGGAGGGAAGCATCGTGTCCGTCTATCGTGACAAGAGATCGCCATTCTATCAATTTGACTTCCAGCACGCCGGTCATCGGTTTCATGGATCGACGAAATGCACGGATCGGAAATCTGCCGAAAAATTCGAGGCCGCAGAGCTAGAGAGGGCCAAGGCCCTCGTAAAGGCGATGAAGCGCGCCAAGGCGTCGCTCGCGATCGATGACGTCGCGGATCGGCTTTGGAACGATCAGGCGCAATACGACACGGACTCGAAGGCCACCGAGACCAACCTCGCGCGCCTCATAGACCATTTCGGCAAGGCGAAGTTGCTCACCGATATCGGCCACAACGAGGCAAAGAAGCTCGTAGCGTGGCGCCGCGGTCACCGCGTCTCACGGCGCGGCAAGCTGACGAAGCAGCAGAGGGAGGCGCTACCGCTGATCTCCAACGCTACTGTCAACCGATCGTCCACCAAGGTGCTGCAAAGGCTCTTCACCTTCGCGAAGGCTGAAGGCGCAGTATTCGAGCATGAACCGAAATGGAAGGAACTGCTTCTGCCCGAGCCCGAGGAGCGGGTCCGCGAATTGAAGACGCAGGAGGCAGACGCGATCGACGAAGCGATGCGCGGCGATTATGAGCCGTTTTTCGATTTCGTCCGAGCCAGCGGCATGCGGCTCAAGGAATGCGTGACGCTGCGGTGGTCGGAGGTGGACTTCGGCGCTCGACAGATCGTTCGGACTGGTAAGGGCGGCCGCCGCGTGGTGTTTCCGATCACTCCAGCGGTGCGGGAGATCATATTCCCGCTGCAAGGCCAGCACCTGGAATTCGTGTTCACCTATGTCGCCGTATACGGCAATAAACGGCTGGGGCTGGTCAGGGGAGAGCGCTACCGTCTAACGTATAACGGAGCCAAGACGGCCTGGCAGCGCATGCGCGCCAACGCTGGCCTGATCGACTTCCGCTTTCACGACTTCCGCCACGACTTCGGGACCAAGCTGTTGCGGGACAGCCGGAACCTGAAGGTTGTCCAGAAGGCGCTGAACCATCGCGACATCAAGAGCACGCTTCGCTATGCGCATGTGCTGGACGAAGACGTTGCCGCTGCCGTTCAGCAACTCGCGGAGTCCCGGAACAAATCCCGGAGTAAGGCACGCAAGGTAATCTAAGATGTTGAATGCAAAAGAGATATCAGAATCAGCCACCAAGCTTCCAGATGTCGTTTGCGGCGACCCTCGGGCTGGTCGCGCTGGTGCAGATCGGCATGCCGCATCTGTTTGCCGCGCCCGACCATTCTACGACCGCGCGGATCGCGTTGTGGGGCGGGCGAGAGATTGCGATGCTGCTGCTCGCGTCGCTGGTAGCGGGGCTCGCGACCACGCCCTATGCCGCGTTTCACTTCCACCGGCTGGCGCCCTTTGGAGCACTCGCCAATCTCGCGGCGATGCCGGTGGTGTCGGCGCTGGTGATGCCGGCCGGGCTGCTCGGGCTGTTGGCGATGCCGTTCGGTTTCGACGGCGTGTTCTGGGCGATCATGGGCACTGGCATCGATTGGATGATCGTGGTTGCGCAATGGGTCGCCGCGCTGCCGGGCGCGGTCGGCCGCATCGGTGCATTCGGGATCGGTCCGCTGATTGCCGCGAGCCTGGGTATCATCCTGCTCGGACTGTTGCGCACGCCGCTCCGCTTCGTCGGTGCGGCCGTGCTTCTCATTGCGGTGGTGTGGGCAATGAGGGCGCCGCAGCCGGACATCCTGATTTCCGGGGATGGCCGCAATGTCGCGGTCCGCGGTGGTGACGGGCGGCTGCACCTGATGCGGATCGCCAAGGACGCGTTCCTCGCCAAGGAGTGGCTGTCCGCGGACGCCGATGCCCGGGCCGCGAGCGATCCCTCGCTCGCGGAGGGCGTCTCGTGCGACGAGGGCGGCTGCGTGACCCCTGCGGCCGGCGGCGCGTTCATCGCGCTCACGCAGCGGCCCGAGGCGCTTGCGGATGATTGCGAGCGGGCGGCGCTGGTCGTGACCGCAAGGCCGGTGTCGCAAGGCTGCGCGGCGGCGGTCATCGATGCCGAGCGCCTGCGACGGCAGGGCTCCCTGGCGCTGCGGCGGAACAAGAACGGCTTCGTCATCGACGCAGTCAAGCCCGCCGGCCTCGACCGGCCGTGGTCGCCTGCGATTTCAGGCGAAGGCGAACCCGAGACCACCATCCGGATCCAGGGGGGACCCGCGCCGCGCGCCATCGATGCCACCCCGTCCGAATCCGACCTGCAGTCGGAAGACTGAACGCCGGCGTCAATCTCCGCCGGCGTTGGCCGGCAGCTCGAAGGCGCCGAGCCGAAACTCGTCCGAGCCGCCTGAACAAGACGGTATCTGCACAAGCGTGAAGGTCGCATCCGGAAAGCGTTCCCAGATGGCGAGATCTTCCGCCGCGACGGTGAGCCAGCCGAACCTGAACATGTACCGGCCGGGCTCAGCCACTCGTCCGGCATTTTGCCATGTGATCTTGGTGACCACTGATCACGCCCCCCTTGGCGATAAAGCTTTCGTTCAACACAAAATCACGTGCGCCCCTGGATGGCCTCCGGGGCCGCTCAAAACATTTTGCTAGTCGCTCGCGGCAACGTTCCGCCGGTCGAAACCGGCGGCGTACGCTGCCGAGGCCGTCAGCCGATGAACAGCGGATTCGGCGCGGGTCGCCGCTCGACCTCCTTCTGCGCCGGCTCGGCAACGTGATGCGTCACTGGCAATTGCAGCACGGTCGCCCGCTGCCCTTCGCAGAGCTGGGTCACCAGCACATGGCTGCCATCGGGGAATTCGATCGCGTCGTGATGACGATCCCGAATATGCGGATCGATCTGGTTGAACTTGCCGACGCGGAAGCCGGTCGTCTTGGTCCAGATCCAGCGATTGTCATAACGGACGTTATCGGCGAACGCGAGCTCGGTCCCGGGAAGCATGCAGACCGCGACCGTCGGATCGCTTTCAGAAGCGAAGCCGCGGGTCGAGGTGCCGCGGAAGGTGGTGGTGATGAGCGTCTCTCCAACCTGGGCGGGACGCGTCGCCACAGCATGCAGGCTATAGTCACACATCGGATTGCTCCTCATTCGAGATAGCCGACCCGGGCCTGGAAGAGGCGCAGGCCTCTATCAGAGTGGACGATAACTTATAAGCCTCTGCTTCGTTCTTGGCATTTGTACGGCCCACGCCTTTGGTCCGTTCACAAACACGATAGCGAAGCGCTGCCGCGCATCTCCTTGCGCAGAACAGCCCCGGCCGACGACCGGAGCTGCTATTCTAATCACTCTAGGTCGCTCTTGTCAGCGTCCTTGCAGACCAAAGTACCGCACCCACGTACCAGACGGCTCGCTGCGCCGGTGGTGACTCAGTACTTGCGATAAAGTCCGATCAGCTTGCCCTGGATCCGCACCCGGTTCGGCGGCAGGATGCGGACTTCGTAGGCAGCATTGGCAGGCTCAAGCGCGATCGAAGCGCCGCGGCGACGGAAGCGCTTCAGCGTCGCTTCCTCCTCATCGATCAGCGCAACCACGATATCGCCGGTGTTGGCGGTCTCGTTGCGCTGGATCAGGGCCATGTCGCCATCGAGGATGCCGGCCTCCACCATGGAATCGCCGCGCACCTCGAGCGCATAGTGCTCGCCGGAGCCGAGCATGTCGGGCGGCACGCTGATGGTGTGGCTGCGGGTCTGCAGCGCCTCGATCGGCGTACCCGCCGCGATCCGGCCCATCACGGGAACAGCGACGGGACGGTTGCCATCGTCCTCGACCACAGCCGCGCTGGTCGTGCGCTTGCCGAGCGTGCCTTCAATGACACTTGGCGTGAAGCCGCGGCGGCCGTTGCCGGCGGCCGAGAGCTCGGGCAGCTTGATCACCTCGATCGCGCGGGCGCGGTTTGGCAGGCGGCGGATAAAGCCGCGTTCCTCCAGCGCCGTGATCAGGCGGTGGATGCCGGACTTCGAGCGCAGGTCGAGTGCGTCCTTCATCTCGTCGAAGGAAGGAGGCACGCCAGCCTCCTTCAGCCGTTCGTTGATGAAACGCAGAAGTTCATATTGTTTGCGCGTAAGCATCGCGAGCATTCCCCCGGTTGGTAGCGTCGTTCGATCCGAGACTTGAGAAGGGCTGATCTCGGGAGTAACGCACTCCCATTCGTAGACAGCGAGTTTCGAAACAAATCATGAACGGACACTATATGTTCGATATGTGTTCCGCAACCACTTAATTTCAGGTGAACGCGATCAGAAATGCTCCGGCACGTGCTGGTCGCAGCTTCATTCGGGCAATCGGAGAATGTCGCAAGGCGCGCCTTTCGACGCTGCCGGCGCAAATGGCGGACGGATCACAAGTGCCTGCGCCGCAGTGAGATTCCCAAGCAGCGAACTGTCCTGCTTGGTCACCGGCGTTGCGATCAGCGTACCGTCGTCGCGCTCTTCGAGCAGCGCGCGAAGATAATCCTCGCGCTGATCATTGGCGGCGAGGTCGCGGCCGAGCAGGGCGCTTTCCCTGACATGATGAATCGCCGAGCTGCCGAGCAGGGCCCGAATCAAAGGCACCAGGAACAGGTAGGCGCAGACATAGGACGACACCGGATTGCCGGGCAGGCCGATCACGCGCATCGCGCCGAGCCGCCCATGCATCATCGGCTTGCCCGGCCGCATCGCGATCTTCCAGAACGCCATGGTGACGCCCTCGGCCTCGAGCGACGGCTTGACGAGGTCATGGTCGCCGACCGAGGCGCCGCCGGTGGTGATCAGGATGTCGGCGCCCGCGGCGTGCGCGCGGCGGATGCCTTCGGTGGTGGCGGCAACCGTGTCGGCGGCGACCCCGAGATCGATGGTTTCGGCGCCTTCCGCGTGCGCCAGCGCCCGCAGCGCATAGCCGTTGGAATAGACGATCTGGCCCGGACCCGGAGAGGTGCCCGGCATCACCAGTTCGTCGCCGGTCGCGAGCACAGCTACCTTTGGCCGGCGCCGCACGGCGAGTTCCGGATAGTTCATCGACGCCGCCAGCGACAGCGCGCGGTCGGTCAGCCGGCTTCCGTGCCTGAGCAGCACGTCGCCCTCGCGGAAATCGACGCCGGCGGGGCGGATATGCCGCCCGGCGACGGCAGCCTCGGTGATGGTAATGTGATCGCCGTCGATCCGGGTGTCCTCCTGGATCACGACGGCATCGGCACCGGCGGGAATGACACCGCCGGTGAAGATCCGCGCCGCTTCGCGCGGACCAAGTTCCCGATCGAATGGCCGGCCGGCGGCGACTTCGCCGATCACCTTCAGCCGCACGCTGAGATCGGCGGCATCTGAAGATCGCACCGCATAGCCATCCATCGCCGACATCGCCTGTGGCGGCTGCGTGCGCTTTGCCGCGACGTCATGGGCAAGGGTGCGGTGATAGGCGGCATCGAGCGCGACCATCTCTTCCGGCAATGGTTCCGCGCCGGCGAGAACCGCGGCTAGCGCATCGGCGACCGGCATCAGGGCCACGGGCAACTCCTAAATTCCGAGCGCGAGAAGCGCGTTCGTCACATCATCTGATGATGTGACGTGAATGGCTGCGAGGCCGGCCGCCCGTGCGCCGCGGATGTTCTCGGCGGAATCGTCGAAGAACACGATGCGTGAGGCCGGCACGCCGATCGCCTTCACCACGTAATGATAGGCTTCCGCGTCGGGTTTCCGTAGCCCGATCGTCGACGAAAAGAAGATCTCGCGGAAATGGCCGAGCACGTCCGAATAGGCTGCCGAGAAATGCTCGATATGGGGCGGATTGGTGTTCGAGAAGGCATAGAGCGGCAGGCGCGTCTTGGCGCGCATCAGGTGCGCGGCGATTCCCGGCATCTCGCCGGCGAAGATCGCGTTCCAGCCTTCCAGGAACTGGGCGTCGGAGATGCTGATGCCGAGCGAGTGCCGCAGGCTTGCGAAGAAGGCGGCATCATCGATCTTGCCGACCTCGTGATGTCTGTAACTCTCGTCGATGACAAAACGGGTGGCGAGCTCGGCAGGCTCGCAGCCGGCATGGCCGGCCCAGGTTGTCATCGCCTTGCCGAGATCGATATCGAGCACGACGCGGCCGAGGTCGAACAACAGGACGTCGGCGGAGCCGGGGGAGAGGGACGGTTGGGTCATAGCGACGGTTGTGTACGAAAATCCCAAGGGGGCGGCAATGTCTTCGTTCGCGGGCCCGTAGGATGGGTGGAGCGAAGCGAAACCCATCACGATGGAGCAAGCGGGTCGAATGATGGGTTTCGCTTCGCTCTACCCATCCTACGTCGGATTCAGACGGCGGATGTGAGTTCGCATTCTCGCGGCGCACTACGCCCGAGGTTTGCTTCACTTTCCACCCTCTTCGAGATCAGAGGGCGCAGGGAAAGCCGGGTGCTGGTTGCACCCGTGGGTCCCGTGCAACAAAAAGCACGGGGGTAGGACCACAGGTTCAACCGAAGCATTCCGGCTTTCCCTGCGCGATGGTTTTACGGTTTCCTTCGTGCTCTCCCCGGTGACCGGGCTCTTTTGCCACCGTCATCTGTAGAAGCTTGCTTCTACGAACTTAGCGCCAGCGTCGGGGCGCCAGGACCACACGACTTCGCCGTCCGCGTTACATGCGCTCGTCAGTCGCACGCATCGCGTCCACCGCATCTCACCGCAACGTTCGTGACGATCGCGAGCCGCCCCTCATCCGCCGTGAGACGCGCGGAGTTAAATCACTGATTTGCCCGACGACGGAAGCGGAATGTTTTTTCCGCGAGGGCTGGACAGACTTTTGGTGATTTGCCCGTCGGGTTGATTGGTCGCACCCGAAGCAGCCACATCGTCATTGCGAGCGCAGCGAAGTAATCCGTAGCGCCGCAAGCGGAGGCATGGATTGCTTCCGCCTTCGCTCGTTGAGCTACGGCGGACAAGTCGCTACGCTCGCAATGACGGAGGTTATCATTCCGGGGCGATGCGTCAGCATCGAGCCCGGAATCCATTCAACCGCAGAGTCAGCCGCCGAATAGATTCTTTGATGGGCAATTGCACATCATAGCTCGCGTGGAGCTTGTCATCGGGCCGCGCTTTGCGGACCCGGTGGGGCGCCTCGGAATGACCGCGGTCGTTGGCAACGAGCGAGGCACAACTGTCATGGACGAGCGCGAGGCTCGCCCTTTGGCAATCGCCGATTGGGCATGGAAGCCACCCGCATTTCGGCTTTGCCGTGATCGAGGGCGCATATATCGTTCGCAGCAAGAGACCGATCCCGCCGAAATGCCGGGATAACGATGTCCAAAGATAATGCGAGGAAAACCATGGCCGACACGCTCCTGTTCTCACCGATGACGATCCGCGGGATCACGCTGAAGAACCGGATCGTGGTGCCGCCGATGCATCAATATTCGGCGGTGAAGGGATTTCCGACCGATTGGCACTTGATGAATGCGGGCAAGTTCGCTGCCGGTGGGGCGGGGCTGGTCATCGTCGAGTCAACCAAGGTCGAGCGGCGCGGCTGCGGCACGGTGGGCGATCTTGGCATCTGGGATGACAAGTTCATCGCGCCGCTCAATCGGCTCGTCGCCTTCATCAAGCAGCAGAACGCGCTTGCCGGTATCCAGCTCGGCCATTCCGGCCGCAAGGCGCGCGCGACGCGACCGTGGGAGGGCGACGGGCCGCTGCAGCGGTCGCCTGATATCGAGGATTGGGACGACTGGACCCCGGTCGCGCCGAGCGCGATCGCGCATAGCGCGCGCTGGCCGGTGCCGCGGGCGCTCGAGCGCAGCGAGGTGAAGGACCTCGTGCTGGCGTGGGGCCAAGCCGCGCGCCGTGCCAATGAGGCCGGCTTCGATGTGCTCGAATTGCATGGCGCGCACGGCTATCTCGTGCATGAGTTCTTGTCGGAGCGTGCGAACCAGCGCACCGATGAATATGGCGGCTCGGAAGAGAACCGCATGCGCTTCATCATCGAGGTGACCGAAGCGGTGCGCACCTACTGGCCCGATCACAAGCCGCTCTTCGTGCGGCTGTCCGTGGAAGACAATGCCGGCTGGGGTCCGGAGCATAGCGTGCGTCTCGCCAAAATCCTCAAGGTGAAAGGCGTCGATGTCATCGACTGCTCGTCCGGCGGCATCACCGACATGGCGCCGATCCTCGGCAAGGAAATCAAATACAACTACCAGGTGCCGCTATCGGAACAGATCCGCCGTCACGCCGATATCCTCACCATGGCCGTCGGGCTCATCATCCATGGTGACCAGGCCGAACAGATCCTGCGCGAAAAACAGGCAGATCTGATCGCGGTTGGGCGCGAGATCCTCAACAACCCGAACTGGCCGATGGACGCCGCGCTGAAGCTTGGCGTGGAAGGGCCGTTCCGTAATGTTCCGCCGCAGTTCGGCTATTGGCTGGGCACCCGCGCCAAGCGCGGCTTTGGAACAAATCCGTCGACCTGGCAGAGCGGGCTGCAAGAGCGACTTCCATAGCAGCGACGAGCAACGCACGATGTCGTGAGCGACGGTATTTCTCCGGTACAATTGGCCTTGATCCGACCAAAAAGACATTGTGTGTTTGCGCGCGCCGGGCGAGAAACGGCGATTCAACACAGTGGTGGCTGCTACAGCGGGAAGGATCGCAGGCAATGCGTAGGAATTTTGGCTTTCTCCTCGGTACGGTCACGGGCGCTGGTCTCACCCTTCTCGTCACCGCCCCGCAGGGCGCCAATCTGGTTGCGGTCGCCAAGGCCGCGGTCCGCTCCGACACCTATTCCCAGCTCAATCTGTTCGGCGACGTGTTCGAGCGCGTCCGGACCGACTATGTCGAGAAGCCCGACGACTCCAAGCTGATCGAGGGCGCCATCAATGGCATGATCTCTTCGCTCGATCCGCATTCTCGTTACATGAACGAGAAGGGCTGGACCGACATGCAGGAGACCACCCATGGCGAGTTCGGCGGCCTCGGCATCGAGGTCACGATGGAAGATGGCTTCATCAAGGTCGTCGCGCCCATTGATGATACGCCGGCTTCGCGCGCCGGCATCATGTCGGGCGACATCATCACCCAGATCGATGACGAACAGATCCAGGGCATGACGCTGGATCAGGCCGTCAACAAGATGAAGGGCCCGCCCAACAGCCAGACGAAGCTGAAGATCATCCGCAAGGATGCCGACAAGCCGATCGACGTTTCCATCACCCGCGAGATCATCCGCGTGCGCCCGGTGCGCTTCCACACCGACGGCGGCAATATCGGCTATATCAGGATCAACTCGTTCAACGAGCAGACCACCGAAGGCCTGCACAAGGCGATCGCCGATATCTCCAAGGAGATCCCGCAGGACAAGCTTGCCGGCTATGTGATCGACCTGCGCAACAATCCCGGCGGCCTGCTCGACCAGGCGGTGTCGGTGGTGAGTTCGCTGATGGCGCGCGGCGAAGTGGTCTCAACCCGCGGCCGGCTGCCGGAAGAGACGCAGCGCTTCACCGCGCGCGGCGGCGACATGACCAAGGGTAAGCCGCTGGTGGTCCTGATCAACGGCGGCTCGGCGTCTGCCTCCGAGATCGTGGCCGGTGCGCTGCACGACCATAAGCGTGCAACCCTGATCGGCACCCGCACCTTCGGCAAGGGCTCGGTGCAAACCATCATTCCGCTCGGGACCGGCAATGGCGCGCTGGCGCTGACCACCGCCCGTTATTTCACGCCGTCGGGCCGTTCGATCCAGGCGCAGGGCATCGCGCCCGATATCGAGATCCTGCAGGATGTGCCGGACGAATTGAAGACCCGCGCCGAAATCAAGGGTGAAGCCTCGATGCGCGGACACCTGGCCGCCGAAGGCACCGAGCAGACCGGCTCGCAATCCTTCGTCCCGCCCGACGAGAAGAACGACAAGGCGCTCAACGCCGCCTACAACCTCTTGCGCGGCGTCACCGTCAATGCCGACGCCAAGAACGCGCCGCCGAAGCGGACGGTTCCGAACTGAGGGTTTCGATAGAGAGGCGAGTTTGGGGCTTCACCTCCCCCGTTTGCGGGGGAAGTCGTTGCGCGAAGCGCAGCGGGTGAGAGCTCTCTCCTCCACGGAACGTCCCATCGCAGAGGCATCCTCACCCCGACCCTCTCCCGCAAGCGGAAGAGGGAGTGCGGCACGCGATGTGGATGCAGTCAATCAAGCCCTACGTGCGACCGGCCTGCGCTTGCGGCGTGGGGCAGTCGCGGCCGGGTTTGCGTGATGGGCGCGCAGCAGGGCGCGGATCTCCTCGGCGGGCTTGGGTGCGCTGAAAAGATAGCCCTGCATCTCCGAGCAGCCGAGCTCGCGCAGGATCTCCTGCTGCTCGACGGTCTCGACGCCTTCGGCCGTCGTCGTCATCCGCCGCTCGGCGGCAATGTCCACCACAGCCTGCACGATGCCGGATGATCCTTCCGGCTCGGCGAGGTCGGTGATGAAGCAGCGGTCGATCTTGATCTTGTCGAACGGGAAGCGCTTGAGATAGCTCAGCGACGAATAGCCGGTGCCGAAATCATCGAGCGCGATCCGCACGCCGATGGTGCGGAGCTGGTGCAGGATCGCAAGCGCCGCTTCGTCGTCGCGGATCAGCACGGCCTCGGTGATCTCAAGCTCGAGGCGGCTGGCCGGCAGACTTGATGCCGTCAGCGCGGCGATGACCTTCAGCGCCAGCGTGCCGCTCTTGAACTGGACCGGCGAGACATTGACGGCGAGGCGGAAGCTGTCCGGCCAGGCGGCCGCTTCCTTGCAGGCGGTGGTCAGCACCCATTCGCCGAGTTGGTTGATCAGGCCGGTCTCCTCGGCAATCGGCACGAATTCGGCCGGCGAGACCATGCCGCGTTCCGCATGGCGCCAGCGCACCAAGGCTTCGCAGCCGGTGATGCGGTCGTTCTGCAGGTCGAGGCAGGGCTGATAATGCACTTCCAGCCCGGTTTCCCCGGCGATCGCCTGCCGTAAATCCATTTCGAGGGCGCGGCGGGCGCGTACCTCCGCGTCCATCTCCGGCTTGAAGAAGCGCGCGGTGCGTCGTCCGGCGGATTTCGCCGCATACATCGCAAGGTCCGCGTTCTTCAGGATCTCATCGATATCCGAGCCATGCTGCGGCGACAGCGCAATCCCGATGCTGGCGTCGGTGGTCACCTGATGGCCGAGGCATTCATAGGGATTGCGGATCGCCTCGTGAATGCGGTTGACGAGATCGATGACGTCGGCCTCGCTGGCGAGGCCGAACTGGACGATCGCGAATTCGTCGCCTCCCAGGCGCGCGACGAAATCGCTGTCCTTGACGCAGCCGGCGAGGCTTCTCGCCACCGATTTCAGTAGCTCGTCGCCGACCATGTGGCCGAGCGAGTCGTTGACGCCCTTGAACTCGTCGATGTCGATATAGAGCACCGCCAGCTGTTTCGCCGGTGTGGCATGCGGCAACTCGCGCTTGAGCTGCTCGCGGAACAGCGCGCGGTTCGGCAGGTCGGTCAGCGCGTCGTAGTGGGCGAGGTGGGTGATGCGCTCCTCGGCGCGGTGCCGCTCGGTAATATCTTCATGGGTTGCGACCCAGCCGCCGTCGGCGAGTGGTTCGTTGACGACCTGGATCGAGCGGCCGTCGGAGGTGGTGATCACCATGATGTTGCGCAGCCCGATATCGCGCAGCACCAGCGCAACATAGCGATCGACATCGCCGTCGAACGATCCCGTCGCCTTGCGATGGGCGATGACGTCGTGGAACGTGCAGCCGGGCTTGATCACATCGGCCGACAACCCATAGATCTCGATATAGCGCTTATTGCAGACGACGAGCCGTTGCGACGCATCAAACAGCAGCAGACCCTGGGTCATGTTGTTGACGGCGGTGTCGAGGCGCAGCTTTTCCAGCGTCAGACGCTGCTGCTGCAGCCGGTGTTGCTGTGACAGTTTTCGCACGACGAGGAACAGCAGCGCGGCGATCGCAAGCACGGAGGCGGCGGTCACCGTAATCAGCATCGTGGTCTGTTCGCGCCAGTCCGCCAGCGCCGCCGAGGTGGTCGTGGTGGCGACGATGACGAGCGGGAACCTGGTCAACGCCTGCGAGGCGACCAGCCGATCCTGGCCGTCGACCGGGCTCGTCAAGCGCGACGTGCTGTGGTCGAGCTCAAAGACCCGCTGCTGAGCCGCAGGACCGGTGTTGAAGTTCTGGCCGATCAGCTCCGTGACATGCGGGTGCCGGGCGAGCAGGGTGCCGTCGCGGTGATGCATGGAGATCGACGCTCCCGGCGCGAGCGCGACGGTGGCGAAGAATTTCTCGAAGTTGAGCGGCTCGATGCCGCGGCCGACGACGCCGAGGAATTCGCCGTTGGTTCCAGTGACCTTGCGGGCGAGCAAGGCGGTCCAGGCGCCGGTGATCCGGCTGTGGACGGGTTCGAGCAACCGCTCGGGCGACTGCGGGTCGGACTTGAAGGTCCGGAAATAGGATCGGTCAGCGATGCTCACCGACGGCACCGGCCAGCTCGAAGACGAGTTGATCAGCACGCCGTCGGCGTCGAACACGTTGATGCCGCCGACATAGGACATCGCGTCGATCTTGGACTTGAGCGTCAGGTGGATGTCCTGGCTCGACATCCGCGCTCTGAAATTCTCGCGGGTGGTGGCAATCCCGCTCGACCGCATGAACCGGATCACGTCCTGCTGCACGACCTCGAAGTCCTGCAATTGCTGATCGAAATGGCGGGCCAGCAAGAGCGTAGCGTTTTCCAGCTCGCGCGCGCTGTTGCGCAGGGCGCGTTCGCGGAAGTTCTTGGCCATGACGGTGGCGCCGATCGCGATCGAGACGATCAACAGGATGCCACCCAGGATCAGCCAGCGGATCGGTCCGCCCCGCAGGACTGAGGTGAGCTTGAATGAGACACCGTTTGGGATCATCACACGGGGATCACTACCAGGAACGCGCCTGGAAGCAGTTTGGCGCATCCCCGGCCGACGGCACTGGTACACCAGCGAGGTGGAGCCGACGTTAGCAATCCTGGTTAACAAATCCTTGCCGCGGTGGTGCCGGTTGGCGGGAGCAACCGCAGCGCTGCGCTGGAGCTTCGGCTCTGATTGAGTCAGAACCGAAGCTCGCGATTCTCATTTTGGCGCGTATTCTTCACGCGAACCGGCATCCACTTCGCTCGATAACGCTTGCTTCGATCGCGACGCCGGTGCGGTTCGCAGCGCGGTCACGACGATGGCCGCGGCAGCGATATTGGCTGCGACGCTGGCGAGGATCGGCAGCGTGTAGGCGTGGGTGAGGTCGAACGCGAACCCTGCGGCGCTCGGGCCGATGAGCGTGCCGAAGGCGACGCTGGTGTAGAGCATGCCGATGATGCCGCTGACATTGCGGCCGCCGAAATAATCCATCACCACGGCCGGCAGCACGGCAACCCAGCCGCCATAGAACACGCCGTAGACAAAGGCGAACAAGGCGAGTTGCCAGGCGTTCTCGGACACCAGCCAGATCGCGAGCGCGGCCGCCATGCCGACGAACATCAATAGCAGCGAGGACTGCCGGCCGACCCGGTCGGCGAGGCCGCCGAGGAAGAAGCGTCCGGTAGTGCTGCCGACGCCGATCACGCCGAGCAGCAGCACGGCGATCGACGGCGCCACTCCATGATCGCCGGCATAGGGGACGAGATGCACGAAGGGCACGAACACGCCGAAGGAGCAGATCAGGCAGGCGGCGTAAAGCGCAATGAAGCGCTTCGAGCGGATCGCCTCGCTGAGGGATGAGCCTTCGGCCCGCGCCGATATCGTTCCTCGCGGCGGCGGATCGCCGTCGGGCCCGAGATTCCGGTCGCGCGGATCGTTCTCGATCAGGAGCGCCATCGCGCCGCCGGCAATGGCCGCGGACGCGCCGAGCGCAAGATAGGCGCCGCGCCAGCCCAAGGCCTCGATGAGGAGCGTGGCCAGCGGCGGCATCACCAGCGTGCCGACGCCGATCCCGCTCACCGCAAGCCCGGAGGCGAAGCCGCGCCGCCGCACGAACCAGCGCTGCACCGCGCCGACCGCGGGCACATAGGCGCAACCGACGCCGAGGCCGACGCCCAGCCCATAGGCGGCGTAGACTTCGATCAGGTTGCGCGCCGCGCCCGCGGCGGCAAGACCGAGACCGGTCAGCACCATGCCGATGACCGCGAGCGGACGTGAGCCGAAGCGGTCAGCCAGCGGACCGCTGACGATGCCGAGCCCGAAATACAGGAACCCGGCCAGCGAAAACACCAGCGAGACCGAGCCACGCGAGGCGCCGAAATCCCGCTGCAGCGATTCGACAAAGGCGCTGAAGGTGTAGGCCGAACCGAAGCCGACAAAAGTCACGGCGAATGCCGCTGTCACCACGAACCAACCGTAGAAAATGCCGGGAGAGGGCAGCGTCGCTTCGCGATTCATGGCGTGCTCCGTCGATCCGATTGACACCAGTATTATCGTTATACTGGTGTCTATTGCTGTCAACCAGTAAATGTGCTTTACTGGTGTCTATGTCGGAGGAGTCGCGACGCTTCAAGGTTCCGGACGAGCTGGCGGATCTCTATGATTTCGCCAACACGCTCGATCTCAGGCATTTCACCCATCACGGCGTGGTGCATCCGCAGGGAGATGAACTGGCTGATGCGGCCGGGCTCGGCGCGTGGATGTCGCAGCGCGGGCTGCTCGCGGCCGGCGCCAAAGTCACGGGCGCAACGTTCGAGGCGGCGCTGCGGCTCCGCGCCTGCCTCCGCGACTACCTGCAGCGCGATCCTGCCGAGGGGGCCAGGAACAAGGATGCCGTTCGATCGCTGAACGAGGCGCTGAGGCTGTTTCCGTTGACGATCGAGGCGCGCAGCGGCGGCACCATGGGGCTCGGCGCCGTGCGCGAGGATGCGTTGGCGGGGCTTTCGTTAGTGGTGGCGCAGCTCTACGACGGTTCCAGAAACGGAACGCTGGATCGGCTCAAGATGTGCGCATCCGACGAGTGCCGGCGGGTCTTCTTCGATCGCTCAAAACCGGCGACGCGGCGCTGGTGCATGTCGACCTTGTGCGGCAACCGGATCAAGACGCGCAATTATCGTGCCCGGCTCCGGGCCGATTGAGAGCGACAACCTCTTCTTCGGCTGCATCCAGTCGAGTTCAGCGCGCGCGGATGGCGGATGAATCGGAACGATGGGTCCGTGGCCGCTTGCCGACCGACCGGGTCGGTGGATCCTGAGCCCACATCCCGTTACTCTGGTCGATGTAGCGCTGATAGCCGCCTGTATAGGGGTTGCCCGGACCTTTGTTCTGGCAATTGGCGTTGGGGTAGAATTGCGCGCAATAGCCGGGCTCCGAAATCACCTGCTGTGCCAAGGCCGGCGCGCTGACGACGCAGAGCGCTACGGCGGCACCAAGAAGCTTGAAGGACGACATTGCGTTGCTCCTTCGCGGGAGGTCACGCCAAATGTAACACCGCAAGTGGCGACGCACTCCGAGCCGCCGGGTCACAGCCGCGTGACAAGGCTGCGTCAGCGATCGACGGCGCGGTAGTGGCCGGACTTGCCGCCCTGCTTCTCGACGAGGTGGATTCCTTCGATGCGGACGCCGCGCTCCACCGCCTTGATCATGTCGTAGATGGTGAGGCAGGCGACCGAGACCGCGGTCAGCGCCTCCATCTCGACCCCGGTCGGGCCGGTGACCTTCACCGTCGCCTGCACGATGCAGCCCGGCAGCTTCTCGTCAGGCTCGATATCGACCGTGACCTTCGACAGCGCCAGCGGATGGCAGAGCGGGATCAGTTCCGAGGTCCGCTTCGCCGCCATGATGCCGGCAATGCGCGCGGTGCCGAGCACGTCGCCCTTCTTGGCGTTGCCCGAGACGATCAGCTCGAGCGTCGCCTTGCTCATGACGACGCGACCCTCGGCGACCGCGGTGCGTTCGGTGGCGGGCTTGGCGGAGACGTCGACCATCCGTGCCTCGCCGCTGGCATCGATATGGGTGAGGGCAGGGCCGCCCTTGGACTTCTCCGCCATCGCTCTAGCGCGTTCCGGTGGCGCGCGGCGCGCTTTGGCGCGTCAGCAGCGCGCGGGTTGCCGCGGTCACGTCGGCCTGGCGCATCAGGCTCTCGCCGACCAGGAAGGTCGACATGCCCACGCGTTCGAGCCTGGCCAGATCGTCCGGCGTGAAGATGCCGCTTTCGCCGACCATCAGCCGCTCCTTCGGGATCAGCGGCGCCAGCGCTTCGCTGGTGGCGAGCGTGGTCTCGAAAGTGCGGAGATTGCGGTTGTTGACGCCGATCATCGGCGAGCGGAGTTTTAACCCGCGGTCGAGCTCTGCGCGCTCGTGGATTTCGATCAGCACATCCATCTGAAGCGCGAGCGCGGCATCCTCGATGTCCTTGGCGGCGGCGTCGTCGAGCGCGGCCATGATGATCAGGATGCAGTCGGCGCCATGGGCGCGGGCTTCGACCACCTGGTAGGTGTCGAACATGAAATCCTTGCGCAGCACCGGCAGAGTGGTTGCCGCGCGCGCCGCGACCATGAAGTCGAGATGGCCCTGGAACGAGGGCGTATCCGTCAGCACCGACAGGCAGGCCGCGCCCCCGGCCTCATAGGCCTTGGCCAGAACAGGCGGATCGAAGTCGGCGCGGATGAGGCCCTTCGATGGCGAGGCCTTCTTGATCTCGGCGATCAGCGCGTAATCGCCGTGGCGGTGCTTCTCCTTGATGGCGCGCACGAATCCGCGCGGCGGCGATGCCGCCTTGGCGCGGGCCTCGATCTCGGAACGCGGATGCGCGCGCTTGGCGGCGGCGATCTCTTCGCGCTTGTAGGCTTCGATCTTCTTCAGGATATCGGACATCGCGGATCCTAACGTCTCTATCTGAGCATGATCCGGACCATGCTCTTTGTTTGGAGCATGATCTTTTCGGAAAACCGGTCTCCACTTTTCCGGACCATGCTCTAGCTGTTGGAAACCGCGATCAAATGTTTGAGCTTCGCGGCCGCAGCACCGCTATCCAACGAATTGGTCCCCAGCGCGACGCCTTCCTTCAAATCTTTGGCACGACCGGCGACGATCAGCGCTGCGGCGGCGTTGAGCAGCGCGACATCCCGATAGGCGCTCGGCTTGCCATTGAGCACGCTGAGCAGCGCTACCGCATTGGCATCGGCATCGCCGCCCTTCAGCGCCTCGCTGCCGACGCGGCCGAAGCCGGCGTCGTCAGGGGAAACTTCGAAGGTTCTGATCTCGCCGCCTTCCAGCGCCGCCACAAAGGTCGGGCCGGTGAGGGTGATCTCGTCCAGCCCGTCCGAGCCGTGCACCACCCAGGCCGCTTCCGAGCCGAGGTTCTTCAGGACCTGCGCCAGCGGCTGCACCCATTGCCGCGAGAACACCCCGACCATCTGCCGCTTCACGCCAGCGGGATTGGAGAGCGGGCCGAGCAGGTTGAAGATAGTGCGGGTCGCAAGCTCGACCCGGGTCGGGCCGACATTCTTCATGGCCGGGTGATGGGCGGGGGCGAACATGAAGCCGATCCCGGCTTCCTGGACGCACTGGCCGACCTGGGCCGGCGTAAGATCGATCTTCACGCCAAGCGAGGCGAGCACGTCGGCCGCCCCCGAGCGCGACGACAGCGCGCGGTTGCCATGTTTTGCAACCGGTACGCCGACGCCGGCCACAATGAAGGAGGCGCAGGTCGAGACGTTCACTGAGCCGGAGCCGTCGCCGCCGGTGCCGACCACGTCGACCGCTTCTGCAGGCGCCGTCACCCGCAGCATCTTGCTGCGCATCGCCGACACCGCGCCGGTGATCTCCTCCACGGTCTCGCCGCGCACGCGCAAGGCCATCAGGAGGCCGCCCATCTGCGAGGGCGTGGCTTCGCCCGACATCATGCTGTCGAAGGCGCTTGCCGCTTCGTCACGCGACAATGTCGCGCCGGTGGCGACTTTTCCAAGTATCGATTTCAGGTCGTCCATCGCCCGCTCATGGATATTCAATGACGCATGATCTGATCGGAAAACCGGTTCCCGCTTTTCCGGATCATGCTCACTCGTTGTTATTCGCGCCCGTCACCTGAGCGAAGGCGGCCTGATTGATTGTGGTTCCGATGTCTTTTTCGATCTTGTTGACGTATTGCGCGACCTGCTCGTCGGTCATTCCGCGCTGCAGCGCTTCTTTCAGCTTCTTGACCTCGTCGGAGGCAAGATCGACCGGCGGCACGATGATGTCGGTGACGCGGAAGACAATGCGTTCTCCGCCGGTCCCCGTGGCCTGGCCGACGCCATCCTTGGCAGTGCGGAACGCGGCCGAGACCACGCTCTCGGGCAGGCCCGGCAGAGCGGCGTCGCGGCGGAATTTATCCGATGTATCGAGCTTCACGCCGAGCGCGGAGGCTTCCTCGGCGAGCTTGCCGCCGGCCTCGACCTTCTTGACGATCTCGGTCGCCTTTTCGCGCAGCTTGGTCGCGATCTGGTCCTCGCGCCATTTCGCCTCGACCTGGTCGCGCACCTCGTCGAGGCTGCGCTCGCGCGACGGCGTCACGCCGAGCACGTCGTACCAGACATAGCCGCCGCGGAACTGGATCGGCTCATTGTCGACGCCGACGTCGCTGCCAAAGGCCTGCGAAACCACATCCAGCCCGGTCGGAATATTCGCCACAGGCTGGCCGTTCGGCATGCGTCCCGAACGGTCGACAGCGTCGATGGTGACGGCGGCGAGCCCAAGCTTCTGTGCCGCCTCGGCGAGGTTGGCGCCACCGCCGCGCTCGTCCTCCATCTTGTTGTGGAGATCGGCGACCTTCTCGCGGGCGCGCTCGGCTGCGATCTGCTTTTTGATCTCGCCCGCCATGCTTTCATAGGTCGGCGTCGTGCCGGGCTCGATCTTGCCGACCTTGACCAGCGCCACGCCAAAGCGGCCCTGCACCGGCTGGCTGACTTCGCCCGAGGGCAGGGAGAAGGCCGCATCCGCCACGGCCGGATCAAGAATCGCCGACTTCGCGACCATGCCGAGATCGACGTCGGCCAAATTGAGGTTGCGCTCCTTGGCGAGGTCATCGAACGAGGTGGTCGAAGTCAGCCGCGCACGTGCGGCAGTGGCTTCTTCCATGTTCGGAAACACGATCTGCGATATCTCGCGCTTCTCCGGCGTGCCGAGCCGCTCACGGCGCTGTTCGAATATTTTCTTCGCATCCTCGTCGGAGACCTCGGTCCACTTGCCGATCTCCTCGGGCGTCACGACGACGAATGCGATCTTGCGGTATTCGGGTGCGCGGAACTGGGCTTTGTGATCCTCGAAATAGGCGGCCAGCGCCTCGGGCGAGGGCGGGTCGATGGTGCCGGCCTGCGCGGCGTCGAGCTTGATGTACTCGATCGAGCGCTGCTCGTTCTGATAGCGGATCAGGGCCTCGATCAATGTCTTTGGCGGCTCGATGCCGGCGCCGATCGTGCCGGCGAGCTGGCGACGGAGGCCGACGCGGCGCTGCTCGGCGAGATAACGCTGCTCGGTGTAGCCGAACTGGCGGATCACCGACTGGAATCGCTGCGGCTCGAACTGGCCGTTCAGCCCCTTGAAGTTCGGGTCGTTGTAGATCGCGCGCATGGTCTCGGCGTCGGACTGGCCGAGCCGCATCCGCCTGGCTTCCTCGTCGAGGGCTGCTTCCGCGATCGTCTGCTGCAGCACCTGCCGGTCAAAGCCGAAGGCGCGCGCCTGGTCCGGCGTCAACGGACGGCCGTACTGACGACCGATCTGCTGCAGCCGGTCGCTGTAGATCTGGCGGAATTGCTCCGTCGAGATTTCGGTGCTGCCAACCTTGGCGAGCGTCGACTGGCCGAACCCCCTGAAGATGTCGGCGATGCCCCAGATTCCGAAACTGACAATCAAAACGCCCATCACCACGGCCATGACAATCTTGCCGAGCCAGTTTGATGAGGCTGTCCGAATTCCTCGAAGCATGGGTCCAACTTGTTTGAAAAGGAGGGGAACCGGGTCGCGCCCGGGGATAGTCCGATAATCGGATTCCTTGAAGGGCGTCACCGAGTTGGGAACGCATCATAAAGTGGCAACTGCGCCGTCGCAACCAAACCTTAGCGGCGATTTGTAGCGGCGGATCGGCGGGTCTGGAAGTGACGGCCGGGCTCTGCTAGCGCTGGCGCTCTGACATTTCTCGGGAATCCTGCCATGACCGACGCCATCCGGCCGCTGATCGCCGGCAACTGGAAGATGAACGGCCTGAAAGTTTCCGCAGGCGAATTCGACGCCATGCTGGCGGGTGCCGGCGCGCTGGCCGGCAAGGCCGATCTCCTGGTGTGCCCGCCGGCGACCTTGCTTGCCGCCTTTGCCGAAAAGGCGCGCGGCTCGAAGGTCGCGCTCGGCGCTCAGGATTGCCATCCCAAGGCGTCGGGCGCCCATACCGGCGATATCTCCGCTGAAATGCTGGCGGATGCCGGCGCCAGCGCCATCATCGTGGGCCATTCCGAGCGCCGCGCCGACCATGGCGAGACCGATGCGTTGGTTCGCCAGAAGGCCGAGGCCGCCTGGCGCGCCGGCCTTACCGCAATCGTCTGCATCGGCGAGACCCGCGGGCAACGCGACGCCGGGCAGGCGCTCGATGTTTGCGGCGCGCAGATCAAGGGGTCGTTGCCGGACGGCTCGACTGCCGCCAAGCTGGTGGTCGCCTACGAGCCGGTTTGGGCGATCGGCACCGGGCTGACCCCGACGGCGCAGGATGTCGAGCAAGTTCATAAGTTTATCCGCAGTGTCTTGACGGATCGCTTCAAGGGGGAGGGCGCAAATATCCGTATTCTCTACGGCGGCTCCGTAAAACCCTCGAACGCGGCCGAGCTATTGAGCGTTGCCAATGTCAACGGCGCGCTGGTCGGTGGTGCCAGCCTGAAGGCTGCCGATTTCCTTGCGATCGCAGCGGGCGCTCCCTAGCTAAAACTGCGGCGGTTATGGGGTGGCGTTGCCGGTCCCGATCGTGTAACACCGCGCAACTTCAGGAAAACCCGCTGATAGCGCGAGCCGCCGGAACCCGGCGATTCTCCGCTTGCGACGGAAGGTCACAATGCAGACTGTCGTCATCGTCATCCATCTCATGATCGTCGCCGTGATGATCGGCGCAGTGCTGCTGCAGAAATCCGAGGGCGGCGGCCTTGGCATGGGTGGAGGCGCGGGCTTCATGTCGAGCCGCGGCACGGCCAACCTGCTGACGCGGACCACGTCGGTCTTGGCGGCGCTGTTCTTTCTGACCAGCCTGTTCCTGTCCTGGCATGCCGGTCTCAGCAGGCAGCCCACCTCAATCATCGGCACCGGCGCGCCGGCGCCGACCCAGCAGCCTGCCGGCGGCGTCCCGATCACTCCGCCGACCTCGGGCGGTATTTTGGATTCGCTGAAGAAGGTCGACGAGCAGCAGGGCCAGCAGGCTCCCGCCGCTCCGCAGGCTCCGGCCGCGCCGCAGGCGCCACGCTCGCAATAATGCGGGGTGGCTATGCAGGGTGCAGGACTGGAATCCTGTGTCAGGAAGCGCCATTAAGACCCTGACTAAGCAGTAAAATTCACGTCACTCACAGCCCGGCAATAAGTTTGCCGGGAGGACACGAATCATTTTGGCGAATCGGTCTCGTCGAGATAAAGGTTAGGCCCCATGGCGCGGTACATATTCATCACCGGCGGCGTGGTTTCCTCACTCGGCAAGGGTCTGGCTTCAGCGGCACTCGGTGCCCTGCTGCAGGCACGCGGGTACAAGGTCCGCCTCCGCAAGCTCGATCCCTATCTCAACCTCGATCCCGGAACGATGTCGCCGTACCAGCACGGCGAAGTGTTCGTGACCGACGATGGCGCCGAGACCGATCTCGATCTCGGCCATTATGAGCGCTTCACCGGGCGGCCGGCGACCAAGGCCGACAACATCACCACTGGGCGCATCTACCAGGACATCATCTCAAAGGAACGCCGCGGCGATTATCTGGGCGCCACCATCCAGGTGGTCCCGCACGTCACCAACGCGATCAAGGAATTCGTGCTCGACGGCAACGACGGCTATGATTTCGTCCTGGTCGAGATCGGCGGCACGGTGGGCGACATCGAGGGCCTGCCGTTCTTCGAGGCGATCCGCCAGCTCAAGAATGAATTGCCGCGCGACCATGCGGTCTACATTCATCTGACGCTTTTGCCGTACATCCCAAGTGCAGGCGAGCTCAAGACAAAACCGACCCAGCATTCGGTGAAGGAATTGCGCTCGATCGGCATCCAGCCGGATATCCTGCTCTGCCGCACTGACCGCGAGATCCCGAAGGAGGAGCGGCGCAAGCTCGGGTTGTTCTGTAACGTGCGCGAAAGCGCTGTCATCGAGGCGCGCGACGTCGACAACATCTATGCCGTGCCCGAGGCCTATCACGCCGCCGGCCTCGACGACGAGGTGCTGGCGGCGTTCGGGCTCGCGCCGAAGATTCCGCCGGCGCTGCAAAGCTGGCACGTCATCAACGAGCGCATCCGCAACCCCGAGGGCGCGGTGACGATCGCGATCGTCGGCAAATATACCGGGATGAAGGACGCCTATAAGTCGCTGATCGAGGCGCTCTCCCACGGCGGCATCGCCAACAAGGTGAAGGTCAATCTCGACTGGATCGAGAGCGAGGTGTTCGAGAACGAGGACCCGGCGCCGTTCCTCGAGCACGTCAACGGCATCCTGGTGCCCGGCGGCTTCGGCCAGCGCGGTGCGGAAGGCAAGATCAAGGCGGCGCAATTCGCCCGCGAGCGCGACGTGCCGTATTTCGGCATCTGCTTCGGCATGCAGATGGCGGTGATCGAGGCCGCGCGCAATCTGGTCGGCATCGAGCAGGCCAATTCCACCGAATTCGGCCCGACACCCGAACCGCTGGTCGGCCTGATGACGGAATGGCTGCGCGGCAACGAACTGGAAAAGCGGACGCAGCACGGCGATCTCGGCGGCACCATGCGGCTCGGCGCGTACCCGGCGGTCCTCAACCGCGGCAGCCGCGTCTCCGAAGTCTATGGCGGCGCCACGGAAATCTCCGAGCGCCACCGTCACCGCTACGAGGTCAATACCGCCTACAAGGACCGGCTCGAGCAGCACGGCCTGCGCTTCTCGGGACTGTCGCCGGACGGCATATTGCCCGAGATCGTGGAGTACGAGGACCATCCCTGGTTCATCGGCGTGCAATTCCACCCCGAATTGAAATCGCGGCCCTTCGAGCCGCACCCGCTGTTCGCCTCGTTCATCCAGGCGGCGATGGCACAGAGCCGACTGGTTTAGGCCGTAGGCTGGGCATAGCGAAGCGTGCCCACCTTCGCTTGCAGCGATCGTGAATGGTGGGCACGCTTCGCTTTGCCCACCTTACAACTCGTGTAAACGGTACGGTTCAGCCTGCTTTTTTGACGATCTTGCGTAGCGCATCGTCGATCCGCGCCTGCCAGCCGGGACCCTTGGCCTTGAAATGTTTCACGACCTCGGGGCTCAGTCGGATCGATACTGGAACTTTGGTGGGTGCCTTCTGCGGTCCGCGCTTTCTGATTAATCGATCGAGTTCGCTCGGTTTCATATCCTTCAAGCGCGTGCCGCTCGGAAACCTCGTCGCTGCCGCAAAATCGGCCCTGGTCCATTCCGGATTGTCACTGTCAAATGCAGGTGGCTTAGCTTTCCTGGACATAGCGTCTCACCTCCTTTGCGTGCGCACGGCGCAGACTGATGGGCCGGTATCGTTCGTTGCGCACAGTGAAGACCAGACAATAGGCAACCCCTTCGATCAATCCGTACGCTCGGTAGCGAGGATCGCCGTAGTCGAAGGGATCTGCCCTGACGATCGCCCAGATATCCATATCCACCCAGCGCTCGAGTGATATCCCGTGCTTGGCAAGATTGATCTTATCCTTATTCGGATCAAAGTCACTCACATTTTGTATATACGATCAGGTGCGGCGTCGCGGCAAGGGTGACATGCGATGTTCCACTCAAGACAGCCTTCCATGCAATCGCTATAACCGCTGCGCAACCATAGGGAGGACTGCCGAATGATCTACGAGACCCGCGTCTATCGCTGCCTGCCGGGCCGGCTGCCGGCGCTGCTCAAGCGCTTCGACACCATCACGCTCAAGCTGTGGGAGAAGCACGGCATCAAGCAGGTCGGGTTCTTCACGACGCTGGTCGGCGAATCCAACCAGGATCTGACCTACGTCCTCGCCTGGGAATCGCTTGCCGATCGCGAGAAGAAATGGACTGCATTCCAGACCGATCCGGAATGGATTTCGGCGCGGGCGAAGACGGAAGAGGATGGCCAGATCGTCGGCAACATCGTCAACCAGTTGCTGGTGCCGACCTCATTCTCCGCGCTGAAGTGAGGTTCGGCGCACCCCCGATATTCCGGACATAACCGGGGTTGATCCTGGTGTCGCGGACCGGCATGGTCCGCGCGAAATTGAAAGGACACACCGTTGAACGCCAAGCTCTCGGCGGCACCGATCGTCAGCGTCGGCCCGGTCAAGTTCGGCAATGATCTGCCGATCTCGATCATCGCCGGGCCGTGCCAGCTCGAGAGCCGCGCGCATGCCCTGGAGGTGGCCGGCGCGCTGAAGGAGATCGCGGGCCGCCTGAAAGTTGGGCTCGTCTACAAGACGTCATTCGACAAGGCCAACCGCACCAGCGCATCCGCCGCGCGCGGCATCGGACTGGCGCAGGCGCTGCCGATCTTTGCCGAGATCCGGTCCTCGCTCGGCCTGCCCGTGCTGACCGACGTGCACGAGCTCGCGCAATGCGCGGCGGTGGCGCCGGCGGTCGACGTGCTGCAGATTCCGGCGTTCCTTTGCCGGCAGACCGATCTGCTGCTTGCGGCGGCCGCAACCGGAAAGGTCGTCAACGTCAAGAAGGGTCAGTTCCTGGCGCCGTGGGACATGGCCAATGTGGTTGCAAAACTGACGGGCGCCAACAATCCGAACGTGCTGGTGACCGAGCGGGGCGTGTCCTTCGGCTATAACACCCTGGTGTCCGACATGCGCGCGCTGCCGATCCTGGCGCGCACCACCGGCGCGCCCGTCATCTTCGACGCTACCCATTCGGTGCAGCAGCCGGGCGGGAAGGGGGCATCGTCGGGCGGCGAGCGCGAATTCGTCCCCGTTCTGGCGCGCGCGGCCGTGGCGGTCGGCGTTGCCGGCGTCTTCATCGAGACTCATCCCGATCCTGACCACGCCCCATCCGACGGACCGAATATGGTGCCGCTCCGCGAGTTCGAAGGGCTCGTCAGGACGCTGATGGAATTCGACGCGCTGGCCAAGAAGACGGCGCGTTAAGGGGCGGGTGCGAAGGTCGTGACTGCAACTGGCCGCCTGCCGCCGGCGCTCAACATCATTGCGATCGCAACCTTTGCCGCTAGTCTTTCAGCGCGGGCGCTCGATCCGGTGCTTCCGCATGTTGCCGACGAGTTCAGCGTCAGCATCGCCACCGCCGCAAGCTTTGCCGCCGTGTTCGCCTTCACCTTCGCCGTCGTCCAGCCGCTGCTGGGCGCCGCCGCCGACCTGTTCGGCAAGGCGCGGCTGATGATCATCTGTCTGGTGCTGCTAGGGCTCGCCAATATTCTTGGCGCGCTGTCGACATCATTCTCGATGCTGTTCGCGAGCCGGATCCTCGCCGGCATCGGCTCCGGCGGCGTGTTTCCTGTCGCGCTCGGGCTGACCAGCGATCTCGTGGCGCCCGACAAGCGCCAGGTCGCGATCGGGCGGACGCTCGCGGGCGCGATGACCGGCAACCTCCTGGGCGCTTCGGCCTCCGGTCTGATCGGCGATTTCCTCGGCTGGCGCGGCGTGCTCGCCGTGCTCGGCGCGATGGTCGTACTGGCCTCGGTTGCAGTGCTCGCCGGCTTCCGCGGCGCGAAGCTCGCGCATCCGCCGAAGACGAGCCTCTCCGCCTTGAAGCATGGCTACCGCACCATCCTCACAAATCCGAACGCGCCCGTCTGCTATTCCGCTGTTTTCGTCGAAGGCTGCTGCGTGCTCGGCCTGTTTCCGTTCGTGGCGTCGTTCCTGTTCGATCTCGGCGAAACCTCGCTGTCGATCGCGGGCATCGTCATCGCCGGGTTTGCGGTGGGCGGCCTGCTCTACACCATGACGGTGTCGCGCTTTCTCCCACTGCTCGGCGTCAGGGGAATGATGATTGCGGGCGCGACGCTCGTTGGCGTGCAGCTTGTGGCGGTTGCCTTCGGGCCCGGCTGGAAGATCCAGGCGCTGAACCTCCTGGTGATGGGCTGGGGCTTCTATATGATCCACGGCTGCCTGCAGGTGTTCGCCAGCGAACTGTCGGTGGAGGCGCGCGCCACCGCGCTGTCGCTGCATTCGTTCTTCTTCTTCATGGGCCAGACCGTGGGCCCGATCGCCTATGGCTTTGGCCTCGCACATGCCGGCAAGCTGCCGACCTTGCTGACATCGGCCGCAATCATGATCGCGCTGGGACTGGCCTGTGCAACATTGCTGAAGCAGAGCATCCCGGCGGACGCCGCCGGTCGTCCCGACGTCGAACCCTGACGGAACCCTCACGGTATCTGCGCGTCCATGGCGACAAAGATATCTCAGATATCAGTTCTTGATTTCCTGACATCATTTGTTAGGATCAAAGCAGGATATTTGATGTGCGCTGGGAAGCGCTTCGGCGGCCAGGCTGATGATCACTGCAGGACAAATGCGGGCGGCAAGGGGTCTGTTGGGAATTGACCAACGGCAGCTTGCGGATCTCTCCGGACTGTCGGTTCCCACGATCCAACGCATGGAAGCGAGCGACACCGTGGTTCGCGGCAATGTCGATTCGCTGATGAAGTTGATTACCGCGCTCGAGAAAGCCGGGATCGAACTGATCAACGAGGGGGCGGCAAGCAGCGGGCAGGGCCGCGGGGTGCGGCTGAAGGATCGAGCGGCATCAGACAATGCCTCGCCAGGTGACCGCTCCAACGACAGGGTGGCGGGAGGTCGGATGCCCTGATGATGTCGGCGGTCGCTCTCCAGATGTCCTGCGTCGCGGCGCTCCTGGCGGTTGCCGTGCTGTCGATCGTGTTGAGCCGCTCAAGGAACGCCGCCGCCCTTATCTACGGCATGACGATGGCCATCTGTGTCGTCGCGACTGCGGTTGCGATGAACTGGTTGATCAGGGGCGTGCCGGAAACGTCCGCGCTCGTCCTGCCGGTCGGACTGCCATGGCTCGGCGCGCATTTCCGCCTCGATCATCTCGCTTCCTTCTTCCTGGTCGTCGTCAATTTCGGCGGCGCGGCCGCAAGCCTCTACGGTCTCGGTTATGGCCACCACGAAACCGAGCCGCACCGGGTGCTTCCGTTCTTTCCGGCGTTCCTTGCCGGCATGAACCTCGTGATCCTGGCCGACGATGCGTTTTCGTTCCTGCTCTGCTGGGAGTTCATGTCGCTGGCGTCATGGGCACTGGTGCTCGCGCATCACCGCGAAGCCGGAAATGCCGCGGCGGGTTACGTCTATCTGGTGATGGCAAGCTTCGGCACGCTGGCATTGCTGCTGGCCTTTGGCCTCCTGGCGGGACCGGCCGGGGACTATGGATTTGCTGCCATCCGCGCCACGCAACATGCGCCCGGCGCGATCGGACTGGTGCTGATCCTGATGCTGCTCGGTGCCGGCTCCAAGGCAGGCCTCGTGCCCTTGCACGTCTGGCTGCCGCTGGCGCATCCGGCGGCTCCGAGCCACGTCTCGGCGCTGATGAGCGGCGTCATGACCAAGGTCGCGATCTACGGCTTCATCCGTGTCGTCTTCGATCTGTTGGGACAGCCGACCTGGTGGATGAGCGTGATCGTTCTTTTCCTCGGCGCCGTCACGGCCGTAATGGGGATTCTCTACGCCATGATGGAGCAGGACCTGAAACGCCTGCTCGCCTACAGCACCATCGAAAACGTCGGCGTGATCTTCGTCGGCCTCGGCCTTGCGCTGGCGTTTCAGGCCAACGGCTTCCGCCTGGCGGCCGCGCTTGCGCTCACCGCGGCGCTGTTTCACGTGCTCAACCACTCGCTGTTCAAGAGCCTGTTGTTCTTCGGCGCCGGCGCCGTGCTGACCTCGACCGGCGAGCGGAACATGGACAAATTGGGCGGCCTGATCCACCGCATGCCAAAGACGAGCTTCGCCATGCTGGTCGGCTGCGTCGCGATCTCGGCGCTTCCGCCATTCAACGGCTTCGTATCGGAATGGCTGATGTTCCAGGCCGTGCTGCAAAGTCCGGACCTGCCGCAATGGGCGCTGAAGATCATGGTGCCCGCGGTCGGTGCGGCGCTGGCCCTTGCGGCAGCGCTGGCGGCGGCCTGTTTCGTCAAGGCTTACGGCATCGCGTTCCTCGGACGGCCGCGCAGCGCGCCAGCCGAGGCGGCGGGCGAAGTCGACCGCTATTCGCTCACTGCGATGTTCGTTCTTGCCGCCTTGTGCCTGTTCGCCGGCATCCTGCCGGGCCTGGTGATCGACGCGCTTTCGCCCGTCACCATTGACATCCTCGGTGGCCGCATGCCGGTCCAGGCCAACGAAGCCTGGCTTTCGATCGTGCCGATCGCGGACAGCCGCAGTTCATATAACGGACTGCTGGTGATGGTGTTCATCGCGATCTGCGCCTCGTCGGCAGCGTTCTTCATCCATCGCTTCGCCTCCCGCGCGCTAAGGCGAGGGCCGGCCTGGGGCTGCGGATTTTCCGATCCCGTGCCGGCCGCGCAATATTCCGGCGAAAGCTTCGCCCAGCCGATCCGCCGCGTGTTCGGCACGCTCGCCTTCCATGCCCGCGATCACGTCGCGATGCCGCCTCCGGGAGACACAAGGCCGGCGCGGCTCAGGATTGAATTGCATGATCTGGTCTGGGAGCGAGGCTATCGGCCGATCGCAGAGGCCGTCGGCTTTTCCGCCGGGTGGCTCAATCGCCTGCAATTCCTGACCATCCGCCGCTATCTCAGCCTCGTTTTCGCAACGCTCGTCACGCTGCTGCTGGTGCTCGCGATATGGTCGTGATCTCCGACATCATGATTCAGGGCGCGCAGATGCTGCTGGTGCTGCTGCTCGCGCCGCTGCTGACCGGCTTCGTGCGCAAGATCAAGGCTCGCCTGGTGCGCCGCGAGGGAGCTTCGGTCTTTCAGCCTTATCGCGACCTGCTGCGGCTGATGCGCAAGGAAGTGGTGCTCGCCGACAATGCTTCGTGGCTGTTCCGCGTAACCCCCTATGTGACCTTTGCCGCGATCTGGGTTGCCGCCGCACTGGTGCCGACGTTCGCGACCGGCCTCCTGTTCAACTGGACGGCGGACCTCATCGCCATCGTCGCGCTGCTTGGAAGCGCGCGCTTCTTCCTGGCGCTCGCGGGCATGGATGTCGGTACCAGCTTCGGCGGCATCGGCTCCAGCCGCGAAGTCATGATCGCCGCGCTGGCGGAGCCGGCGATGCTGCTGATGGTGTTCTGCCTGGCGCTGGTGGCCGGTTCGACGCAACTGTCGACGGTCGCAAACGTCCTGGCCTCGTCCTACGTCGGATTGCGGGTATCGCTTGGAATGGCGCTGATTGCGCTGATCATGGTCGCGCTGGCGGAGAACGGGCGCATCCCGATCGACAATCCGGCAACGCATCTCGAACTGACCATGGTGCATGAGGCGATGGTTCTCGAATATTCGGGACGCCATCTCGCGATGATCGAATTCGGCGCCTTCCTCAAGCTGCTGCTCTATATATCGCTGATCGCCTGCGTGTTCATGCCGTGGAAGATCGCCGTGTTCGGCTCCGGCCCGGTTGCGTACGCGATCGACACCGGTGCCTATATCGTCAAGCTTGCGGTCGCAGGTTTCCTGCTGGCGCTGTTCGAGACGGCGACGGCGAAAATGCGGGTGTTCCGCATTCCGCAGTTCCTCGGCGCCGCGCTGATGCTCGGCCTGCTTGGAACGCTGCTGCTGTTCGTGTCGAGGAGCTTCTGATGCAATTGCACAGTCTCGCCTTCGACGTTTCCCATACGCTCGCCGGCGGGCTTGTCCTGATCAGCTTCCTGATGCTGTACCAGGACCGGCTCTATTCGCTGCTCAATGTGTTTGCGCTGCACGCCGTGGTGCTCGCGCTTTCGGTCGCCTGGCAGGCCTTCATCCAGGATGCGCCGCATCTCTACGTCACGGCTGCCATCGCGCTGGTCTTCAAGGCGATCATCATCCCGGTGGCGCTGCACCGCATCGTGCAGCGGCTCGGGATTCACCGCGACATCGAGGCCGCGGTCGGAATCGGTCCGACCATGCTGGCCGGGATGGGGCTGGTGGCGCTCTCGATGGTGCTGATGCTGCGGGTCACGCCGGAGGCCGACCCCCTGGCGCGCGAGGACCTGGCGTTCGCGCTGTCGGTCGTGCTGCTTGGACTGTTGGTCATGGTGACGCGCCGCAACGCCGTGAGCCAGGTTGTCGGCTTCATGTCGCTGGAGAACGGGCTGGTGCTGGCCGCCACCGGCGCCAAGGGCATGCCGCTGGTCGTCGAGATCAGCGTGGCATTCTCGATCCTGATCGCGTTCATCGTGATCGGGATATTCCTGTTCCGGATCCGGGAGCGGTTCGATTCCGTCGATGTCTCCACGCTCGACGACTTCCGGGGAGAGCGGCGATGACCGGGGTCTCGTTCGATCCCGCGGCGGCCGTGCTGTGGATCCCGGCGGCGTCAGCGCTGCTGCTCGCGGCGTTGCCCGACTACCGCCTGACGGCGCGCCTCAACATCGCGGCCAGTCTGGCGACCTTCCTTGCGGCGCTGTCGCTGTTCGTGATCGATCGTCCGCCGCCCGGGGCGTACCTGCTGGTGGACGACCTCAACATCGTCTTCATCGTCCTCAACACCTTCGTCGGATTCACGACCAGTATCTTCAGCGCGGGCTACATCGGGCATGAACTTGAAACCGGGCGGCTGACGCCGGTCTATCTGCGCTTCTACCACGCGATGTATCAGACCATGATGCTCGGCATGAACCTCGCGTTCGTGTCGAACAATATCGGGCTGATGTGGGTCGCCGTCGAGGTGGCGACGCTGACGACGGTGCTGATGGTCGGCATCTACCGGACGCATGCGGCGCTCGAGGCGGCCTGGAAGTATTTCATCCTCGGCAGCGTCGGGATTGCATTCGCGCTGTTCGGGACGATCCTGGTCTACATGGCGGCGCGACCGGTCGTGGGCGAGGGGCCGGACGCCATGGTATGGACCGTATTGGTCGGGCAGACCGCGAAGTTCGATCCGGCATTGCTCAACGTTGCCTTCGTCTTCCTGCTGCTCGGCTATGGCACGAAAGTGGGCCTGGCGCCGCTGCATGCGTGGCTTCCCGATGCGCATGCGGAAGGCCCGACGCCGATCTCGGCCGTTTTGTCAGGGCTCCTGCTCAACGTCGCGCTCTACGCGCTGTTGCGCTTCAAGATCCTGCTCGCGGCCAGCCCCGGCGCGATCGCGCCGGGCCCGCTGATGGTGACGATGGGGCTGATTTCCGTCGTGTTCGCAGCGTTCATGCTCTACCGGCGGCGCGACATCAAGCGCCTGTTCGCATACTCGTCGATCGAGCACATGGGCATCATCGTGTTCGCATTCGGAATGGGCGGACCGCTCGCCAATTTTGCCGGTCTGCTGCACATGGTGATGCACAGCCTGACGAAGTCGGCGATCTTCTTTGCGGTCGGGCATATTTCGCAGATCAAGGGCACGCAGCGGATCGCGCGGATACGGGGATTGACGGTGACCCATCCGGCGCTCGGGTGGGGGCTCGTGGTGGGTGTCGTGGCGATTGCCGGACTTCCGCCGCTCGGCATCTTCATGAGCGAATTCCTGGTCGTGAGTTCGACGTTCGCACGGCAGCCTTTGCTCGCCCTGGTGCTCGTGTTCGGCATCCTGGTCGCGTTCGGCGCGCTGATCCTTCGTCTGACCAATGTCGCATTCGGCGAGCCGCGCGGCAGCAAGGCGCCGGCGGACGCTTCCTATCTGCCGATGTTTGCGCATCTGGCGCTGGTGCTGATCGCGGGCATCTACCTTCCTGGCCCGCTCGTCGACTGGTTCCAGCATGTGGCGCGGCTTCTGGGATAGAGTGAGGAGGTCAGGCCATGCCCTCGCTGATTGATCTCGTCCTGACCGGCCGCCCGGCCGAGCACCATGCTCCCTGGCGCCGAGCGATCGTCGACGTCGAAGCCTGGACTCTCGTAGCCGGCGAATTGGCGTCCGGCCGATGGAGCCTGCTCGGCCTGTGGGGCGAGCAGGCCATGGTTCATATGGCGGTGCGCGAGGAGGAGGCCGCGGAGATCGCAGTCCTCAGCCTCGAATGTGCGGAGCGGCGTTTTCCGTCCATCGGACGGCATCACCCGCCGGCACTTCGTCCTGAGCGCACCATCACCGATTTGTTCGGCCTTGCGGCGGAAGGCTCGCCCGACGTTCGTCCATGGCTCGATCATGGCGAGTGGGGAGTCCGGCATCCGCTCGGCGATTCCGTTGCCTCGTCTTGCAACTCGGCAGCCTACACGTTTCTTTCCGCCGAGGGCCCGGGCCTGCATCAGATCGCGGTCGGGCCGGTCCATGCCGGCATCATCGAGCCCGGGCACTTCCGCTTCAGTGCAAGCGGGGAAACCGTGGTCCGGCTCGAGCAGCGTCTGGGCTACGTCCACAAGGGCATCGATGGGTTGATGGCGGGAGCGGACATCGATCGGGCGGTCCGGCTCGCCGGCCGTGTCTCCGGAGACAGCACGGTTGCTTATGCGCTCGCGTTCTCGCAAGCGGTGGAGGCGGCTCTCGGGCTCAAGGTGCCGTCCCGCGCGGTCTGGCTACGTGCGCTGCTCGCGGAGCTCGAGCGTTTGGCCAATCATCTCGGCGACATCGGCGCTATCTGCAACGACGCGTCGTTCAATCTGATGCAAGCCCATTGCAATGTGCTGCGCGAAGGGATTCTTCGCGCGGCCGATATTGCCTTCGGTCACCGCCTGATGCGGGACATCATCGTTCCCGGCGGCATCGTCCGCGATCTCGACGCAAGCGGACGGGCGGCCATCCGCGCGACGCTCGGCGATATCAGGCGGCGTTTTCCGGCATTGATCGAACTCTATGACAACACGGCCTCGCTTCAGGATCGAACCGTCGCGACCGGGATCGTCACGGCGGCCCTGGCGAGACAATATGCTGCGGGCGGCTATGTGGGCCGCGCGTCCGGACGCACGTTCGATGCCCGTCGCAGTCCAGGCTACGCTCCATATGATGTGCTGCGCTTCGAGGTGCCGGTGCTCGACGACGGCGATGTGAACGCCCGCGTCTGGATCCGGATTCGCGAAGTCGAGCAGAGCCTGTCCTTGACGGGACAGATCCTGGACCGCCTTCCCGAAGGCCCGCTGCACGTGCCGGTCCCATCGGAAGCCGCGCCCCGAGAGGGCATGGGATTGGTCGAAGGCTTCAGGGGCGACATCATGGTGTGGCTCCGGCTCAGCGACGGCCGGATCGACCGCGGCTATCTCCGCGACCCATCCTGGTTTCAGTGGCCACTGCTGGAAGCAGCCATCGAGAACAACATCGTCGCGGATTTTCCACTCTGCAACAAATCGTTCAACTGCTCCTATTCCGGGCATGACGTTTAGGAGAAGACATGCGCAAGCTTCTCTTCCAGAGTCTGTTCCGAAGCCCGCTCGCGGAGCAGCCGCCGTCGCCCGAACAAGTCGCCGTCGACGAACTGGCGGCGGCGTTCCAGAGGACGGCGCGGCAGCGGCTCGGCAGAAGCCTGTCGATCCGCGAAATCGACGCCGGCTCGTGCAACGGCTGCGAGCTCGAGATCCACGCGCTCAGCAATGCCTATTACGACGTCGAGCGCTTCGGGATCCGCTTCGTCGCCTCGCCACGCCACGCGGATGTGCTGATGGTGACCGGGCCGGTGACGAAGAACATGCGCGAGGCATTGGAGCGAACCTATCATGCGACGCCCAATCCGAAATGGGTCGTCGCGGTCGGCGATTGTGCGCGCGATGGCGGATGCTTTGCCGGCAGCTATGCGGTCGTCGGGGGAGTCTCCCAGGTCGTTCCCGTGGACCTCCATATTCCCGGTTGTCCGCCGTCGCCCGCCAAGATCCTGCAGGGACTTCTCTCTCTGCTTGATCGCGCGGCCGCAAATGGCAGTTCCAGTTGAGGGGCCGGGAACGACTTCAGTTGTGACCGCGAAGAGAGTTGGTTCAGCCCCGCCCGCGGTAGGGCGCGACGCCCTGGTCGGGGACCCAAACGCCTTTGGGCAGGCGGCCGGTCTGGAAGAACACGTCGATCGGAATGCCGCCGCGTGGATACCAATAGCCGCCGATGCGGAGCCATTTCGGCTTGATCTCGCTTGCGATCCGCTTGCCGATCATCACCGTGCAGTCCTCGTGGAAGGCGCCGTGATTGCGGAAGCTGGCGGCGTAGAGCTTCAGCGATTTGGACTCGAGCAGCCAGCGGCCCGGCACGTAGTCGATCACGAGATGCGCGAAGTCCGGCTGGCCCGTCACCGGGCAGATCGAGGTGAACTCCGGCACCGCGAACCGCACCAGGTAGTCGGTGCCTGCTTGCGGATTGGGTACACGGTCGAGCACGGCCTTGTCCGGAGTGTCGGGCCATTTGACGGCACGGCCGAGCTGCAGGGGTCTTTGCGCCATGAAATCTGTCCTTCGGGGATCGCTGACATGGACGCAAGCGGGGTTGTTCGTCAACCTTCAAGGCGCAAGCGGACGAGCGCGGACAGGCTGGCACCGGACCTATGCCGGCGCCGCCGTCTGAATCATGACGAGGCGATCGTTGCCGGATTCGCCGCCCCAGGTCTCGCCCGGCCGGCCGTCAAGCTGCCGCACATTCGCGCCGGGTTTGTCGCTCGGGAACGAGCGAAACGCCTGCGTCAGCGGATCGAAACGCACGATCGCGTTGGCCGAGAAGTCGGTGAGCCAGACCTTGTCCTTGTCATCGACATAAACCGCGTAAGCGCGCGGGTTGTCGCCCGGCAATTTCCAGGCCTTCCAGGAACCATCGGCGGGATCGTGCATCGACACCTGGCCGCTGTTCCATTCGCTGATCCAAAGGCGGCTCCGTGAATCCGACCAGATCCGCCGCGCGCCTTGCTTCGGCGTGGGCGGCTCGACCACGCTCGCTCGCCCCGTCGCGAGATCGATCCTGGCGATGTGACTTCCTGCAAGCGAGGCGTACCAGACATCGCCTTTCGGCGTGACCGTGATGCCGTAAGGGCCGACACCCCTCGGCGCCTCGAATACTTTCATCTCGCCGGATTTGGGATCGAGCCGGCCGTAATAGCCGGACTGACCGGTGAACCAGTAGATTCCGCTTTTGTCGAACACGCCGGTATTGAGGTTGGCGTAGGCGAATTTTTCGGGCAGCGGAAACAACCTCACCTTATGATCGCCTGGGTCGACGCGGGCGATCGCGTTCTGCCCACCCTCGGTGATCCATGGTGCGCCATCCGGGCCAAGGATAACGCCGTGAGGCGCGGCGCCCTGTCCGAGGTCGATCAGCTTGAAGGTGCCGTCCCGCGGATCGAGCCGGCCGAGCTTCCCATTGCGCTGTCCGCAGAACCAGATGCTGCCGTCAGGGGCCGGCGTGACGTCGCGCGAGCCCATGCCGCGGGCTACCGGGAAATATTTCACAGGGAACGCGCCCGCCTGGGCCTCTCGGGCGCGGGCGCTGCGCAACACGCTGGGCGCGGCCAAGATTGCGGCGGCGCTCGAAGCGAGAAACTGGCGACGATTCATTGCGTTACCCCGGCTTTGTGAAACAATGGGTTGGAACGCGAAGATCAGCATAAACATACCACATTGCCGCGTCAGATGCGTGTCGTAGCGTCAGCGTTCACATTTGCCTGCATGCCGTGTATGACGCAGCGCATCCAACCAGAACCACACCTGAGGAAGTGCACACATGACCGCCATCGTCGACATTATCGGCCGCGAAATTCTCGATAGCCGCGGCAATCCCACGGTTGAGGTCGATGTGGTGCTGGAGGACGGCGCGATCGGCCGCGCTGCGGTGCCGTCGGGCGCCTCCACCGGCGCGCACGAGGCCGTCGAACTGCGCGACGGCGACAAGGCGCGCTATCTCGGCAAGGGCGTGCAGAAGGCGGTCGGCGCCGTCAACGGCGAGATCTTCGAGGCGCTCAGCGATCATGCGGTCGAGGACCAGGTTCGGATCGACCAGATCATGATCGACCTCGACGGCACGCCGAACAAGAGCCGGCTCGGCGCCAACGCCATCCTCGGCGTGTCGCTCGCCTGCGCCAAGGCGGCCGCCGAATCCTTCGACATGCCGCTCTATCGCTATGTCGGCGGCACCTCGGCGCGGACGCTGCCGGTGCCGATGATGAACATCATCAATGGCGGCGTGCATGCGGACAACCCGATCGACTTCCAGGAATTCATGATCCTGCCGGTCGGCGCCGAAACCTTCGCCGAAGCGCTGCGCTGCGGCTCGGAAATCTTCCACACGCTGCGCAGCGAACTGAAGAAGGCCGGCCACAACACCAATGTCGGCGACGAGGGCGGCTTCGCGCCGAACCTGCCGACTGCGGACGCCGCACTCGACTTCATCATGAACGCGATCGGCAAGGCCGGCTACAAGGCTGGCAATGACGTCATGCTTGGCCTCGACTGCGCCTCGACCGAATTCTTCAAGGACGGCAAGTACGTCTACAGCGGGGAGAACAAGACGCGCTCGCGCTCCGAGCAGGCGAAATATCTTGCCGATCTGGTCTCGCGCTATCCGATCGTCACCATCGAGGACGGCATGTCCGAAGACGACATGGAAGGCTGGAAGGAACTGACCGACCTGGTCGGCAGCAAGTGCCAGCTCGTCGGCGACGATCTGTTCGTCACCAACGTGACGCGCCTTGCCGACGGCATCAAGAATGGTCGCGCCAATTCGATCCTGATCAAGGTCAACCAGATCGGCACGCTCACGGAGACGCTTGCCGCGATCGAGATGGCGAACAAGGCTGCGTACACCTCGGTGATGTCGCACCGTTCCGGCGAGACGGAAGACTCCACGATCGCCGATCTCGCGGTCGCCACCAATTGCGGACAGATCAAGACCGGCTCGCTGGCGCGCTCCGACCGGACCGCGAAGTACAACCAGTTGCTGCGCATCGAGCAGCAGCTCGGCAAGCAGGCAAAGTACGCCGGCCGCGCGGCATTCAGGGCGCTGGCATAGGGCAGCTCGCGAACGTCGACTTGGTCTCGTAGCCCGGGTGAAGCGAAGCGCAACCCGGGACCGCGGCCTCAACGTTCACCAGCGGCCCCGGGTTACGCTTGCGCTCCACCCGGGCTACGCAGCTTCGGCCCTTGTTTGTTTCAGCCAGCCCGCCTAACTGAAGGCGGCCGGACAACAAGTAAGGGAGGGGTACGATGGCATCCGACGGCAAGACTGGGCTTCAGCTCCGTTCGTTGATCAAGAAGAGTGGCGAGCTGGAAATTTCGCTTGTAGAGGTGCCAACCCCCGAACCCGGTCCGGACGAGATCGTGGTCCGCGTCGAGGCCACGCCTATCAATCCGTCCGACCTCGGGCTTCTGATCGGCCCTGCGGACCTCTCGACCGCAAAAGCCTCCGGCACCAAGGAAGCTCCGGTCATCTCCGCCAAGGTGCCGCAAGCGGCGCTTGTCGGGCTTGCGGCGCGGCTCGATCAATCGATGCCGGTCGGCAATGAGGGCGCCGGTGTCGTCGTGAAGACCGGATCGTCGGATGCGGCGAAGGCGCTGCTCGGCAAGACGGTCGCGCTGCTCGGCGGCGCGATGTATGCGCAGTATCGCGTGGCGCGGGCGAGGGACGTTCTGGTGCTGCCCGAGGGCGCGACGGCTGCGGAAGGCGCTTCCTGCTTCGTCAATCCGCTGACTGCGCTTGGCATGACCGAGACCATGCGGCGCGAGGGCCACAAGGCGCTGGTGCATACGGCAGCCGCCTCCAATCTCGGCCAGATGCTGAACAAGATCTGCCTCAAGGACGGCATTCCCCTGGTCAACATCGTGCGCAGCAAGGCGCAGGCCGACATCCTTCACAAGATCGGCGCCAAACACGTCGTCGATTCCTCCGCGCCGACATTCGTGGACGATCTCACCAATGCGCTGGTCGAGACCGGCGCCACCATCGCCTTCGACGCGATCGGCGGCGGCAAGCTCGCCGGCCAGATCCTCAATGCGATGGAAGTCGCCATCAACAAGACCGCCAAGGAATACAACCGCTACGGCTCGGCCGTGCACAAGCAGGTCTATATCTATGGCAGCCTTGACACCGGTCCGGTCGAACTGCTGCGCAGTTTCGGTATGGCCTGGGGCGTCGGCGGCTGGCTCCTGACCTACTTCCTGCAGAAGTTGCCGCCGGCGGATTTCGCAAGGTTGCGCCAGCGCGTGGTCGACGAACTCAAGACCACCTTTGCAAGCCACTACACGCAGGTGGTGTCGCTACCGGAAGCGCTGTCGCTCCCCAACATCGCGGTCTACGCCAAGCGCGCCACCGGCGAAAAATTCCTGATCAATCCGAACAAGTAGTGCCGTAGCCCGGGTGAAGCGCCAGCGTAACCCGGGACCTTCGTAGACATTGATGCAGATGTCCCGGGTTGCGCGTTCCGCTCCACCCGGGCGAGGGGGCGCCCACCGTTTTCCGCCGGGCTCATTTCCGCGAACGCTGTGTTTCCGCAATTGCATGGTTCATGCACTTGCATTCTTTTCAGCGCGGCGGCTTAAGTCGCCCGTCGAACTCGTCGATCAAAGGGAAACCAAATGGCCTATACCGTCGTCACCATCGCAGGCAGCCTGCGCAAGGAAAGCTTCTCGCTGAAGGTTGCTCGCGCGCTGGCCAAGCTCGCGCCGTCCTCGCTGAAGCTCGACGTCATCACTCCCGCTGGCATTTCCTTCTTCAACCAGGACCTCGAGGCCAACCCGCCGGCCGACTGGCTCTCGTTCCGGGAGAAGCTGCAGCAGTCGAACGGCATCCTGTTCGTGACACCGGAATACAATCGTTCGATCCCCGGCGCCCTGAAGAACGCCATCGATGTCGGCTCGCGCCCCTATGGCAAGAGCTCGTTCAATGGCAAGCCGGTCGGCATCGTCAGCAATTCGCCGGGACCGCTCGGCGGCGTGTCGGCTGCCAAGCACCTGCAGAACATCCTGCCGGGGATTGCGGGTCCGATCCTGCAGCAGCCGGAGATCTACCTGACCGGGATCGGCGACGCCTTCGACGCCAATGGCGAGGTCACCAAGGACGCGCTGCGGCAGGTGCTGCAGCAGTACATCGACGCGTTCTCGGCTCACATCGAGAAGCACAACAAATAGCGCCTATTCCGCAAAAGTGGTCGCCAGTTTTGCGAAAAGAATAGGTGCGAAAACAAAGGCTTTAGGGGTCCATTAACCGCGGCGTCCCAAGCTGGCGATATGGTCTCCCGCACGCGCCTCAAATCGATCCTGACCGGGCTCGCCCTCTATACGATGGCGGCCCTGATGATCGGCTATTTCGGCGTCAACGCCTATACCGGCAAATACGGCCTGAACGCGCGACAGGAGCTCGACCAGGAGATCATCGCGCTGACCTCCGAATTGCAGCGGCTGAAGAAGGAACGCGTCGAAGGCGAGAAGCGCGTTTCGTTGCTCCGCTCCGAGAGCCTCGACCCCGACATGCTGGACGAGCGCGCCCGCTTCCAGCTCGACTATGCCAACCCGCGCGACCTGGTCCGGGTCAGCAAATCGAATTAATTGTCGAGCCGTCCCAATTGCCGTAGGGTAGAAGCGTTTCGAGCGCCGTAGCCCTATTGGGCCAAAAAAAGAACGCATCAAACGCCGGCGAGCCCCGCGATGGCGGTCCAGCTCCTACCGTGACTGACTTTGACGAAGGTCAAGGAAGCCATGGTCCGCATGCCCTATTTATTGGGTTAAGGGAGGGAGTATCAGCGGGATGAAGGAGCTTAAGCTCGCTCATCACGCGGCCCGCGTCGAGGCCGCGATCGAATCCGGCCAGGCCGCGAGATCAGCGCTTGTGGCGTCATGGCGACGCTCTTCCCGATTGCATCAGCTTGATCCCGCCGGAACGCGGCCGCCGCAACGGCTGACCGGGGCCGAGTTCCAACAGGCGCGGGAGCACGTCGCGCCGCTGTTGCGCGCGGCGCAAGCCAGTATGGACCGGCTGTACCAGGCGGTGGGCGCTGCCGGCTGCTGCGTGCTGCTCGCCAACCACGACGGTATCCCGCTGGAGCGGCGAGGCCACGCAGCTGATGATTCCACCTTCGAGGACTGGGGCTTGTGGACCGGTGCGCTCTGGGACGAAGAGCATGAGGGTACCAATGGCATCGGCACCTGCCTGGTCGAGCAGCGCGTCCTGACCATTGACCGCGAACAGCATTTCTTCACCCGCAACACGCTGCTGAGCTGCACCGCTGCCCCGATCTACGACGAGCACGCAAGGCTTGTCGGCGTACTCGATGTCTCCTCGTGCCGCGCCGACCGCACCGATGCGTTCGCCAGCCTGATTGCGCTCGCCGCCGGTGAGGCGGCGCGGCGGATCGAGGCCGAGCTGTTCCGCAGCGCCTTTGCGAATGCTCGGATCGTGCTGACACCGCCGACCGAGGCTCATGGCGGCGGCTTGTTGGCGATCGACAGCGACGATCTCGTGATCGGCGCGACGCGATCAGCGCGGCTGGCCTTGGGTATCCCGCCCGACCGCGTGCTCCGGCCGCTTCCGGCCGCCGACTTGCTGGAGGGCCGGGAAGGGCGCTGCGAGCACCTCGGCGACGCGCAGCGCGCGGCGCTGCAGCGGGCGCTGGCCCGTGCGCAGGGCAATGTCTCGGCCGCGGCGAAGGCGCTCGGCGTCAGCCGCGCCACCCTGCACCGAAAACTGAAGCGCTTCGACCTCAAGGGGCATTAAGCAGGAACGCGATTCGGGCTGAGCGGTGGACGCTGTGTGGAACACTGGCTGATTGGCCGTGGGGCGCTCGACGGGCTGTGATCAGGTTGATAAGCCCCTCTCCGCAAGGAGAGTTTGAGTCGGGACATGACCGTTGCGATCGAGATGGGGCACACGACGGCCGGCGCCCCGGCTGTTCTGGACCTCGAGGAATTGCTGGCGACCCGCCTCCTGGTTCAGGGCAATTCGGGCTCCGGAAAATCCCATCTGCTGCGCCGGCTGCTTGAACAGAGTGCCGCCTGGGTGCAACAGGCCATCATCGATCCCGAAGGCGACTTCGTGACGCTGGCCGATCGTTTCGGTCACCTCGTGATCGACGCCGAGGACCATACCGAGCGAGGCCTGCAGGTTGCCGGCGAGCGGGCGCGCATTCATCGCGTCTCCACCGTGCTCAATCTCGAGGGGCTGGACGCAGAGAACCAGATGCGCCGCGCCGCCGCCTTCCTCGGTGGACTCTTCGACGTCGAGCGCGACCACTGGTACCCGATGCTTGTGGTGGTGGACGAGGCTCAACTGTTCGCGCCGGCGATCGCCGGGGAGGTTTCGGACGAGGCGCGTAAGCTCTCGCTCGGCGCCATGACGAACCTGATGTGCCGCGGCCGCAAGCGTGGGCTTGCCGGGATCATCGCAACCCAGCGGCTAGCAAAGCTCGCCAAGAACGTCGCGGCCGAGGCGTCCAATTTCCTCATGGGTCGAACTTTCCTTGACATCGACATGGCGCGCGCCGCCGATCTTCTCGGCATGGAGCGGCGGCAGGCGGAGGCCTTCCGGGACCTGGAGCGCGGACAATTCATGGCGCTGGGTCCGGCGCTGTCCCGCCGTCCCCTGGGGCTGCGCATTGGTCCAACAGATACCCACGCGCGTAATGCAACGCCGCGCCTGCTGCCGCTGCCGGAAGCGACGCTGGAAGACGCGCGCGCCGTGATCCTGGCAGCGCCGCCGCCCGAGGCTGGCCGGCCGCAGCGCCGGCCGGCGCCGGATCTTCTCGAGCAACTCCGGGCGGCGAAATCCGCGGCGCCAGATATCCGTCCCGAGGCGATCGAGCTGCCAATCAGCGATGAGGAATTGGCCGAGCGGCGCGAGCAGGTGGATCGTATCCTCAGTGCGGTCCTGGCCGAACCCGATGCGGGGTTCCGCGCCATCGGCGTTCTCTATCAGGAGTTCGTGGTCCGCTGCCGGATCGAAGGCCTCGGTTCGGCGGTGCCGGACCTGAATGACTTCCGCCGCATGCTGACGCGCGCCCGTGCCGGACTCGGCTCCGATCTGGTAGAGGATGATGCGTGGCAGGATGTCTCGCTCCGCGCCTCCATTTTGCCGGAGGACATGCAGGGCGTCTTCATGATGATCGCCCGCGCGGCGAAGGAGGGCTGGCCGTGCCCCAGCGATGCAGCGATTGCGCGCGCCTATGGCTCACACTCGTTGCGCCGCGCCCAGCGTCTGCTGACATATATCGAGGATCAGGGCCTCATCGTCTGCCAGCTTGACGGTGCAGGTCGAAGGATCGTGACACTCGTCGAGCTGGCCTGGGCGACAGCTCCAGGCGACCCGAATGCCGAGGAGCTGCCGGCGGAGCCAAGTTGCAGCACTGCGTCGCTGTGATGCGAGGGGCCGGTAGGGTTTAGACAGCGCTCCGCCCGGTAGCTGATCCTCAGGCGGTGACGATAATCGCGATCTCGCGCCTTTCTGGCGTGCCCTGCCATGGATCCCCTCTGATCAGCTCGATGCGGGCCTGCCCGGATTGGAGCGCGCGAAACAACGCGCTGGTCGGCGGTCCGGCCGGACTCAGCACACGGCCGTCATCCGAGACCACGCCGGGCGAGAAGACCCCCATGAGTTCGACGGTCGTCCCGCCTTCCAGAACGCGCCCGCCGGTTGCCCCGAACATCAGCATGTCTCCCACCCGCACGTGCAGCACGGGTGGAAGGTCCTGGCATGCCTGGATCTCGACAAGGTGCGCCAAAGCGTTACTGCACCGGTTCCTCGTCCACTTCCACGTCTTCCGACGGCGACCATTCGTCGGCGGTGCCCATCTCAACCTGGATCGAGGGGGCCCGCTCTGCCGACACCTTCGGGTAGATCCGCCCGGCGAACGCGTAGTCCGTGGCGTTGATGTCTATGCCTCCCCGGATCGGCTCGCCGGATTTCGTAATCGATCCCGGAAGCTGGTAGCACATGATCGAGTCCTCGTCCGACGGGGTGCCCATGATCGAATCCTGGCTGAGCGGTGTCAGCACCTGCTGGTCCACCATCTGGCGAGACCAACCCTGTGTGCGCAGGAAGAAATCGTATGCCTTCTCCGGGTCTATGCGGGCAACCAGCTCCTCGCGCATGTGCTCATGCGGGAAGCCGAGCGTATGGCCGGCCTCATGACGAACCACACGATGGAATTCGCTTTCGCTCGTGTTCATCGTGAAACCCTGAAGGTTCAGCGTCGGCCGATTATTGGGGATATGCAGGATGTCGGTGCCGAGATAGGACCAATATCCAGCCTGATTCCGCGAGATGCGCACCTTCCCGACGCCGCGGGTCTCCACGAACGAGATGCCGGCGGTTTGGTTCCAGGCATTCATATGCTGAATGATCCGGCGGCGCAGATCACTTGGTCCGCCATCCAGGAAGCTGACCGTGAGTTGCCGCTGCTGCGGGCCCCAATACTTGCTGACCAGAACTGAAATCGCTGCCGGATCGAGCACCAGACCGCGCGCCACAGCGCTGATCGGGCCGAAGCCAACTCCGTTCACGGGATTGATTGATCGTGCGGTTCTTGCGGCCTTCTCGACCAGACGATCGGGCAGTTGCTTGATCGAACAGTGCGCGTTTTTCCCACCCGCGTGGGCGTGGGTATGCGAACCTCGCGTCGTCTCGCCATGCGGTTTGCTATCGTCTTCGTCCGTATACGGACCGCCATCCACGGCCGCCCGAGCCACCTCCGCGATCTTCGTCAAGGCCTGGCGGAGTTTCTGGTCGCTGTCGCACATATTATCCTCCTCCTCGTTGCTGCTTGCTGGTGTCGTCGACGTTCTGCTGGAAGAGATGGCACTTGCTCGATCGTGGCAGGTGACGGCGCATTCCGCGTTTCGTCCACCCCTTCGAGCCGCCTTTGCTGTCAAGATAGTCTGCTTGTGCCTGTATTCGGCGTCGATCCGTAACGCTTTTGCGGATCACGTAGCGAACCTGCCCATCCGGGCCCAGGATGACGGTAGAGCCGCCGAAAACTTCACTTATTCCTTTAGAGCTCTGCTTGCACCAGCGCCGCTGCGTGATCTCGGCGACTGTATCGAAGGTGATCTGCCCGTCGGGGCCGATACGTCGAAGGGATCGAACAGAGCCAACAACGGCCGGATCGACGTGATCGCCATTCAACTGGATGTCGCCCGGCAAGGCACAGCCGAACGCATGCGTGTATTCCGGCCGCATGACATAGGCTCCAAGCGCCTCGGCCTGGCGTCGCAGCTCGGTCTCATCGGCTGCTCGTCCCGGATCGCCGGCGAACTGCATCTCCCTGAAGTGCAGGGCTTCGATCGGCTCCATCTTTTTGTCCGGCGGTCGCCACAGCAGAGAATCCTCCGCGAGGTCCGGCACGTCATCGGCATAGATGTGGCGGCGCGCGAACGCATCGATGATGGCCTCGCGATAGCCGAAGGGATCGTCTTGAACGAGATCGAAATCCGCAGTGATCACGGCTCGCAGATATTCGCCAAGACGCAGGTCGAACGGCGGGCAGTAGTCGATGGCGCGTATGCAAATTGAAAGAAACTGCGATGCCAATGTGCTCGCCTGATCCGCGAGGATCTGGGTGAGCTCCGGACCGGGAGCTTCGCCGGGAGCCAGACGCGCCAGGCGAAGGTACCGTTTCGTCTTCCGCCGCAGTACCGTTGCGAATGCTTCGAACATCGCGGTGACCAGAAGCGAACCGCGCTTGTGCGGCTCGTCTCCGGCCGTTTCGTACAGTTCGATGCTGCCTTCCTCGTGCTGCCCGGGACCGGCGAGAGTGATCGCCGATCGTAACGGTCCGTCGGAACCCGTGGTGTGTCCAAATTGAGAAGCGAGTGACAGGAGCAGCGCATCGGTCTCAAGCTTGGCGCCCGACCGCTCGATCGCGGCACGAACGACATCCGAATGGGAGAAGTGCGTGAGGATTGCCACAAGGTCGGCAAATCCCTCGTGGAAGGCCGGGACATCCGGGTGGGTCGGCAGCCGAAAGCGCGTCCGGAGGCCATCCAACAGCGCGTGCGTCATTTCGTGCACGATGATGTCGTGTGAAAGGCTGGTGAAGACCCGGCCGTGGGGGCGGTTTCGCCCCTGGACGTCACCATCGGCACTGAAGTATCCGAACTTCAGCTCACCTGCTGATGAATCGTAGTAGGCGTTGCGGTCGCAGAACGCCTGCGGTCGAATCCTGAGCTTTGGATAAGCCTGGCCAGGCTTGGCATGGAAGCCCCAGCACGGATCGCGGCCGAGCGCCCGGCGGAAGGCATAGTAGGTGGATGCGCAGACCGCGTAGACCATTTGTTGCCGGAACATGGGGTCGGACGGCGAGGGGACTCGGCCGCTCTCCATCAGGATGCGAGGATTGTCCAAATCCACCGGCTTATTGAACTGCCCGGTCGTTTGGTCCCAATCGACCACTTCCAGGATGCTGCCCACCGGGCCCGAGCTCAATTGTTCGAATGGGACATTTATCGTCGCCACCGCACCATCCAGGCGACTTGCCGTTGGATCGAGTGTGTAGATTCTAAGCGGCCGACAGATTGGATCGTGGTGCGCCCGTTGATACGGCTGCACCGAAGCAGTGGCCAGAAAAACCGGATCCACAACAAAGTAGTTGGCCGATGCAGCCAGAGCGCCCTGTACCTTGCGGCCCTCAGAGCGAGACGACGCCACATTGGGCCTCAAGGTATCATGCAGAGTCGGCTTCGTCGTACTGTCCACAAAACGACTCCCCGGCACAAATGAACTGGTGAGGCCCGATCATGCGTGAGCGTCGGGCCAAATAAACTTTTTCATCTGACAGACGGTCAGTCGTCCTTTCTTTGACCGTCTATTTCACTCCCGTGTCACCTGATGGCTATGTTGCAAGTGTTTGCGTCATCGGCCTCGATGGGCACACCGGCATGATCAAACCGTTATCCATGCCGTACGCCGAAAAACGGCGCGTGTATTTTTACTACACGATCCGCAACCGGTGTGTGTGCTAGTTCACTCATGCAAGCATGAGGACAACTTGCCGCGCAGCGGATTTGTCAGCGCAGCGGCCGGTTGTTTTACATCTTTTTACCGGCCACTTCCCACGACGTATGGTAGAACTTCATTGAACACGCGGGACGGTGGGCTTCATCGTCGATCTCAAGAAAACCAAGCTCGATCAGAAACCGGCTAAGCGCTCAACCACGACGTTCCGTCGCGGGTGTTCGCGCACGCATGCCGACAAGACAGGAGGCCTTCATGAGCAAGGGAAAAGTGCTGGTGATCGGTTCTAACGCAACCAAGATTGAAGTGCGGGGCGGCGGGACAGGAAACACGGGCCAGTACCTCAACGAAACCGTCATCCCGGTCCTGGCGGTCATCGAGGCCGGCTATGATGTCGTGCTCGCAACTCCCAACGGTTCCAAGCCGCATATCGACGAGGCCTCGCGCGCGGCGGAGCATTTCGGCGGCGATCAGGCCGCATTTGATCGCGCGGAGGCATTCTTCGCCGGCGATCCCGCGATGAACCAGGTACGCACACTGCGTTCAGTGATCGACGACGGATTGGAAAATTACGCCGCGGTCTTCGTACCCGGCGGGCAGGCGCCGGTGGTCGATCTCATGCAGGACCCTGACGTCGGCGAGATCCTGCGTTTCTTTCACGCTCATGCCAAGCTTACAGCCTTGCTTTGCCATGGCCCGATTGCGCTTGCAGCAGCTATGCCGGCGGCGCGCGAGTTCCGCGCGGCTCTGATCGCCGGGGACACGGCGAAAGCGGCGGCGCTGGCGAAGGGATGGCAGTATGCCGGATATAAGATGACGATCTTCTCCAATAGCGAGGAGAAAGTGATCGAGGACAATATCCTCCATGCCGAAATGTATTTTCACGTGGTCGACGCATTGCAGACGGCGGGTGGTGTGGTGACCATCACGGCGATCGACTTCGAGCCGCATGTGATTGAGGATCGCGAACTTATCACCGGCCAGAATCCTCGGTCCGACCACCTGGTCGGAGCCAAGTTGGTCCAGGCGTTGGACCGCGCGTTCGCAAGCGCGTGAGCCCGATTTGGGGGTCGAGCGGGCAGGGGAATGAAATCCGCCTGCTTTGCTCGACCCGCGATGATCCGCTAGTGCGCGATGACTTTTCTTCGAATCGTCATCCCGCTCCAGCTCCTTGTTTGAGCATGATCTCCGCGCAAACGCTTCGCGTTTGTCGCGCGGGAAAACCGGTCTCCACTTTTCCGGATCATGCTCTAGGCAGCGTTTGCGCGTTGCAGAAGTTGTGAAGCCGTGACCAGGTCTTTCGTCGTGAAGCCCTCGCTGAAACTCTGGTAGACCGGCCGAAGCAGCCGCTCCGCGTCGTCATAGCGATCGGAATTGATGTAATGGGCGGCCAGGTCGCTGGCGATGCGCAACTCGAACGAGGCAGCTCCAATGGCCCGTGCCTCCTCCAGCGCACTCCGGAGCAGGCGTTCCGCACTGCTGTGGTGACCGGCAAGATACAGGATCGAGGCTTCGATCCGCTGCAGTTCGGATCGACACCAACGTTCTTCCTGTTGCGTCTGATAGTGCAGGGCCATGGCTATCGTATCGCTGGCTTCATCGATCCGCCCGCGGAGAGCGAGCACGTTCGCGAGATGCCCGAGATACATTCCAATGCGCATGAAGTAGCGGCATTCGATCAATTCATCGGTCGAAGCGCGCAGTTCGCGCACAGCGTCTTGCTCGCCCTTCAAATCTCGAAGTGCGGCCGCGAAGTAGCGCTGAACCGGGACCCAGCGCGCGATATTCTCGCGCTGGAGGTTGGACCGCAATCGAGCGGTGTAGCGCTCAAGCGCAGCCATGTCGCCATTCCATAGCGATACTGGCAGGGCGGCCAATCCTAGCGCATTTGATTGGTAGATCAGATTTCCAACGCTGGCTGCGGTCTCAACCGCGTCCTGTGCCGCCGCCGCCGCGTAATCCACATGGCCGTTCATCCACGCGACGAAGGGCAGATAACAGCGGGTAGCGATGTAGCGGTAGACCTCAAGGCCTGCCACGCGCGCCCGCCCATGGGGACGCGAATACGTCGCCGCAAGGCGATCGAGGACTTGCCGGCTTTCCCTCAATTCTCCCGTTTGGGCCCTTGCCCAGGCCAGCGCGCGATCACCTTCGGGTGCGGCTGACCAATGGTGACGTCTGGATAATTCACCGACCTCCTCGAGACATTTGATCGCCCGCGCTGTTTGCCCGATCTGCAGCAGGTAGAATGAAAGACCCACCAGCGATCGCAGCCGATAGTCCAGGTTGCCGGCACGCTCGGCGAATGCGATTGCGGCGAGCCAGGCGTCTTCGTTCTCGTTTAGAAGCTTGCGCGCGTAGAACAGGCTCCAGGCTCGGGAGCAGGCCAACTTCGCCTTCAGCAGATCATCACACGGAATGGTTTCGGCCATTCTTAGAGCCAATTCTACCCGTTCCTGCGCCTCCGCTATCAACGAAACCTCGGACCATAGCGGGATGGCTGCCACCGTGAGCCGGACACCGAGCTCGGTTTCACCCCCTTCGCCGAAGGCCCATGACAAAGCGGCTCGCAGGTCGGCAAGACGGCTTCGGTATCGGCCCGACCAATCGTTCGTCTCGCGCCAGTCCCATTCTCCTTCGGACTGTTCGAGCAAGTCGAGTATCCGGTGGGCGTGACAATGCAGCGCCCGTGTGTCGACCGGATCCTCCTGCCGTCTCTTGATCGCGTAGCGCCGCGTGCTGTCGAGAAGCCGGTACCTTAGCCCGGCTCCATTCACTTGAGCTGTCACAAGGGATTTGGCGACGAGGCCGCCCAGTCCGGTGGTGACATTGGCCGGCGTCAATTCGGCCGCAGCGGCAACGGCTACGACATCTTCCAGTTCGAACGCCTCGGCAAACACCGATACGAGGCGTAAAACTGTGGCCTCGCTCTGCGATAGAAGCTGGAAGCTCCAGTCGATCGTAGCCAGCAGCGTCTCCTGGCGTGGCGGCGCAATTCCAGAGTGTGGACTTCGAAAGCTTAGATGTTGATCCAGCATCGAAAGCACGTCTTGTGCTTTGTGATGTTCCAGCTTGGCGGCGGCCAGTTCGATGGCCAGAGGCAATCCGTCGAGTGAACGGCATGTCTGCACAATTGCCGCGCAATCGGCATCGACAAGATCATACCCAGCCCACTCCGATGCCCGGCGAGCAAACAGCTCCGCGGCGGGAAAGCGCAAAGCCTCGGTGGCGGTCAGAATTTCGCCGGAATCGGGGAAGGCCAGCGAGTCGAGCCAGAAAATATGCTCGGCGGATGTGTCGAGCGGTTCGCGGCTCGTGGCGAGAAGCCTCGATTTCCCCCTGTCGGCCGCAAGCTTGTCCGCAAAAATCGCCGCGCCCGGCAACACATGTTCGCAGTTGTCAAGGACGACGAGCATCCGCCGCTGCCGGAGGTAGTCGATCACAGCGGCGAGGGTATCGCCGGGATTGCCGCGTATTCCCATCGCTCCAGCCAAGGCAAAGGGAACCTGCGCCGGATCGTCAACCGTTGAAAGATCTACAAAGCAGACGCCGTCCGGACAATTCGATTTGAAAGTTCGGGCCACGGCGACAGCCACGGTCGTCTTGCCGATCCCGCCGGCGCCGACCACAGTGACGTGCTGTTCGTTACGCAAGCCAGCTAGAATGTTCGCGATCTCGACGTCACGGCCGACTATGTCGCGTTGAAGAGGAAGTCCGGGCAACTCCGAGGACTTCGCAGGAATGCCCCCATCGGTGAACTCAGCGGTGCTTATTTCGACAGGTGCCACGAACCGATAGCCTCGGCCTGCGACGGTCGCCACGTAGCTCGGTGGCGTCTGCGTGTCGCCCAAGGAGCGGCGCAGACTGCTCATGTTGACCTTCAAATTGCTGTCATGAACGAACGTGTCTGGCCAGGCGGCGGCCATCAGTTCGTCCTTGCTCACCAACTGACCGCTCCGTTGCGCCAATAGATGAAGCAACTCGAACGACCTTCCCCCAAGTTTGACGGGTCGGTCGCTGCGCATGAGCAACTGGCGGTTCGGAATCAGGCGAAACGGACCGAACGAAAGTACGAGTTCATTTCTCACTACACCGCTCGAATTATCCATTGATCCCCGACGTGTTGCCCCATTCTTTTCACGATCACAACAGGGGTCTAAGTGAATATGCTGCTCGTCGGCGGCCGTCACAAGCCGCCGGGCGGCGAGCAGATCGAGCAGGGAACGGACGTTGCGGCTTTTGGTCGCCGCATGCGGCGCTGCTCCCTGGTGACGCGCCGTTGACATGCAGTAAAATTACTGCATTTTGATTTGGATGGACGACGACCAGCTCGACAACGTCTTCAAGGCGCTCGGCGATCCCGTGCGTCGCCGCATCCTTGATCGCTTGGCGAAGCGTCCCGGGCAGTCCTTGTTTGAGATCTGCGCTTCGTCGGTTGCAGAGGATGGCAGAAGCCTGTCGCGACAAACGATTTCGCAGCACCTCGAAATGCTGGAGAGGGCCGGGCTTGTCCAGACGCATTGGAGCGGGCGCACCAAGATGCATAGCTTCGACACTGCGCCACTGCGGAAGGCAGTCGATGCCTGGCTCAACAAGCATCTGAAAAAAGGGAGTGGAGCATGAGGATCTATGTCATGAGCGTCTTTGTTGACGATCAGGCCAAAGCCTTGGATTTCTACACGCAGAAGCTGGGCTTCATCATCAAGCACGATATCCCGCTTGGGGCTCATCGCTGGTTGACTGTTGTGTCGAAGGAGGCACCGGAAGGAACCGAGCTCCTGCTTGAGCCGAGCGAGCACCCTGCCGTTGGGCCATACAAATCTTCGCTCGTGAATGACGGGATTCCTGCAGCGTCCTTCCAAGTGGATGATCTCGAAAAGGAATTCGAGAGGTTGCGCGACCTTGGTGTCGAATTCACAGTACAGCCGATGGATGCAGGCACCGTCAGAATGGCTGTCTTTGATGATACCTGCGGCAATCTCATTCAGCTCGTCGAAATGCTGCGAGGAAAGTGAGGGCGGGCAACGTCCGCCTCGTTGTCTCGCATATCGGCTAAGGCTCGGAAGGAGTGTCCAATGGGTGAAGGTATCGACGGTCGGCCAAGCGCCCCACAAGCCGGGTTTGCGGGTGTCACACGTAAGGTGCTCGAACGCCTTCCACTGCTCGGCGATGATCGGGAGCTCGTCGTGGTCGAGGTGACCTATCCACCCGGCGGCGCAGCTCCGCTTCACCGACATCCCGTTGGGGGAGTGGTCTTCATCATCGAAGGTGTTGCGGAGTCAGCTTATGGCAGCGATGATCCACGACAGTACCGAGCGGGCGACACCTTGCAGGATCGCGCCGATATTCCACACACACTCTTTCGCAATTGTGACGCGGAACGCCCGCTCCGTTTTCTGACCATCTACGCGCTCGAACCTGGACGCTCCTACACAGCGGAGGCATGAGGTTAATTGGCGCAGTTGGCATCCGAACAAGATACGGCCGCTGCACGGGTCTTCGCTACGGGAATCGGAGTGCCTGAAAGCGCAACGTCAGCCGCGCCGCGCCGCCTTGATCGTGGCGACGTCTATCTTCTTCATATCCATCATCGCCTCGAATGCGCGCTTTGCTTCATCACCGCCAGCCGCTAACGCCTCGGTCAGCACGCGCGGCGTGATTTGCCAGGAGATGCCCCATTTGTCTTTGCACCAGCCGCACGCGCTTTCCTGTCCGCCGTTGTCGACGATCGCGTTCCAATAGCGGTCGGTCTCGTCCTGATCGTCGGTGGCGATCTGGAACGAGAAGGCTTCGTTATGTTTGAATGCCGGACCCCCGTTGAGGCCGAGACAGGGAACGCCGGCAACCGTGAACTCGACCGTCAGCACATCACCGGCTTTGCCGGATGGGTAGTCACTAGGTGCACGGTGGACGGCGCCCACTACGCTGTCGGGGAAGGTCTCCGCGTAGAAACGGGCAGCAGCCTCGGCGTCCTTATCGTACCAGAGGCAAATCGTGTTCTTTGCCATTGCTAGTCCTTTCGGTTCCGGGCCAAATCAAGCCCATGTCCCATCGGCTCCCTATTGAGATTAGGCAGCGCTGTCGATGTACTCCGGCTGGATGTCGTTGCCTAGCCATCACCACGGTGGCCAACTTATCGCAGCATCGCTGTCAGCTTCGGGTCAGAAACGCTGCGGTCCTGCGCTGTGAGTGTCGCAAATCTGCGACAGGTCGGCGCCGCGTTCTGATGTCACCCCGCTGACATCCTTGCTTCCGCCCGACATGTTTTTCGCGCCATCGCCCGGAACAAGTCGGCGACGGTCAGCAATCAAACAACAGCGGGAGTGAAGCATGAACAAGCCTGAATTCCTCACGACATCGACTAACCCGTTTGCAGAGCGCTATGACAATTTCATTGGCGGCAAATGGATCGCGCCACAGTCGGGCAAGTATTTCGACAACCCTTCGCCGGTGACCGGCAAGGTGGTCTGCAAGATCGCGCGCTCGGAAGCGCAGGACATCGAGCTCGCGCTCGATGCTGCGCATGCCGCCAAGGACGCTTGGGGACGCGCCAGCGTCGTGGAGCGAGCCAACATTCTCAACCGGATCGCCGATCGCATGGAGGAGAACCTGGAGCGGCTCGCGATCGACCATTTCCGCTACTTCGCCGGCGTCGTACGCGCGCAGGAGGGGAGTCTCGCCGAGATCGACCACGACACGGTGGCCTATCATTTTCACGAGCCGCTTGGCGTGGTCGGCCAGATCATCCCGTGGAACTTCCCGCTTCTGATGGCGTGCTGGAAGCTCGCGCCTGCGCTTGCCGCCGGCAATTGCGTGGTGCTGAAGCCCGCCGAGCAGACTCCGGCCTCGATCATGGTGTGGATTGAGCTCGTTGCCGACCTGCTGCCACCCGGCGTCCTCAACATCGTCAACGGCTTCGGGTTAGAGGCCGGCAAGCCGCTGGCGTCGAGCCCGCGCATCGCCAAGATCGCGTTCACAGGTGAAACCACGACAGGCCGGCTGATCATGCAATATGCCAGTCATAACCTGATCCCGGTCACGCTCGAGCTCGGCGGCAAGTCGCCGAACATCTTCTTCAAGGACGTGGCGGCGGAAGACGACGATTTCCTCGACAAGGCGGTCGAGGGCTTTGTGATGTTCGCGCTGAACCAGGGCGAGGTCTGCACCTGTCCGAGCCGGGCGTTGGTGCAGGAATCGATCTATGAGCGCTTCATGGAGAAGGCGCTGAAGCGCGTCGCGGCGATCGAGCAGGGCGACCCGCGCAATCCCGCCACCATGATCGGCGCCCAAGCGTCGAACGAGCAGCTCGAGAAAATTCTCTCCTACATCGATATTGGCAACAAGGAAGGAGCCAAGCTCCTGGCCGGCGGTGCGCGGGCCATGCTTGGCGGCGATCTCGAAGGCGGTTTCTACGTTCAGCCCACCGTATTCGAGGGCAACAACCGGATGCGGATCTTCCAGGAGGAGATATTCGGCCCGGTTGTGTCCGTGACCACGTTCAAGACCGATGACGAGGCGCTCGCCATCGCCAACGACACGCTCTACGGCCTTGGCGCCGGGGTCTGGAGCCGCGATGCCAACCGCTGCTACCGGTTTGGGCGGGCGATCCAGGCCGGCCGCGTATGGACCAACTGCTACCACGCCTATCCGGCGCATGCGGCGTTCGGCGGCTACAAGCAGTCGGGCATCGGCCGCGAGACCCACAAGATGATGCTCGACCACTACCAGCAGACCAAGAATCTACTGGTCAGCTACAGCCCCAAGAAGCTCGGCTTCTTCTGAGACGGTGAGGTGACGACGGCGCGGCCTGTGTCGCGCCGTTGTCACGCAATGAAATTCCGAACAATCGCATCAATCGTTAGCAATATTTTCATCTGCGCTGCACTGCGGCATAGCAATATTCCATCCAGCGCACGCAATCCTTCCCCGGCCGTTTGAGTTGGGATAGAGAGGGCCAAATCATCCCTCTCATCCGGAAATGCCATGGCCGCACCCAAGAAAAGCGTCACAAAGGAAGCAGGGCAGGAGAAGGGGGACGGCTCCCCGCCGGAATTCACCAAGGAGCAGGAACTCAAGGCACTGCGCGACATGCTGCTGATTCGGCGCTTCGAGGAGAAGGCCGGCCAGCTCTACGGCATGGGCGCGATCGGCGGCTTCTGCCATCTCTATATCGGCCAGGAGGCCGTCGTCGTCGGCATGCAGATGACCCTGAAGAAGGGTGACCAGGTCATCACCGGCTACCGGGACCATGGGCACATGCTCGCCTGCGGCATGGATGCCAAGGGTGTGATGGCCGAGCTGACCGGACGCCGCGGCGGCTATTCCAAGGGCAAGGGCGGCTCCATGCACATGTTCAGCGTGGCTGAGCATTTCTACGGCGGCCACGGCATCGTCGGCGCGCAGGTCTCGCTCGGCACCGGTCTCGCCTTCGCCAACCGCTACCGCGAAAACGATTTCGTGAGCCTGGCCTATTTCGGCGACGGCGCCGCTAACCAGGGCCAGGTCTATGAAAGCTTCAACATGGCCGAGCTGTGGAAGCTGCCGGTGGTCTATGTCATCGAGAACAACCGCTACGCCATGGGCACTTCGGTGACGCGCTCCTCGGCGCAGACCGATTTCTCCAAGCGCGGCGTTTCCTTCAACATCCCGGGCCGGCAGGTCGACGGCATGGACGTGCGCGCGGTGAAGGCTGCGGGCGACGAGGCCGTCGCCTGGTGCCGCGCCGGCAAGGGCCCCTATATCCTGGAGATGCAGACCTACCGCTATCGAGGCCACTCGATGTCCGATCCGGCCAAGTACCGGACCCGTGAGGAGGTGGAGAAGGTCCGCCACGAGCATGACCCGATCGAACAGGTCCGCAACCGCCTGCTTGCCGCCGACGTCAGCGAGCAGGATTTGAAGTCGATCGATGCTGCGGTGCGCGATATCGTCAATGCCGCCGCCGATTTTGCCCAGCACGATCCCGAGCCCGATCCGTCCGAGCTCTACACCGACGTCTACCGCTAAGCGCAGACTGAATACGAAAGAGTATCCGGGAGCCGATATGCCCATTCAAGTCCTCATGCCTGCGCTGTCTCCCACGATGGAGAAGGGCAACCTCGCCAAATGGCTGAAGAAGGAAGGCGAACCGATCAAGTCGGGCGACGTCATCGCCGAGATCGAGACCGACAAAGCCACCATGGAGGTCGAGGCGACCGATGAGGGCACGCTCGGCAAGATCCTGATCCCGGAAGGCACCGCCGACGTCGCCGTTAACACGCCGATCGCAACTATCCTGGCCGATGGCGAAAGCGCCGCCGATCTTGCCAAGGTCATAAGCCCGGCCAAGCAGGAGAAAGCCGCCGAGTCCGCGCCTCCCGCACAGGCCAAGGCCGAAGCGCCTGCGCCGAAGGCAGAGGAGAAAGTGCCGGCCGCGCCGACGGCCGTCAGCGAGCCCGAGCCGGAGGTGCCCGCCGGCACCGAGATGATCACGCAGACCATCCGCGAAGCCTTGCGCGACGCCATGGCCGAAGAGATGCGGCGCGATCCGGATGTCTTCCTGATGGGCGAGGAAGTCGCCGAATATCAGGGCGCGTACAAGGTGAGCCAGGGGCTGTTGCAGGAGTTTGGCGCCAGGCGCGTGATCGACACACCGATCACCGAGCACGGCTTTGCCGGCATCGGCATCGGCGCCGCGATGGCAGGCCTCAAGCCGATCGTCGAGTTCATGACCTTCAACTTCGCCATGCAGGCGATGGACCAACTGATCAACTCCGCCGCCAAGACGCTCTATATGTCGGGCGGCCAGATGGGCTGCTCGATCGTGTTCCGTGGGCCGAACGGCGCCGCGGCCCGCGTCGCCGCCCAGCACAGCCAGGACTATTCGTCCTGGTACTCGCACATCCCAGGCCTGAAGGTGATCGCGCCGTTCTCGGCTGCCGACTACAAGGGCCTGCTGAAGGCCGCCATCCGCGATCCCAATCCGGTGATCTTCCTCGAGAACGAGGTGCTGTACGGCCATTTCGGCGAGGTGCCGAAGCTCGACGACTACATCGTGCCGATCGGCAAGGCGCGTGTCGCGCGCAAGGGCCAGCACGTGACGATCATCTCCTGGTCCAACGGCATGACCTATTCGCTGAAGGCGGCCGACGAACTCGCCAAGGAAGGCATCGAGGCCGAGGTGATCGACCTGCGCACGCTGCGCCCGATGGACACCGAGACCATCGTGGCGTCGATCCAGAAGACCGGCCGCGCGGTGACGGTCGAGGAGGGCTGGCAGCAGAGCGGTGTTGGCGCCGAGGTCGCGGCCCGCATCATGGAGCATGCTTTCGATTACCTGGACGCGCCGGTCGCGCGCGTATCCGGCAAGGACGTGCCGATGCCCTACGCAGCCAATCTGGAGAAGATGGCGTTGCCTTCAGTCGCCGAGGTGGTGGAAGCCGCCAAAGCCGTTTGTTACCGGTGACACATGGCGGGCCCGCAGGAACAGCCGTTACCGCCTGACGTGATGGGTCGCGACGACGCGATCGAGGTGCTGCGCGCCTTTGTCGTCGACGGCGGGCTTTCCATCGCCTTCCAGCGTGCCTTCGAGGAGCCGGACATGTGGGGCCTGATGCTGGTCGACATCGCCCGCCATGCCGCGCGCGCCTATGCGCGCGAGAGCGAGTACACCGAAGAAGAGGCGCTCGCGCGCATCGTCGACATGTTCGAAGCTGAGGTCGCGCGGCCGACCGATCCGGGCAGCACCACGCCGCGATCGAAACAGGGGCATTGATCGTGACGATCGAGCAATACCACTACGACTTCATGGCGGAAGCGATCCGCGAGGCGGAGGTCGGCATCGCCGAGGGCGGTTTGCCGATCGGCGCGGTGCTGACGCGGGACAACAAGATCATCGCACGCGGCCATAACCGGCGGATGCAGGAGAAGAACGTCATCCTGCACGGCGAGATGTCGTGCCTGCGCGACGCCGGCCTGATGTCGTTCCACGATACGGTCATGTACACGACGCTGTCGCCGTGCTCGATGTGCGCCGGCGCGGTCGGATTGTTCAAGCTGAAGCTCCTGGTCATCGGGGAGTCCGTGACGTTTCCGGGCAGCAAGGACATCCTGACGCAGTTCGGCATCCCCTTCATCGATCTCGCCGACGTCAGGTCGATCGACATGATGAAGAACTGGCGCTCGGATCCCGCCAACGAGCGCACCTGGCAGGGCGATATCGGCAATTGAGGCGTCTTCTGCCCACACCGATCCGCCCAGATGATTCCGGCTGGCTTCCTCACGCGACGGACGCCGCCATGCAAAAGTTAGCTTTGTGAGGTCACCATGCCCATCAACATCCTGATGCCCGCGCTGTCGCCTACCATGGAGAAGGGCAATCTGGCCAAATGGCTCAAGAAAGAGGGCGACAAGGTCAAGTCCGGCGACGTGATCGCGGAGATCGAGACCGACAAGGCGACGATGGAAGTCGAGGCGGTCGACGAGGGCACCATTGCCAAGATCCTGGTGCCTGAGGGCACGCAGGACGTCCCGGTCAACGACGTGATCGCGGTGCTGGCCGGTGACGGCGAGGACGTGAAGGCGGCCGCGAGCGGCGCAGGCGCTGCGCCGCCGAAGGCCGCTGAGGCGCCTGCCGCCAAACCCGCCGCCGCCGCACCGCCGCCTGCGCCGGCTCCCGCACCCGCCCAGGCGCCGGCACCGAAAGCCGCGGCGCCGGCCGCAGCCCCGGCACCCGCGCCGCAAGCCGCGGCATCGGCGCAGCGGGGCAACGGCCATGCGCGCATCTTCTCCTCGCCGCTGGCGCGGCGCCTCGCCAAGGACGCCGGCATCGAGCTTGGGCGCATCAACGGCACCGGTCCGCACGGCCGCATCATCGCCCGCGACGTCGAGGAGGCGAAGTCCGGCAAGGGCCTCAAGGCGCCGCCGGCTGCGCCCAGCACGACGCCGTCGATCGCGCCCTCGATGTCGGACCAGCAGATCCTGGCACTGTTCGAGCCGGGTTCGTATGAGATCGTGCCGCATGACGGCATGCGCCGCACCATCGCGCAGCGCCTGACCGCATCGATCCAGCAGATCCCGCATTTCTATCTGACGATCGACTGCGACATCGGAAAGCTGCTCGCCGCGCGCGAGGAGATCAACGCCGCGGCCCCGAAGGACGCCGACAAGAAGCCGCTCTACAAGCTCTCGGTCAACGACTTCGTCATCAAGGCGATGGCGGTCGCGCTGCAGAAGATCCCGAACTGCAATGTGAGCTGGACCGAAGGCGGCATGGTCAAGCACAAGCATTCCGATATCGGCGTGGCGGTGGCGATGCCGGGCGGCCTGATCACGCCGATCATCCGCAAAGCGGAAACCAAGACGCTGTCGGCGATATCAGGCGAGATGAAGGATTTTGCCGCTCGCGCCCGGGCGCGCAAGCTGAAGCCGGAAGAGTATCAGGGCGGCACCACCGCCGTCTCCAACCTCGGCATGTACGGCATCAACCACTTCACGGCCGTGATCAACCCGCCGCACGCGACGATCCTCGCCGTCGGCACCAGCGAGGAGCGGCCGGTGGTGCGGGGCGGCAAGATCGAGATTGCCAGCATCATGAGCGTGACGCTCTCCTGCGACCATCGCGCCATCGACGGCGCGCTCGGCGCCGAGCTGATCGGCGCATTCAAGCAGCTGATCGAAAACCCCGTCATGATGATGGTGTGATGCGTGTCCAACGCATTGCTCTATGGTCCCTATGTTCTCGCAATAGCGCTGGCGATTGCCGCGCTGATCGTCCGCGCGCGTGACCTGGCATCGACCACCCAGTTCCGGATCATGCTGGGCGGCGCCGGGCTGCTTGCGCTTGGATGGACCGGATTCCTGGTTGCTCTGGCTAGATCGGATTTGTGATGGCTGACACTTCCTTCGACGTTATCATCATCGGCGCCGGCCCCGGCGGCTACGTCACCGCGATCCGCGCGGCGCAGCTCGGCTTCAAGACCGCGGTGGTGGAAAAGGCCTATCTCGGCGGCATCTGCAACAATTGGGGCTGCATCCCGACCAAGGCGCTGCTGCGCTCGGCGGAAGTCTATCACCTGATGCAGCACGCCAAGGATTACGGCCTGTCGGCGGAGAACATCGCATTCGATCCGAAGGCGGTGGTGCAGCGCTCGCGCAACGTGGTGAAGCGGCTGAACGATGGCGTCGGCTTCCTGTTCCGCAAGAACAAGGTCACGACGATCTGGGGCGAGGCAACGATCGATGCGCCGGGCAAGCTCACGGTCAAGAAGTCTTCCGTCGAAGCGCCGAAGGGCGCGCTGGGCGAGGGCACCTATCAGGCCAAGCACATCATCATCGCGACCGGCGCGCGGCCGCGCGTGCTGCCGGGACTTGAGCCCGACAAGAAACTGGTCTGGACCTATTTCGAGGCGATGGTGCCGGACAAGATGCCGAAATCGCTGCTGGTGATCGGCTCCGGCGCGATCGGCATCGAGTTCGCCTCGTTCTATCGCACGCTCGGCGCGGAGGTGACGGTCGTCGAAGTCCTGCCGCAGATCCTCCCGGTCGAGGACGCCGAGATCGCGAAATTCGCGCACAAGGCATTCGAGAAGCAGGGCATCAAGATCCTGGCCAATACCAAGGTGACGAAGCTCGACAAGAAGAGCGACAGCGTGGTTGCGACCATCGACGACGGCAAGGGCAAGCCGCAGACCATCGAGTTCGACCGCGTGATCTCCGCGGTCGGCGTGGTCGGCAATGTCGAAGGCATCGGGCTGGAGAAGCTCGGCGTAAAGGCCGAGCGGGGCATCATCGCCATCGACGGCTACTGCCGCACCAATGTTCCCGGCATCTACGCTATCGGCGATGTCGCCGGTCCCCCGATGCTCGCGCACAAGGCCGAGCATGAGGGCATCATCTGCGTCGAGGCGATCAAGGGCCTGCATCCGCACCCGATGGACAGGAACATGATCCCGGGCTGCACCTATTGCTATCCGCAGGTAGCGTCCGTGGGCATGACCGAGGCAAAGGCCAAGGAAGCCGGACGCGACATCCGTGTCGGCCGCTTCCCCTTCGTCGGCAACGGCAAGGCGATCGCGCTCGGCGAGGACCAGGGCATGGTGAAGGTGATCTTCGACAAGAAGACCGGCCAGCTCCTCGGCGCCCACATGGTCGGCGCCGAGGTTACCGAGCTGATCCAGGGCTATGTGATCGCCATGAACCTCGAGACCACAGAGGAAGAGCTGATGCACACCATCTTCCCGCATCCGACGCTGTCGGAGATGATGAAGGAAGCGGTGCTGGACGCCTATGGGCGCGTCCTCAACATGTAACGGAAGGGACGGCGAACCGTGAAAGACAACGACAACCTGACCATCGAACGTCCGACCTTCGTCACCCATCTCGAATGCGCGATGGACGGCGATCACTATCCCGCCGACCAGGTGCACAATCTCTCCAAGGCCGGCAAGCCGCTGCTCGTGCGCTACGACCTTGCGAGCGTGAAGAAGGCGCTGAGCAAGGATGCGCTGAAGCAGCGTCCGGCCGACCTGTGGCGCTATCGCGAATTGTTGCCGGTGCGCCAGTGCAAGGACATCGTCAGCCTCGGCGAGGTGACGACGCCGCTGATCCGGCTGCCGAAACTCGGCGCCAGGCTTGGCGGCGGCGAGATCATTGTGAAGGACGAGGGGCGGCTGCCGACCGGCTCGTTCAAGGCGCGCGGCCTCGTCATGGCGGTGTCGATGGGGAAAGCGCTCGGCATCAAGCATATGGCGATGCCGACCAACGGCAATGCGGGTGCGGCGCTGGCCGCTTACGCCACCTCCTGCGGCATCAAGACCACGATCTTCTGCCCGGCCGATACGCCGGAAGTGAATGTCAGCGAGATCGAGCTGCAGGGCGCGACGGTCTATCGCGTCAACGGCCTGATCGACGATTGCGGCAAGATCGTCGGCGAGGGCAAGGCAAAGGTCGGCTGGTTCGACACGTCGACCTTGAAAGAGCCATACCGGATCGAGGGCAAGAAGACGATGGGGCTCGAACTCGCCGAACAACTCGGCTGGGAGGTGCCCGACGTGATCTTCTATCCGACCGGCGGCGGCACCGGCCTGATCGGCATGTGGAAGGCCTTTGCCGAGCTGGAGGCGATCGGCTTCATCGGTGCGAAGCGCCCGCGCATGGTCGCAGTGCAGGCGTCCGGTTGCGCCCCGATGGTGCGTGCTTTCGAAGCAGGCACCGAGCATGCGACGCGCTGGGAAGACGCGCACACCATCGCCTCCGGCATCCGCGTGCCGCAGGCGATCGGAGATTTTCTGATCCTGCGCGCGGTCCGCGAGAGCAAAGGCTTCGCCATTGCGGTCGATGACGAGAAGATTTCTGCTGCGCTGAGCGAAGTCGCGCGCGAGGAGGGGCTGCTACTGTGCCCCGAGGGCGCGGCCACTTATGCTGCCTACAAGCAAAGCCTCGCTGACGGACGCGTCACGAAAAACGATCGCGTGATGCTGTTCAATTGCGCTACAGGCCTTAAATATCCGCTGCCGCCGGTCACGCGCACGCTCGATCGTTTCAAGCCGATCGACTTCGCGCAATTCTAAGCCGGACATTTTCGAATGGAGTAGGCGATGCGAAAGATAGTCTTGACGTTCCTTGCGGTGTTGACGTGGTGCGGCGCCGCCGTCGCGCAAAACTATCCCTCGCATCCGATCACCATCATCGTGCCGTTCTCGGCCGGCGGGCCGTCGGATGCGATGGCGCGTATCCTCGCCGAGCGGATGAAGGTCTCGCTCGGAGAAACCCTCCTGATCGAGAACGTCACGGGCGCGGGCGGCTCGATTGGCGTCGGCCGCGCGGTGCGCTCGGCGGCGGACGGCTACACCATCTCGTTCGGTCATCTCGGCACGCATGTCGCCAACGGCGCCGTCTACAAGCTCGGCTATGACCTCGTCGCCGATCTCGATCCCGTGGTGCTGCTGCCGAGCAACCCGATGATCATCGTCAGCAAGAACGCGATCCCCGCGAAATCGCTGGGCGAATTGTTGGCCTGGCTGAAGTCGCGACCGTCGCCGCCGACCGCCGGCACCGCAGGCGCCGGTTCCGGCAGCCACATCGCCGGGCTTTATTTCGAGAACGTCTCCGGCATTAAGCTGCAATATGTGCCCTATCGCGGCACCGCGCCGGCGCTGAACGATCTCGTGGCGGGCCAGATCGACATCATGATCGATCAGACCTCCAACTCGATCAACCAGGTCCGCGGCGGCAACATCCGTGCCTATGCCGTGACCGACGACAAGCGCGTCGGCTCGGCGGCCGAGGTCCCCACCACCGACGAAGCCGGCCTGCCGGGCTTCCACATGACGCTGTGGTCCGGCCTCTGGGTGCCCAAGGGAACGCCGAAGGAGGTCGTTGCCAAGCTGAACGCCGCGGCCGTCGAGGCGCTGAACGATCCCGCTGTTGTAAAGCAGCTCGAAAACCTCGGCCTGCGCATGCCGCCGAAGGATCAGCTCACGCCCGAAGCCCTGGGCGCCTGGCAGAAGGCCGAGATCGCAAAGTGGTGGCCGATGATCAAAGCCGCCGACGTGAAGGTGGATTGAGAGCCGTTCGCTTGGGTGAAGGCGGCGGGTTACGCTTTGCTAACCCGCCCTCCAAGTTGTTCACTGCGCGTCTGCGGCTGCGGTCGTCGGCGCGGCTGCGTTGACCTCCTGCGTGACCGCGCGCTGATCCGCCTTCGTCGCCACCGTCGTGCTGCTCTCAAAGCGTGCGCGGTAGACCAGCAAATTCTCCATCACGCGCTGCACATAGTTGCGCGTCTCGGAGATCGGAATGCGCTCGACCCAATCGACCGGATCCACGTTCGGATCGCGCGGGTCGCCATACGCCTTCACCCAGTCGCGGACGCGGCCGCGGCCGGCGTTGTAGCCGGCGAATATCATGATGTGACAGCCCCTGTAATCGGCGAGCAGCCCGCTGAGTTCGGCCGCGCCCATCTGGGTGTTGTAGACGGGATCGGAAACCATCCGGTCCCAGTCATAGCTGACGCCGAAGCGCTTGGCGGTATCGCGGCCGGCCTCCGGCGTCACCTGCATCAGGCCGACGGCATTGGCCGGCGATTTGTCGCGCTGGTCGAATGCGCTCTCGGTGCGCGCCACCGAATAGATCATGCTGCGCTCGATCTCGGGCGCGACCTGGGTATGTTTGGGAATCCCGATGGTGGGGAAGGCGTAGCGCTCGAGCGCAAGGCCGCGCCCGAGCGCCAGCTTGCCGAGCTGCATCATGGTGGCCGCGTCGTTGCGGCGGGCGGTGAGTTCGCCGAGCGCGTTGAGCACGGGGACATCCGTACTCTGCTCGCCGAGATCGGCGGCGAAATACAGCACCACGTCGCGTTCGCCGATCTGGTAGAGCATATCGGCGGCGCGCACGCGCTCGTCCGCGGCCGCCGCATCATCGGCAGCAGCGGGCGAGGGCGCCCGCAGCTCGATCGCATCAAGGCCCAGCTTGGCGCGCGCGAGCTGTCCGTAATAGGCAGTCGGATAGCGCGCGGAGGCCTCATAGCTGGCGCGCATCGCGTCCTTTTCTCCGAGCGCCTCGGCGGCGCGGCCGCGCCAGTAGTTCGCGCGCGCCAGCACGATCGGATTGGTCGCGCCTTCGTCGATGCGCGCGAAATGCGTCGCCGCCGTCACGGGATCATTGAGATAGCGCAGGGCGATCCAGCCGCACATGGAGTGGAAATCGGCACGGTAATATTCGTTGGCCGGCAGCGCGGCGGCGGCAACCACGTCGTACGCGGTCTGGAACTTGCCCTGATCGAGCAGCTTGCGGGCCAGCAGGCGCCGCTCGCGCCACCATTGATCGGTGTCCTGCAGCGCCATCGTCTCAGGCGGCGCTGATATCGCCAGGCTGGCCGCATCGTCGATGTTGTTCTGGGCGAGCAGCCATTGCAGGCGGCACAGCGTATAGCCAAGATCCTTGCGGGCCTCAGTCGCGACATCGTTGAGCTGGTCGAGCGCCTTGCTCGATTTCGCAGCCACCGCGCCGCACGCCTTTACGATCGCAAGCTCATCGCCGCCAAGCCGTTGTGCCGCGCGCTTGGCGCCGGCGAGATCCTTGGCACCGATACGCTTGTCCATGCGCGCGCGGTGATCCTCGCGGGTCAAGAGATCACCGAACAGCTCATACGCATCGCCTTCGAGCCGCTCCGACAATTCGTCCGAGCGCCAGGCGTCGCCGACCAGACGCGCAGCACTGTCGCGGTCGCCTTCGATCAGGAGCACGCGCGCCAGCGCAAACTTGCCCTTGGCGCTGGTGGGGCGATCGCGGGTGAAGCGATGAACCGTGACCGCATCGCTGCGCTCCTGCCATAGCCGTCCCTCGGCCTTGCGGCGCAATAGCGCCATGCTCGGCCAATCCGGATTGGAGGCAATGAACGCCGCATAGCGGTTGAAACTCGCCGTCGTCTCCGAGTGGCGCAGGATGTACCATTCGACCAGCTTCTGGCCCGCTGGGTCGGCGATCTTGTCTCTGGCGGCGGTCGCATCTTCCGTCTTCGCCTTGCGCGCCAGATCGATCCCGTCCTCCACCAGAGCGAGATCGCCCGACAGTTCCGGTTTCGGCGGAGGCGCTTCCTTCGCGGATGCATCCTTCGACTTGCGGCGCGCGTCGGCCTGTTTGCCGTGCCTGCGTTTGCCGCCTGCGGCTTCACGCTGATTGCGCGCCTTCGTCGCCTTCGCGTCGTTCGACTTCTTGATGTGCGCTTGCTTGTGGCTCGAGCGTGCCGTCGCATCCGTCGAGAAAAGCGCGAGCACAGCCACCGTGAGGAGACAAGACAGCGAACGTAAGCACTGGTTCATTCCATGGTCCCCCTGCGAACCATTAGACACAAACCAAGTCGCAAACCGTGCGGCTTGAAGGGACTAAGGTTATCACAGCATCGATTCACGACTGTCGCGCTGAAGACACAGCGCGAGAAAAACGCTGAAGTGAATGGAACCTTAACGTGGTGAAATTACGGAGTGTCTAGAAGGAACTTCGCATCTTCCGGTGATCACGTTTGTCTTGCGTGATGCTTCGCACGAGCAAGCGCGAGTGACACGATCACCGTCCTCGCACGGCTGGGCGGTACAGCCAGAGAAGAGACTTACGGAGATGAAAGCCCTCGCGTTGTGATGCGCGCCGTCGCAATGGCGTCGGTTCGCTGCTTGGTTCCGCTTCGCATGCAGAAGCGGGATCACTGGATTTCCTGAACACGATGAATCCGCAATACACGCGCCGTATCGCCAACACGTGTGCCCAATTGCTGCCGCAATAGCGCAACGATCGCGCCATTCACGCGATCATCAACGCGTGCGCGCGGAAATTTTCTCGGTAGTGAGTGGCGCCACCGTCCTGGCTCAAAACTCTCCGTTGTGTCAGCGCGCGACGAAGCGTCAAGCCAGCAACACAGCGGCGAATCCTGGCGGAAGAAAAATGAAGCGAGACGCAACCTCAGGCGCATCGCTCTGTGTGAACGCGACCCATCACTGCAGGCGCTGGTGATGCGCGAAGCCGCGACCGTTCGCTCGCGTGACGTCAACCTCCGGTGGTTATGTGTGCCTGCTTTCGTAAGGGACCGCGCAGCGAGAATCGCACGCCGATTCGAGTGAAGCCAAAGCCACAATCTTCGCCAAAACGGTTCCCGCGCGATGGTTTACGCGCCCGAAAAATGCCCGCTAAGCGCCTGGAACCCGTCCAAATGGTTGCTGGGGCGCAACGATTGTTGCGATGAGGCAACAGTTGTCTAAGATTTATCCGTTTAATCCGGCACTTCTTGCACGCGCCGCTTTTTGGCCACACCCCTGCATGAAATGATGCTTCGTAAGGCTAGAGCTACGGCACTCGCGAAGCGAAGGGAAGATCACCATTTCCCGGGTCAAGGCAGAGATGGCTGGGACAACTGGGTTCGCGATGGACGCCAAGACCAATCTCAAGAGCAGACTGCCGAGCCGCCACGTGACGGAGGGCCCCGAGCGCGCCCCGCACCGCTCGTACCTCTATGCCATGGGACTCACCACCGAGCAGATCCACCAGCCGTTCGTCGGCGTGGCTTCCTGCTGGAACGAAGCCGCGCCCTGCAACATCTCGCTGATGCGCCAGGCCCAGGCGGTGAAGAAGGGCGTCGCCTCCGCCGGCGGCACCCCGCGCGAATTCTGCACCATCACCGTGACCGACGGCATTGCCATGGGCCATGACGGCATGCGCTCGTCGCTGCCGTCGCGGGAATGCATCGCCGATTCGGTTGAACTGACCGTGCGCGGCCATGCCTATGACGCCCTGGTCGGGCTTGCCGGTTGCGACAAGTCGCTGCCGGGCATGATGATGGCGATGGTCCGGCTCAACGTGCCCTCGATCTTCATCTATGGCGGCTCGATCCTGCCCGGCAATTTCCGCGGCCAGCAGGTCACCGTCCAGGACATGTTCGAAGCCGTCGGCAAGCACTCGGTGGGCGCCATGTCGGATGCCGATCTCGACGAGATCGAGCGCGTGGCCTGTCCCTCGGCCGGCGCCTGCGGCGCGCAATTCACCGCCAACACCATGGCGACCGTGTCGGAAGCGATCGGGCTCGCACTCCCGTATTCTGCCGGGGCTCCGGCGCCTTACGAGATCCGCGACGCGTTCTGCGCCGCCGCCGGCGAGAAGATCATGGAGCTGATCGCCAAGAACATCCGGCCGCGCGACATCATCACCCGTAAATCCCTGGAGAACGCTGCGGCCGTGGTCGCAGCCTCCGGTGGCTCGACCAATGCGGGCCTGCACCTGCCGGCGATTGCCAACGAATGCGGCATCAAGTTCGATCTGTTCGACGTGGCGGAAATCTTCAAAAAGACTCCGTACGTCGCGGATTTGAAGCCGGGCGGCCGTTATGTTGCCAAAGACATGTTTGAAGCTGGCGGCATTCCGCTGCTGATGAAGACGCTGCTCGATAACGGCCACCTCCACGGCGATTGCCTCACGGTGACGGGCCGCACGATCGCCGAAAACCTCAAAAGCGTGAAGTGGAATCCGCACCAGGACGTGGTCCGTCCTGCGGACAAGCCGATCACCGTTACCGGCGGTGTCGTCGGCTTGAAGGGTAATCTTGCGCCGGAAGGAGCGATCGTGAAGGTCGCGGGCATGTCGAATTTGAAGTTTACGGGTCCTGCCCGCTGCTTCGACCGCGAGGAGGACGCCTTCGAGGCGGTCCAGAAGCGGACCTACAAGGAAGGCGAGGTCATCGTCATCCGCTACGAGGGGCCGAAGGGCGGTCCCGGCATGCGGGAAATGTTGGCAACGACGGCGGCGCTGACCGGGCAGGGGATGGGCGGCAAGATCGCGCTGATCACCGACGGCCGGTTCTCGGGCGCCACGAGGGGCTTCTGCATCGGCCATGTCGGACCGGAAGCCGCCATCGGTGGACCGATCGCATTGCTGCAGGACGGCGACATCATCGAGATCGACGCGGTGGCCGGCACTCTTAACGTAAAATTGAGCGACGCCGAGCTCGCGGAACGCAAGACCAAATGGGCCCCTCGCGCGACTAACCAAACATCTGGTGCGCTGTGGAAATACGCCCAGCAGGTCGGGCCTGCGGTGGTTGGCGCCGTCACCCATCCAGGTGGCGCGCACGAGAAACAGTGTTATGCGGACATTTGAGCGTACGATTATTGCGTTGATTTTAGGGGCCATTCCGGTGGCGGGTCCTGGATTCGCGTTCGACGGCGCCCCGGTCAATCCGCAGGACGCCACGATCCCGATGGTCTCTCCCCAGCCCAGCGCCGGGGGCGGACTGAAGCGGGTGGCGGTTCCGGCACCCACGGCGAACGCCGCCAACTCCTCGACGTCCTCCTTCTCGTCGCTGCAATTTGCCGCAGAGGGCGGCCATCCCGTCGCCCAGTGGAAGCTGGGGCGGATGTATGCCGAGGGCGACGGTGTCGCCCAGGATGACCTGCGCGCGTTCGAATATTTCAGCCGCATCGCCAATGCGCATGCCGAGGATAGCCCATCAGCGCCGCAGGCGACGATCGTGGCCCAGGCGTTCGTGGCGCTGGGACGCTACTACCTCAACGGCATCCCGAACTCGAAGATCAAGGTTGATACCGACCGGGCGCGGGAGATGTTCTCCTATGCGGCGTCCTATTTTGGGAATGCCGACGCCCAGTATGATCTCGCCCGGCTCTATCTGAAGACGCCGGACGCCTCGCGGGAAGACTTCCGCTATGGCGCGCGCTGGCTCGGGCTTGCGGCCCAGAAGGGGCAGCATCAGGCCCAGGCGCTGCTCGGCCAGATGCTGTTCAACGGCGACCGCCTGCCGCCGCAGCGGGCGCGCGGCCTGATGTGGCTGACGCTCGCCCGCGACAGCGCCGCTCCCGACGAGATGTGGATCAAGGAAAGCTACAACCGCGCGTTCGCCAAGGCCTCCGACGACGACCGCGCGATGGCGCTGCAGATGCTCGAGCACTGGGTGCAGGGCCGCAAGGACTAGGCTGAGAGACCGAACCCCTGAGATGTATCCGCAATGGATGCTGTGCTCCTTCCCCCTGAAAGGGGGAAGGTTGGGATGGGGGTCTGCCGCGGGCGCAGGCATTTGTGGAGAGAGTGGATCCCCGCCCGGTTTGCGCGTACGCGCAAACCGACCTTCCCTTTTCAAGGGGAGGTGAGCCGAAGTCGCAACCGATTGTGGATCTTACGCAGCCTCGAAGTCGAGTTCGGCCCAGACCGGCACGTGGTCGGACGGTTTTTCCCAGGCGCGGACGTAACTGTCGACCCCGACGTGGGTCAGGCGGTCGCTGGCCTGAGGCGACATCAAGAGGTGGTCGATCCGCAGGCCCCAGTTCTTCTGCCAGGCGCCAGCCTGGTAGTCCCAGAACGTGTACTGGCCGGGCGCGTCGGTGACGGCGCGGAGCGCGTCGGTCAAGCCGAGGCCGAGCAGGGACTGGAACGCTTCGCGGGTGGTCGGACGGAACAGCGCGTCTTCCACCCAGGCCGGCGGGTTGTAGACGTCTGAGGCCGCCGGGATCACGTTGAAGTCGCCGGCAAGGATCAGCGGCTCTTCCGCTTTAAGTCGCTCCCTCGAATACTCAAGAAGCCGCGACATCCATTTGAGCTTGTACGGATATTTGTCGCTGTTCGCCGGGTTGCCATTGGGCAGATAAAGGCAGGCGACCCTGAGTACGCCGTGCTTGTGGGTGACGACGCCCTCGAGGAAGCGCGCGTGGGCATCTTCATCATCGCCGGCGAGGCCCGACCTGGTCTCGTCGAACGGCAGCTTGGAGAGCAGGGCGACGCCGTTGAAGGTCTTCTGGCCGTGGGTCACGACATTGTAGCCGAGCGATTCAATCTCCAGCCGCGGAAAGGCTTCGTCGGTGCATTTGATTTCCTGCAGGCAGACGATGTCAGGGGAGCACTCCTTCAGCCAGGCGAGGAGGGGCTCGAGCCGCTGCCGGATCGAATTGACGTTCCAAGTCGCGATGCGCATGAAGGGGACCTAAGTCGTAGCCACAATTTCGGCCGTTGGCATACCATGTGCCGCACGGCTGTGATAACCATTTAAGGATTAATGGCGCAAAACGCGCCGTCGAGGGGCAGGCAAGGGGCAGGATTGGGTCGTCCCGGTCATTGTGGGCCGGCGGGCGAGCAAAAAGCATGAAGAAAAGAAATTTAATCCTCGTTGCAGGCGTCATCGGCATCGCCGCCGTAGCCGCCTACACCACCCGCTCGTCGTGGCTGGCCGGTGGTGGTGCGACCGCGCAGGCGCCGCAACGGTCGCGCGCGGTTTCGGTCGACCTTGCCAAGGCGGAGAGGCGATCGGTCCCGGTCGATGTCGATGCCATCGGAACCGTGACGCCGATTGCCAGCGTGGCGCTGAAGTCGCGGCTGGAGACCACGATCATCGGCGTGCATTTCGAGGACGGCGCCAGGGTCAACGAGGGCGACCTCCTGTTCACGCTCGACGCGCGGCAAATCGACGCCCAGATCGAGCAGGCCGAGGGCGTGCTGGCCAAGGACCAGGCGCAACTCGAGGGCGCGCAGCGCGACCTCCGCCGCTACAACGATCTCGTCGCCAAGGGCGCGACCACCCAGGTCAATGTCGACAACGCCAAGACCCAGTCGGACATCCTGATCGGCACCATCAAGGCCGACCAGTCGGCGCTCGACAATCTCCGTGTCCAGAAAAGCTACACCGTCATCCGCTCGCCGTTCGCAGGCCGCATCAGCGCCGCCAATGTGAAGGTCGGCAATTTCGTGCGTCCCGCCGACACCCAGCCGCTGGCCACCATCAACCAGATGGCGCCGGTCTACGTCACCTTCGCGATCCCGCAGCGCGTGCTGGTCGACCTGCGCGATGCGATGGCGAAGGGCGATTCCAGGGTGATCGCGACCGTCCCCGGGCACAAGCGCTCGGAAGAGGGCAAGGTGGCGATGGTCGAGAACACCGTGGATTCGACCACCGGCATGGTGACCGTCCGCGGCATCATGGACAATGGAAACGAGACCCTGTGGCCGGGCATCTTGGTGCAGACCAAGCTGATCATCCGTAACGAGGATGCCGTGGTGGTGCCGACGGTCGCGGTCCAGCGTAGCCAGAACGGCAACTATGTTTTCGCCGTGAAGGACGGCGTGGCCAAGGTCATCCCGGTCAAGGTGGACCGCACCTTCGGCGGCTTCTCGGTGATCGCTGAGGGGCTCTCCGGCGGTGAGGACGTCGTGGTCGACGGCCAGTTGCTGTTGTCGGACGGCACGCGGGCCGAGCCGCGCGCACGCAAGGCCGGGGCTTAGACGGCGATGTCCCTGCCCGAACTTTGTATCCGACGGCCGGTGATGACGACGCTGATCACCGCGGCGATCATCGCCTTCGGCATCTTCGGCTTCCGCCTGTTGCCGGTATCGGCACTGCCGAAAGTCGATTTCCCGACCATTGCCGTGACTGCGACACTGCCGGGCGCGAGCGCCGACACCATGGCGGCCTCGGTCGCCGGCATCATCGAGCGGCAGCTCTCGACGATCGCCGGCATCTCCTCGATGTCCTCGAACTCCTCGCAGGGCACGAGCGTCATCACCATCCAATTTGACCTCAACCGCAACATCGACGCCGCGGCGCTCGACGTGCAGACCGCGCTGACGATCGCCCAGCGCCGGCTGCCGATCGAGATGACGACACCGCCGAGCTTCCGCAAGGTGAACCCGGCGGACTTCCCGGTTCTGTTCATTTCGCTAAATTCGGCGACATTGCCGCTCTCGACCGTCAACGAGTATGGCGACATCACCATCGGCCAGGCGCTGTCGCAGCTGCCCGGCGTTGCCCAGGTCCTGATCTACGGTGCGCAGAAATTCGCGATCCGGGTCCAGGCCGACCCCGTCGCTGCGGCGGCGCGCGGGGTGTCGCTCGAGGACATCAGGGCCGCGGTGTCGCGCGCCAATTCCTCGACTCCGGTTGGAACGCTCAACGGGCCGAAGCAGGACGTCGCGCTGCAGGCCTCCGGCCAGATGGACAAGGCGGCCGACTACCGGCAGATCTATGTCGCCTGGCGTAACGGTTCTCCGGTCAGGCTCGACGAGATCGCAAAAGTCTATGACAGCGTCGAGAACGACAAGGTTGCGACCTGGCTGAACGACGAGCGCGCGATCGTGCTCGCGATCCAGAAGCAGCCCGACGCCAACACGGTCGCGGTGGTCGATTCCGTGCTGGCGAAGCTGCCATCACTGCGCGCCTCGATCCCGCCCTCGGTGACCATGCAGGTGATGATGGACCGCTCGGTCTCGATCCGGCAGGCGGTCAGCGACGTCGAGGAAACCCTGCTAATCGCGATCGGGTTGGTCATCCTGGTGATCTTCCTGTTCCTGCGATCGCTGTGGGCCACGATGATTCCGGCGCTCGCGGTTCCGATCTCGCTGCTCGGCACCTTCGCGGCGATGTATGCGCTGGAGTACTCCGTCAACAACATGACGCTGCTGGCGCTGACATTGTCGGTCGGCTTCGTGGTCGACGACGCCATCGTCATGCTGGAGAACATCGTGCGCCACATCGAACGCGGCATGCGGCCGTTCGAGGCGGCTCTGAAAGGCGCGCGCGAGATCGGCTTCACCATCATCTCGATCACCTTTTCGCTGATCGCCGTGTTCATCCCCGTGCTCCTGATGGGCGGCATCGTCGGCCGCGTATTCCGCGAATTCGCGGTGACGATCTCGGTCGCGATCATCGTGTCCGGGTTCGTGTCGCTGACCTTGACGCCGATGCTGTGCGCGCGGGTGCTGCGCGCCCATGACGAGACCAAGCGTCCGAATGTCGTGCTGCGGGCGTTCGAGGCAATGTTCGACGCCTTGCTGCGGGTCTATGAATGGGCGCTCGACTGGGTCTTGGCGAAAAAGGCGCTGATGCTTGCCGTCACCCTGGCGACGCTCGCAGGCACCTTCTATCTCTACATGATCGTGCCCAAGGGCTTCTTCCCGCAGGAGGACACTGGCTTCCTGATCGGCGTGACCGAGGCTGCGACCGATACCTCGTTCGAAGCGATGAAGGTGCGCCAGCAGGCGCTGGTCGACGTGCTTCGCACGGACCCTGCGATCGACTACGTCAACTCGACCGTCGGTTCCGGCGGGCCAAACCCGACCGCGAATTACGGCCGTCTGTTCATCGCGCTGAAGCCGCAGAAAGAGCGTGACAACGCCGCCGTCGTGATCGGGCGCCTGCGCCAGAAGGCCCGCGCCATCCCGGGCATGCAGGCGTTCTTCCAAAGCGTGCAGAACCTCAACATCGGCGGCCGCGTCTCCAAGAGCCAGTATCAATATGTGCTGCAGAGCGGCGACACCGAGTCGCTGTACCGGATCGCGCCTGACATGCGCGACAAGATCGAGAAGATCCCGGGCCTGCTCGACGTCACCACCGATCTCTACATCAAGAACCCGCAGATGACGGTCGACATCGACCGCGAGAAGGCTGCGGTCTATGGCGTCACCGTCGATCAGGTGCGCAACCAGCTCTACAACGCCTATGGCTCACGCCAGGTCGGCACCATCTACATGCCCTCCAACGACTACCAGATCATCCTGGAGGTGCAGCCGGAGTTCCGGGTCGATCCGTCCAACCTGTCCAAGCTCTACATGAAGACCGGGAGCGGCCAGACCATTCCGCTGGATGCGGTCGCAAGGCTGGTGCCGTCGGTCGGACCGCTGCAGATCAACCACCAGGGCCAGCAGCCGGCAGTGACGATCTCGTTCAATCTCGCGCCCGGCACTTCGCTGGGCTATGCGGTCGACCAGATCACGGCGCTGGAGCAAAGCTCGAACCTGCCGGCGACGATCGCGACCGGATTCTCCGGCACCGCGCAGGTGTTCCAGGATTCGCTGCGCGGGCAGGGCGTGCTGATCCTCGCCGCGGTGTTCGCGGCTTTCGTGATCCTCGGCATTCTCTACGAGAGCTTCATCCACCCGATCACGATCATCTCCGGCCTGCCGTCGGCCGGCATCGGCGCGATCCTCACCTTGATGCTGTTCAACATGGAGCTGTCGGTCATCGCGATGATCGGCATCGTGATGCTGGTCGGCATCGTCAAGAAGAACGCGATCATGATGGTCGACTTCGCGCTCGAGCGCCGGCGCGTCGGCTTGAGCGCCGAACACGCCATCCGTGAAGCCGCGCTGCTGCGCTTCCGCCCGATCATGATGACGACGTTTGCCGCGATCTTCGGCACGCTGCCGATCGCACTCGGCGCGGGTGCCGGCGCCGAACTGCGCCAGCCGCTCGGCGTCGCCGTGGTCGGGGGACTCTGCGTCTCGCAACTGCTGACGCTGTTCATCACGCCGGTGATCTACATCTATCTCGACCGCATCGACCGTCGGCTGCGCCGCAAGCTCGAGCCGCAGGAGGAGGGTGGCGAGGATCGGCCGCACGTGGTGGCGGCGGAGTGATGATGCTCCCTCGTGCAATGTGGGCGGCGGCATTTGCCGCCGTCGCGTGGCTGGCAACGATCAGCGCGCCCGCTCGCGCGGCGGAGCCGATCGAGATCTTCGATGCGCATCTGCACTACAATTGGGAGCCGACGCCCACCTACAAGCTCGATGAAGTGCTGGCGCTGTTCAGGAAGCACCGCATCACCGGCATCATCGCCACCAGCCGTCCCAATACCGGGACCCATGCGCTGGTCGATGCCAAGGCTGACGGCCTCGAGGTAGTGCCGTTCCTCCGCCCCTACCGTGTGCGTGCCGACATCCAGACCTGGTTTGGCGATCCCGCTATCTTCGGCCTCGTGCAGGAGGAGTTCAAGCGCGGCTACTACCGCGGCGTCGGCGAATTTCATTTGTCGGGCAAAGCCGCTGATACCGAGTGGGTAAAGAAGACCGTCGATTTCGCCGTCGACCACGATCTCTATTTGCACGCGCACGCCGATCAGGAAGCCGTCGAGATCCTGATGCGGCACAATCCGCGCGCCAGGATCATCTGGGCGCATACCGGTTTCGGCCTGCCGACTGATCGCGTCGCCGCCATGCTCGGCAAATATCCGAACCTGTGGGGCGAGCTGTCGTACCGTGGCGGCATCGTCGACGGCGCAGGGAAGCTGACGGCGGAATGGCGGACGCTGTTCGAGCGCTATCCCGACCGCTTCCTGCTCGGCTCCGACACCTGGGTGCCGGAGCGCTGGACGAGCTACGGCGAGATCATGGCCGGCTATCGCGCCTGGCTTGAACAGCTACCGCCGGACATCGCCGCGAAGATCGCGCACGGCAATGCGCGGGCGTTGTTCGCCAGCCGCTAGAGTTCTCGGTTCTGATGAATCAGAACCGAGAACTCTAGCGTTCTAGTTTTGACGCGTTTTCTTCACGCGAACCGGTATCCACTTCGCTCGAAAACGCTCTGAGATAGCGGATATCAGATCGAGAAGCTGGTGCCGCAGCCGCAGGAGGCGGTCGCATTGGGGTTGACGACGCGGAACGACGCGCCGATCAAGTCGTCGACAAAATCGACCTCGGACCCCGCCAGGAACGGCGCAGAGGCCGGATCGACCAGCACCACCGCCTCTTCACGGGAGATCACGAGATCGTCTTCCGCCTTGGCGCGGTCGACGTCGAATTTATACTGGAAGCCGGAGCAGCCGCCGCCTTCGACCGAAATACGCAGCATCGCACCGTCACCCTCGCTCTTGAGGATTTGACCGATCCGGCGGGCGGCCCGCTCGGTGATGGTGACAGAATCAGTCATGGCAAGCTCCGAAGCCTTATTATTTGAGCATGATCTCCGCGCAGACGCTCTGCGTTTATCGCGTGGGAAAACCGGTACCCACTTCTCCGGATCATACCCGCAGCGTCATACCCAATTCATTTGGTATCCCGCGCTCACCATAGTTAAGTGCAGAAGGAAGCGGAATCAAATGGATAAGGACTAAAATACCGTGTCGGTCGGAATGGCTGCTCCCCGCGCGCCCTATGCCTGCGACCCCGATCGCAGCCGCGGGCGGCTGTTCGCGGAGGCCCCGAGCAGGACCCGCAGCGCCTTTCGCCGGGATTGCGACCGTGTAATCCATTCCACCGCGTTCCGGCGGCTCAAGCACAAGACCCAGGTCTTCGTGTTCCACGAGGGTGACCACTACCGCACGCGGCTGACCCATTCGCTGGAGGTCGCGCAAATCGCCCGTGCGCTGGCCCGCCAGCTCGGGCTGGACGAGGACCTGACGGAGACCTTGGCGCTGGCGCATGACCTCGGACACCCGCCGTTCGGCCATGCCGGCGAGCGGGCGCTGGACAAGTGCCTGAATCCCCATGGCGGCTTCGATCACAACGCGCAGGCGCTGCGCGTGGTCACCGCGCTGGAGCACCGCTATCCGGAATTCGACGGGCTCAATCTCACCTGGGAATCGCTTGAGGGGATCGTCAAGCACAACGGTCCGCTGACCCAGCGTAGCGGCGCGCCGACCGGACGCTACCGCGAGACGGGCGGCATCCCCATCGGTATTTCCGAGTACAACAAGAGCTACGATCTGGAGCTATGGAGCTTTGCCTCGCTCGAAGCCCAGGTCGCGGCCTTCGCCGACGACATCGCCTACGATGCCCATGATATCGACGACGGCTTGCGCGCGGGGCTGTTCAAGGTCGACGAGCTCAAGGTGATGCCGCTGACCGCGGAAATCATCGCGGAAATCGACCGGCACTATCCGGCTCTGGATGAAGTCCGGCGTGGCGCGGAACTGGTGCGCGAATTGATCTCGCATTTCATCAGCGCGGTGTTCGCCGAGGCGAGCCGGCGGCTCGACGCCGCGCAGCCGCAATCCGCCCACGATGTGCGCCGTCACAACGGGCCGCTCATCGCGTTTCCGGACGCCGTGGCCCAGGAGGAGGCGGAGATCAAGGCCTTCCTCTGGCAGCGGATGTACCGCCACGAGCGGGTGATGCGGGTGATGGACGACGCCGAACAGATCGTGTTCGACCTGTTCGCGCGCTACCGGGAATTTCCGGGCGACCTCCCGCCCGAGTGGGTGGAGGGCAGGGAGGCGGAGACCGAGGCGGAACGCGCCAGGCGGATCGGTAATTTCATTGCCGGGATGACCGACCGCTACGCCCTGATCGAGCACAACAGGCTTTTTGACTCGACCCCGGATTTGCGTTAGGCGGCGCCCATGGCCGACAAACCAGCTTCTCCGCATCTTTTTGCCGACGTGCTCGCGCGCGTGCACGCGATCTGCGCCGCGCTCGCGGCCGAGGACAATTGGCCTAATGGCATCGACTTTTCGCGGGTGGTGGTCGAGCCGCCGCGCGAGGCCAGCCATGGCGACATGGCGACCAACGCCGCGATGGTGCTCGCCAAGGAGGCCAAGGCCAAGCCGCGCGATCTTGCCGAGAAGATCGCAGCCAAATTGCGCGCGGACGAGCTTGTGGCCGCGGTCGAGGTCGCCGGCCCCGGCTTCATCAACGTGACCCTCAAGCCAAACGTCTGGACCGATGCGCTGCGCAACATGCTGCGCGAGGGTGCCGGCTATGGCCGCAGCACGATCGGGGGGAATGAAAAGGTCGATGTCGAGTACGTCTCGGCCAACCCGACCGGGCCGATGCATGTCGGCCATTGCCGGGGCGCGGTGTTCGGCGACGCGCTGTGCAGCCTGCTGCAGTTCGCGGGCTTCGACGTTACGCGAGAATACTACATCAACGACGCCGGCGCCCAGGTCGATGTGCTCGCGCGCTCGGCCTATCTCCGCTACCGCGAGGCGCTGGGCGAGGACATCGGCGCGATCCCGGAAGGGCTTTATCCCGGCGACTATTTGAAGCCGGTGGGGCAGGCGCTTGCCAAGGACTACGGCGACAAGCTGCTCTCGATGCGCGAGTCCGCATGGCTGCCGATCGTGCGCGAAAAGGCGATCGCGATGATGATGGCCGAGATCAAGGACGATCTCGCGGCGCTCAACATCAAGCACGACGTATTCTTCTCGGAGCGCTCGCTGATCGAGACCGGCAACAACAAGGTTGCCGAGACCATCGATTTCCTGCGCAACAAGGGCGACATCTACGAGGGCCGCCTGCCGCCGCCGAAAGGCAAGCCGGTCGAGGACTACGAAGACCGTGAGCAGACGCTGTTTCGCGCCACCGCCTATGGCGACGATGTCGATCGGCCGCTGATCAAGTCGGACGGCTCCTACACCTATTTCGCGTCCGATATCGCCAACCATCGCAATAAGTTCGAGCGCGGCTTTCACAATCTGATCGATGTGTTCGGCGCCGACCATGGCGGCTACGTCAAGCGCATGCAGGCGGCGGTGAAAGCCGTGAGCGCCGGCAGGGCGGAGCTCGACGTGAAGATCGTGCAGCTCGTCCGGCTGCTGCGTGACGGCGAACCGGTCAAGATGTCGAAGCGCGCGGGCGAGTTCGTCACGCTGCGCGAAGTTGTCGACGAGGTCGGCTCGGACGCGGTGCGCTTCATGATGCTGTTCCGCAAGAACGATGCGGTGCTCGATTTCGACCTCGCGAAAGTGATCGAGCAGACCAAAGATAATGCCGTGTTCTACGTCCAGTACGGACACGCGCGCGGCCATTCGGTCTTCCGTAATGCGCGCCAGGAAGTGCTGCCCGACCTGCCGGACGAGGACGGCGCACGGCGGGACTATCTTTCGGGGGCGGCGCTGGAAAGGCTGTCCGACCCCGCAGAGCTCAGCCTGCTCAAGCAGTTAGCGCTCTATCCGCGCATGATCGAGGCTGCGGCCGTCGCACACGAGCCGCACCGAATCGCTTTTTACCTGTATGATTTGGCCAGCGAGTTCCACGCGCTGTGGAACAAAGGAAGTGATCTGCCCTATTTACGCTTCATTATCAATAATGATGCAGAGATCACAAGGGCGCGACTGGCAATGGTCCAGGGCGTCGTCTCGGTTCTGGCATCGGGCCTAGCTGTTTTAGGCGTCCAAGCCCCAACCGAGATGCGGTAGCAGCAAGGGCGAAGCCCTCTCGCGACGGGGATCGTGGGGGTAATTGGCAGGGACCAACTCGTTCGTACCAGGAAAGTTGCAGGCGACTTGGCGCTGTCCCCAAGGGGATGCAAGATCACGATGGCTGATCGATATCAAAACCGAACTCTTCCTCCTGACCTCGACTATGATCGCGGCGTCAATGCCGCGGGTCGGGCCGAAGGAGACCCGTTGGCCGAATTGGCGCGGCTGATCGGACAGGCCGATCCGTATGCCGCCACTCCGTCCAGTCCACCCAGTCCACCCAAACCGCAGCCGGCGCGGCATCCTCTGCAGTCGCGGGCCAATGTCCGCCCGCAGAGCTATCAGCCGCAGCCTGAAGACGAGGAGGTGGACCTGCCGGCCGGACCTCCGCCGTGGATGCAGCGCACCCGCCACGAGGTCGCGCCACCGCAGCAGTATGCTGCGCCGTCGCGGGACGAATACGAAGAACCGGATCTTCAGCCGAGCGCCGTGCACCCGCTACAGCGCTACGCCACGCAGCACGCGGCGGCACCAGTGCCGATGCCGGAATATCGTGCGCCGGAGCCGCAATATCGCGAGGAGTTGCCGCTCGAGGAGCCGGCGCAGCAGCTCGATGCGTCGCGCTATGACGATGCGCTTTATGGCCAGATCGAAGCCGGCGAGCAGGATTTTGAGCGCGAAGCAGCTTACCCCGAAGATCCCTACGCCTATCAGAGCGCCGCTTACGAGGACGAGGAACCTCCGCCGCGCAAGCGATCCAGTGGACTGATTACGGTGGGAGCGGTGCTCGCGCTCGCGGTGGTGGGCACCGGCGCAGCCTTTGCCTACCGGACCTTTGTAGGGTCGCCTCGTAGCGGCGAACCGCCGATCATCAAGGCCGACAACAGCCCGACCAAGATCATGCCGGCGCAGCCGGATGGTGGTGGCAAGGCGCCAGACCGTATGGCGTCCGGTAACGGCACGGAAAAACTCATCTCGCGTGAGGAGACGCCCGTCGACGTCACATCCAATACCGGTCCCCGCGTGGTCTTCCCGCCGTTGAACCAGAATGCCAATCCGCCGCCGGTGGCGAGTGTAGCCCCCTCGGCAGGTTCGCCGCTTACCACGAGCGGCACGCTGCCGAACAATGAGCCGCGTCGGATCCGGACGCTCTCGGTCAAGGGCGATGCGGCTGATGCCGGGGTGCCGGCGTCCGCGCCGGCTCCGCAGGCCAAGCCAGCGCCTGCTACGCGGACGGCGTCCGTGAGCCCGCCACACGGCAATCCGGCCACCGCCAATGCGAGCGCCAACGCGCCGATATCGCTGACGCCCGGAGCACCCCAGCCCGATCCGGCGCCGACCCGGGTCGCTTCGACCAACCCCACTGCGAGCGTGAGCAGCGGCGGCTATGTGGTTCAGGTCTCCTCGCAGCGGAACGAGGCGGACGCTCAGGCTTCCTACAAGTCGCTGCAGGGCAAGTATCCGAATGTGCTCGGCTCGCAGTCGTTGCTCGTGAAGCGCGTCGATCTCGGCGAGAAGGGGGTGTACTACCGCGCGTTCGCCGGTCCGTTCAGTTCCCTGGATCAGGCGACGCAGGTTTGCAGCAGCCTGAAGGCCGCCGGTGGGCCACAGTGCCTCATCCAAAGGAATTAACGGCGGTTTCCTTGACGCTCAGGATACATGCGGCCTAATCGGCCGCATGGTAAACCGAGCATTCATCACCGGCGTATCCGGGTTTGAGCTGACCGATGCCGAGCGCGAGTTCATTCGCGCGGAACGGCCGTGGGGCTTCATCCTATTCAAGCGCAACGTTGACACTCCTGATCAAGTCTCTGCACTTGTTCGTGAATGTCGTTCGGTCGTGGGTCAACCCGAGGCGCCGGTCCTGATCGACCAGGAGGGGGGCCGAGTGCAGCGGCTTGGACCGCCGCACTGGCCCGTCTATCCCGCCGGAGCAGTGTTTGGAGCGCTGTACGATCGTGATTCGCAGCTTGGGCTGACCGCGGCGCGGCTCAGCGCGCGGCTGATCGCCGCCGATCTGGCGGATCTCGGGATCACCGTCGACTGCCTGCCGCTGGCCGACGTGCCGGTCCAAGGCGCCGACGCCGTGATCGGCAACCGTGCCTATGGAACCGATCCGGCCAAGGTGGCCGCCATTGCCCGCGCCGTCACGGATGGATTGGAGCAGGGTGGCATTTTACCGGTGCTGAAACATATACCGGGTCATGGACGGGCCACTGCGGACACCCATTTCCGGCTGCCGACCGTTGATAGCGCGCGGTCCGAGCTGGACCGGACTGACTTTGCAGCGTTCCGACCGCTTGCGGAGCTGCCGATGGCGATGACTGCACATGTTGTGTTTAGCGCGCTGGACCCCGCCCAACCGGCGACGACTTCTGCGACAATCATCCAACAGGTGATTCGCGGTAGTATCGGGTTCCAGGGTTTGTTGATGAGTGATGACGTGTCGATGAACGCGCTCTCGGGATCGATCGCCGAGCGGACGCGGGCGATCCTCAGCGCAGGCTGCGACATGGTCCTGCACTGCAACGGCAAGCTCGACGAGATGCGCGACGTTGCGCGCGAGACGCCGGAACTGACCGGCGAGGCGCTGGAGCGCGCCAACCGCGCGCTGGCAGCGCGAAAACCGCCACTTCCGTTCGACCGGCTGGCGGCACGGGCCGAACTGGATGCCTTGATAGGACAAGTAGGTACGGCATGACCGCGGAAATTCTGTCATTTGAGACCGGCCGGCCGGCTGAAATCGGCGAGGACGAGCCGGCTCTGGTGGTCGACGTCGGCGGCTATGAGGGCCCGCTCGACCTTCTGCTGACGCTGGCGCGGCAGCAGAAGGTCGACCTGTCCAAGATCTCGATCCTGGCGCTCGCCGACCAGTACCTGCAATTCATCGAAGCGGCGCGGAAGATCCGGCTGGAGCTTGCCGCCGATTATCTGGTGATGGCGGCGTGGCTCGCCTTCCTGAAATCGCGGCTGTTATTGCCGGAGCCGCCGGCGGCGGAAGGGCCGACCGCTGAGGAGATGGCAACCGCGCTCGCCAACCGGCTGCGGCGGCTCGAGGCGATTCGGGAAGCGGCGAACCGGCTGATGAACCGGCCGCAGTTCCAGCGCGATATCTTTCCGCGTGGCAATCCGGAGTCCATCGCCGAGATCAAGCATCCGAAGTTCACAGCGACGCTCTACGACCTGCTCACGGCCTACGCCGTGCAGCGCCAGCAGCGCGTGCTCGCAAGCGTGCATCTGGCCAAACGCACAGTGTGGTCGCTCGCCGAGGCGCGTGCCTCGCTCGAGCGACTGGTCGGTGCTGCCGATGCCGAGCATTGGAGCTGCCTCGACGAATTTCTCACGAGCTACGTCGTTGAACCGTCGCAGCGGGCAACCGTGTTCGCGTCGAGTTTCGCCGCCGCGCTGGAATTGGTGCGCGAAGGCGAGATGGAGCTGAACCAGAGCCAAGCGTTCGCGCCGCTCTATTTTCGAAAGCGTTTGCCGCAAGTACCCGGTGCCACCGCGCCGGACCTTACGGCCGAGTAAGTGGAAGAAGGAGACCGAGCCATGGCAAGCCTGGCGGAAAAGCGCATGGAAGATGCCGAGGAGCATGTCACCGATCCGCAGGCGCGGCCCGAGGAATTGCGGCTTCTCGAAGCCCTGCTGTTCGCCTCCGCCGAGCCGATGGACCAGGCCACCCTGGCCAAGCGCATGCCTGAGGGCGTCGACGTCAAGGCAGCGCTGGCGCAACTGCAGGCGGAGTATGCCCCGCGCGGGGTGAATCTCGTCCGCGTCGCCAACAAGTGGACATTCCGCACCGCCGGCGATCTCGCCTGGCTGATGACGCGCGAGACGACAGAAACGAAAAAGCTGTCGCGCGCGGCAATCGAGGTGCTGGCGATCGTCGCCTATCACCAGCCGGTGACTCGCGCCGAGATCGAAGAGATCCGCGGCGTGGTCACCTCCAAGGGTACGCTCGACGTGCTCCTGGAAACCGGCTGGATCCGCCCGCGCGGCCGCCGCAAGACGCCGGGACGGCCGCTCACCTTCGGCACTACGGAGGCGTTCCTTTCGCAGTTCAGCCTGGAGGCGCTTAGCGACCTGCCGGGTCTCGATGAACTGAAGGGAACTGGTCTGCTGGATTCGCGCCTGCCGTCCGGCTTCAATGTTCCGAACCCATCGGATGATCCGACGCTTCGCGAGGATGAGGATCCGCTCGAGCCCGGCGACAATCTGGAACTGTTGCTGGCGCCGGCCGCCGAGCCTGAGCCCGAGCAGGGCGGCGGCAACGAGTCAGCCTGACGCGGGGCAGCCGGAACGCCGTAGGTTAACCGGTAGCAATATTGCGTAGCCGCGACAGCGATTTGCCGCGGCCTAGGTCCTTGTTTTTGAGACCCTGCGGGCCTACGTTCCGGTCGAAGCTAAGGCCGGTGCGCCGGTCATCTTTGGAGGGTTTGCAGGATGGGTTCGCTTAGCATTTGGCACTGGATCGTCGTGATCGCAGTGGTCCTGCTGCTGTTCGGCCGTGGCAAGATTTCTGACCTGATGGGCGATGTCGCGCAGGGCATCAAGGCCTTCAAGAAGGGCATGCAGGACGATGACAAGACTGCGGAAAAGCCCGCCGAGCCGGTGAAGTCGATCGATCACAATGCGGCGCCGTCGACGGCACGGTCGGACGTCGGCAGCAAGGCCGTCTAGGACTTGTCTGACGCGTTTTCTTCGCGCGAAACCGATGCCCATTTCGCTTGAAAACGCGATGGACGTTCATTGAGAAAAAACGCGCGCGCCCCCAAATCCTGTTACAAGAGCGGGGGTTATTTGCGCGTGAGCGGAATCTTTCATGTTCGATATCGGGTGGAGTGAACTGGTCGTCATCGCGGTCGTCGCGCTGATCGCCATCGGCCCGAAAGAACTCCCTGGCGTGCTGCGGATGGTAGGCCAGTGGATGGGCAAGGCGCGCCGGATGGCCGCCGAATTCCAGGGCCAGTTCCAGGAGGCCATGCGCGAGGCCGAGATGGCCGAGCTCAAGAAGGGCTTCGACGATGTCAGGGAAGCCGCCACGGGCATTGCCAGCGGCAACGTCATGACGTCGCTGCAGAAGGACGTCAACGACGCCCTGCAGATCGGCGACATCGAAAAGCCTGCGGAGACCAGGCCTGCCGATGAGCCGGCCGCTCTCCTGCCGCCGACATCGGCGGGCGATACGCCGGTAATTCCAACGACGCCGGCTACGCCTACGCCGGAGACCTTTATCGAAGCCGAAGCGCACGCGGCGGCGAACGAGCTGCTCGCGATCGTCAAAGAGGCTGAGCCGCAGCCGGAAGCGCCGCAGGACACGCCTGAAGTGCCCGACGTGCAAAAGAGCGCCAAAGCGTCATGAGCGCCGAAGACATCGAAGCCAGCAAGGCGCCGTTGATGGACCACCTGATCGAGCTGCGCTCGCGGCTGATCAAGGCGCTGCTCGGCTTCGGCGTGGCCTTCATCTTTTGCTTCTTCTTCGCCAAGCAGATCTACAACGTGCTGGTGTGGCCGTTCGTCTGGGTCGCCGGCCCCGAGAATTCGAAATTCATCTACACCGCGCTGCTGGAATATTTCATCACCCAGCTCAAGCTTGCGCTGTTCGGCGCCGGCTTCATCTCGTTTCCGATCGTCGCAACCCAGATCTACAAGTTCGTGGCGCCCGGACTCTATCGGCACGAGCGCAGCGCGTTCCTGCCGTATCTGATCGCAACCCCGGTGTTCTTCGTGGCCGGCGCGATGCTGGTCTATTTCGTGGTGTTGCCGATGCTGGTGCGGTTCTCGCTCGGCATGCAGCAGATGGGCGGCGAGGAGACGGCGCAGATCCAGCTTTTGCCGAAGGTCGGCGAGTATCTGTCGCTGATGATGTCGCTGATCTTCGCTTTCGGTATCGCGTTCCAGCTTCCGGTGATCCTGACGCTGCTCGGCCGCATCGGCATCGTGACCTCGCAGATGCTGCGCGAGAAGCGGCGCTATTTCATCGTCATCGCCTTCATCATTGCCGCGGTCCTGACCCCGCCGGACGTCTTGAGCCAGGCCTCGCTCGCGATCCCCCTGCTGGCCCTCTACGAGGGCGCCATCATCGCCGTGCGCATCGTCGAAAGGAAGGCCGCGGCCGCCCGGAGCTCGACCGGCGGCACACCCGGCGCCACCAATCCGGCGGAGTAGGGTCCGGGCACACCCGTGCTGATACCCCGCGTAGACGGTGTATCCAGTAAGCGGTTGCCTCTCGATTAATCGCTGCGGGCTCTGGAATACTGGATCGTCCGCCTTCGCGGATGATGAGGGTCGTGGTACTGGAAACGCGCCGTTGACAGTCAGCAAAACATAGCCGTTGACGTTCTACACGGCCAAATTCCAGGAATCCGCGCCATGCACGACATCAGAGCGATCCGCGACAACCCCGAGGCTTTCGACGCCGGAATGAAACGGCGCGGGTTTGCGCCCCTGTCGCCGTCGCTGCTTGCGATCGATGAGAAGCGCCGCGCGGCGATCCTGGCGTCCGAGCAGGCGCAGGCGCGGCGCAATGCGGCATCCAAGGAGATCGGAGAGGCCAAGAAAGCCAAGGATGAGGCGCGCGCGGCGAAACTGATGGCCGAAGTCGCCGAGCTCAAGACCTCACTGCCGGAGCTCGAGGCCGCCGCGAAGGTGGCCGACGAGGAGCTGAACACGCAACTCGCCGCGCTTCCGAACCTGCCGGCGCAGGATGTGCCCGACGGCGTCGACGAGCACGGCAACGTGCAGCACCACGTGTTCGGCGCCCCGCGCCAGTACGGTTTTGCGCCGAAGCCGCATGACGATCTCGGCGGCAGTCTCGGCTACATGGATTTCGAAGCGGCCGCGAAATTGTCGGGCGCGCGGTTCGTCGTGCTGAAAAAGGGATTGGCACGACTGGAGCGGGCAATCGGGCAATTCATGCTCGACCTGCATACCAACGAGCACGGATACACCGAAATCAATCCGCCGCTGCTGGTACGCAACGAGGTGATGTTCGGCACCGGGCAATTGCCGAAATTCGAGGACGATCAGTTCTGGGCCATCAAGGGCGAATTGCTCACTGCGGGTGAAGAGCGGCTGAAGAGCGAGCGCCTCGGATTGATCCCGACCGCCGAGGTCTCGCTGACCAACCTCGTCCGCGAATCCATCGTCGACGAAAAAGAGCTGCCGATGCGGCTGACCGCGCTCACGCCGTGCTTCCGCGCCGAAGCGGGCGCCGCCGGCCGCGACACGCGCGGCATGATCCGCCAGCACCAGTTTACGAAGGTCGAACTGGTCTCGATCACGACGCCGGAGACCAGCCGCGACGAACATGAGCGCATGCTGGCCTGCGCCGAGGAAGTGCTGCGCCAGCTCGACCTGCATTATCGCGTGATGACGCTGTGCGCCGGCGACATGGGCTTTTCCGCGCAAAAGACCTACGACATCGAAGTGTGGATGCCGGGGCAATTCTCAAGTCAGGGCGCCGGCGGCGCCTACCGTGAAATCTCGAGCTGTTCGGTCTGCGGCGATTTCCAGGCTCGGCGGATGGATGCGCGCTCCCGCGGCCCCGACGGCAAGCCGCGCTTCGTGCACACGCTGAACGGCTCTGGCACCGCGGTCGGCCGGGCGCTGATCGCCGTGATGGAAAACTATCAGCAGCAGGACGGCTCGATTGCCGTTCCCGATGTGCTGCAGCCCTATATGGGCGGCTTGAAAGTGATCGAGCACGACAAGTGAAGTGAACCTGCAGGATGGCGCTGCATCGCGACATCTACTGGATCGGACGGCAGTGGGCCGTCACCGGTTTCGGGATGCAGCTCATCGATCAACGGCACGGCGGAAAGTTCGACATCGAGATCGCGCAACTCTGGGGCGAGGGGCTCGCGGTCGATCTGAGCGCGCAGAAATGGTTCGATCCGGTCGATTTTGGCAAAGGGCTTTGGGTCGCGCGGCAGCGCCACACGAGACCGCCAGCACCCACTGAGGTCGATTCGGCGCCCGAGGCGCCGGTCGTCGAGAAAGTGGAGGTTGCGACCACTGCAGCCGTTGAGCCGCCACCGCCGAAATCCGCTGGATTTCAGCTGCGGACCGCGGGCAGCGCCAAATTCCTGCGACCCTGGCGTGTCCGGATGAAGCGGTAAGAACCCGCAAGAGCATGATCCGGAAAAGTGGAAACCGGTTTTCCGAAAAGATCATGCTCAAACAAAGAGATGAGATCATGATCCGATTCCGTCTAATCGGATCATGATCTCATCACCGGGTTTGCCTCTGCGGCGTTTGCCGGTTAAGACCTTTGGCAAGACAGGCGATCGAACAGGGCATTTTTCACGGATGCGAATTCTCTGCACCAATGATGATGGCATCCACGGGCCCGGGTTGAAGGTCGTCGAGCAGATCGCGCGCGCTTTGTCCGACGATGTCTGGATCGTGGCGCCGGAGCTCGACCAGTCCGGCGTATCGCATTCGCTGTCGCTGAACGATCCCTTGCGGCTCCGCGAGATCGGCCCGCGCCATTTCGCCGTCAGGGGGACGCCGACGGACTGCGTGATCATGGGCGCGCGCCATATCCTGGGTCCCAAACTGCCTGATCTCGTGCTGTCGGGCGTCAACAAGGGACGCAACGTCGCCGAAGACGTGGTCTATTCCGGCACCATCGCCGGCGCGATGGAGGGCACCATCCTCGGCTTGCCGTCATTCGCGCTGTCGCAGGAATTCAGCCTTGAGACCCGTGAAAAGCCGCTCTGGGAGACCGCGCTGCAATTCGGCCCCGACATCGTGCGCAAGGTGATCGAGGCCGGTATCCCCAGGAATACGGTGATCAACGTCAATTTTCCGGCCTGCGTGCCTGATGACGTCAAGGGCATCCGCGTCACCCGGCAGGGCAAGCGCAATCTCGGTTTCCTGAAGATCGATCAGCGCCGCGATGGCCGCGGCAATCCGTATTTCTGGATCGGTTTTGAGCGCACGGCGATGATGGATACGCCCGCGGAAGGCACCGATCTCGCGGCGCTGGCGGCGCGCTACGTGTCGGTCACGCCGCTGCGCCTCGACCGCACCGATGAAGCGTTCTCGGAAACGCTGACGTCGACGCTGAAGTAGGCTTCGACGCTACGCCGGCGCGTTCTTCAGCGTGCTGTCGATCAGTTGGGCCAGCGTTTCGAGCTGGAATGGCTTCTGCAGCGCGGGGCGATCGCGATATTCCTCGGGCAGGCCCGAAGATCCATAGCCGGTCGCAAAAATGAACGGCCGGTTGCGCGCGTTGATCAGCTCGGCGACGGGCGTGATCACCTTGCCGTTGACATTGACGTCGAGGATCGCGAGGTCGAACTCGGTCGATTGCGCGAGCTTGACCGCTTCTGAGATTTCCCCGGCCTCGGCCGCCACGCTGTGACCCAGTTCTTCCAGCATGTCGGCGACCATCATCCGGATCATGACCTCGTCCTCGACGAGAAACACAGAACAGCCCTCAGGCCGTGTGGCAGTCATGACGGAATCCTTGCCTGTCCCGGTGCCACGTTCGCAAATATCGCCCTCAGGCGCAACGTAAACGTTCGCATTCATGCTCGCCTCACGGAGCCTCGATCATGCGTTGTTGCCGATCATATGGGGTACAAATACTTGCCCGCCAACGCCGGGCCATGCCTATGGTTCCGGAGTGGGAACGTGATCGTGAGGGAAATTTTCCTTAACGTGGGATTTCGAATTGGGATGGCATTAATCGGCTAGGATCGTGCGCGGCAACCGTGCCGCGGCAGCAAGCTTGCGAGACCCGCTATGGCCACCACATCTGGCCCCACCGAGAAAATGATGTTTCAGCTCACGCTGAGGCGGCGCGGGATCAGCGATCAGTCGGTGCTTCGTGCGATGGAGGAGGTGCCGCGTGAGCGCTTCGTCGCGGTCAGTGACCGCGACCATGCGTACCGCGACAGCGCGCTTGGCATCGCCTGCGGGCAGACCATCAGCCAGCCCTTCGTGGTCGCCTACATGACCGAACAGCTCCAGCTCAACCGGAATCACCGGGTGCTGGAGATCGGCACCGGCTCCGGCTACCAGGCCGCGGTCCTCTCGCGGCTTTGCAAGCATGTGCTGACCATCGAGCGCTACCGGACCCTGGCCGATACGGCCCGTGAGCTGCTGGAGAAGCTCGGCTACTACAATATCGAGGTCATGCTCGGCGACGGCTTTGACGTGCCCGCCGGCGCCGGCGCTTTCGACCGCATCATCGTCACCGCGGCGATGGAGCAGATTCCGGAGAAGCTTTTGCAGCGGCTCGAGGTCGGGGGCATCCTGATCGCGCCGGTCGGCCCACACCATGGTACCCAGACGCTGGTCCGTGTGGTCAGGACCGAGACCGGCTTCGAGCGCAAGGAATTGGTCGACGTGCGCTTCGTGCCGGCCCTGCCCGGGGTGGCGCGGGAACTGTAGTGCTTGGGGATTGCTGCCTCGCGCCAATACCTTATTCCGAAGGTTAAGCGGTTATTTACTCGGTACGTGTTTACTCAAAACAGTATTTTGTTGCGTACGAGTGAGTAACCATGTCCGCTCTCGTCGAGTTGCTTCGCTCCCGCCGTGTGCCGCAGGTGGCGGTCCTGGCGCTGATGTCGTTCGGTCTTGCCGGGTGCAGCGCCGACATGTCGTCGCGCTTCTCGCAAAACTCCTATTCCAACAACCCGTTCGCCTTCGAGCCCCAGGCGACCGGCTCGGTGCAGCAGCAGCCGGCTGAGCGGCGTGAATTGCCGCAATATGCACGGCCGCAATCGCCGTATCCGCAGTCGCAGCCCTATCAGTCCCAGCCGTTGCCGCCGCCGGTTGCCGCACCGCAGTCCTATCCGGTCTCGAGCTCAGGCGTGTCCGGGGGCGGGCGGGGCGTGGCATCCTACGCGCCGCCGCAGCAGCCGCGCCTTGAGACGACCGGCACGGTGCCGCAGTCGGTGGCGCGCGCGCCTGCGGGTCACGGCGGCACCACGATCATCGTCGGCACCAGCGACACGCTGGAGGTGCTGTCGAAGCGCTACAACGTCTCGACCGCCGAGATCTTGCGCGCCAACGGCTACAAGGGGCCGCGGACCCTGTCGCCGGGCCAACAGCTGGTCATCCCGCGTCCGGCTGCCGTTGCGGCAGCGCCGGCGCCCGCTGTGGCGCCGCCGGCTAGCAAGCCCGTCGCGGTCGCGGCCACCGCCGGGCGCGTTCATTACGTCAACAAGGGCGACACGCTGCACAGCATCGCGCGCCAGCACCACATCCCGCCGGCCGAGCTTGCGAAGGCCAATCATCTCGACCTGTCGGCCAAGCTCAGCCTTGGCATGAAGCTGACGATCCCGGGCACCAAGACCGCGGCGGCCGCGCCCGCTGCGCCAGCAGTTGCAGCGGCCCCTGCTGCGCCGGCCGCTCCGGCACCCAAGGTGGTCGCGACTGCACAGCCACAAGCCGCCCGGCTGGTCCAGCCCGCGGTGAATGTCGAACAGCCGACCCCGGCGCCAGAACCGGCGGCGGTCAAGCCGAGCGAGACCACGAGCTCGTTGCCGACCTTCCGCTGGCCCGCCCGCGGCAAGGTGATCACCGGTTATGGCGCCAAGACCAATGGCAAGTCGAATGACGGCATCAACCTGGCGGTGCCCGAGGGCACGCCGGTGAAGGCCGCCGAGGATGGCGTGGTCGCCTATTCCGGCAACGAATTGAAGGGTTACGGCAATCTGATCCTGGTGCGGCACTCCAACGGCTACGTCACCGCATATGCCCATGCGAGTGAGCTGTTGGTGAAGCGCGGCGATACGATCAAGCGAGGCCAGGTGATTGCCAAGTCGGGCCAGTCGGGAGAGGTGAGTTCGCCGCAGCTTCACTTCGAGATCCGCAAGGGATCGTCCCCTGTCGACCCGCTGCAATTCCTCAACGGCGCCTGAGGCGATCGCTGCTCCGTAGCCCGGATGGAGCGAAGCGTAATCCGGGATCGGTTTTTCCGCATATGCACTGCCCCGGATTGCGCTGCGCTCCATCCGGGCTACAGGACTGCCGCTTACTTGCCCGTCAGCCTGACGCCGAGCCGGCCGGCCAATTCCTGCGTGAACTGCCAGGCGACGCGGCCGGAGCGGGAGCCGCGGGTGGTCGACCATTCCAGTGCCTCGCGCTCCAATTCCTCGTCGCCGATCTTGATGCCGAAATGGTCGCAATAGCCCCTGACCATGGCGAGGTATTCGTCCTGGCTGCAGCGATGAAAGCCGAGCCACAGGCCGAAGCGATCGGACAATGACACCTTCTCCTCGACCGCTTCGCCGGGATTGATCGCGGTCGAACGCTCGTTCTCGATCATCTCGCGCGCGAGCAAATGTCGCCGGTTGGAGGTGGCGTAGAGGATGACATTCTCGGGGCGTCCCTCGATGCCGCCTTCTAGCACCGCCTTCAGCGATTTGTAGGAGGCGTCGTTGCCGTCGAAGGAGAGGTCGTCGCAGAACACGATGAACCGGAAATCGGAGGCGCGCAGCACTTCCATCAGCGCCGGCAGACTCTCGATATCCTCGCGATGGATTTCGATCAGCTTCAACCGATCCGCAGGCTTGCGGTCGAGATTGATGCTGGCATGCGCGGCCTTCACCAGCGAGGATTTCCCCATGCCGCGTGCACCCCAGAGCAGCGCGTTGTTGGCGGGCAGCCCATTGGCGAAGCGCTCGGTATTTTCGATCAGGATGTCGCGCATCCGGTCGATCCCCTTGAGCAGGAAGATTTCGACGCGGCTGACGCGCGGCACCTTCGAGAGCCGTCCGTCCGGATGCCAGACGAAAGCATCCGCCGCGGCAAGCTGCTCGCTTGCATCGGCGTCCGGGGCGGCGGCGGAGAGGTGATGCGCGATCGCCTCCAGGGCGTTTGCGATCCGCTCCGCGGTGTGGTCGTTGAGCTCGCTTGCCGGACCTTTTGTCGCGGTTTTGCGGGGGCCTTTGGAGGCCAGTTTGGGCATGGCGCGAGGCGCTGATTTCTTGGCTTTTTTCGACATTTGCGCAGTTCCTGAACGGCCAGCCTTTAACGGGCCTTGGCGGCTCCCGCAAGCGGCCTAAATGAGGGGCTGTTAACGTTGCAATTGGGCTGGCCGCCGCTATAGTCCGCGCGAATTTGCCCTGGACCGGGCTTGACGCGCCAGGCGTCGCCGGTCCTTCTCCCGTCTCACGAGGATTGTCCGAATGCTGATTACTCCTGCGTTTGCCCAGGCCGGAGCCGGCGGCGATGCCAACAGCATGTTGATGTCGCTTTTGCCGTTCGCCCTGATCTTCGTGATCATGTACTTCCTGATTCTGCGCCCGCAGCAGAAGAAGGTGCGCGACCACGCCGAGCTCGTCAAAAACATCCGCCGCGGCGACACCGTCGTGACCTCGGGCGGCCTGGTCGGCAAGGTGACCAAGGTGGTCGACGACGATCAGATCGAGTTCGAAATCTCCGATGGCGTCCGCGTGCGGCAGATGCGGCAGATGATCTCGGGCGTGCGCACCAAGGGCGAGCCGGCAAAGGAAAAGGCCGAGGCCAAGGACGAGACATCAGCGAGCTGATTGTCGCGCCGCAATTTCTGATCTGACAGGTCAACTCGATGTTGTATTTCACGCGGTGGAAGGCGCTGGGGATCATCCTCACGGCGCTCGTAGTGTGCCTTTGCGCCGTGCCGAACTTCTTCCCGGAATCCCAGGTCAAGACCTGGCCGGGATGGGCGCAGCGGCGCCTGGTGCTCGGCCTCGACCTGCAGGGCGGCTCCTATCTGCTGCTCGAGGTCGATTCCAACTATGTGAAGAAAGAGAAACTCGACCAGATCCGCGACGACGCGCGGCGCGTGCTTCGCGACGCCAAGATCGGCTACACCGGCCTCAACTCGCGCAATGATGCCGTGGAGGTGAGGATCAGCCGCGATACCGATCTGCCGACCGCGCTCTCCAAGTTGCGTGAGCTCTCCCAGCCGCTCGGCGGTCTGCTCGGTTCCAGCGGCCAGCGTAGCCTCGAGGTATCCGATGCCGGCGGTGGGCTGATCCGCCTGACCGTGCCGCAGGCCGCCATCACCGAGCGCATCCGCCAGACCATCGAGCAATCGATCCAGATCGTCGAGCGCCGCGTCAACCAGCTTGGTACCGTCGAGCCCGTGATCCAGCGCCAGGGCACCGACCGCATCCTGGTGCAGGTGCCGGGTCTGCAGGACCCGACACGCCTGAAGGAACTGCTCGGCAAGACCGCGAAGATGGAATTCCGGATGGTCGACACCTCGGTGTCGCCCGACCAGGCCCAGCAGGGCAGGGTTCCGCCTGATTCCGAACTCCTGATGAGCGCGTCGACGCCGAAGACCCCATACGTCGTCAAGAAGCAGGTGCTGGTCTCCGGCGGCGACCTGACCGACGCGCAGCCGGGATTCGACCAGCGCACCGGCGAGCCGATCGTCAGTTTCCGCTTCAACACTTCGGGTGCGCGGAAATTCGCCCAGGCCACGACCGAGAATGTTGGCCAGCCCTTCGCCATCATCCTCGACAATGAGGTGATCTCCGCCCCCGTGATCCGCGAGCCGATCACCGGCGGCCAGGGCCAGATTTCGGGAAGCTTCACGGTGCAGTCCGCCAACGACCTTGCGATCCTGTTGCGCGCCGGCGCGCTGCCGGCGCCGCTGACCGTGATCGAGGAGCGTACGGTCGGTCCGGGGCTCGGCCAGGATTCGATCGAGAAGGGCGAACTGGCGGCCTACGTCGGCTCGATCCTAGTCATCGTGTTCATGCTGCTGACCTATCGGCTGTTCGGCGTGTTCGCCAATATCGCCGTGACCATCAACGTCGCGATGATCTTTGGCCTGTTGTCGCTTCTGAACGCCACGCTCACGCTGCCCGGCATCGCCGGCATCGTGCTCACCGTCGGCATCGCGGTCGACTCCAACGTGCTGATCTATGAGCGTATTCGCGAAGAATTGCGGGGCGGGCGCAACGCGATCTCGGCGATCGATGCCGGCTTCAAGCGCGCGCTCGCGACCATCCTCGACTCTAACATCACCACCTTCATCGCCGCTGCGGTGCTGTTCTATATCGGCACCGGCCCGGTCCGCGGCTTTGCTGTCACGCTCGGGATCGGCATCATTACCACGGTCTTCACCGCGTTCACGCTGACCCGGCTGATCGTCGCGTGGTGGGTGTGGTGGAAGCGCCCGCAAAAGACCGTGCCGATCTGAGAGGCCTGTTGTGACTCATTTCGTTCTCATTGGCCTTGGCATCCTGATCGCCGTGCTGACCGTCGTCGCCGCGCTCGGCATCCTGCCGCCGCTGCGCATCGTGCCGGATAATACGCATTTCGATTTCACGCGCTTCCGCCGCATCAGCTTCCCGATCTCGGCCGTGCTCTCGATCATCGCGATCACGCTGTTCTTCACCCACGGCCTGAATTTCGGCATCGACTTCCGGGGCGGCACGCTGTTGGAAGTGCAGGCCAAATCCGGCAACGCGGATATCGCCGCGATGCGCGCCACGCTCAGCGGCCTGAACCTCGGCGAGGTCCAGTTGCAGCAGTTCGGCGGTCCGGCCAACGTCTTGATCCGCGTTGCCGAACAGCCCGGCGGCGACAGCGCGCAGCAGGAAGCCGTGCAGAAGGTCCGCGGCGCGCTCGGCGATTCCGTCGAATATCGCCGCGTCGAAGTGGTGGGCCCGCGCGTCTCCGGCGAACTTTTGGCCTACGGCATGCTCGGCCTGATGGTCGCGATCGTCGGCATCCTGATCTATCTCTGGTTCCGCTTCGAATGGCAGTTCGCGCTCGGCGCCATGATCGCCAACGTCCACGATATCGTGCTGACGATCGGCTTCATGTCGATCTCGCAGGTGGATTTCGACCTCACCAGCATCGCGGCGCTGCTGACGATTCTCGGCTACTCCCTCAATGATACGGTCGTGATCTACGACCGTATCCGCGAGATGCTGCGGCGCTACAAGAAGATGCCGATGCCGCAGCTCCTCAACGAGTCGATCAACTCGACGCTGTCGCGCTCGATCATCACCCACGTCACCGTGACGCTCGCGCTGCTGGCGCTGCTGCTGTTTGGCGGTAACGCCATCCACAGCTTCACCGCGGTGATGATGTTCGGCGTGGTGCTGGTCGGCACCTACACCTCGATCTTCATCGCGGCGCCGATCCTGATCTATCTCGGCGTGGGCACCGTACGTGGGGACGCGCCGGATACTCCGGCCAAGAAGCCGGAAGCAGTAACAAAGAAGTAGCGACCATGGCTCAATCCTCGGACGCTCCGCATCTTCCGAGGTCGGCGCCGATCGAGGCCTACGGCAAGGGCGGATTTGCGTTTGCCGATATGTCGCATCGCGGCTCGCTGCTCTGCCTGCCCGATGGGATCTGGGCCTGGCCGGTGACGACGCCGCAGCAGATCGACCGATACTCGCTCGAGCGTGTGTTCGCGAAGGCCAACATCATCGACACGCTGATCGTCGGCACCGGCACGGAAACATGGATAGCGCCGAAGGCGCTGCGCGACGCCTTGCGCGCGGTGCATGTGGTGCTGGACACGATGCAGACGGGACCTGCGATCCGCACCTACAACATCATGATGGGCGAGCGGCGGCGGGTGGCGGCGGCGCTGATTGCGGTGCCATGACAGAGCCCGGCGGCACGGACGCCGCGGCGTTCTGCGCCGATCTCGTGCGCACGCATGATTTCGCGCGCTATGCCTCTACGCTGTTCGTGCCGGCGCGCGAGCGCCGGGCGCTGCTCGCGATCTATGCCTTCAACGCCGAAATTTCCCGGGTTCATGAACTGGTCAGCCAGCCTCTGCCCGGCGAGATACGCCTGCAATGGTGGACCGACATGCTCGCGGGCAGCGGCCATGGCAGCGTCGAGGGCAATCCAGTCGCAGCGGAGCTGTTGCTCGCGATCAGGAATTTCCGGCTGCCCGTCGAGCCGCTGTCGCGGCTGGTCGAGGAGCACCAGTTCGATCTCTACAACGATCCGATGCCGTCGATGGCCGCGCTCGAGGGCTATCTCAACGAGACCGCCTCGGCGCTGTTCTCGCTTGCTGCGCGCGTGATCGCGCGGCCGTCAGACGAGATCGGTCACCTCGCGCAGCATGCTGGACTCGCGCAAGGTATCGCGCAAGTGATCGCCGCACTGCCGCGCGACGCTTCGCGGCGGCAATTGTTCCTGCCGCTGCAATTCCTTGAGCAGCACGGCGGCGGAATCGAAGACGTATTCTCCGGCAAGCAGACGCCGCAGCTACGCGCGGCGATCGACCAACTCGTCGGCGAGGCGAGGAGCCATCTCAAGACCGCGCTCTCACTGCTGCCGACGGTTCCGCCGGCGGTGCGGCCGATCTTCCTGCCATTGGCGCTGGTCGAGCGTGATCTCGCGCGGATGTCGCGGGCTAACAGCGACCCGTTCGTTCCGCAGGTCACATCACGCCTGCGCGTGCTGTGGACCACGTGGCGGGCGTCGCGGCGACGGGAATTCGGCGGCTGACGCCGCGCGCTACTTGCCGATGTGTTTGGTAAAGATCCTGATCGTGCGGCCCTTCACGACCGGGCCGGCCTCGAACAGGTCGGATGCGATCTTCTCGATTTCGTCACGCAGCGACACAAACTGTCCCTGCCGCGCCATGCTCGGCGTGCCGCGCGTCCCCGCAAGCTCGTCCATCGCGGCGTCGCTGATCTGACACTCCACGGTTTCGCCTTCGCTAAGCATCGTGAACGTGAACGCCAGCCGCTCGGAATCATGTCCGCCAATCTTGCCCCGCGCTAGCGGCATCGAAAACACTCTCCTTGGATTCGATTCCAAGATTGCTTTGCAACGATGGCGTTGAGGTGGCGATTGCAGAATGATCAGCGCGTTTTCGAGCGAAGTGGACACCGGTTCGCGTCAAGCAAACGCGTCAAACAAGAATCTAAAGCTTTGGTTCTGATTCCATCAGAACCGAAGCTCTACCGCGTCTGCCGGTCCATCTCGGCGACCTCGAAATTGAATCGGTCGCGAAGGTTCTTGCGTTGCTCAAGGATGTCCTTGAGGAAGGCGCGGTCGGCCTCGTTCCGCATCATTGGCTCGATCAGGTCGATCTGGTTCATCGCCACGAGCTGCAATATCTCCGTGCGTGGCTTGCCCGCAGCATCGCGCGGTAGCGCATGGACGATCTGGATGTGCTCGGGCGGCTTGACGCCTTTGGCAGAGGCAAGCGTGTTGCGCAGCTTCTTCTCCAGCGCGACCTCGTCGGCTTCCACGAAGGCATAGAGGCCGACGCCGACCCGTCGGTCGGCGAAGGCAACGATCGCGGTGTCGCGGACCTCCGGGTTCTTCCGGATCAGATCGACCAGGACCGGCGCATCATTGACCAGCCGCCGGCCGCCGCCCTCGCGATCGGTGAAATTGAAGAGGCCGCGGGTGATCGCCTGGTAGACCTTCTTGCCGGTCTTGAGCCAGATGCTGGCGACGACTGACTTGCGTGCGAGGATCTTGCGTTCCTTCGGGGTCAACGCATCCGGCGCATAGCTGCGCTTGTGCTTCAGGAGATGCCGCAGATCTTCATAGGCTGCGATGCGGAACAGGCGGCTGCGGCGCTTGAAGCAGGCGGCGAGCTGGAAATCGGTGAGATAGGCGCGGCCGTCGCGGCCGACCAACCAGTTCTGCTCCTTGGCGAGATCGTTGTGGCAGATGCCGGCGCGATGCAGTCGGCGCAGCGCATCCTTGGCCGAACGGAAATAGGCGACATCGCCATGCGGCTTGGCCAGGTGCAGCGCCACGCCGTCGATGAAGCCGCGCGCCAGCGCGCGTTGTCCAGCCCAGAGCAGTTTCGGTCCGACGTCGAGGTCGCGGGCCAGCGACAGCGCCCGTCGCTCGCGCGAAAACAGGTGCAGCGCCAGTGGAAACGACCAGAACGGCACCTGGTCGAGCCGGCGCAGCACCGCATCGATTTCGCCGGTCTCGCTGCGAAAACGGCCGCGCTCGACAGTAGAGAACACGTCGCGCTTGAGCAGGACACCTTCGCGCCATCGCGCCGACAGGGTGGCGGCGTCGTCTTTCGGCAAGCTCATGGCTCAGGCCGCCGCCGCGACGTGCAGATGGTCCGATATCCAGCGGTCGAGGTCGGCGAGCGCGCGGGCGGACATCGCCTGCTTCTTCGCGACCGTCTTCTCGTTGCGGCGGAGCCGCGTGCCGTCAGGTTTCTTCGTTGGCACGCTGGACAGCGGCGGGAACAGGCCGAAATTGATGTTCATCGGCTGGAATGAGCGCGGTCCCGTGTCGATGGTCTCGATATGGCCGCCGGTGATGTGGCCGAGCAATGCGCCCAGCGCCGTGGTGGGCGGCGGGGGAGCCAGCGAATGCCCGCGAGTGTCTGCCGCGGCACAGAGACCGGTGAGAAGGCCGATGCTGGCGGACTCCACATAGCCTTCGCAGCCGGTCATCTGGCCGGCGAAGCGCAATCGCGGCTCGGCGCGCAGGCGAAGTTGTGAATCGAGAAGCTTGGGCGAGTTAAGGAAGGTGTTGCGGTGAAGTCCGCCGAGCCTGGCGAATTCAGCCTGCTCAAGGCCCGGAATGGTCCGGAACACGCGCTGCTGCGCGCCATGCTTCAGCTTGGTCTGGAAGCCGACCATGTTGTAGAGCGTGCCGAGCTTGTTGTCCTGGCGAAGCTGCACGATCGCGTAGGGCTTGGTTGTGGGATCGTGTGGATTGGTGAGGCCGACCGGCTTCATCGGACCGTGCCGCAGGGTCTCGCGGCCGCGTTCGGCCATGACCTCGACAGGCAGGCAGCCGTCGAAGTACGGCGTGTTGGTCTCCCAGTCCTTGAAGTCCACCTTCTCGCCGGCCAGAAGCGCATCGACGAACGCGTCGTACTGCTCCTTCGTCATCGGGCAATTGATGTAGTCGGCTCCGGTGCCGCCCGGCCCGACCTTGTCGTAGCGCGACTGGAACCACGCCACGCTCATGTCGATGGAGTCTTTGTGCACGATCGGCGCGATCGCATCGAAGAACGCGAGCGCGCTTTCGTCGGTGAGCTCGCGGATGGCGTCTGCCAGCGGCGCCGAGGTGAGGGGGCCCGTCGCAACGATCACGTTGCGCCAATCGGCGGGCGGAAGCCCGGCGATCTCCTCGCGGCGAATCTCGATCAAGGGGTGGTCGTTGAGAGCCTTGGTGACGGCGGCGGAAAACCCCTCGCGATCGACCGCGAGCGCCCCGCCGGCGGGTACCTGGTTGGCGTCGGCGGCGCGCATGATCAGGGAGCCGAGCCGCCGCATTTCGGCATGCAGCAGGCCGACGGCATTGTTGGCGGCGTCATCGGAGCGGAAGGAGTTGGAGCAGACGAGCTCGGCAAGGCCATCGGTGCGATGGGCTTCGGTCATCCGCTGTGGGCGCATCTCGTGCAACACCACGCGCCCGCCGGCGCTCGCCACCTGCCAGGCGGCTTCAGAACCGGCCAAGCCGGCGCCGATGATGTGGACAGGATCTGGAGAAGGCTTGGTCACGCTCATCGCGCAGCGTTAGCGCGTTTTTCCCGCGAGCGCATCTGAAACCGGGCAGAGAAACTGGGGAGAGAATACGAGAACGCCCGCAAAAGCAGCGGGCGTTGTCCGTTCATTGATGGGCTGACGAAGGGTCAGCCGTTGTAGTGCCCAGAGGCCACGCGCGGAATATCAGAGCGATCGAGGCCGATGTCCGCCAGCTCGCGATCGCTAAGCTGCGACAGCTCGGCAACATTACGCTGATAATCACGGAAAGCCCGGATCATGCGGATGAGCGAGAGTAACATGGTAGTCTCCTAGAAATTGCGATTCAGCCTTATCGAAAGCTTCATCGTCGATGAAATGAACATAGGTTGAGTTGATGCAGCGCGGTAGTTCCTATGTTGCGGTGCAGCTAAGTGGAAAATGCATGACGCTGGTAAGGTCCGCTTAACCCCTTCAGCATAGCTGCCTGACGAGGCGCCAACGGACCAATGGCGGCGGCGTGTTGATCAGAAAAGTCCGTAACATCACGGGTTTGCTATATGCGCGTTACTGCCGTCGCACCCGTCACAGATGGTTGCTGATGGACCTGAAATCAAATGTTCCGCTTCGGAACCTATCGCCTTCGTGCCGACCGCGACTCGGTCTAGCCAGCTGCACATGCGTGATTCGCATGCCGCGCCACCGTAGAAATGAACAAAATATCAGTTCTTGGTGGGGAGTAATTTGGAAGAATATTCCTCTCCTTCAAGGGGGATGTCCTCCGGGATCGGATGTCGCATGCCGACCTGAGCCAAGCCAGCATCGTTCGACCGGGCGGACTACGGAGCCTCAGCCTGACCGCCGATGTCCGCCATCCCGAAGGATGGTTCCCGACGATGCTGAACGTTCAACTCCCCGTCCACTGACAGGCGGATCATGAGCAGAGGGACCGAACACCTCGGCAATGATCCCGCGCGGCCCTCGTTTCCTTACCGGGCTGTAATGAAAAATCGATGCAACGCATGCGTGCCTTGCTCGCAGCGTCGATCACATCTCTATCGCGCGGAATTCATTCTGAACTTTTCGATGATGAGCGAACAATCGTTGTCACGGATTCCGGCAATCACGTCGGCTTCCGTTCAAATAAAACAGAAAATGGGGAAAATACTATGCGCAACAAACTGATTGCAGCGACCGCGATGGCTTTCATTGCTTACGCCGCCGTTCCCGCCCACGCCGCCAAGGTCACGGTCGGCTGCAGCGGCGACAATCTCGCCAAGACCGAATCCGCAGTCGAGACGATGGCGGACGGTCCAGGCAAAATCGTGGCGCAAAAGGAGATGGCGCAAGCGCAGGACGCTCTGCTCGGTGGCAAGATGGGCGTGTGCGCGGCGCATCTGAACAAGGCGATGCACGCCGGCGAGGTGAAGTAAGACTCTCTCAAGGGCGCCGATCGTCCCACGGCGATCGGCTCCCTAAAACCGGGGAGCGCTTGGTTCTTTTTGACGCCTTTTCTTCGCGAGCCGGTGTCCACCCTCGGATCAAGTCCGAGGGCATGCTTCGCTCGAAAACGCTTTACGGTACGCGGGTGAGCTGGGTGGCAAAATACGCGACGGTCCGCGAATAGACCTCGCTCTTGTTCCATTGCTGGATCACCGCGAAGTTCGGACTGCCTGGCTCCCAATCCTTGCCGCGTTGCCAGCCGTGGTTGGCGAAGAAATTTGCGGTCGAGGCCAGCACATCGGGCGCGCTGTGCAGGAGATCGCGGCGGCCGTTGCCGTCGAAATCGACTGCGAATTTGATGTAGTTCGACGGCATGAACTGGGTCTGGCCGATTTCGCCGGCCCACGCACCCCGCAGTTCCTGCGGCGGGACATCGCCGCGCTCGATGATGCGGAGCGCATCCAACAGCTCGGCCTTGAACATATCGGAGCGGCGGCAATCATAGGCGAGCGTCGCCAGCGCCCGCATGGTTGGGAATTTGCCGATGTTGACGCCGAAATCGGTCTCCAGTCCCCAGATCGCCACCAGCACCTCGCCTGGCACGCCATACTGTTCCTCGATGCGGGACAGCACCGAGCCATACTGCTTCATCATGTTGGCGCCGCGGGTGAGGCGAGGCGGGACCATGCGTCCGGAGAATTCCTCGAAGGTCTGACTGAACACCTTCTGCGACTGGTCGCGCGTCAGCACGGTCTTGTCGAGCGTGACGCCGTTCAGGCCGACCTGGATTGCGGACTGCGAAATCCCCTTCGATGCCGCTTCCTTCTTGAAGTCGTCCAGCCAAGCGTCAAACGAGCCGCTGCCGCAGGTCGCAGCGAACGAAGGCGTGGTCAAGGTCAGGAGCAGGGCTCCCAATGCAGTCCGCAGGGAAAAGTGAAAGCCCATGAAATCATTCACTCCATGTCGACGCATCATCGACACTAATCTCGAAACGCTACCAAATGTTTGCGGCAAGAGCGGCCAAAACAAGGCTTGTCGCCGTTGCATGAGCAAGTCAATTTACCATGCCGAGCGCTGACACATCCGCAGCCGGACCATAAGCGTCTCCGGCCTGGTGCTCGCGCACCAGGCCGGAGACGATAGGACAGATTTGCCGAAGGCTTACGCGCTGTTCTTCCGCCGCCATGGGAACAGGTTGGCGGGGAAGTCGGCAGCAGGCTTTCGCTCGCGCGGACGCGGCGGGAGCGGCTGCACATTGGGATCGGGAACGATCACCTGCCGGTAGAGATGCCAGGTGGCATGGCCGAGCAGGGGAATGACAATGGCAAGGCCGAGGAAGAATGGCAGCGTTCCCAGCACCAGCAAAACCGCGACGATCAGGCCCCAGGCGGCCATCGGGACCGGATTACGCGCGACTGCGCGAAGCGACGTAACCATGGCCTCACCCGTCGTGGCGTGACGGTCGAGCATCATCGGGAACGACACCACGCTGATGCAAAGCGCGAGCAGGGCGAAGAGGAAGCCGACGCCGCAGCCGACCAGGATCAGCCACCAACCTTGCGCTGTCGTCAGCACGTGCGTGAGGAAATCGGGGATTCCTGCGGCCGTCGCATAACCGAACGCTTCCACATAGACGGCCTGCGCCGTGGCGATCCAGGTCACGAACAGCGCAAATAGCAGCGTGCCCAATCCGAGCATGGCGCCGAATGACGGCGAGCGGACGATCTCGATCGCGTCCCATGCCGAAGGCTCCTCGCCATTCTCGCGGCGGCGGCTGAGTTCATAGAGGCCGATCGCCGCAAATGGCCCGAGGATGGCGAAGCCCGCGGCCAGCGGGAACAACAACGGCAGCACGGAGTAACCATGCACGACGCGGGCAAGCACGAGGCCAAGCACCGGATAGACCACGCACAGGACGATGGCGTGGCTTGGTACGGCCTTGAAATCCTCCCAGCCGAGTTGCAGGGCGCGGTGCAGATCGCCGAGACCGATGGTGCGAATCTCGGGCGCAGCCGCGACTTCCTGTCCGGTCTGCGTCAGTGATGTGACATTGTCATGATAGGTGGGCATGGTCGTCGTCTCCCTCCGGCGGCCACATTCCTGCGCCCGCCAGCGAGGGGCACAACGTGCCGTCTCCTAAGCGATCGCAAACAGGCCAGACGCGAAGACACCCAACCGGCCATGTCGCGAACTGAAAGGTCAGGCTACTCCCAAACCGGGACTGACGCACTCACGCTTCGGTGAATGTCGCATTGGCAACCTCGGTTGGTCCGGGTAAAATCATTTGGCGACCCGGCGAGGTGCTGCCGGCCAAAAAAGAGCGCCAAGAGACCCCTCATACCATCTCAAGTCCTTCGGGAGTGAACGATGAGCATTTTCGGAAAAATCATGAGCTCGATCTTCGGCAGCACGACAACCGCAGCGACTGCGGCTCCTGCTGGCGGTGCTGCTCCGGGCAGCGCGCCCGCCAGCAGTTCGCCATCTGCCACCGCGGCCACGCCTGCCGCGGCGCCCGCGCAGACCGTCGACGTCGCCCCGATTTTGGACAACGCCGTGGCCGCGAAGAAGGAGAAGCTGGAGTGGCGCACATCGATCGTCGACCTGATGAAGGCGCTCGACATCGATTCGAGCCTGTCGGCGCGCAAGGAGCTTGCCAAGGAACTCGGCTACACCGGCGACACCAGTGATTCTGCGAGCATGAATATCTGGCTGCACAAGCAGGTGATGGCCAAGCTCGCGGCCAATGGCGGCAAGCTGCCGCCGGAAATCAAGCATTAAGGCGACACTGGTACCAAGCATTCCAAGGCCCGCGATCGTCGCGGGCCTTTTTTGTCGACCGCAACAGACAATAACAACGAAGGAGAACGCCCATGACCACGATCGATCGCAGGACCATGCTCGCCACCGGCGCGCTCGCGCTGGCGGGAACGGCCGCGCAGGCCACGTCCGCCGACGCGCAAGTCGGGCCGAAGGCAATGTTTCCCGTGGCGGCGACGACGATCCCGATTGTCGGCGAGACCGAGGTATTTCAGGTCCGCCGCATCTATTGCATCGGCCGCAACTATGCCGCGCATGCGATCGAGCGCGGCTCCGATCCGACGCGCGAGCCACCGTTCTTCTTCCAGAAGCCGACCGATGCGATCCAGAACGTTGCGATCGGGGCGGTCGCCGATCATCCCTATCCATCGCTGACGAAAAACTATCATCACGAGGTTGAACTGGTCGCCGCGCTGAAATCCGGCGGTACCAATATTCCAGCCGACAAGGCGCTCGACCACGTCTATGGCTATGCGCTCGGTCTCGACATGACGCGCCGCGACTTGCAGAACGGCATGGCAGCGGAAAAGAAGCCGTGGGAGATCGGCAAGAGCTTTGATCATGCCGCCGTGATCGGCCCGATCCATCCGGCTACCAAGACCGGACACTTCACCAAGGGCGCGATTTCGCTCGCGGTCAACGACACCGTCAGGCAGAACTCGGACCTGCGGAACATGATCTGGAGCGTCGCCGAGCAGATCGCAAAACTGTCGGATGCCTTCGAGCTGAAGGCCGGCGACATCATCTATTCCGGCACCCCGGAAAATGTCGGCCCGGTGGTCAAGGGCGATGTGCTGCTGTGCAAGCTCGAGGGCCTGCCGGACATGTCGATCCGGATCGTGTAGCCGAATGCCGATCGTTACGCCACGAGATCCCGGTGTTCGGGATGCTTGCTGAGATAGTCGACGACAAAACCGCAGCCGGCGATCACCTTGTGGCCGTCGGCGCGGATCAATTCCAGTGCGCCCTTGACGAGTTCGGAAGCGATGCCGCGGCCGCGCAGCGCGCGCGGCGTTTCGGTGTGGGTGATGATGATGGCCGACGGCGTCGCGCGGTAGTTTGCGAAGGCGACGCCGCCTTCGACGTCGAGTTCAAAGCGATTTCGGGCCGTGTTGTTACGGACGTTGGTCATGCCTGATCTTCGATGTTGGATGTGGTTCGTCAAGCCTTCAGCAGATCCTGGTAATCCGCGTGCTTCTCGATGAAGCCCTTCACGAACGGGCATTGCGCGATCACCTTCAGCCCCTCCGCACGCACCTGGTCCAGCGCGCCACGGACCAGCTTCGAGCCGATTCCCTTGCCGCCAAGCTCCGGCGGCACTTCGGTGTGTTCAAAGGTCACTACACCATCTGCTTTCTCGTAATAGGCCGCGGCAATATGTCCATCGACCGCGAGCTCGTAGCGCTTGCGCGCGGGGTTGTTGACTACGGCCTTGTTCGTGCTTCCATCCATCATCTTATTCCCGTTGTTTGCATCGCCGCATCGCCTACGGTTGTCCGCAAGTTGGCGACCGGCCGGCCTTGCAAGCCGTTCATGGCCGGTCTACGTTTTTTTCAAGACATACGCCCCGAAGCGGCCAGATGGTCGTTTGGTACTGCAATGTCGCTGGCTGCTGACGTATGCCTCTTTTCCTGGGAGGTCTACCATGTCGGATAAGCGTTTCTTTAGCACCCATAGACCTTGGGAGGACTGGTTCGGCATGCTCCTTGGCGTGCTGATCGTGGTCTCGCCGTGGTTTCCGATGCAGGCCGGCCGCGACGTCGTCGATGCCGACCGCAGTATCATGATCCTCAACACCTTCGTGATCGGCATGCTGGTGTTCGGCCTGGCGCAGCTCGAATATGTCGCCCTGCAGCGCTGGGAGGAGGTCGCCGCGATAGTGCTCGGCTGCTGGCTGATCGCTTCGCCATTCCTGTTCGGCTATTCCGGCGACACGCTGTTGCAGGTCTGGCACGGCATCCTCGGCGCGCTGGTAGTCTTGCTGGGGGCGCTGCAGCTCTGGCAGGACTGGGGCAGGAGCGACCAGGAACTCGCCAACCATCCGCAGTGATGGGCCGCATCGCGGAGCCGTGGCTGGGCGGCCGGAGGCGCCGGGCCCTTGCCGAACCCCGTGCGGAGACGATAAACCGCAGAGGGGCGGCCAGAAGCCCCGCATGATGAAACTCCCGATGGGACGGAAATGAGCGGAGAGACAGGTAGCGTGGCGGTGCCGCGCGGTGGGCAGTTGCGAATGTCGCGGCGGGTGATGAACCTGGCGCATATCGTGACCCAGAATGCGCGCCGGCATGGCGATCGCGCGGGCTTCATTTGGCAGGACCGAAGCTGGTCCTGGCGCGAGATCGATGGCCTCGTCTCCGCACTCGCCGCCGCGCTGGCGGCGCAGGGCATCGGCAAGGGCGACCGCATACTCGTCCACTCCAAGAACTGCGACGAGATGTTCTGGTCGATGTTCGCCGCCTTCCGCCTCGGCGCGGTCTGGGTGCCGACCAATTTTCGCCTGATGCCGGACGAGGTCGCCTATCTGGCCGCAGCCTCCGGCGCCAAGGGCTTTCTCTGCCACGGCGACTTTCCCGAGCATGCCGCGGCTGCCGCCAATCCCGCGCTGCAGTTCACCTGGCGGATCGGCGAGGACGGGAGCTTTGGCGAGCGGACCGTCACTGACGCGATCGCGGCGCACGCCGACGCGAAGGTCGATAATGTCGCGGTCGAGCATGACGATCCCTGCTGGTTCTTCTTCACCTCCGGCACCACAGGGCGCTCCAAGGCCGCCGTGCTGACCCATGGCCAGATGGCCTTCGTGGTGACCAATCATCTTGCCGACCTGACGCCGGGCGTGAGCGAGCGGGATGCCTCGATCGTGGTCGCCCCGCTGTCGCATGGCGCCGGCATCCACCAGCTCATGCAGGCCGCGCGCGGCGTGCCGACCATCCTGCTGCCTTCGGAGAAGTTCGACATCGCCGAAACATTCCGGCTGATCGAGCAGCACCGCGTCAGCAACCTGTTCACGGTGCCGACGATCCTGAAGATGATGGTCGAGCATCCCGCCGCCGACCAGTTCGATCATTCCTCGCTGCGCTACGTGATCTATGCGGGGGCGCCAATGTACCGCGAGGACCAGAAGCTGGCGCTGAACAAGCTCGGCGCCGTGCTGGTCCAGTATTTCGGCCTCGGCGAGGTCACCGGCAACATCACCGTACTGCCGCCGGCGCTGCATGATCCCGAGGACGGCCCGCATGCGCGGATCGGCACCTGCGGCTTCGAGCGCGTCGGCATGCAGGTTTCGATCCAGGACGATCATGGGCGCGAGCTGAAACCGTTCGAGACCGGGGAGATCTGCGTGATCGGTCCCGCGGTGTTCGCGGGCTATTACGACAATCCGGAAGCCAATGCGAAGGCGTTTCGCGACGGCTGGTTTCGCACCGGCGATCTCGGCCACATGGACGAAGAGGGCTTCATCTACATCACCGGCCGCGCGTCCGACATGTACATCTCCGGCGGCTCCAACATCTATCCGCGCGAGATCGAGGAGAAGATCCTGACGCATCCTGCCGTCGGCGAGGTCGCAGTGCTTGGCGTGCCCGATCCTTTCTGGGGCGAGGTCGGCGTCGCCGTCTGCGTCGCGCGCGAGGGCGCCAGCGCGGTCGGCGAGGCGGAGCTTGCCGCGTACCTTGCGCCAAAGGTGCCGCGGTACAAGATGCCGAAGCGCTTCTTCTTCTGGGATGCGCTGCCGAAGTCGGGCTACGGCAAGATACCCAAGCGGCTGATCCGCGATGAGCTGGAAGCGCGCGGGCTGCTCGACATCTCCACCAAGCAGACCTGACGATGCGTAGCATCGCCCAACCGGGTCCCATTGCGCGCGAGCGCATTCAATGGGTGGAAGCGCGCGGACGGGCATTTTCCTTCACGCTGCAGGCCGGCATTCCATTGCTCGAAGCCGCGCGCCGGGGCTTTGCGGCGGAAGGATTTTCAGGCGGCGTCTTGAGCGTGAAAGGCGGAGCGCTCGGCCCGTTCGCCTACGTGATGCCGGCACTGTCGAAGACCGGCGCCAACGCCGCATTCTACAGCGAGGCCTTCCGTCCCGACGGCATCATCCGGCTCAAGTTCGCCACCATGACGCTGGGCGAGCGCGATGGTGCGCCGTTCTTCCACTGCCACGGATTGTGGACCGAGGCTGACGGCCGCTTCAACGGCGGGCATATGCTGCCGGAGGAGACCGTGGTCGCCGAGCCCTTCGAGGTGCAGGCTTTCGGTCTCGACGGCGCGATGTTTGTCGCCGAGGGCGATGCCGAGACCAATTTCAAACTGTTCGGTCCGGTGCCGCGCGAGGCGACGGATGCGGAGACCACCAGCCGCGCCTTTGCGCTGCGGTTGCGCCCGAACCAGGATTTTGCCTGCGCGTTGGAGAAGTTTTGTCGCCAGCATGGCATCCTGCACGCGCGCCTGCATGGCGGCGTCGGCTCGACCATTGGCGCCTGCTTCACCGATGGCCGCACAATGGTGCCGTTCGCGACCGAGCTCGCGGTCCGAGCGGGCACGATTGCTCCCGATGCCGATGGCCAGCTCGAAGCCGAGCTCGAGATCGCGCTGGTCGACTATCTCGGGGGCATCGCCGAGGGGAAATTGGTGCGCGGCGACAACCCGGTGCTGATGACGATGGAGCTCGTGCTCGAGGTGCTGGACGAGGAGGGGTAGTGTTCTGCCGGGGCCGTAGGATGGGTAGAGCGAAGCGAAACCCATCGACTTCGTAGCAAGCGGCCAGGTGGTGGGTTTCGCTTCGCTCTACCCACCCTACGATTCCGATTCAAATTTCAAACAACTCTCCGCTGTCATCGTCCGGCTTGACCGGACGATCCAGTATTCCAGAGGCGCCTGAGCTTAAGTTTAGAAGCCGCGGGTTACTGGATGCCCTGCCTTCGCGGGGCATGACGATGGCGTTTGGTGAGAGGATGTGCGTACGCATTCTCGCGGCGCTTTGCGCCCGAGCTCTGCGTCACTTTCCACCCTCACCGTAGAGAGGGCGCAGGGAAAGCCGGGTGCCGATTGCACCCGTGGGTCCCGTGCAACAAAAAGCACGGGGGTAGGACCACAGGTTCAACCGGGATCACACCGGCTTTCCCTGCACGACGGCTTTACGGCTTACTTCGTGCTCTCCCCGGTGACCGGGCTTTCTTGCCACCGTCACCTCAAGCGCGAACTTGTTCGCGCGAAAAGCTTAGCGCCAGCGTCGGGGCGCCAGGACCACACGACTTCGCCGTACGCAGCCACGCCATTCGTCCGGCGCTTGGCGCCTGACACAGCCACGTCCATCGCATCCCGCTTCCAACGTCCGTGACGATCGCGATACGCCCCTCCAAATGGAGGCGGGACGGCGCGGTTTCTAAGGTGATTTGCGGTCAGGATGAAGCGGAATGTTTTTCGCGCGCCGACTGGACGAGGCAAATCACGTTGATGTTGCGGTAGAATTTTCGTTCAGGCGACATCCGATGCGTGCGCGAAGGCCAGTAGCTCCACCCTCATCTTGAGGAGCCTGCGAAGCAGGCGTCTCGAAGGATGGGCGCGGGCGAGATCGGGGCCTGCATGGTTCGAGACGCCGTTTCTCGGCTCCTCACCATGAGGGAGTAGCACTGCAGATTTTGGGACGATTGCCGTTCACCGTTTTCTGTAGTATGTTTATGCCATGATCAAATCGTGGCGGAATTCCGCAACCCGCAAGGTTTGGGACGGTGAGCGGCCCAACCAGTTTCGGGGACTGGATTTCGAAGCTGCCATCGATCTGCTGTTGGCCTTGAATGTCGCGAAAGCACTTGGCGATCTCAGCCCGCTGAAGAGCGTGGGCTTGCATAAGCTGAAGGGTGATCGGAAAGGACAATGGGCGATGACCGTCAACGATCGCTGGCGCATCTGTTTCGAATTTCGCAAGGGCGACGCGTACGAAGTTGAAATCGTAGACTATCACAAGGGATGACCAGAATGGCTCCGATCGTACATCCGGGACGTCTGCTGAGGCGGGAATTGGCCGCCCGCAAGCTCAGCGCGAACCGTCTGGCACTCGATATCGGCGTTCCTTCCGGCCGCATTACCGATATCCTTAACGGTCGCCGTGGGATTACGGCCGATACGGCGGTGCGGCTTGGCCGATATTTCGGCAATAGTGCCCAGTTCTGGCTGGACCTCCAGGGGCAATACGACATCGGCGTGGTGGAGAGGGAGAAGGGCGCGGAGATCGCCAGGCGCGTCAGGCCTGCCGCCGTCGCCTGAACCTCACCGCCGCTTGCGGACGTGGATGTTGATGTCGAGGTCGATGTTGCTGACGCAGGTCTGCTCGGTGCGGTGCGAGCCGCCTTCGTGCCAGGGGCCCTTGCGCAGGCGGGCATCACGCACATTGGCGAGCCGCAGGCAGCGCCATTGTGGAAGCCTGCCTGAACTCTCGCCGGCGAACTGCCAGGCCAGCACGACTTCTTCGCCTGCCTTGTTGGTGCCGATGATGTGCGGGCAAAGCTCGCGCGGCCGGCCCTCGTAGGTGCAGACGACCTGCTGCTCTCCGAGAATGGCATTACGAAAGAGAGCGTAGGTGGCGCTCGGCGCGGGGCGGACGCTCATGGGCAGGACTGTTCTTGTTATGTTCCGAGAACTGTGCCAGATAGTCGCCCGTGAAGAAGTCTGATTTCAGCTTGGGACGAGCTGAAATCGGAGGATGAGCCTGACCAGGATTTGGTGCAACAAAAGCTCCAGCC
>NZ_AUEZ01000007.1 GCF_000426245.1 Bradyrhizobium sp. Ai1a-2 | reverse complement strand
CCCGGCTGAACGTGTCGTGGCTCGGGATGCCGTGCTCCAGGCGCAGCAGGAGCCGCAACAGCTCTTCCTTCGACCGGCCAAACTCTTCCATCTCCGCGCAACTGCTCGCTCCGCACAGCACCGCCGCCAACGCGATGAACAACACCTCCAACAGCTCGTGCTTCGCATTGGTTGCGCGCGGGTCCGGCAATCGCCCAAACGCCTTCCTGAACTTCTGCATCCGACCCCCTCCATGATCCGGGAGTCGTCTTCAGAATCCTTCTTGCATTCCAATGCAATAGCCGCCGCAAATCCATATGCGATTCCCCTGCGCTTGCGGGGGAGGGAGCGCAGTGTCCATCGCGGATACGTCGGTGCGCACGAGAGCCGCTACCCCCGCCCCACCGTGCACTCGATCTGGCCGTGCGGCTCGTCGGTCGGCAGGAACACCTGGTTGTTGTTGTCGAGGCCGAAGGCGGAGAGATTCATCGGGATGAAATGGATGTTCGGGCAAGCCATGCTGATCTCGGAAATCTCCGGCACCGCGGCAAGCGCCGCCTCGCCCATCCGGTAGAGGCTGTCCTGCACGCTCGCGCTGTAGGTGGTCGAGAACACCTCGAGGAGCGTGTCGAGTATCTTCGCGTTCTTCGCCGGATAGCTCGCGGGCTTGCCCGACCATTTCCAGGACGCCACCATGTTGGTCGCGCAGATGCGGTCGTGGGTCTCGGGAAGCGTGGTGTAGCGGTCCTTGACGTAATTCTCCCAGCCGGACTGGGTCGATTTCATGAAGGCAAAGCCGTCGACGCCCGAGGCGAGCGCCATCGGTGCGCCCCTGACAGCGGCGAGTTCGACGGTCGGCTTGCCGTTGCCGTCGAACACGAAACTGTGCGGATGCGGCTTGCCGCCGAAGCTCAGCCTGTCCCACTTGGTCTCGTGCGATATGATCGACAGGGATGACACCTGCGGATAGGTGTCGAAATATTTCTGCGCCAGTACCTGGCAGAACTCTTCCGCCGAGAGTCCGGTGTTCTCGCGAGCGACGACGTTGACGACGTTCTTGATGGTGTCGGTCGACACCGTGTTGGAATTGTCCGCATGGGTATAGGTGCGGGCGAAATCGCCTTCGAGCATCACCTTGATGTTGAGCTGGCTGACCTCGTGCCTGTCGCCATCGCGATGAATGCGCATCACGCGGACGCGGCCCTTGCCGTAGCGGTTCTTGATCAGCGGCACGTGAAAGCCTCCCGTTCAGCCGGTAAATCCAGATCGGACATTGCGTCCGACCCATCAATAATGAGCAACGTTTGTGCCACCGGGCAAGCTTCGGGCACGGCAAAGTGAGTTGGTGTGAGCTGCCTCCGCTGCCACAATCTTGGCCATTCTTGCCGCGGCTTTGATCAGCGGCATAATTGGTAGGGTGAGCAAAGCGAAGCGTGCCCACCGTCCGTTCTCCGCCAGCAATGATGGGCACGCTTCGCTTTGCCTACCCTACAACTTAGCTTCCGCGATATGTGGCGTAGCTCCAGGGCGTCACCAGGAGCGGCACGTGGAGATGGCCCTCGGGTTCGCTCACGGCAAAGCGCAGGGGGATACGGTCGAGGAAAGGTGGATCGGAGAGCGGCACTTGCCGGCTCGCAAAATAGTCGCCGACGCTGAACACGAGCTCATACTTTCCTGATGGCACCGGGCGGCCGCCGATCAGCGGCTGATCGGTGCGGCCGTCGGCGTTGGTCACCGCGCGCGTCACCACGCGGTTTAAGCCGAGATCGGACAACTCGATCAATTCGATCGCGATGCCGGCGGCCGGCGTGCCGCTATGGGTGTCCAGCACATGCGTCGACAGGCGGCCGTGCACCGGAAGGCGATCCTCGGCCGTCACGAGCTGATCGAGCCGCAGCGCGGCGATGCGGCAGATTTCCTCGACCGATCGCAGCATCTCGGCCGGCACATCGTTCGGCAGCCGCCGCTCGAAATCGCGCAGGATCGAATCCCTGGTGTGGCGGCGCACGCAGACGACATAGGGGAAGCCGAATTTCGAGCGATAGGCGTTGTTGACGCGCTCGAACTCGTCGTATTCGGCATCCGACAATCGGTCGAGGCCGGCGCTGTTCTGCTCGGCATCGGATTCCGCGGTGAGGCCCGCGGCGCGCTGGGTCTTGTCGGCAAGATCAGGATGCGCCTTGATCAAGGCGAGCCGCAGTTCAGCCGGCGCGCGCTCGACCGCGGCCTTCATCGCCGCGAACAACGCATTGATGCCGGCGAACGGCCGCAGCAACGCCACGTGCTCGGCGAGCCATGGCGAGTGCTCGAAGTTGTTTGCAAGCGCTGCGACGAATTCGTCGCGGGTCTTGTTGTTGAGATCGGCAAGGGTGAGCGACATCGGCCTATCCGATGCTGAACGCCTGTTCGGCGAGCTGCTTGTGATTGATGTGCCAATGCTCGGCGATCTGCAGCCGCGTCGGCACCCAGACGCGGTCGTGCTTTCCGATATAGTCGAGGAAGCGCATCAACGCCGCGGCGCGGCCGGGGCGGCCGACGAGGCGGCAATGCAGGCCGACCGACATCATCTTCGGCAACGTCTCGCCCTCGGCGTAGAGCACATCGAAGCTGTCCTTCAGATAGGTGAAGAACTGATCTCCGCCGCCAAATCCCTGCGGGTTGACGAAGCGCATGTCGTTGGCATCGAGCGTGTAGGGAATGACCAGATGCGGCTCCATGCCCTGCGCCTTGATCCAGTACGGGAGATCGTCGGCATAAGCATCGCAGAGATAAGACAGGCCGCCCGCCTCCATCAAAAGCCGAAGCGTATTGATCGAGGATCGTCCGGTGTACCAGCCGAGCGGCCGCGCGCCGGTCGCCTCGGTGTGCACGCGGATCGCTTCCGCGATCTCGGCGCGCTCCTCGCTCTCCGACATGTCCTTGTGCTCGACCCATCGCAGACTGTGGCTCGCGATGTCCCAACCTGATTCTTGCATCGCGGCAACGATCTCGGGGTTGCGCTTCAGCGCCATCGCGATGCCGAACACGGTTGTCGGCAATTTGCGCTCGCCGAACAAGCGCCACAGCCGCCAGAAGCCGGCGCGCGACCCGTATTCGAACATCGATTCGATATTGGCGTGGCGCTGGCCGACCCAGGGCTGCGCGCCGAGCACATCCGACAGGAACGCCTCGGAAGCGCTGTCACCATGCAGGATGTTGTTCTCGCCGCCCTCCTCGAAATTCACCACGAACTGCACGGCGATGCGGGCATTGCCGGGCCATTTCGGATCGGGCGGATTGCGGCCATAGCCGCGGAGATCACGCGGATATGTTGCGTCAGTCACGACTACACTTCCTCGAAACGAATCTTCTGCGCGCCCTTCCAGAGCACGGTCTTGCCGAAGGTGACGAGGTTCTCGAGCCCCGACGTCAGCGTGATGAAATGGTTGCCGGCGAGCTGACCCATCTTGCTCGCGAAATGCACGCCGCCATAGGCGAGCAGGATCTCGGTCTCGCTGATGCCACCGGGATAGAGGATGATCTGGCCGGGCGCCGGATAACTGGTGTGGTTCTCGTAGGAGACACCGAAGTCGAGGTCGCCGAGCGGCATCCAGACCCCCTCGCCGCTCCAGCGGACATGGATCGCCTGGCTCTCGAACGGCATCGCCTTGCGAAACGCCGCAACCGTCTTCGGCGCGAGCGCCTCCTCAAAGCGCGCGTCGAATTTGAAGTCACCGGCATGGACAATCAGTTTGCTCATCGATCTCTTCTCTTGGCTCTCTGCTCTTGCGTGGCTTGGGAACAACCCCTCGCTACCGCATTGCAGCGCGCGGCATCGGAAGCAAGGACCGTTCCAGGGGGCGCTTAGTCGCCTTTCCTGCGATCATACGACCAGCCGAACAGGCCGCTGCGCTGCACCTCGGGCTCGGGCGGCGGCGCCTCCTTGACCTCGGCTTGCGGCGGAGGTGGAGGCGGCGCCGGCACATTCTCGCATTTCATGGAGTAGACCAGTTCGCCCTTCGCGGTGCGGCCGATCGGTGCGCAATCGTCCGCTCGCGCGACCGCGCCTTTTGTCGCACCCTTGACGTCCTTGGGCACCAGTTGAGTCTGGGCCAGGGCCAGCGAGACCGGCGCGGCGACCAACAACAGAACTGGTAAAAACTTCTTCATCGGCCTCACTCGCTGGGAATCGTTTGCCTTATTGAACCGGACCCGGCACCGGCAATCCCATGATAGCGCGAACCGCCTGTAATACCTGCTGAATATTTAGCCGTGACCAAGAAATTTGCTCGCCGCTTCGTGATGGGCACAACCGTTATAACCGTCTGCGCACATCGCTATCTCCCATTTGCGCTGAGCCGCACAGGCCTCGCCGACAAAGCGCGATAAAGCCGGGAGAACCACATGAAGACGTTCCTCACCATCCTTGGGTCAGCTTTAATTATTGCATCGTCCGTACAGTTCGCTGCCGCAGCGCAGCGGCATCACCACGTCAAGTCGAGCCGCGTAGCGGACCGCGTCGTGGTGCGCCAGCAGCCGCAGCCCTTCAATTCCTATGCGTCCTGGCCCGCTCCGTCGCCGGAGATGTACGGCTACCCGCAGAGCTACTTCACCGGTGGCTGGTCGGCACCGGCCGGCCACTGAGCCGATCGAGGTTGAACGTAATAAAGGCCGGCCGCGTCAGTCGCGGCCGGCCTTTTATTGTGTAACATGGTCTCGCAGCCCTCTGAACGGAGAGAATGATGACGACAGCGACATTGCGCGGCCATGTGGCGATCGTGACCGGAGGTTCGCGCGGCATCGGCGCGGCGATCGTGCGCGCGCTGGCCGACCAGGGCGCGGCCGTGGCGATCAATTATCGCGAGCGCGCGGGCGAGGCAGATGCGCTGGCGAAGGAGATCACGGCCGCGGGCGGAAAGGCGATCGCACTCGCGGCAGACGTTTCGCAAGGCGCGGCGGTTGCGCAGATGGTGCAGCGCGCCACGGCTAAGCTCGGCGCGATCGACATCCTCGTCAACAATGCCGGCATCGCGATCACGCGCGGTGTCGACGATCTCACTGAAGCCGATTTCGATTCGACCATCGCGGTGAACCTGAAATCGGTGTTCCTGTGCACGCAGGCGGTGCTGCCGGCGATGCGCGCGAAAAAATGGGGCCGCATCGTCAACATCTCCTCGGGCGCAGCAAGAGGCGCCGGCGCTATCGGGCCGCACTACAATGCATCGAAGGCCGGCGTCGAGGGATTGACGCGCGGCTATGCCGCACGCCTCGTCAAGGAAGGCATCACCGTCAACGCGGTCGCGCCCTCGCTGATCGAGACCGACATGATGAAGGGCCAACCCAATCTGGTCGGCCGGATTCCGCTCGGCCGTTTCGGCACCTCCGACGAAGTCGCGCAGGCCGTCATGATGCTGATCGGCAACGCCTACATGACCGGCCAGACCGTCGCGATGAGCGGCGGCATGGCGTTCAACTAGCGATGCGAATTCGATAGCTGAGCGACCGGCTCGCGCCGGGCGCGATCTGCATCAGGCCGGGCTTGCCTGTGAACTCGCCGTCGAAATCCGCCGGGCTGGCGAAGCCGTGCCAGGGCTCGATGCACAGGAACGGCGCGCCGCCGGGCTTTGACCAGATGCCGAGTTCGCGAAAGCCGTCCCACGATACTTCGATCGACGGCCCGCGATCGGCAGCATAGCGCACCGAGGAGCTTGCGAGCTGGTCGAGGATCACAGCGTCATCGTCGAACAGCCGCTCGGAGAGTGCGAGCGTCCTTCCCTTGACGGGGGATGGCTGCGGATCCGGCCGCATCAGGCCGCCGTCGAGCCGCCGGACCGGCGCCGGCTCGTCATTCGAGAAGGTCAGCGTGTAGGCTTCCTTCGGGAGGCCCGGAAGCAGCGGCCAGCCGAACGCGGGGTGTCCGCCGAGCGAGGCCGGTAGCGCCTCATCACCCGGGTTAGATATCTCGAACGTCACCTCCAGATCGGCGCCTTGCGCCGCATAGGTCACCTCGAGGCGGAAGGCGAAGGGATAGCGGGCGCGGGTCGCGTCATTGTCGACCAGGACCAGCTTGCAGGACGCGGCCTCGCGCGAGATCCATTGAAACCGCTGATCACGCGCGAAGCCGTGCTGCGTCATCGGGTAGGTCTTTCCCTTGTGGCGCAGCTCATCGTTCTTCAGCCGCCCCACAATTGGAAACAACAGCGGCGCATGCCGCGGCCATTCCGGCCCGGCCTGCCACAACAGCTCCAGCCCGTCTGCGTTCTTCAGCGAACAGAGCTCGGCGCCGGCGGCCTTGATCGCCGCGGTTACACCGTCGCTGCGGATGATGTGTGTGTCCATGCTCACGTCTGACCTCGCGGGATAGCGCGCTCGTCTCTGTATATTTTTTAAGCTGACGATGTCGAGACTTTCATCTTGCCGCGACAATCGCGGTTATGTGAGCCTCGCCTGGAAAGCCGCTGTTCCCGAGCGAATTGCGGCTGTTCCCACGCGAGAAAGACGGGTCATGTTCAAACGGCTGCTGGTTGCCTTCCTCCTTACCACCGCAAGCGTCGGCACCGCGCTGGCGCAGGAATCGCCAAAGATGGGAGGCGTGATCAACACCGTGATCCAGCCCGAACCACCCGGCCTGATGCTGGCGATGATCCAGAACGGCCCGACCCAGATGGTGGCGGGCAATATCTTCGAAGGATTGTTGCGCTACAGCCCGAAACTGGAGCCGCTGCCCGGCCTCGCGGAAAGCTGGACCGTCAGCCCGGACGCCAAGGTCTACACCTTCAAGCTCAAGCCCGGCGTGACCTGGCATGACGGCAAGCCATTCACGTCCGCCGACGTGCTGTTCTCGATCGACATGTTGAAGCAGACCCATGCGCGCGCCCGCAACAATCTGTTGCAGGTCGAGAAGGTCGAGGCGCCCGACGACCTCACCGTGGTGTTCACGCTCAAGGAGCCATTCGGTCCGTTCCTCGGCATTTTCGAGGTCGGCTCGATGCCGATGATCCCGAAGCATCTCTATGCGGGCACCGACTTCAAGACCAATCCCTATAACAATGCGCCTGTTGGCACTGGTCCCTTCATGTTCAAGGAGTGGAAGAAGGGCTCCTTCATCCACCTCATCAAGAACCCGAACTACCATGAGAAGGGCAAGCCCTATCTCGATGAGATCTATTGGCAAATCATTCCCGACGCCGCGGCGCGTTCGGTCGCGTACGAGACCGGAAAGGTCGACGTGCTGCCCGGCGGCTCCGTGGAGAATTTCGACGTACCGCGCCTGTCGAAGCTCAAGGACACCTGCGTGACCGGCGCCGGCTGGGAGTTCTTCAGCCCGCTGGCCTGGCTGTGGCTGAACAATCGCCAGGGTCCGACCGCGAACAAGAAAGTGCGTCAGGCGATTATGTACGCGATCGACCGCAACTTCGCCAAGGACGTGATCTGGAACGGGCTCGGCAAGGTCGCAACCGGCCCGTCTTCCTCGGCCATCAAGTTCTATACCGACGACGTGCCGAAATATGACTTCAACCCGGCCAAGGCCAAGGCGCTGTTGAAGGAGGCCGGCTACAATGGCGAAAAGGTCCGCCTGCTGCCGCTCGCCTATGGCGAGACCTGGCAACGCTGGGGAGAAGCTGTGAAGCAGAACCTGCAGGACGTCGGCATGAACATCGAGACGATCGCGACCGATGTGCCCGGCGGCAACCAGAAGATCAGCGATTGGGATTACGACATCGCCTTCACCTATCTCTATCAGTACGGCGATCCAGCGCTCGGCGTCGGGCGCAACTACGTCTCCAGCGCGATCGCCAAGGGCCAGATGTTCAACAATGTCGAGGGATATTCGAACCCCGAGATCGACAAGCTGTTCGCCGAAGGCGCGGTCGCAACGCCCGACTCCAAGCGCAAGGAAATCTACGAGAAGGCGCAGAAGATCCTGGTCGAGGACGTGCCGGTCGCCTGGATGCTGGAATTGCAGTTTCCGACCATCATGCGCTGCAAGGTGAAAAACCTCATCACGACAGCGATCGGCGTCAATGACGGCTTTCGCGACGCCTGGATCGAGAAATAAGCATCAGCCGCCTGTTGGCTTGACCTCTCCCGGTTGCGGGAAGGTCGCTGCGTCTCGCCCGTGGAGACACCCCAACCCCGGCCCTTCCCTGCATGCAGGAGAGGAAGCGCGGCACGCTGCCATGCCACCAGGCATGACGGCCTTATTCAAGTCGTCATGCCCCTGTCGTCTCGCGCTGGTGTGAATGGATCCGCGGCCGGCTAACGCGCCGCACCAACGGCTTCGCTGGTGCGACGCATTGCTGCTTGATCTGGCGCAATGCCTATTTAACAGCTTGCGTTCAAAAACCGCCTGAGGCGGGAACCGTTGGACAAGGATTCGCGGATTCCATCCGGGACGTGAGCCACTTATGAAGCGATCGAAAAGGTCCGCGAAGGGGCGTATATTCCGCCCCAAGCGAACCCAGGCACAGCTGAGCGGGGAAATGCCCTGCGCGACCGTGTTTCGTCTCGTGGCATCTGCCTGCCTCGAAGACGTCAAGGCTCACCATCGCGGCGCCCGTAACGGCGACATCGTTGCGGTACATCAGACGCGCGTGGCGCTGACCCGCTTGCGCGCGGCGATCGCGTTCTTCGAGCCCATGGTGGAGGATGCCGAATGGACGCGCCTGAAGTCCGAGCTGAAATGGCTTAACGGATATCTTGGCGCCACGCGCGACCTCGACGTCGCAATCGAGAATGCTCCGCGCGAACGGCTGTTCAGGACAGCGCGGGCCGAGAGCCAGCGCCAGTTGAGGCGGGCGCTGATGTCAGATCGCTATCGGCGGTGGTTCAAGGATATCGTCGCTTGGGTCAACCATGGCCCATGGTCTGATATGAGCGACCGCCGCCTGGTGCGGCTCCGCGCCTCGCCGGCCTCCGAATACCACGCGAGCCGGCTCGCCGGCTGGCATGAAAAGCTCGTCAAGAAGAGCCGTGGCCTGCAGGGAATGGCCGGGCGCAAACAGCACCGCGTCCGCCTGGCCAGCAAACGGCTGCGCTATGCTATCGAGTTCTCCGAAGATGTGCTGCCGAAGGGTGATTTTGCGCCATGGCGCGCGATCGTGAAGCAGCTCCGCAAGGCGCAGCAGATCCTCGGCGAGCTCCACGACGCCGAGGCTGCGACGGCGCTCGTGGCCGAGTTGCAACAACGGGTCAGGCCGAGCCCTGCTGGCCGGCAGCGGAAACCGCTCGAGGTGCTGGACAAGAAGGAAAAAGGGCGGCTGCTCCGGCGCGCCACGGCTGCCTACCGCAAGATCGCAGCGTAAACGGGATACTGGCGGGACATCATCCCGCTCTATCTTTTTATTTGAGCATGATCTCCGCGCAAACGCTTCGCGTTTGTCGCGAGGGAAAACCGGTATCCACTTTTCCGGATCATGCTTTAGAGCTTCCCAAAAAGGTGATCGGCGGGGCTTCGTATTGACGAGACGCCCGCCTATATCACCGTTTGCTCATATTATACCTGTCATTCAAAGCGGGGAAATCCAGCATGGCCAGCCCATCCGTTCTCGAACCGACGGCTCCGCAAGGCAGCGTGCTGATTGCGGGCGTCGGCGCGTCCCAGGGGGTGGGCGCGGCGATCGCGCGCCGGTTCGCCGCGGGCGGATACCCGGTCGCAATCGCAGGCCGCAATGCCGAGAAGCTCACGGCGACCGCGGCGGAGCTTGCGGCCGCCGGCGCCAAGGTCGCGCATGTCGTTGGTGACGTCTCCAAGCCCGCCGATGTCGCGCGCTTCGTCGAGGCGGCGCAAAAGCTCGCGCCGCTTGCGATGGCGGTGCACAATGCCGGCTCGAACCGGTGGGCGCCCTTCCTGAAGGTGAGCGAGGAGCAGTTCGAGTCACATTGGCGCGAGCATGCGCTCGGCGGCTTTCACCTGGCGCAGGCGGTGATCCCCGCGCTGCTTTCGCGTGGCGGCGGCACGCTGGTGTTCACGGGAGCGAGTGGCTCGCTGCGCGGCAAGGCCCATTTTGCGCCCTTCGCCGCCGCCAAGGCCGCATTGCGCGCGATGGCGCAGAGCATCGCCCGGGAATTCGGCCCCCAGGGCATCCATGTCGGCCATGTCGTGATCGATGGCGGCATCGAGGGCGATCGGCTCCTGAGTTTTCGCCCACAATTGAAGGAAGAGCGCGGGGCGGACGGCCTTCTCAACATCGCCGCGATCGCCGAGGCCTATTGGGTGCTCCACCATCAGCACCGCAGCGCCTGGACGCTCGAACTCGACCTGCGCCCCTGGGCGGAGTCGTTCTAGACGTTTGCCGCCAGCTCCAAGCTCTACGTCATGCTGCCCGGGAGGAAGCAGCGGATCGTGATTCCCGTCGTGCCCTTCATCGGCCACACCATGGTCCGGCCGGCACGGTTCGGCTCGGTGATCACGGCCTCATCCGGAACCATAATCCATTGTCCCTCCAGGCGAACCCGGTAGTGCCCATCCTTCGATTCCCAATCCGGATCGGCCACCGCGACACCGTCGGCATCTGAGCAGCAAGGCCCGAGCCTGCTCTTGAGGCTATCGAACCAAGGTTTGAGTGGAGAGTTTGAATAACGTCCATCATCGCGGGCCATCAGGGTTCCCGCAGGGACGACGAGGAGAATTGTCAGGACCGAAGTCCAAACCAAATTTGTGCGAGCCATGTCCGTGCCGTGACGCGACGCCCGCCCCCAACTTTGACAAACCGGGAACCCGCAACGAAGTTCCACGCATGGACCCGATTGGAACAGCTCTCCACAGGAATAGCTGAGAGCCGGGATGATTTTCCTCCAAGTATCATCGCCCTCCGGCTTTTTGTTTGAGCATGATCTCCGCGCAAGTACTTCGCGTTTGTTAAGAGGGAAAACCGGAATCCACTTTTCCGGATCATGCTCTATCTTTTTGTTTGAGCATGATCTTTTCGGAAAACCGATACCCACTTTTCTGCATCATGCTCTGGTCACGGCACACCCTTCGAGAAACAGCGTCGCACAGGCCTCAGCGCGGCGCTCGAGTTCGGCACGATCGGGCGGCGCCTCACGACCGAACAATACGGCGCGCTGCGGTGCGAAGACGATCATGCCGAGCAGCATGCCGGCCGCCGCCTCCGGATCGATGTCCCGAAGCGTGATCAGGCCGCGATCGTGTTGCGTCCGCAACCAATTTGCCAGCGTGGTCACCGTTCGCCGCATCGCACTCTTGTAGAAGGTCTCCGCGATATCAGGGAATTTGTCGCTGTCGGCGAGGATCAGACGCTGCAGCGCAATCACCTCGCCATCGAGGATCAGTTCGGCGCAGGCAAGGCAAGCTTCACGTAGCGCAGCTTTGATGTTGCTGCCGTCGCAGGCGCGGAGCCGCACGCCCGAAATGAACCGGTCCATCCGGTCCGCGACCATTCCCTCGAAGAGGGCCTGCTTGCCGGGAACGAGCCGGTAGAGCGTCTTGGTCGAGACGCCGGCGCGGCGCGCCACGTCATCCATGCTGGTCGCCGCGAAGCCGCTGGCGGCAAATTCGCGCCGCGCCGCCTCGTAGATCATCGCGCGCGTCTCATCGTCGGAACGCAGCGGCGGCCTGCCCCGGCTGCGGCGCTCGAGGGCCATGCCGCCTTTATCCGCGCTGCCCTGCTTTGTCGTGACGGTCATGCCATCCGAGCCATGCTTTAATATGACGCCTGTCATTCCATTGACAGACCCAATATGGCGCCTATTTTGGAAAATATCAAGTTTCCTAATTAGGCCCTGCCAGTCGATGGAAATTATCCAGTCCTGGCAAGGGGATAGAAAGTCAGGAGGATCGACATGAGCCAGCATCCCGCGTCCTTGGAGATCGAACGCCCGCTGTCGGCCGCCGAAGTCCAGCGGCTCGCGCCGGCGCCGGAGCCGGTCGTCCCCGCCTCGGCGACGGCGTCGATCAAGGGCAAGCTGCGGCGGATCGCTTTCGCCGGCCTTGCCATCGCCGCGCTGTCGGGCGCCGCCTGGTATGGCTGGGACTACTGGACGGTGGGTCGCTTCCTCGTCTCCACAGACGACGCCTATGTCAAAGCCGACAACACCACGATCGCGCCGAAGGTCTCGGGCTATCTCAGCGCAGTGCTGGTCGGCGACAACGAGCGCGTGAAGGCCGGCCAGGTGCTGGCGCGGATCGACGATCGCGATTTCAAGGTGGCGCTGAACCAGGCCAAGGCCGATGTCGAGGCAGCCCGCGCCGCGGTCACAAGCAAGCGTGCACAGCTCGACGTTCAGCAGGCGGTGATCGAGGCTGCGCAGGCGACGCTCGACGTCGACACCGCGACTCAGACCTTCGCCGCGCAGGAGAACAAGCGCTACACCGACCTCGCCACGACAGGCTATGGTAGCGTGCAGAACGCGCAACAGGCGCAATCGCGCAACGCCAGCGCGCAAGCCGCGGTCCAGCGCGACATCGCCAATCTCGCGTCCGCACGAAGGCAGGTCGAACTGCTGAAGGCGGAGATCACGCAAGCGATCGCGGCGACCGCGCGCGCCGAGGCGATCGAACAGCAGGCCGAGCTGAACCTCGGCTACACCACGATCACGGCGCCGATCGACGGCGTGGTCGGCAACCGCACGCTGCGCGTCGGCCAGTATGTGCAGGCCGGCACGCAATTGATGTCGCTGGTGCCGGCGACCGGCGCCTATGTGGTGGCGAACTTCAAGGAGACCCAGCTCACCGACGTCCGCAAGGGACAGAAGGCGGACATCTCCGTCGACATGTTCCCGGGCCAGGTCGTGCACGGCCACGTCGATTCACTTGCGCCGGCCAGCGGCCAGGAGTTCGCACTGCTGCCGCCCGACAACGCCACCGGAAACTTCACCAAGGTGGTGCAGCGCATCCCCGTGAAGATCATGCTCGACCAGACGCCCGTCGAACTGCGCCCGGGCATGTCGGTGATCCCGACGATCGACACGCAGTCGCACGGCGACGCCCTGCCGCAGCCGGTCGCGACGCAGAAGCCCGCTACCTCGATTACCCAGAGGTGATGCCATGTCGGACCTCACATTATCGGCCACAGGCCCCCTGCCGCGAGCGGCCATCAATCCGGACCGGGCCAGCGCCACGGTGTGGGTCGCCGTGCTCGCCGCCATGATCGGCGCCTTCATGGCGATCCTCAACATCCAGATCACCAACGCCTCGCTGCTCAACATCGAGGGCGGCATCGGCACCGGGGTCGACAACGGCTCCTGGATCTCGACGTCGTACCTGATCGGCGAGATCGTGGTGATCCCGCTCACCGACTACCTCAGCCGGATGTTCTCGTTCCGCAACATCATGATCGGCCACGCAACGCTATTTGCCATCTTCTCCGTCGCCTGCGCCTTCACCCATGACCTGCCGTCGATGATCACGATGCGCGCGTTGCAGGGATTTTTCGGCGGCGTCCTGATCCCTATGGCGTTCACGCTGGTGTTCACCAAGCTGCCGAAGGCGCAACAGCCGATCGGGCTCGCGATGTTCTCGATCGCCGTGACCTTCGCGCCGGCGATCGGACCGACCATCGGCGGCTATCTGACCGAGAACTACGGCTGGCAGACCATCTTCTTCGTCAACGTGGTGCCGACCGCGATCATGGTGACCATGCTCTATTTCACGCTGGAGCGGCAGCCGATGCAACTTGGCCTGCTGCGCGAGGGCGACTGGTTCGGGATCGCGACCATGGCAATCGGCCTCTCCGCGCTGCAGACCGTCCTCGAGGAAGGCAACAAGGACGACTGGTTCGGCTCGCCCTTCATCGTGAAACTCGCAATTGTCGCCGCGGTCAGCCTGTCGCTGTTCGTGATCATCGAACTCGTGGTGGAGAAGCCGCTGATCCGGCTGCGGCTGCTCGCGCAGCGCAGCTTCGGCTTCGGCACGATCTCCGCGGTGTTCGTCGGCTTTGCGTTGTTCGGCTCGGTCTATCTGCTGCCGGCCTATCTCGGCCAGGTGCAACTCTACAACGCCGAGCAGATCGGCGAGGTGCTGGCGTGGACCGGCCTGCCCCAGCTCATCCTGATCCCGCTGGTGCCGAAGCTGATGCAGCGCTTCGACGCCCGCTACATTGCTGCCGTGGGGATGGCGCTGTTTGCGGCGAGCTGCTTCATGAACACGCAGATGTCGCTCGACTATGCCGGCGACCAGCTCTTCGTTCCCAACATCGTGCGCGCCATCGGCCAGGCCTTGATGCTGGCGCCGCTGAGCGCCGTGAGCCTCGGCAGCGTCGCGCCGCAGGACGCGGCGGCAGCCTCGGGCATCTCCAACATGATGCGCAATCTCGGCGGCGCGATCGGCACCGCGCTGCTCGCGACCATCGCCACCAAGCGCGAGCAATTCCACTCCAACATCATCGGCCAATCGGTCGACCTCGCACGCGACGAAGTGCGCCAGCGCATTGCCGAGATGACGAACTACTTCATGGCCCACGGCATGTCCGATCCGGCAGCCGCGCGACATCAGGCGATCATCGCGCTCGGCAACGCCGTCAAGCGCCAGGCGCTGGTGATGGGATATAGCGATGCCTTCGCCGTGCTCGGCTTCGTGCTCGTGCTCGCCGGCATCGCGATCCTCTTGACTGGCAAGCCGAAGGGCGGCGCGACGGCGGGCGGCGCACACTGAAAGCAAATCGATCCACGCTGGACGCTGCGCTCCCTCTCCCGCTTGCGGGAGAGGGTTGGGGTGAGGGTGCTTCCGCGATCGAGGCTCCCCGTGTGGAGAGAGCCCTCACCCGGCGCGCTATGCGCCCCGACCTCTCCCGCGAGCGGGAGAGGTGACCTCGCGGCTACGCCGCGATCGGCACGAAGTGGCTGATCGCGACCAGGATCACCAGTGCCACCACGCCGATGCAGAGGCTCCAGCCGATCAGTTGCTTGTCGACCGGCAGCAGCGGCTCGCCAGACATGTTATGAACCCGGCGTCCATTTCCAGACGATGTCGGAAATCCTGACCGGCTTCGGAATGAGGCCAAGCCGCACGAACCGGTCCGCGACCGCCTGCTGGCTCCTCACGATCTCATCGTCGACGGGAACGACCTGGTAGTTCGACCTGTCGACGAAGCGCCTGATGGCCTCGATATCGACGCCCGTGGCCTCGGCCTGGGCCTTCGCAACCTCCTCGTGATGCGTGTCCGCCCACTTACCTTCGGATGCGAACACCGTGTTGAGCCGCGCGACGACCGACGGATATTTCTCCACGAAATCGGAGCCCGCGATGTAGAACGCGTTCGGCTTGTGGACGTCCTTGTCGAATGCGATCACGCGCGCCTTCTCTTTCAGTTCGGCGAGCGCAAGATAAGGGTCCCAGATCGACCAGGCGTCGACCGATCCCTTCACGAACGCGGCCGTCGCATCCGCAGGCGCGAGCGGCGCCGGCGTGATGTCGCTCCACGACAGCCCGGCCTTCTCGAGCGCTGCGACCAGGAGATTGTGCGCGCTCGATCCCTTGCCGAAAGCGACGCGCTTGCCCTTGAGATCGACAAGCGTCTTGATCGGCGAATCCTGCGGCACGATGATCGCCTGTGTGCGACCGTCCGACTTCACCGCGGCCACGTAGCGGATCTTGGCGCCGCCGGCCTGCGCGAAGATCGGCGGAGAATCGCCGACAAAGCCGAAGTCGACGCTGCCGACATTGATCGCTTCCAGGAGTGGCGGCCCGAACTGGAAGTCGACCCACTTGACCTCGATGCCAAGCGGCTTGAAGGCATCCTCCACGGTGTGGCGCTGCCGCACCGCCGGGAAGAAGCCGCCCTTCTGCGTGCCGATGCGGATTTCCTTCGGCCTGTCCTCTGCATGAACAGGCGCGATCGCGAGCGCCGCGAGGATCAGTGCGCCGCCGAGAATGGTTCGTCTTGTGGTCATGATCCGTCCTTTCCTGTTCGATCAGAATGCCGCCGTGAGTGCCGTTCGATTGTCGGAGTGCCGCCGCCGCTCGATCAGCGCCCGTGCCGCGCGCTCTGCGGCGCGCGCCGAACCGAAATGACCGCCCTCGAGGCTGTCGAAGGCGCGTTCGGAGGAGAAGAACCGAAAGCCGTGCTCGTCGCCCACGACGATGCCGGCGGTCTGGTTGAAAACTTCGATGACATAGGCTTTGGACATGCGTGCTCATTCGCCGCTGATACGGCGCTCCCGTCTGATTCATGGTTGAGGTCGGTAACTAGGCGGGAATCAGCAACAGGCTCCGGTCGCCGCCGAGACACAGCGACGGGTCATGCGCTTGCGCATATCGCCCACCACTTTCCTGTCTCTTGCTCTCATACGGCAACCCCGAGCAGCACAACCTGCTGTATCGAATATCCGGCGGAAACCCGCCTTGGTCAATGAAATGGCTATCCAAATTTGCGGCCGTGACGCCGCCGCTCTTCTATGCGCAGGACCGGAGACGAGCAGAACGATCTCGTCGGCAGACCGAACCGCAACGTCATCGGTCCCTGCCAGGAGGGCAAGAGCGGAAACCAAGCGTTTCGCCGCATGGCCTTTGCCGGTCACCGACCCGTCACTATTTCGGTGTGAAACCAACTGACGCCTGCCCGTCCGGGGCGGGCCCTCCTCCCCCTCCTCTGAAGATTGGAAGCTCGCGACGCGCTCGCTAAGCCGCGCCAAAACGGAATATGACAATGACCACATCGCTGGAATTTGGGCTTGATACCTTTGGCGACGTCACCCGTGACGCCGCCGGCGCGCCGCTGCCGCATGCGCAGGTGATCCGCAACGTCATTGACGAGGCGGTGCTTGCCGATGAACTCGGGATCGATTTCATCGGCCTCGGCGAGCACCACCGCGCCGACTTCGCGATCTCCGCGCCCGAAGTGGTGCTGGCGGCAATCGCGGCGCGCACCAAGCGGATCCGGCTCGGCTCCGCCGTGACGGTGTTGAGCTCGGACGATCCGATCCGCGTCTTTCAGCGTTTTGCGACCGTCGACGCGGCATCGAACGGCCGCGCCGAGGTGATCCTCGGCCGTGGCTCGTTCACCGAGTCCTTTCCGCTGTTCGGCTTCGACCTCAACCAGTACGAGGCGCTGTTCGAGGAGAAGCTCGACCTGTTCGTCGAACTATTGAAGCAGGAGCCGGTGACCTGGCAGGGCAAGCTGCGCGCTCCGCTGAACAACCAGCTCGTGTTTCCACCGATCGAGCACGGCCGGCTGAAAACCTGGATCGGCGTCGGCGGCAGCCCGGAGTCCGTGGTGCGCGCCGCGCGCTATGATCTGCCGTTGATGCTCGCGATCATCGGCGGCGATCCAAAACGGTTCGCGCCCTATGTCGAACTCTACCACCGCGCCTTCAAACAACTCGCCCGCCCGGTCAAGCCGATCGGGGTGCATTCGCCGGGTTATGTCGCCGACAGCGATGAGCAGGCGCGCGAGGAGCTGTTCGCCGACTACAAGGCCATGCGCGACCGCATCGGCAGGGAGCGCGGCTGGCCGCCGATGGGCCGCGACGAGTTCATACGCGAGGCCGAGCATGGATCGCTCTATGTCGGTTCGCCTGAGACGGTCGCGCGCAAGATCGCCGCTACCGTCAAGGCGCTCGGCGTCGCGCGCTTCCAGCTCAAATACTCGGCGGGCCCATTGCCGCACGAAAGACTGATGCGCAGCATCGAGCTCTATGGTCGCAAGGTGGTGCCGCTGGTCCGCGATATGGTCGCCTAGAGCACTTTCGGTTCTGATTCAATCAGAACCGACGCTCTAAGACTTGGCAAAGGGCTGCCGCCGCGGGCCGATCGGACGCCGTAGCCGTGACGACAGCGATGGACCACCGGAGTCCACGGGCTCGACATGCGACGCACGCAATGAGCGGACCTGCGGCTTTGTTTCCGGCTCCCTGCGCGCCGAGCAGTTGCTGAGCGCAGCCGCGACTTCCGATGTGACAAGCGGCCAATGCACGACGTCGCTGATGCCGGCGGCCACCAGAGTGTCGGCTCCGATTTCTTCGGTCGATCTCGCCGCCAACACGATCGGAAGATGTGGCGCGGCCGCGTGCAGCGCCGCCGCTGCCGCCACCGACGCCGTCGCCGATCCGAAATAGCCGACGATTGCCGCGTCGAACCGGTCGGGCTTGGTGCTGCATGCGGCGCACGCCGCGGCGGTCGTGGCGAATCCCACCGGCTCATAGCCGATCGCCGCCAGCGTTTCCTCGTCTCGCAGCAATCGCGCCTGATCGCTGGTGACCATCAGCACGGTCTCGCCCCTTCCAACCGGCAGCGTCGCCGGTCTGACGTCCGAGATCGGCGCGGCCATCGCCACGCAAGGCAGCCAGACCTCGAAGCGACTGCCCTTGCCGGGCACGCTCTGCACGTTCATCGCCCCGCTATGCTCATGTACGATTTCGCGCACCGTCGCCAGTCCCAAGCCGTTTCCGGAGGAACGGGTGGTGAAAAACGGCTCGAATATCCGCGCCAGTGTCGCATCGTCCATGCCGCGGCCGGTATCCGTGACCACGATACAGACATAGCGGCCAGGCTGCAGCGTGTCGTGACTGAGCGAACGGGCCTCGGCGATTTCGCGGATATCCATCGCTATCTCGACACGGCCATGATCGCCGATCGCCTGCGCGGCATTGTTGCAGAGATTGAGGATCACCTGTTGCAGCTGCGCAGGCTCGCCCGAGACGATGGCGGTTGCCAGCGGCTCGCGGATCGCGAGATCAACGTTGGTCGGCAGCGAGACATTCAGCAGCGAGACGGCCTCCGTCACGAGGCTATGCGCACTGAGCGGCCGGCGGCGCGCGTCGCGGTGCCGTCCGAACAGGAGGATCTGCTCGACGAGGTCGCGTGCCCGCTCTGCGCCGCGGCGGATCGCACGGAGATTTTGCGCGAAGCGGTTGTTCTGGCCGAGCTGTTCCTCGATGACTTCGGAATGGCCCAGGATCCCTCCGAGGATATTGTTGAAGTTATGGGCGATCCCGCTGGTGAACGTACCAATCCGCTCCATGCGGCGCGCCTGCTGCAGGCGCTCCTCAAGGCGCCATCGTTCCCGCTCCATCGCGTGCCGCCCGACGGCGTACATGATGATATCGAGCGCCATGCGCAAAAGACTGAGTTCGATGGACTCAGTGACCCGGCACGCGCGGCCGACCGTGTCGAAACCCAGCGCAACGCTGGTGCCCTCCTGGTCGACGCCCGTCACGCAAGCCCATGCACCGAGGCCAACGTCCGCCAACGCTCTTCGGTCCGCCCCGACCGGTAATGAATTGACGTTGGGGACGTGGATCACCCCGTCCACGGTGGGTGCGAATCGAGCCGCAACTGCGGGCGCGGCTTCCGGCCAGCCGGGTGGAAAGTCCCTGCCCGCCCTGGACCAGCCGTACAGCCGGGGCGTCGCCCCCGCCCACACGACATAGGTACGATCGCAGCCGGTGCACAGCATCAAGTCGGCGAGCGCCCGCTCGATCTCGCCATCCAGGTTCTCCGGCAGCACGTCGATGAAGCGCATCGAAATGCCCGCGATCACATGCTCGAACGCAGCGCGGCGCTCAAGCGTCTTGGCATGCGAACGCACACGGAGGCCGAGGTGGACCAGGAACGCAACAAGGACCAGCGACGTCACGTAGAGCAGCCAACGGAACTCCCGTGCCGTCATTCTCGACTCGTTTTGCCGTATCAGGAGCAGGTTGCGCAGATGGTCCTGCTCGGGCCTCGGCTGGATCGCCCGCATCTCCTTCAGCACGCCATCGACCGCGGGCAACAGGCCCTGGAGCAGCCGTCCATGCGCCAGCAGTGGTCCGATGACATCGCCGTCGAACGGGCGGGCCTGATCGGCGAGGCTGTCCAGTCGATCCTTGACCTCGCGCACCGCCGTATCCGACGTGTCGAGGGTGAGCTGCAGCATCGCCGCCGCGGCGGCGCTGATCGAAGGTCCGAGATCGGCCGACGTCGCGTGGAGGCTGAAGCGCTCGAAGAACGTCAGTGAATTGTGCAGCAGTGCATTGTCGCTCTTGAATCGTTCGACGAGTTCCTCCTGCCGCGCGAGCGATGCCTCCAGGCGCCCCACCGCGTCGCTCGTATCGGTGTCGATCGCCGCCGACTGTCGCAGGCGATCGAGCGATTTGTGCAGGGCATTGATCTCACGGACCAGCGGATCGTAGTTGCGCAACGTGCCGGAGCGCGCGGTGAAGACGTCGCGGTAGAGCGAACTGTCCAGCATCGCGAAACGATCGAGCTCGGCGAGCGCGCGATCGAACTGCTCGGCCTCCGGATTGATTGCGCGCAGCGATAGCCAGGTCAGCAGCAGGACAAGCGCGAATACGATCGCAAGGGCGCGAAGCGGCGTCATTGCGGCGTTCCCTTGACGGGCATGCCACGGTAGTTTCCGGTCAGCGTCTGCAGGAAGGCGACGAGCGCGGTTACCTGGTCATCCGTCAAGCTGCGGTCGAGTTGGGCTGCCGCCATCTTGCGCACGGCCTCCTCGAGCGTGGCCGCGCTGCCGTCATGAAAATAAGGCGCCGTCGCCGCCACATTGCGCAGGCTCGGCACGCGGACGACATCAGGCTTCGCGTGGACCAGCGGACGGAAGATCCCCTGGCGCTGGAACAGATTGCCGCCGACATTGACTCCCTGGTGGCAGGAGATGCAGCCGAACGACTTGAATATTTCGTAACCACCAAGCTCCGCGGCTGATAACGCGGCCGTATCGCCGGCGAGCCAGCGATCAAAGCGGCTTCCCGGCGTGACGAGCGATTTTTCAAAGGCCGCCAGTGCGTCGAGCAGGCTCGACCGGTCCGGTGCGCGCCCGTAGGCGGCGCGAAATTGCCGCACCATTTGCGGATCGGCATTCAACCTGGAGACGACGTCCTCCACGCTGGTGGCCATGTTGGCCGGATTCTCCAGGGACGATTCGGCCTGCGATTCGAGGGTGCGGTAATTGCCTTCCCAGTTCAGGCGGAAGCTGAGCGCCGAGTTGAAGATCGTCAATGTATCAAATGGAGCGTTTGAACCGTCATGTCGCACCATCGCGGAACTGCGGGTGGCGCCGTTAGTGGAGACGTCATGACAAGAGGAGCACGCCAGCTTCCCGTCGTTCGACAGGCGAGGGTCCATAAACAGCCGCTCTCCGAGGACAAGCTTGAGCGGATCGGTCGCGGGAGGCTCTGGAATGGGCGTGATCGGTTCTTGATCGGCAATGGGAACTGGGCGCGAAACTGGAGCGGTAGGAATAGTTTTGGTGGCTGCACCGGTGGCAATCAACAGGAGCGCTGCGCAAGCCCATGGCGGCCAGCGGCGCGCGTGCAGTACTGCCGGCACGGCGGACGCACACGCAGCGGCAAGATCCGCTCGGCTTCGCCGATATCCGACCAGCGACCATAACCGCATCATTGCCGACGATTCCCGCGGCTCTCCAGATATGCGATGTTGCTGTTCTCGGCATCGGGGCGGCTTTCGAGGCTTCGCAACTCGATCACGCCAGGCGGATGGTGGCCGCGCGGCTCGTCGGGCTCCAGCACGTAAGGATACATGCCGTGCGCATAAGCGGCGCAGCCCTCCAACACCTGGGCCACCGTCCAGGACATCACCGAGAGAATGACGCTGTGGAACGCGACGTCGCTGCAGACGGCGAACGTCCCAACGACTTTCATCACGAGCCTCGAGGGCCACCACAATGCATTTTTCGCGGATGGCCGCTCGCTGGCCGAACTCGCGTGCGTCGTCACCGGGCGCATCGAGTACCGGCGGGCGGCGCCCATGCGCCGATCGGCCGGCCAGCGGCTGGCCGGAAATTTCTTCCTGTCCAAATTCATTGACATCTCCCAAGGATTTTTCACCCTTGGGAGATTGCCTTTGGCATGTTGCGACAGCGTTCCAGCCCCGGAATTAAGGGCTACCGTTGTAACAGAACCAGCCGGGCCTCCCGGCCCGGACGTCCGACGCGTCGAAGCAGCAGTTGCGACCATCTGCCGCACGGCGCGATTGACCATTTTCAGAGCCGCTCGACCGACAGTGCGAACACATAGCCGACACCGCGTTCCGTGAGGATGACCTTCGGCGTGCTCGGATCGCCCTCCAGCTTGCGGCGCAGACGCAACACCTGCACGTCGATGCTGCGGTCGAAGACATCCTCGTGCACGCGGGTGGCCTGCAGAAGCTGCTCGCGCGAGAGCGGCCGTTGTGGCGCGTCGAGGAAGGCAACCAGAAGAGCGTATTCGCCCTTCGTCAGTCCGACCTGCGCGCCGCTCGGATCGGAAAGACGCCGGCTGCGCCGATCGAGTTGCCAGCCACCGAATCGATAACGGCCTTTCTCCGGATCGCGCGGCGCGGTCTGTCCGGTTTCCCGCCGGCGCAGCACTGCGCGGATCCGCGCTAACAGCTCCCTCAGGCCAAATGGCTTCGTGATGTAATCGTCCGCGCCAAGCTCCAGGCCAACCACGCGGTCGATCTCGTCGCGGCGATGGCCGGTGGTGATGATCACGGGTACGTCGGAGTGCGAACGAATCTCGCGCAGCAGATCGAGACCGTCTTCCTGGCCCAGCCGCAGGTCGAGGATGACGAGATTGGGTTCGCGCGTAACCAGCAGGCCGGTCACCTCGTCGCGCCCCGATGCAGACAGCGCACGAATGTCGTGCTCCTCGAGATAGTTCATCACGAGGTGCCGCATGGTGCGGTCGTCCTCGACCACGAGGCAGGTCGGCTGGCCGCGCTCCGCGTTCAGATTTTGATCGGGCCGTACGTGCGGATCGGAGCCGTTTCCACCGGCTCCGTTTCCTTCACTCCGTTCGGGCCGACCATTACGGTTAGCCGCGGCAATTGCGGCATTCAAATTCATTTGCGTCTCTCCCGACGCCCCCTGGCAAGCGGGATATAGAGCACGTTATTCCGCGCTACAGCACACATTTCAGCGAGCGCCTCCGGCATCAAATATCGTTGAACGCACAAATTGCCAACGCGGCCTTCACAATACTGTGGCCGCGTTGAACCGGAGCGCGATTCGCGCGAGAGGAAGTGCCGCGCAAGGCATCGGCGCCCTTCTGCCCCCTGTATCTTACGATATCTTTCCATCTTAGAATCGTTCAAATCAGCCTGCCCCTGATTGGAGTCTGGTTCATTCCCGTTGAGCGAAGCCGTTTGTCTGGCGGCAGGCTTTCCGCGGTCCCCACAATTCGACGTGCGATTTTGCAAAAGTGCCCCTTCATGAAATCACCGCTCGAATTTTCGAATGACCGTATTGATCGCTGCGGGGCGCAGGCGCCCATCATGTCTTCGTCAAAACCTCTGTCCGCGTTACTTCTCATTGTCCATACCAATGTATGACACCATCGTGAGGCAAAGCGGTCCATATTGATGGTCATCCGATAGTCGACGTCAGTCGAGCTTGAGATTTCAGGAGGCCAGATATGTCTTGCCATCCCGCGCAGCTCCTCAGAGAGCGATCTGCATCGATGTCTGCAGCCGAACTTTTGGATAACCGCTCATCAAATGCAGTCCCGCAATCGTCGCGGCCGGATGCCCCGATCATTGGCATCGATCTCAAACATCTCGGCGTTTCTGTACGCGTTGTGCCGAATGCAGGAGCACCTGAGACCGAACGCGCCCTGCATATCGCGGCAGTGGGAAGGGATGTGGAGGCGTCGCCTAGCTTCGATTTCGGCAAGGCAATCCGGGAGATGCCGAAAGCGCGAATCGAGCAGGATCCCGTGGTTCGCAGGCTCTCAGAGGCGCTTGCCGCAGCGGAGCGAGATCAGTCGGAATTCGGAGAAATCTACGCAGACGCCATCAGGCTGGTCACAGTGGCGAGGATGATCAGCGCCGATACGACACCGGCGTCGCTTGTGCAGACCAACCGGGACGGCGGGTTGTCGAAGTGGCGTCTCAAGCGCGTCGTGGAGTACGTGGCCGCGCATCTCGATGAGAAAGTGACGTTGGCAGACATGGCCGGTGCAGCCCGGCTGAGCCGGATGCATTTTGCCGCACTGTTCTTCCGCGCAACCGGATCGACGCCGCATCAATATCTGCTGAAGCAGCGTGTCTCGGCCGCGCAGGACATGCTGCGCGCGACCGACAAATCGATCGTCGACATCGCACTGAGTGTCGGGTTCAGCACCCAAGCGCACTTCACCACCGTCTTCAAGCGTATCGTAGGACAAACGCCCTTGAAGTGGAGGGAAGGCAGGCCGGCAGAGCCGCTGCTGCCGTCATACAACAGAATTGGCGCTGACGAGCGAATGGTCGAAGGACTTCGGCCGATCTAACGTGCCCGTTGCTATAGTGCTCACTCGAGGTCCGTGGTCTTGGAGCACTTCGTTATCAGATTGCCGCCTTAAGATTGCAGGGTGGGCAAAGCGAAGCGTGTCCACCAGCTAATGCATTACTCTTGGTGGTGGGTATGCTTTGCTTTGCCGACCTAGGCGCTGGCTGCGGCGCCCGGACACTAAACCTTGGTGTTAACCCGCAATACCGTCGCCTATCCGCGAGAACTGCGCGACTTAACCAACCAGTATAATCGACGATAACCCCCACCCTTCCTACAACACCATGCAGAAGCATCGCAGTAAGTTGGCGAATGGGGAGCGTGGAAGTCATGAACCGCCGATTGAAGAACTTCATACTCAGACGCCTCGCGGTTCTGCTGGTCTCCTGGCTGCCGTCGTCTCATTCGTTTGGAATTGAGAGCACAAACGACGCCGCCCTGCACCACGTCCGTCAACCTCCCCTGAATTCGCTGGCAAGCCGAAGCAGTTTGGTTTTCCTGGAATCAGGAAGCTGCTCGAACGCGATCCTGCAACGGCGATATGATCGCGTCGTCAGCAGAAGACTGGATGCGACTGAGCTTCGCCTCACTGCTTAGAGCGTGAAAGGCACGTCGCTCCTCGGTACGACGAACGCTACATCTGAAACGCTTCGTTCGGAGATCGAATGTCTGGTCGAGGCCAAAGGATCGGGATGTCAGCCACGCCTGTGCTGCGTTGTCTTGTCATGGCTGCAGCATTCGTCCTGTCTCCTGCCTCTGCTGGTGCGGATGGCCGCGAGCGCGTTGTTGACCTTCCGCTGAAGGGTGGAGACCATCAACGTGTCCTCTACCTGAAACCCGAGGATGCCTGGGCGACCGTCGTCATGCTGCCGGGAGGCGCTGGCAACGTGGGAATCGAACACGACGGCGCGATCCGGCATCCGGACAATTTCGTGGTGCGCTCTCGGGCTCTGTGGACGGACCAAGGCGTTGCCGTGGTGATTCCGGACACGATCGACCGTGCCAATTTGCGAGGCCAGCGTAGTTCTCCTCGCTTTGCCGAGATCGTCGATGGCCTGATCGCCTTCGCATCCACCCCCTCGCAGCAGCCTGTGTTCCTGCTTGGCACCAGCCAGGGCTCCATTGCTGCAATGAATGGCGCGGCGCACGCAAAGCCTGGCACGCTTGCGGGCGTGGTGCTCACAGAGTCGGTCTCCCGTATGGGCGGCAGTCACGAGACCGTGTTCGACGCGCATCCGGACGCGGTGCACGTCCCGGCCCTCGTCATCGCCAACCGCGACGATCGCTGTACGGTGGCGCCGCCGGACGATGCGCGAAGAATAGCCGCGGCGATGACGGCCGCTCCCAGTGTGGAGGTCCTCATGGTGGCGGGTGGGATCGTCGCGACCAAGCGGCCGTGCGGATCCCTGTCGCCGCACGGCTATTACGGCATCGAGTCCGAGGTCGTGAACGATGTCGTCCGCTGGATGCGTCAGCACACGCGATAGAGTGCGCCTAAGAACACCTAATTGTCGCGGGCGGGCTGTTGATTGGTCGATGCCTGCCGAACGCCAAGCGAATCAGCCATACGCACGAGCTCGGCGAGCGATTTGGCCTGCATCTTGCGCATCATGTTGCCGCGGTGAATTTTCACCGTGATCTCGCTCAACGACAGGCGCCAGGCGACCTGCTTGTTCATCAGTCCCGCCGTGACAAGACCCATGACCTCCCGTTCCCGGGGCGTCAGCGAATCGTAGCGCAGCCGGACGCTTTCGTCCCGCCGCGCCTCTGCGCGTCGCCGCTGATCGCGGGAAACGGCCTCTTGCACAGCCGCGAGAAGCGCTTCCTCTTCGAACGGCTTTGGAAGGAAATTGACCGCGCCGGCCTTCATGGCACGGACGGTCATTGGTATGTCGCCGTAGCCGCTGATCAGGATCACCGGAATGGACGCATCGCTCTCGACCAGTTCCTCCTGGAATTCGAGCCCATCGGCTTCTCCCAACCGGATATCCAGGATCAGGCAGGACGCGGAGTTGACGGCATCGGATGCCAGGAACTCGCTGGGCCCTGCGAACGTCTCCACGGAGTAGCCGACGGCACGCAAGAGGCTGCTGAGCGAATTGCGCACGTCGGTATCGTCGTCGACGACGCAGATGAGGGCGGTACTGATCGAGCTCTGTGATGCACTCATACTCATGCTGTCCAGGACCAGTTCATTGGAAGGTCGGGGGAGGTCCTTGCGAAGAGTCGCCCAGGATCGCTTCCACGTCGTGGAGCAGAATCTCGGGATCGACGGGCTTGTCAACGAAAGCCGCGGCTCCGAGGCTCTTTGCCTCAGCGCGCGCTTCCGGCGTCGAATAGGCCGTCATGACGATCACGGGGACGCCGACGCCCCGCCGCCGCAGTTCCCTGTGCAGGCCGAGGCCGTCCATGCCCGGCATATGCAAATCCGTGATGACACAGTCGACATTCGCGACCGAGGATGACTCCAGGAAGTTCTCGGCCGCGCCAAAACTCTCCACGCGCAGGCCAACCGAGCGAAAGAAGCTCGATATGCTTTCCCTCACGTCGTCGTCATCGTCAACGATGCAGATGGTGGACCCTTGTGGCACTAGACAGCTCCTCCCGCGCAGATTGCCCGGTGTTTGCGCCGGTATGGCCGGATTCTGTCCATTTTCCCATCATATCAAGATATTAGGTTTCGACCAGCGCGCCTCCGCCGGAATGTTAAATGGGAGCGTGAACCCCACGGTCGCCCCCCATCCGTCATTATTGGACGCCGAAACGCGCCCTCCCTGCCCTTCTATGATCGTCCTGCAAATCGATAGTCCAAGGCCCATTCCGTCGGACTTGGTGGTGAAAAACGGCTCAAAGATACGCTCGGGGTTGCCCTCGATCCCGGTGCCGCTGTCCTCGACGGCCACTTTGATGAAATTCTCGGCAGCGCCGTCGATCTTCACATGGATCTCGTGGGGGCGGTCGGTGATTCCCCTGGTCGCATGGAGCGCGTTCATCAAAAGGTTCACGATAACTTGCTGCACCTGCACGCGGTCACAGACGATGGGGCCACGAATGTTGGCTTCCTCGACGCGGATAGTCGCCGCCGCAGCGCGCGCCTCCCGCGCCAGCAGGGAAACCGCATCCTGCACCAGGACGCCCATATCGACGGAGCTTGCCTGCGGCGTGGTCTTCTTGGCGAGCGCGCGCACCCTTCCGACCACCTCCGCGGCGCGGTTGCCGTTTGAGACGATTTTGTCCAGACAGTCGGCCACCTCGGTGAGGTCGGGATTGGGCCGGGTAAGCCAGCGCTTGCCGGATTTTCCGTAGTTGATGATCGCCGCAAGAGGCTGGTTGACCTCATGCACGATCGAACCCGCAAGCTGGCCCAGGAGGGCCACGCGCCCGGCATGCGCGAGTTCGACCGAGGTCTGCTCGATCTTCGCCCGCGCTTCGTTCCGCTCGGTGACATCGAAGGCCATGAGCAGCACCCTGGACCAGTCCCGTCCGTCCGGCAGGACGGATACCCGCAGCACCGCATCGATGATGCGCCCATGCAAAGTGGCGCACCGTGTCTCGATCTCCGCGAGCGAAGAGCCGGCGGCCAGCGAAGCAAAGATGTGCGCCAGCGCCGGTTCGGAATCGGGCAATTGTCCCAGCAATACATTGCCGTCGGTCAATTCGGCGACCGTATCGGCTTCAAACATTGCGAGCGCGGCGCTGTTGGCGTTGTAGATCCCGATCTCGTTAGCAGCCGCGCGCAAGACCTGCGGATTCGAGAATAGCCACGATTTACAGTCCTGGCCTGGCCCTTTGCTGTCCAGAACAAGCCGCATGGCCTTGCTCAGGTCGCATTCCAGGGCGGCAAAGCCCGCCGAGTTGAAGATAGTGCTGTAACGCTGCTCGGAGCTCAGTCTTTCGGCCAGGGCGCGGCGGCTTTCGGTCAGATCGGCGCTGGTCTCGATGATGCCAACAGCCCGACCATCCGGGTCTCGTCGCTCGAGCCAGCGACTGGCCAGAATGAGCCGTGTGCCGTCTCGCCGCGTTCGGACGATTTCTCCCGACCAGGTTCCATTCTGCTCAAGAGAGGCATTTATTTCCTCGATCGGGACGAGCGACTCGAGGAGGTCGCTGCAGCGCTTGCCCAGCGCCTCGGCGCGCGTCCAGCCGTAGAGCCTCTCTGCGCCTTCATTCCAGTAACGGATAATGTCCGATCGGTCACGAACGACGACGGTGTCGTGCGAGAGCTCGAGGATCCTCGCCTGCTCAGCCAACGTGGTTCTCGCCGACCTGTCCCTGAGCGACAGCAGCACGGTGATTGTGATCGCAACGAGACTTACGGCATAACGCAGGTGCGCCCCTCCGAGCGGATCGTCCGCATGCCCGATAAGGAACGCGATCGTCGTGAGCACGGCCGTGATACAGCCGCTGCCAATCACGAACCTGCGGCCGAGCGGCGCAAGCGTCAGCACGACGCCCGTGTACAGCACCGCGACGGCGCCATCGATTGGGCTCAACGCATCGGCCAGGAAGATCAGCGCCGACGCAATGATCGCCGCGGCGAGCGCGAATTGCCCTCTTCGGCTGCTGATCAGCTTGAAACTACCCTGCTTTGGACCACGGTTGGTCGCCATGTTCTTCCTCATCAAGCCCCGTTCCGAGCCGACTTTTATCGTTTCTGGCCGAGAGAATGATCATACCTAGGTTTGAATTCTCGTTCCCGTGTTTTGTCTGTACCTGGGAGCTTGGGCCGCATCGGCGAGCACCGTGCGAATTTGAAACGCTCATGCGAACCTCGGAAGACAGGGTTTCAGCTGGCCGCGCAACCTTTGACGCGGGCTTCGCCCGAAGCCCACCATTCCACATCGTGGCCAATATCGGGGCGAAGAGGTACGCTTGCGACCTCTGCCGAAGATTAGTCCAGCATTGACGCGGAGTTCGTGACCGAAGGCGATGCGCGCGTTGGGAAAGCCGGTTGATCATGTTGAAATCAGCAATTGTAGCAGTCGTGGATTTTTGTGCGCGGCGGCGCTGGTGGGTTCTCATCGTCGGAATCCTGCTCGCGGTCGCAGCTCTCGCCTATGACGTCACGCATTTCTCGATCACGACGGACACGGATAATCTGATCTCGAACAACCTTGCCTGGCGTCAGCGCCAGGCGGCGCTTTCCGAAGCCTTTCCGGACAAGGGAATCCTGGTCGTCGTCACGGCACCGACGCCGGAAAACGCCGAAGCGGCGACAAGCGCGCTGACGCAGGAACTCTCAAAGCATCCGGATTTGTTCCACGCGGTTGTGCAGCCGGACGGTGGCGAATTCTTTCAACGTAACGGCCTGTTGTTCGAACCGCTGCCGAGCGTCAAGAAGTCCATCGCGGGATTGTCGAGCGCCGATTTTCTGATCGGCTCACTGGCGGCCGATCCGACCCTGCGCGGCGTCGCCAAAGCGCTTGGATACGCGATCGACGGTGTCGAGGGCGGAGACATCAAGCTCGATCAGCTGGCGTGGCCGCTCTCGCTTGCCGACAGGACCCTGAATGACGTGCTTGCCGGCAAGCCGGCGACATTTTCGTGGCAGGCGCTGGTGCAGGGCTCAGGGCCGCAGGCCGAGCAATTGCGCCACTTCATCGAGGTGGAGCCGATCCTGGATTTCTCCGCGTTGCAGCCGGGCCGCAAGGCGACGGACGGCATCCGACGCGCGGCCGCCGAGCTGAAATTGGGCGAGAAGTTCGGCGCCAACGTGCAGCTTACCGGCACGGTGCCCATGAACGACGACCAGTTCTCGGTCATCCGGCAAAGCGCGCTGCGCGACACGTTGACGGCCCTGTTCGGAACGCTGATCATATTATGGCTGGCGCTTCGCTCATGGAAGATCATCGCCGCGGTGTTTTGCAGTGTGATCGTCGGCCTCACCGTTACTGCTGCCCTCGGCATCGTCATGGTTGGGGCCTTCAACCTGATCTCCATTGCTTTCTTTGTCTTGTTTATCGGGTTAGGCGTCGACTTTGGCATCCAGTTCAGCGTCCGCTACCGCTCCGAACGGCATCAGTGCGGCGATTTGCGGCAATCGCTGCGACAGGCCGCGCGCAAGGTGGGAGCCCCGCTCTCTTTGGCCGCCGCGGCCACGGCGGTGGCCTTCTTCTCGTTCCTGCCGACCAGCTATAGGGGCCTTTTCGAACTCGGTCTCATTGCCGGATGCGGCATGTTGATCGCCTTCCTCTGCAGCATCACCCTTGTCCCGGCAATGCTGGCGCTGCTGAAGCCGCCGGGAGAATCGGCACCAGTGGGATTCAGCAGCCTCGCGCCGCTGGATGATTTCCTGCAGCGGAATCGCATTGCGGTGATCGTCGGCACCATCCTTGTCGTCCTCGCCGGAACGCCGCTGCTGGGGCGCCTTCCGTTTGATTTCAACCCGATCAACCTGCAAAACCCGCACGCCGCATCGGTCGTGACCTATCGCGAATTGCAGGGTAATCCGCTGACCAGCGGTGACGATGCCGAAGTGCTGGCATCATCGCTGGGCGAAGCTGACGGCATCGCAAAGCGGCTGGCGGCGCTGCCCGAGGTCTCGCGCACGCTCACGCTCAACAGCTTTGTTCCGGATGATCAGGATCAGAAGATCGCCGTCATCAAGGCGGCCGCGCCACGCCTCCATGGTGCGCTCAATCCGCCGCGCGATCCGTCGCCAACGGACAAGGACACCGTGGATGCGATCCGCGCGACCGCGCAACATCTTGCGAAAGTCGCGGGTACTGCGACCGGCCCCGGCGCCGAAGCCGCGCGAAGCGTTTCCGGTTTGCTGACGCGCCTGGCGCAAGCTGACGCCACGACGCGCGCACGCGCCGAATCTGCTTTCGTCCAACCGTTGAATCACGATCTCAACCAGTTGCGCAACAGCCTCGATCCGCAACTGGTGACCATCCAGAATCTTCCGGCCGATCTCGTTCGCGACTGGCTGCTGCCCGATGGCAGGGCCCGTGTTGAAGCGCTGCCGAAAGGCAACTCCCAGGATAGCAGCGTGATGCGACGCTTCGCGACGGCAGTCATGGCCGCAGAACCATCGGCCACCGGCCCCGCGATCAGCCTTTATCAGTCGGGCAGAACAGTCATCGACGCCTTCATCGAAGCGGGCGCGCTTGCACTTGGCGCCATCGCGATCCTGCTCCTGATCGCGTTGCGCCGCGTCACGGACGTGCTGTTGACGCTGATCCCGTTGCTGCTGGCCGGCGCGGTCACGCTGGAGATCTGCACGCTGACCGGCACCGCGATGAACTTTGCAAACATCATCGCCCTGCCGCTGCTGCTTGGAGTCGGCGTCGCGTTCAAGATCTACTACATCATGGCCTGGCGCGACGGGCAGACAGGCTTGCTGCAGTCGAGCCTCACGCGCGCGGTGATCTTCAGCGCGATGACCACCGGAGTGGCGTTCGGGAGCATGTGGTCATCGAACTATCCCGGCATGTCGAGCATGGGCAAGATGATGGCGCTCGCACTGCTGTGCACCATGGCCGCAGCCGTGCTGTTCCAGCCGGTCCTGATGGGGCCGCCGCGCCAGGTCAGAGCGGCGCCAGCGCAGCGGTCGGGCGCTCCCTTGCCTCGCCCGGCCGAATAAATCGGGAGCCGAATGCTGGACGCTCGACCTGCGGTCGGGTCCAGCTCAGTAACCTCGCGGCTGAACGCCCCGCAGCCCTCGGTTTTTGTTGCATTTTTGCGAACCGGTTCACATTCAACGCCGGCTCTGTCATGCTACGTTCATATATCGCAGCCGGACGGAGGACCGAACGACCGCTGCTTGAAGGGGCGAAGCTGCATCTGGCCATCGTGACCGAGCGAAAATGCTGACGTGCTCGTTTGCAACATTGCTGGAGGTTGACCATGCATTCCGTTTCAGCCGAATGGCAATCCGCTTCGACAGCTCCCTCCGACGAGGATCTGGAAATCTGTACATTGAATTATGATGGCATGGTCCGTGCGCTCCCCTTTCCTTGCCGCAGGGACGGAGCCAACTGGGTCGACCGTTCGGGCGGAATGCGCGCCGACATTTATCCGACCCAATGGCGCAAATGGACTGAATCAAACTAGTCCATCGTCGCGGCGAACGCAGCCCGGCCTTGACTGTACGAAGCGGAGCTGCGTGCTGACGCAGCCCGCTCCCGCTTGTTGCTCCGACAAGGCGCCCATTGCGCATGCGGCCATGCGAAATCGTTCGTCGGATAGCGAACATCGACCACAAGTTTGTCTCGCATGTTCCGGCTAGCTGCGACATAGTGAGCCTCCGTTTCCCGCGGAAGTGAAGGCTCATGAACCGAAGCCCGGTGCTCGTAGACCTGGCCCTCCAGGGCGGAGGCTCGCATGGTGCGTTCACCTGGGGTGTTCTCGACCGGCTTCTTGAAGAGCCGTGGCTCCAGATTGCAGGTATATCCGGGACGTCCGCTGGCGCGATGAACGCCGCCGTGCTGGCGGATGGCTGGACAGAGGGCGGTGCGGCCGCGGCACGCGAGGCCTTGGACAAATATTGGCGGAGCGTCTCACGCGCCGCCGCATTCAGCCCGCTGCAACGCTCGCCTCTCGACCACCTCATGGGACGATGGTCGCTTGACACTTCTCCCGCCTATCTCTTCACCGATTTGATGTCGCGGGTGCTGTCGCCCTACGACCTCAATCCGCTCGGCTTCAATCCACTGCGAGAGATACTCGCCAAGTCCATTGATTTCGAGCGTCTTTCCCGCGCGCCGATCAAACTCTTCGTCACCGCCACGCGGGTGCGAACAGGGCGCGGACGGATTTTCCGCAACGCGGAGATAAATGCGGATGTCCTGCTGGCGTCCGCCTGCCTGCCCACGATGTTCCGCGCCATCGAGATCGATGGCGAGCCCTATTGGGATGGCGGTTACGCGGGCAACCCCACGATCACGCCACTGGTTCGCGAGACCGATGCGCACGACACCATCCTCGTGCAGATCAACCCGACCGAGCGGCCAGAGGAGCCACGCACCGCCGCGGAGATCCTCAATCGCCTCAACGAGATTTCATTCAATTCTCCGCTCGCGAAGGAGCTTCGAATGATCGCGCTGCTCCGTCAGGTCGCTGACCCCGGTACTGGCGAGGGCGCCCGTTGGGCACGGATGAAGACGCACCGGATCAAAAGCGACATGCTTGCGACGTTCGGCGCGTCATCCAAGCTCAACGCCGAATGGGCGTTCGTATCCAAGCTGCGCGAGGAAGGGCGTCGGGCCGCCGATGAATTCCTCGACGCGCACGCCGCCGATCTCGGCGTGCGCTCAACCGCCGATCTCGATATCCTGCTGACGGAGTGCTGAGTTGATGGGGCTTCTCGGCATTCTTGTCGGGCTTGGTCTATTGATCTGGCTCGCCTTCCGCGGCTGGAGTGTTCTGCTGCTGGCGCCGGTCGCCGCGCTGGTTGCCGCTGCCTTCGATCGTCAGCCGCTGCTCGCCAACTGGACGCAGACGTTCATGGGCAGCGCGGCGGAGTTTCTCGCGCAATTTTTCCCGATCTTTCTGCTTGGCGCCGTCTTCGGGAAGCTGATGGACGACAGCGGTGCGGTCGTCGCGGTCGCAAACTTCATCACTCGAGCGCTGGGCGAGCGCCGGGTCATCCTTGCCGTCGTGCTTGCGGGGGCATTGGTCACTTACGGCGGCGTCAGCCTGTTCGTCGCGTTCTTCGTGATCGTTCCGATGGCCCAATCGCTGTTTCGCAAGGCGGCAATTCCGCATCGCCTGGTGCCAGCGGCGGTCATTCTCGGCACCTCGACTTTCACCATGTCGGCGATGCCTGGCACACCGTCGATTCAGAACGCCATCCCGATGCCCTTCTTCGGTACGACACCCTTCGCCGCGCCGGGCCTCGGGTTGATCGCGTCGATGATCATGCTCGGCATCGGGCTATGGTGGCTTCATCGCGCCGAGAAGGCGGCGCGACGCGCAAATGAGGGCTATGGCGACGCGCCATCGACAACGCCCGAAGATGCGGCCGACGATGAATTGGTGCGCGAGCGGGCGACAACCGCGCGGGAATTCGATCCGGCGGAAATCCGCCACGGGCACCACAGCGAAGCGGCGGCCCCGGTTTTCAACGCCATCCTTCCCCTGGTCGTCGTTGTCGCCGTCAATCTCGTGATGTCGCTGCTGGTCCTGCCGCGGCTCGACTTTTCATTCCTGGCTGAACAGAGTTGGGGTGGCACCTCGCTATCGGCCGTTGCCGGCGTCTGGTCGGTCATCGTCGCCTTGGCGGCAGCGATCGCGATGGTCATCCTCTGCAACTGGACGCGACTGCCAGCACTGCGGCGAACCATGGATGCCGGTGCCAATGCGTCCGTGCTGCCCGCCCTGAGTGTCGCCAGTCTCGTCGGCTTCGGCGCTGTTGTCGCGTCCCTCCCCGCCTTTGGCGTGGTGCGGGACTGGGTGTTGGGCATCGAGGGCGGCCCGCTGGTGTCGCTTGCCGTCGCCACAAATATTCTTGCGGCGTTGACGGGGTCGGCTTCCGGCGGCTTGACGATCGCGCTCGATGCGCTGGGTCGGACCTACATGGAGATTGCCGCACAGGTGGGAATCGATCCCGGTATCCTGCATCGCGTGGCAGTGATTGGCGCGGGGACACTGGATATTCTGCCCCACAACGGCGCCGTCGTGAGCCTGCTCGCGATCTGCGGCCTGACCCATCGTGACAGCTACCTCGACATCGTGATGGTTGGAATCGTGAACTCCGTCATCGCTCTTTGTGCCGTGATCGCAATCGGCACCGTGTTCGGATCGTTTTGACGCCGCAAAGCGACGGTACTTCTTGATCCTGTCGCACAAGCGTTCGAGGCGGCTGCGGGCTCCATGGATGTGTTGAAGCACGAGGCCAATCATGGAAGACATGAAAGTCACCGCCACCGGGTACGACTTTCGGCCCGCCCACGCTGCCATGCAGCGGTACGTCGATGGGGATCTTCTTGCTGGATTCTCTTCCGCGGTGCTTGTCGGTAGGGAGTTGGTGGATGTGCAGTGCATTGGCTGGGCCGACAGGGAAGCGCAGATACCATTGCGGCTCGACCACATCTTCCGCGTCTTCTCCAACACAAAGCTGATTACATCCTGCGCCGCGCTTCTCTTGTTCGAAGAAAGCCGCTTCCAACTGGATGATCCGATCGAGCAGTTTATTCCGCAGCTCGCGAACCGCTTTGTGCTGCGTCCCGGCGCGACGTCATTGGACCAGACCGAGCCTGCTGTCCGGCCGATCACCATTCGCGATCTGATGAGCCACAGTTCGGGGTTGAGCTACGGCCTTCTCGACCCGGGCACCTTGATTTTTAAGGCCTACAAGGAGCGAAAGGTCATCAATCCAGCGACCACGCTTGCCGAGATGATGGACGTGTTGGCCGACCTGCCGCTGGTCTTTCATCCCGGAACGTCCTGGGAATACTCAGTGGCCACCGACGTCTTGGCGCGTCTTGTCGAAGTGATAAGCGGCCAGAGTTTCGGTGCGTTCATCCAGTCGCGAATCCTGGACCCGCTCGGCATGGCGGACACCGGATTTGTGGTGTCGGATCGCGATCGCCTCGTCGCCTATTATGCCGGTGCCGACCTGGTCGACCCCAACAAGCCGGGACTTACTCGCAGGGACGACGCGCCATATCCCGGCGCTTATCTGCGCCCCTTCCCGAGGCAGAACGGCGGCAGTGGGCTGGTCTCGACCTTGCCGGACATGGTGGCGCTCGCTCGAAGCCTGCTGCCGGGTGGTCCGACCTTGCTCGAGCCCGACACGATCAAGCTGATGATGACCAACCAGCTACCTGAGGGCGCGTGGATACGGTTTGCTGGTTACGGAGAACTTCAAGGCAAGGGGCACGGGCTCGCGGGAGCACTGATCCTGCTGCCTTCCGCGTTCGACCATCCGGATGCGGGAGGCGAGCTCTTTTGGGGCGGACGTGGTGGCACCCAATGGTGGATTTCGCCCAAGACGAATACCGCGGGCCTGATCATGGCACAGCGTGAGATGGGGCATCCATTTGTCGTCGAGTTCAAACGGCTCGCGTACGAAGCGGTCAAGCGCAAGAGCTGACAAGAATGGCCTCGCGGTCGAGTTCCCCGATGCTTGCGACGGAGACTATCCGGCCAGAGCGAGATACCCGCTCACGGTCAGAACCGATGCCGCGGTGGAAACCAGGATGACATTGGAAGTGATATCAGCCTCGCGCTGATAGAACTCCGCCAGCATGAAGGGGCCCGTTCCGGTCGGAAGGGCGGCCAGCAGAACGGCAACATGAGTGAGCAACGGTGACAGGCCGAACACGGCTGTCGCCATGACCCAGGTGATGGCCGGCTGCAGGACAAGCTTGAAGCCGACGAGGAGAGCTGCCGATCCGACGTCCCGCTCCGTGGTCTCGCGCTTTGCTGCGAGAAACAGTCCGAGCGCAATCAGCGCGCAGGGTGAGGCCGCGCCACCCAATAGCTTCAGGAAGCTTTCTGCCGGCGCAGGAACAGTGAGACCGGCGAGCGGAACGATCGCGCCGAGCACAGGTGCGACAAGCAAGGGATTGCGAAGCAGCGAGCCACCGACCTTGGTGAGAAGGTGTTTGCGTCGCTTTTCGGTTTGCAGGCCAGTTTCGATCAGCACGATGGCAATCGCAAAGAGAACACAGACCGTGATGATCGTGGCAATGAGGGTCGGGGCCAACGCTTCGCGGCCAAGCGCCACCAGCGCCAGCGGGAAACCGACAAAGCCAACATTCGCATAGCCCGCGTTCAGACCGTCGATCGCGGCGTCGGCCAGGTGCCGCGGGCGACGCAGACGAACGGCTATTGTCAGGCAGAAAACCAGCGCAGCGCCGACGCCGAATGCCGCGATGAAACCCGGCTGCCAGACATCGCTCCATTGCGCGTGGGCGATGACGTCGAAAAGCAGGGCCGGAAGCGCAAGGTACACCACGAAGCGGTTCAGCTCCGTGGACGCGTGGGAGCCGAGAACGCCGATCCGGCGAGCGAGCCAACCTGCGAAGATGAGCGCGAAAATGGGGAGGACGACAGAGAGGGTCGAGAGCATTGGAGAGCCTGACTTCAAAATTGACGGTTAGCTCTATCCGGCCGTTCTGATATCATCCAATACCGATTGACGCCCCTATCCATACCTTTTCGGTATCATGATCGACATCAGGCAGATGCGCTACTTCGTGGCTCTGGCCGAGACGCTCCACTTCGGGCGCGCGGCCGAGCGCCTCCACATCAGCCAACCACCGCTGAGCCGGCAGATCGCGGCTCTGGAAAAGGAGCTCGGCGTCCGCCTGTTCGAACGTCACTCACGGCGGGCGACGCTCACCCACGCCGGTCGGCGCTTCCTGGAAGACGCACGCGCGGTGTTGATCAGTTTCGACCAAGCCTGCCGCAACGCGCGCTTGGCCGAGCGCGGCGAGTTGGGCGAGCTTTCCATCGGTTTCATGATGCATGCGGCCTACACCGTCTTGCCGGGCCTGGCACGGCGTTACATGGCCAATCACCCGGGGGTGCGCGTCGAATTACGCGAGGTCGTTCCCGCCACTTTGACTGATGCCGTATTGGCCGGGCAGTTCGACGCAGCCATCATGTTCAACCCCGGCCCCATTCGGGGCCTCGAGACGCACACGATTTATCGCGAGCGGTTGTGCCTGGCCGTACACGCGAGCCACCCGCTCGCCGACCATGCGGTGATCCGCGCCAAACAACTCGCTGGCGAGCCGCTGATCGCCGTCCCCACCGACGTCGCGCCGAAGCTGCGCGAGGCGATTGTCGCCTATTGTCGTTCCGGCGGGTTTGAGCCGACGTTCAGGCTCGAAGTCGCACTTCAGCAGACGATCGTGAATCTCGTCGCGGAGAACCTTGGCATCGCCCTGGTGCCGCAATCCATGGGGCAACTGGGCATTGCGAATTTGGTGCACCGTAAGCTTGAGAAAGCACCGACCATCGAGCACGTGGTCGCGTGGCGGCCAAGCAATCTCAATCCGGCACTCCAGCCATTCCTTGCCGAAGCGCGGGCCGTCGCGCTGTGACAGGTGAGCACTCCAAGCACAGCCTCGAAGCTCGCTCATTGCTCGCGCTTTACGACAATCTAATTTGTATTTGTCTGAACGCGCGGCGCTCTGCCGCCTGCCAACCAGACGATAATCGCTCGCCGATTTGATGGCGCGTTGCATCCCGGCAACAGTTCCTGGCAAAGTTGACAAACTGCACTTTCCGCCATTGTGCGTCCACAAGTTGAGCCAAACAATCAAAGCTGTCGCATGCTTGGCTGTGCAGCTGGGCTCAAGTGAGCCCCTTTTGGAGGCTACGGGACATGAACCCGCGGCAATTTGCGACGGCGGCCCCGGCGCTATGCGGAACGATCGTTCTCGCAGGTTGGGTCGTCGCATCGCTTGGCGGCCTAAGTTCGGCCAGCATCGAGAACGCCGGCGCGCTGCCGATCGAAGAGCACCGCGCGCCATCCCTCACCGCCGACGCCGAACCCGCGGATGCACCACAGGCGGCCGCGGCGGAAAGCGCCACTGCAGCCGGCAGCGCCGCCGCAGCGGGAAACGCCGCTGTCGTCGCTTCCGCCGATGTGGCAGCGGCCATCGAGTCGGTGAAGGGGATCATTACCGACACGCCGGCGGCCTCGGTCGAGGCGGAACCGATCGTCGAGGCCGGGCCGCCGGATTCGTCGCAAATGGTGGCGCCGCCCGAAACACCACCCATGCAGGTGGCGACAGCGAACACGCCTGACCCGGTCCTGAACGACGGCGGCAAGGAGGCCGCAAACCGCATCGAAATTCTCGACGAATGCCTGGTCGTGGACATCTGCGTCGACCGATACCTGTGGGCGCTCTACCAACGCACGCCCAAGGAGGACACCAACAAGGTGTATGAGCAGAGGAAAGTACAAGTCCGGAAGAAGCGCAAAATGGTGACTGTCACCAGGACCTTTACCAGGCTCGTCGATGCAGACTTCACGTGGAAGGATCCAAAGGCGGCGGAAAGAGTTCGCATGCCGATGATGGACTACGTGATCGGAGGCATGGATCGAGGCTTCAAGCTGAAACTGTTCCATGCGCTTTACGCTGCCGAGCAAGCCGGGCTGTCGCCCGGTATCACCAGCGCGTTCCGCGATGACTACCGACAATCGATCGCAAGCGGCCTGAAGGCGGCAAGCAACAGGTCGTACCATGGCGGAAGCTTGCGCGGCGGCTATGGCCACGGGCTTGCGGCCGATATCGTCAGCGTCAAAGGAACGACACGGGCGCAGCGGTGGGTTGCCAGTGAAGCCCTCTGGAAATGGGTCGATGCACACGGGAAGGAGTTCGGTATCGGGCGACCATATCTCGATCGAGATCCGCCGCATGTGGCACCGATCGACGGCAGGGAATATGCCTCTCATCAGCGCGGAACAAAAGTTCGCCACGCGGAGGCGGATATGAAAAAGCGCGCCAAACTGGTTATGCGCGTCGATCGCGGCGCGGCGAAACGCACAAAAAACGCAAGAGCGTCGAAGGGGAGAACGATCTAACCGCGTCCAATATCACGCGGGCGAGGCTTCGCCGGATTCCTTAATTGCGCCGCTCGAATGTCCCAAGGACCATGGGGGTTCCGATCGAACCCGCCGGGCCCGCAGATGGAAGGCGCATGATTTCTCGTTTTGTGAAACATAAGCGCAACCCAACACGGTGGCGGCCAGCGTATCTTGTCATCGCGGCCCTCGCCGCGTTGATCGCGGCTGGAGACCATGCGGGCGCCAAAGGCGCTCGGAGCACACGCTCGATCGAATCCGTCCAGTCGCGCATCGCCGGCGAACCGATCATGGCCATCGTTTCGCTCCAGGACCAGCGGATCACCGTTTATGACGCCCGTGGCTGGATCCTGCGCGCGCCAGTGTCGAGCGGCCAGAGAGGACGCGAAACACCGGCCGGCATCTTCAGTGTTATCGAAAAGGAAGCGGAGCATTATTCGAACCTGTATGACGATGCCTACATGCCCCACATGCAACGCATCACCTGGTCGGGCATCGCGCTCCACGGTGGTCCCCTGCCCGGCTATCCCGCATCCCATGGCTGCGTGCGCATGCCTTTCGATTTCGCAGCGCGTCTGTTCGACGACACCCGGATCGGCCTGCGGGTGATCGTGGCACCCACCGATGTGGCGCCGACCGAGATTGCCCACCCGGCTCTGCTGCAACCGAAACCGGGCGCCATCGCTTTGGCCGCCACCCGTCGCGCAGAGGCCGATGAGGCAGCCGGAAAGGCGGATCAGGCGAGGCTCGCCTCCGCGAAGGCTTACCGCGAGTCCACACAGGCGATGATGCCGGTGCGCGTTGCGGATAACCTGAGACGCAGGGCCGAGACGCAATTGGCGACCGCCGAAGCCGCGCTTGGCTCCGCCGCCTCGCCTGAGTCAAAAGAACAGGCCGAGCGCACCAAGGCGCAGGCGGTCACCCGGATCGCCGAGTTGCAGGAACAATGGGCAGCTGCAAAGGCGGAGCTGCAACCGAAGCTCGATGCCGTCACCGCTGCGCGTGAAGCCGCCCTCGCCGCGGAGAATGCGCGGATTGCCGCGGCCGAGGCAGCACGCCAGGCGGCGCGCGAGCTCGCGCCAGTATCGGTGCTGATCAGTCGCAAAAACCAGCGGCTTTATGTCCGGCGGGCTTTTGAGCCCGTCCTGGAGAGCCCGGTCACCATCCAGGACCCCGATCGTCCGATTGGCACGCATGTCTTCACCGCCATTGAGGCGACCGACGGCGGAAGCGGCGTTCGATGGACTGTTGTGTCGTTGGAAAGTAGCCCCGTCGGCACGGCCGAACCTCACGATCTCGCGCGCGGGCGCAAAGGTCGCGAGGTTGAGCCGAAGAAGACGGAACCGGTCGGCGCAGCGGCCGCGCTCGACCGGATTGTCATTCCGCCGGACGTCCTGGATCGCATCGCGGGGATAACTCCGCGCTCCTCGTTGATCATCACCGACGAGGGGCCGAGTTCTGAAACCAGCAAAGGAACGGAATTCGTGGTCCTCATGAGCGGCGAGCCGCAGGGAGGAATCAAGATGCGGCGACGCGCTCCGCCGAGCGAATATCGTTACGCGCGCTCGCGCGATCGCCGGCTTTTTTGGGGCCGACCGTTCGCGGGGCCGTTTTCGACGTGGTGAGGCCGTGCTTGCGAAATCTGACGACGCGACGGCAAACGGCGCCGAACTGGCGTTCCTGATGTCCGGAGCGTATAGTTACGTGCACTTGGCGGTAGTTCGGATGTCGGTTTTCTCAGGCAGACTAGGTTTCGCATTCATTTTGGTGGCGCTCGGTCTGGGAGGGCCGACAGCCCATGCCCAAGTTGCCCCCATGACATATTGGACTCCAGGCTGGCCCCTCGGCTTCGACAATCTGACGGGCGACCAGAACCCGAACACATACGGCAACTTTCCGAGCTTTGAGGCCAGTGACGCTCGCGGCGGCGGCTTTTCATATGCGCGCTACAATTTCCCGAACGGCTGGTTCGTCGGCAGCGAACGCGGCGCCATGAGTCTGAGCGGCATCAACCAGTATGCGGGTTTTGGCAATTTCGCCTCGCTTTACACTGAAGGCGTGCAGTTCGGCTACAGCTTCAAGAATGCGGGCGGATTGCCCCTCACGGTCTATGCCGGTTTCGATACGTTGAAATACAATACCGGCATCGGCAGCCCCTTCGCCCCCTTCGACACCGTGTCCGGCACGTTGCCCGGCTACAGCGCGCATGCCGGCATCGAAATCCAGCCGGCGTCGAATCTCAGCCTGTCATTTGGCGTCGGCTACACCCAACAGTCGGGGCGCATCGACAGCGACATCAATTCGTCCTTGCTGCCCGGCGCTTCCCCATTTGCCTTCGGCGCTCGCCGCTAACGCATGCGCTTTGTTGGGACAACCGAGCTGCGGTCCCGCGGCATCGGCGCCAACGAGATGATGCTTGAGCCGGCCGCTCAAATCGCGCATCAATGCATCTCATTGCGCACTATAAAAACAAAAGGGAGGCAATCATGAAGACGCTCACGGCCGCGCTGTGCGCCTTGACGCTGTTCGCAACCGGCGCGCAGGCGCAAACCGTCAAGGATTTCCTGGCGCTGGTCACCAAGAAATGGACCACGCCGTTCGAGCCGTTCCAACTGATCGGCAACATCTACTATGTCGGCACCGACGGCATCGCGGTCTACATCATCAAGACGTCGCAGGGCCTGATCCTCATGGATACTGCGCTTCCGCAGTCCACCGGAATGATCAAGGACAACATCGCCAAACTCGGGTTCAAGGTCGGCGACATCAAGTACATCCTGAACACGCACGCGCATTTCGATCACACCGGCGGCTTTGCCGAAATCAAGCAGGAGACCGGCGCGCAGCTCGTCGCAGGCGAACGCGACAAGCCGTTGCTGGAAGGCGGATACTATCCCGGTGACGAGAAGAACTCCGACATCGGCTTCCCGCCCGTGAAGGTGGACCGCACTGTCAAGGAAGGCGACAAGGTCACGCTCGGCGACACCACGGTGACGGCGCACGCGACACCCGGGCACTCGCCCGGCTGCACGAGCTGGGAGATGACCGTCAAGGACGGCAATCAGGACCGCGACGTGCTGTTCTTCTGCAGCGGAACAGTCGCGCTCAACAGGCTGGTCGGCAACCCGACGCATCCCGGTATCGTCGACGACTACCGGTCGACGTTCGCCAAGGCCAAGGCGATGAAGATCGACGTGCTGCTCGGCCCGCATCCGGAAGTCTACGGCATGCAGCAGAAGCGTGCGGAAATGAAGGACGGCGCGCCGAATCCGTTCGTCAAGCCTGGGGAGCTGGCAATTTACGCCGCGGGCCTCGAGCAGGATTTCGACAAGCAGCTCGCCAAGCAGACGGCCGCTTTGCAGAAGAGCAACTAGCCGGCACACCAGATCATGGTCCGATTTCGGATCATGATCCGGACGCTGTAGACCGGCCGTCGTTTATAACGCCGTGCCGCCGCCAAACTTGGACGGATCGTTGTAGCTGGGCGTGTCGTCATAGTGCATCGGCGGCCGACGCGCTTCGAGCTCCCAATCCGGAACGGTGTAGACCGGCCCGTGGGGAACGATGACATGCTCCGGCCTAAAGTGATGTATTGGCATCGCACCGGCAGATGCAGTCAGGGTGACCAACAGGCCCAAAGCCAAGAAGGTACGCATCGCGTTCACTCCAATTAACTTGTCGCCCTCTTTCATATGGTCAAGTGCGTTCGAGCCACCATCGTCCCAAGGTATGACCGCTTCACGATCTGTCACATCGGCGGGACTATCGGGCAAGCCGGTCCGGGCGCGGCCCGGCTCACGAAACCTCGACGGCTCACGCATCCGCGATATTCTTGAAGGCCTCCCGGTCAAGAACCTTGACGTGGTGTCGGCCTCGCGTGGCTATCATCTTCTTCACGACGAGCGCTCGGAATGCGCGGCTGAGCGCCGGAAGAGTAATCCCGAGATAATCGGCGATGCTCGAACGATCCATCGGAAGGTATATTTCCGAAGTCGGCTCGTTCCGCGCAATCTGCAGGTGCTCCTGCAGTTCCAGGAACATGGCGAGCCTCTTCACCGCTCTCTTCTGGGTAAGGAGAACCGCATGATGCTGCGCCTGACGCAATTCGTCGCAGAGCTTTACAATGACCTGCACGTCAAGACTGGCGCTGCTGCTCAAAATCCGCTGCACCGACTGCAGCGGCATCTTGTAGGCGATGACTGGCGTCGTGGCCCTGGCTGTATTGATGTACCGCGCCTCCTCGGTCAAGCCGAAGAGGTCACCGGGATACAGAAAGGACATGACGGGTGGTCCGTCGGCAAGCATCCGATACGCAGTGACGACCCCGCTTATGATGTTGAACACCGCATCGGCGCGGTCGCCTTGATTATAGATGCGCTCGCCTTTTTCAAAACGAACGATCGCAGCGATCTTTGCAAGCTGGGCGCGCTCGTCGTCGCTCAACAATTGATGCCGGACATGCTTCTTCGGATGACCCGGCGTCCAGGGATCGGTCGCATGAATTTCGGGTCCCGCCATGCGAGTTCCGTTAGTCGGCATATGTCGTCCACCTCTTTCCATTGCTGATGAATAGCCGATCTGCCGGATTTCTTTTTTGATCGCCGTCAAAGAGTACCTATCGGCCGCCGGCAGTGGCGCGACCGGGCCAGCCGCCAAGATGGACCGCATAAATTTGATCCTGATCAAACTTTCCTCCACCAAGGAGGATGCCTTTTTTCAGTTGGTACGCGATAATTTTGGAGGCTGAAGGCGGAATGGGGAAAGCGGTCGATGTCGTCGGACTCAAGCGATCCCCGCCTGACCTATACGCAGAATATCGAACGATACCGCCGGCTCCTGAACACCCAGCTGAGCGATACCGAGCGGCAATTTATCGAGCGACGGATTTCCGAGCAGCATCGCGCCTACGAGACGCCGACCGACAGATTCGTGGTCCGCGCCAATATCGATCACTTCCTGAAGGCGTTGTGGAACGATGATCTTCCGCCGGAGAAGCGGTCGACTATCACCAAATTGCTTATCGAAGAGGAGAACAAGCTGAGCCATGACCTGGAGCAGCTTCAGTTTGCCGAAGATCGGGTGTTGGCCGGTCGGAAACGTCTGGAGCACCTCAGGAGCAGATTGAACGACCCACGATCCGATCCGGCCAATCGATCGCAGGCGAGCCGGCTGCTTGCAACAATGGAAGAAACCCAGCGCTTGCTGGAAGAGTTTTGCGAGCGGTTGCGCCGCAAGATCATCGGCAGGGATGGCATCTAGAGCGTCGGTGCCTGCCCGCCTCACGCCTCACGCCTCAATAGGGTTGGTCGCGGATGTTCAGCTTGTACAACAGGCGGGAGATCATCAGCTCCCCTATCAGGAAAATGCCGACACAGATGATGATGTCGATCCATGTCAGCGATAGCGCATTCTGACAGACCACCAACGGCAGAAGCGATTCCGGAATCTGGTCGAGCCCAATGGCCTGGGCGCTGGACGGCAATTTGAGACGACGCTTGATGAAGCTGGAAAAGATATCGCCAAGCATGGCAAGGCAGGACACCAGAGCGCCCGTGGCGGCGCTCACGCCAAGCACCGGTGCGGCCGCTGCGGTGACGGCGACGGAAAGGACGACACCCCGGATCGTCTTCGACTGCCCCAGCAACGGGCGGCCATCGACGAAATGTACCCCGGCATCCAGAGGGAATGCCAAACGGGACCCGAATATCTTCTTTGCGATGACCGGCGTGCCGTTCGCGAAGGTCAAGAGCACGAGCGATTGCAGGATTGGCCAAAGGTCCATCTGAGTATCCTGCGCCGGCGCACGGCAGGTCGGGTGCCGCAGGATAGACGCGCCTCGCCTGCCAATTCAACCTTCAGCGCTTCCACGATCTGGCGCGATCGCCTTGCGAACAGACGCCGTGATATCGGAGCAGCGGACGACGTACTGACGGCCGCCTGCGACATTGCGCCCACGTTCGTCGCCGAGTTTGACCCGCATCAAAGGAGTACAACTACAGAACGGCTAGCTTGACGGTCTCAGCGAGGAGATCTGCCATGAACCAAATTCCACAACTTGCCATTTCCTCCGCGAAGGTCGCAGCGATCCTCGCGAAGGCACGGCAGTTCGACGTCAAGGATGCGGTAACCGACCCGGAGCCCGCCTCCAACCCGAGCGACGATGCCATGCTTTCGGTCCTTGAGGATCATCGCGATGATCCCGTCAGCGGCGAATTGACGGCGATCATCCGCGGCCTGAACGAGGACGAGCAGATCGACCTGGTGACGCTGACGTGGCTCGGTCGCGGCGATGGCGAGCTCGATGAGTGGGACGACCTTCATGCGGAGGCTGCTCACGCGCACAACAAGCGCACGGCGGAATATCTCCTGGGAATGCCGTTACTCGGCGACTATCTGGAAGAGGCCCTGTCGCAATTCGGACATTCCGTGGAGGAGTTCGAACAGCCGCTCTAGCAAGGTCAGGAGATGCCGCGGGCGCCGAACCGGGCGGCGATGAATGCACCACACATCAACGGCTGCGTCCAGTCGAGGCGGCCTTGCGCGGCGTTGCGGGCTTGCCGTGTTGGTTGTGATTGGGGCCAGGCCGGCCGTTCGCAGGCGTCGGCAATTCGACAAGCGTGTGGCGCTGCTCCTTGGCGTCGAACACGGTCACATGAAGCTTCGGATGCCGTTTCTTGATCTCGATCGCGGCCTTCTCGGCGGCCTCGTAGCTTTCGTGCTCGGATTTCAATTGCCGATCGACCGCAACATGAAACGGCTTGGTGAGCGATGGCTTGACGGATTTTCGAGCCGGACCTGCGACGTGATTGGGGCTCGACGTCCTTATCGGGCCGATTCGAGCCGAGAAACCCGTTTTCCGTGAGGGACCGCGTTGCTTGCTCCTGGGCATTGGTTGACCTTCTCAAGACCATGCCGGCATCTAGCAACTGATACCTTGGTTCAGCGCATTTTCGCCAGCTCAATGATAACGCAGATCGCGTCCGGCGGTGCCATTGTCATCAGGCCGACGGAACGTTTCGTTCCAGATCCTCCAACCATGCCGCGGCGCTGGCGTCGGAGGGAGCGCGCCAATCGCCGCGGGGCGACAGGGAGCCTCCCGCCGAGACCTTGGGGCCGTTTGGCATTGCGGAACGCTTGAACTGGCTGAAAGCGAAAAACCGCCGCAGGAAGACCTCGAGCCAGCGCCTGATATCGGCAAGCGGATAGGCTTTGCGCCGGTCGGCCGGAAACGCGGCCGGCCATTCGCCCTTGGCGACATCGTTCCAGGCATGCCAGGCGAGGAACGCGATCTTCGACGGCCGGAAGCCGAACCGAAGCGTATAGAACAGATTGAAGTCCTGCAGCTCGTAGGGTCCCACGGCCGCTTCCGTGCTCTGCGGGGTCTCGCCGGCCTGAACAGGTACCAGTTCGGGCGAGATCTCCGAGGAAAGGATGGCACTCAACGTCCTTGCGACCTCATCGTCGAATTGCCCTGTCGCGATCACCCAGCGGATCAGATGCTGGATCAACGTCTTCGGCACGCCGGCGTTGACGTTGTAGTGTGCCATCTGGTCGCCGACACCATAGGTGCACCATCCGAGCGCCAGTTCAGAGAGGTCGCCGGTGCCAATGACAATTCCTCCGCGATAATTGGCGAGGCGGAAGAGATAATCGGTCCGCAGCCCCGCCTGCACATTCTCGAAGGTGATGTCATAGACCGGCTCGCCGCGCCCCGCGGGATGATCGAGGTCCCGGAGCATCTGCGTGGCGGCGGGGCGGATATCGAGCTCGCTGGCACTCACCTGCAGCGCCTGCATCAATGCCACCGCATTGGCCTTGCTTTCGCTGCCAGTCGCAAAGCCGGGCAGCGTATAGGCGAGAATGTTCGATCGCGGCAATCCGAGAAGATCGATCGCCTTGGCGGCAACGATCAGGGCGTGCGTGGAATCCAGTCCGCCCGACACGCCGATCACCACGCGCTTCGTGCCGATGGCCCGCAGCCGCTGCACCAGGCCCGCGACCTGAATGTTGTAGGCCTCGTAGCAGTCCTGATCGAGGCGGCTCTGATCGCTCGGCACGAACGGGAAGCGCTCGACCGTCCTCGCAAATCCGATGTCCGTCATCGGAGGGCGCAGCGAGTAAACGATCTTCCGATACGCGCCGGCACCCTTCTGCCTTCGATTGTCGTCGAAAGTGCTCATCAGGGAGCGCTCCTGACGCAGCAGGTCCAGATCGATATCGGCGATCGTGATCTGTCCGTCCTGCCGGAAGCGCTCACCCTCCGCCAACAACACGCCATTCTCGAAAACGGTGGTCTGGCCATCCCAGGCCAGATCGGTGGTCGATTCCCCGATCCCGGCGGCGGCATAGACATAGGCGGCAAGGCAGCGCGCGGAGCACGATCGCGACAAGAGATCACGCGAAAGCGCCCGGCCGATCGTGATCGGACTGCCCGAGAGATTTGCGAGTACGGTCGCGCCGGCCAAGGCGAGTTCCGATCCCGGTGTTACCGGAATCCACATGTCCTCGCAGATCTCCACGCCGATGGTCAGGCCGGGAACATCGTCCGCCTCAAAGAGCAGGTCGACGCCGAATGGCGCGCCAGCATCGCCAATGGTGATCTCCAACCCGGTCATTCCCGCGCCGGAGGCAAAGTGACGGGTTTCGTAGAACTCGCGGTAGGTCGGCAGATACGTCTTGGGAACGACGCCCAGAATGCGGCCACGGTGAATGACGACCGCGCAATTGTAGATCCGCGCTCCATGACGCAGCGGCGCGCCGACGATCAGCACGGTCATCAGTTCGGCCGATGCCGCCCGAATGCGCGTCAGCCCACGCTCCACCGCGTCCAGCAGCGGATCCTGCATGACCAGATCTTCGATCGCATAGCCGCAGAGACACAGTTCGGGAAATACCGCTGTTGCCACCGACTGCTTGTGACAGGCGGTAGCGGTCTCGATGATTGCGGTCGCGTTCGCTGCCGGATCGGCGACGCAGGACACCGCCACGCAGGCGGCGACCCGGGCAAAGCCGTGGCGATAGATCGAATGGAAACTCATATGGCTCGGCTCCGTCCCGCGAGATCTGGCTGCAAGACAACTTCCCAGTCGATGCCGCGAGGTCAAGTCATCTCAATTGGCTCCAGTCTATTCGAACATGGCGCCATGCCAAGCAACCGATGGCCGCGAAACGTTGATTTGCCGCTTTGGTTCAGGCCTCCCGATATTCGAGCAGGATCAGCCCGACGAGGATGAACGCCACGGGCCAGATCCAGGAGGCGATCCGGCTTGCCTTGCCGTCGAGACGCAGCTCCAGCCAGCGTGCCCATCCGGCGAGGATGCCACACAGCGCCAGCGGTGTGTGGCTCATCTCGATCAGCAGTTGGTCCTTGATATTGGCAATGGCATGGGAATGGGTGAGCAGCAATGCGCCGCCGAGCGCAGTGGTCAGCGGAAACACCAGAGCCGCCCTGCTGTTCCTGAGCCCGCCGACCTGCACGCGCCACTCGAACAGGCCGAACAGGACGATCAGCAAGATGAAGATGCGATGCTGCGCGATCTCGGGATCACGCAGCGATTCGAAAAAGCCGAACTGCCCTAGCGGCCATGCCGCTTCGTCGGCACGGAAAAACAGAAATAGTGCCATGCCAAGAAACAGCAGCGGCCAGTGCCTTGCCCATCGGCCCCAACGGAAATGCTGGATCAGGGCGAGAAGGCCGATGAGGATAACGAAAATCCCCGCCCAATGGTGATTGAATTCCGACCAGGCGACATCCGCCGCATTGCGCGGCAGGATCGTGCCTTCACCCGGGACATAAGCCTGCGGTGCCGTCGTCCGCTGCGCATCAGCCGCGGCAATTTTCGCCTGCAATTCCGCGACGGTGAGCTTGTCGTAATCAGGGCTTGATAGGCGGATCGGGAATTGCGGCGTGAACCGCTCGACGATCTCGGACCAGCTCACCCGGTCCTGGGCCAGATCGACGCCCGGCGGCAGGGACGTCAGGGAGGCGGCGGCAAAGATCACGGCAGCGCCGATCCCGATCTCCACTTCGGCGAACCGCTTCAGTCGGACGATCGGCGTCGAAGCATCGCGGCGCAACCGGTCGACGGTAAAGAAGTTGAAGGCGCCCAACCCGAGCAGCATGAGCAGCAGGCAGACCTTCGCGCTCATCATGACGCCATAGGCAGTGCCGTAGATCGCTTCGAAGGAGCCGACATAGCCGAACGCCATCACGACGCCGCCGACGAGGATGGCGGCCACCGAAGCCATCGCCATCACCGAATAGCGCCGTCCGATCAGCTTCCACTCAACCGGATCGTGACAGAGGTTGAGCGCAATGAGGAAGCTGGGCAGGCCTCCGATCCAGACCGCGGCACCAAGCATGTGGAGCGCGCCTGAGGCAAGGTAGGGCCACCGCAGCTCGAGACGGCTTGCCGCGTGCGTGACCGAAAGCTGCGCGATCAGCATCACTGCGGCGAGGCCAACAAGAAAAAGAAGTCGTGATGTCTTCCACGACGTTCTCGCCAGAAGAGCGATGAGGAAGGCGCAAGCCGCGATCACGAGGTCAGCTCGTACGAAGCCGGCGCCGGCGGCCTCCCCCCACGACAGCTCGAGCGTGCCGACAAGTGCGGCGGCGTTGAGTACGAGCGAGCAAAGCGTGAAGATGCCCAAGAGGGAGGAGCTGATAAGAAGAAATGTCCGGCACCGGCTGCCAATCTTGGCGCTCTCGGCGGAAAGCCAGGGCTCGAGCGGTTGCAGCAGCACAAGCAGGAAAGCAATCGTACCGAGCGTGAAAGTCTGGCTCGTGAGAATCAGACCGCGGAGAACGACGGAGAGGAAGCCGAAAATGTCGAGAAAGAGCGACACGGCTATCGCACGGTAAACGGAATATCGCCGCGCGTGATGTGTCCGTCGACGCTCAGCACCTGCCAGCGCAGACGCCAAGCGCCAGGGCTGAGAGCTCTTGCCTCCACATCCAGGGCGTCGGGCGCCGAGTCGGTAGCCGGTGTGAGCCGCTGCTCTGTCCCGCCGGCGCCGATCAGCGTCACTTTTGAACGATCGTGATCAATCCGGCTGTTGAACTGCAGATGGATCGGCACGTTGCCGGCAGGCATGACCGCGTCAGCCGCGGGCGACGACTTGATCACGATGGCGTGCGCCGCAGCCTCCTGGAGAGAAAGCAAGAGAACGAGCAGTGCCCCAAACGATAATGGAATCCTGAGTCTCATACGCAACAACTATTCTTGAGAAGACATGCAATCATCCGACGATTCTCATGACTTGGCTCAGTGACGTGACTGTACGAGCCAACTCAATATCGCAATTGACCATGTGTTCGTTGAGCTCAGCGTCGTCTATCCACTGCTTATGGGTAAAGATCGGGTGAGCAGAGCAAGCAATGCCACGCCAACTGGGCGGGGAGACTCGGCTCACCGCGACGCAATCAAAAAATGATACGGTTTGGTTTTGTTATGTCAAGCGCATTTCAGCCTCCGCCGCTGGGCTGCGGCCGGTAGGTGACCACCGCTATCCTTAGACGGATGTCTCCTCGAATGAGGCCGTCGAAGTACGCAGACCTCCTTGCCGCCGGACAGCTTTTTCTGCTTCGTCTAAAGCCGGCAACGACAGGATTGACTTCGGCTGAGACAACCTCCTAGATCAGAAGTGACGGTTCCCCTTAACGGGGATCAAAAGGGAACGCGGTGCGGGACTTGTCCCCAATGCCGCGGCTGCCCCCGCAACTGTGAGCGGCGAATCTTTCGTCATACGCCACTGGGATCCTCGGTCCTGGGAAGGCGACGAAGGGTCGGGACCCGCAAGCCAGGAGACCTGCCGTCAGCCGTGGTCACACGCGAAAATGTCGGTCGGGGAGTACAGACATTGCTTTCGCCTGGCGTGCCATAGGCACGTTTGGCGAGACCTCGTTCGCTGTGACGTGCCACTGACGTCATACCGAGGTCTGCTCGTGTTCTCCATTGTTGCAATCGCAAGGCGGCGCCATGCTGCCCCGCTCGCTTTCAGATACTTCTTCCCGGTTCTGCTGCTTGAGTCTTGTTCGGCAAAGGCCGAGCAGCCTGATTTGCCTCAGGTCTTGCCCCCGGTGAGCATCACCCAACCCCAAAATCCGCCGGCGAAACCCAAACGCCTCGATCGAGAGCGTTCAACGTCAGCGGCTCGGCCTCCGTCAAGCCGGACCGCTACGACGCGAAGCGCTACACCATCGATCGCAACATCTGACACCTCGGCACCCTCTGCGCTCAACCTGAACAAGCAGAACGCGAGCGGCAGCCGCCTCAACCTTACTCCGCTGCAGACGCCGGCCAGCGTCGAAACCATCACGTCGCAGACCATCGCAGAACGCGGCCAGCATAATGTCACGGACGCGGTCACCCAGAACGCAGTCGGCTTTACCGCAAGCCCGTCCCCTGGCAATGGCGGCCTCTCGTTCAGCACGCGCGGCTTCACCGGCAGTAATTCGGTGATGACACTTTATGACGGCACTCGCCTCTATGTTGGTGCGGGAACCGTGACTTTTCCATTCGATACGTGGTCGGCAGATCGCATCGAGGTCATGCGCGGGCCAGCCTCCGTGCTGTATGGGGAAGGTGCAATCGGCGGGATCATCAATGTGATCCCCAAAAAACCCGTCACGACGCCTTACAACGATGCCGAGATGTCGCTCGATACCAATACGACGCGACGCATTGCGGTGGACAGCGGCGGCCCGATCAATCCGAACGTATCCTATCGCGTCAATGCCATCGGCAACATGTCGAACGGCTGGGTTGATCGCGACGAGACGTCGAATGTTGCCATCTCGGCCGCGGTGCGGGTGCAAGCCGCCGAAAACCTCGCTTTCACGCTCTCGAACGACTACGGCAATCGAAGCCCCTCGCGCTATTTCGGCACACCGCTGATCAACGGCGCAATCGACGACGCGTTGCGGTTCAAGAACTACAACGTACTCGATAGCGCGATCCGCTATCAGGATAACTGGACCCAGTTCAAGACCGAATGGGATGCAACGGACGGCATTAAGGTTCAGAACACACTCTACTACCTGACCAGCCGCCGGCATTGGCGTGACGTCGAGAGTTATACCTGGAATCCCACCACACAATTGATCAACCGAACGAACTACATCGAGATCTTCCACGACCAGTCGCAGGTCGGCAACCGGATGGACGCGACGTTCCGCGGCCATCTGCTGGGCCTTGCCAACGAGTTCGTTGCAGGTTTCGACGTCAACCGGGTGGACTTCACTCACACGAACAATTCGCCCTATGGCGGCGCGTCTTCTGTCAGCCCCTTTGCCGGCGACATGGGATCGTTTGCCGCCACGACGACGCCAACGACGCCCGGCTACAATGCGATCGTCAATCAATATGCGCTGTTTGCCGAGGACAGGCTATCGCTGACCGATCAGCTATCTGTCGTGAGCGGTGTCCGGTTTGACCGACCGGATGTCGACCGCACCGATTACAGGACCCCGGCAAACAATTTCGATATCTCGCTGTCGGGCACGAGCTGGCGAACCGGGGTGGTCTACACCCCCATCTCTGATCTCGCATTTTACGGACAGTATGCGACAGCAGTCGATCCGGTCACCAATCTCATCTCGCTGTCGGCCACGCAGAAGACCTTCCAGCTTGCCACCGGCAAGCAGAGCGAGGTCGGAGTTAAGCAGTCCTTCTGGGGCGGCCGCGGTGAATGGACGCTGGCAGGATACGAGATCGTCAAGAACAACCTCCTTGTCCCGGATCCCAACAACCCCGCCGGCCTGGCGTTGCAAGTCGGCCAGCAATCGTCGCGTGGCATCGAAGCGTCGATCGGCCTCGCGCTCGATGGCGGCTGGCGTGTCGATGCCAATCTCGCAGTGCTGCGGGCGAGGTACGACAACTTCAGTCAGGTGGTAGGCGGCAAGCTCGTCAGCTACGCCGGCAACGTTCCCCTCAACGTGCCGCAGCAGGTATCGAACGTCTGGCTGACCTGGGATTTCGCGCCGGACTGGTCGGTCTATGGCGGCGTGCAGATCGTGGGACAAACCTATTCCGATAACGCCAATACCCAGCTTCGCCCCGGCTACACCGTAGTCAACGGCGGACTGCGCTGGAAGCCTGACGCACAAACCACGGTCGCGCTTCGTATCTACAATCTTTTCGACACCGTCTATGCCACGTCGTCGCCTTATGCCGGGCAATGGCTGCTCGGTATGCCGCGTACGGCAGAAGTGTCGATCAACGTGAAGTTTTGATCATGCGCCGCGCGTTGATCCGGCGAGGACGGCGGTGGCTCTACATCACCCATCGCTGGATCGGCATTGCGACCTGCCTTCTGTTCGCGATGTGGTTTGTCTCGGGCATCGTCATGATGTACGTCGCGTTCCCGCAGCTCACCGATCGCGAACGCTGGGCGGCGCTGCCGACGATCGCCTGGGACCGCGTGCTCGTGGCGCCCGATCGCGCAATGGCGATCGCCGGTGTTGCGAACTATCCGCGCGATCTTCGCCTCGTCATGCTGAACGACATTCCCGTCTATCGACTGCTCGACTGGGATGGCGCACGCAAGACCGTATCGGCAACGGACGGTCATCGGATTGACGGCATCACGCCCGAACAGGCGCTGGCGATCGCGCGCCATCATTCGAATGCCGTGCATCCAAGACTGATCGGCACAATCGAGCGCGATCAATGGAGTGTCACGGCGCGCTATGATGCCTTGCGACCGCTCCTCCTGGTGTCGCTCGGAGATGAAGGCGGAACCGAACTCTATGTCTCGGCAAAGACCGGCGAACTGGCGCTCGATACCACGCGCGGCGAGCGGATCTGGAATTGGCTAGGCTCGATCCCCCACTGGATCTATCCCACAGTCCTCCGCCGAGACGGCGCAACCTGGCGGCAAGTGGTGCTCTGGATATCAGGCATCTGCCTCGTGGTGGCGGTGACCGGTTTCTGGATCGGCATTTTGCGGCTGCGATTGCGCCAGCGTTATGCCCGGGGCACCGTCACGCCTTATCGCGGTTGGATGGCCTGGCATCACCTTGCCGGGCTGATCGGCGGCATCTTCGTCCTAACGTGGATGTTCAGCGGTTGGCTGTCGCTCAATCCAGGTGAGTATTTTGCCGGCCGCGGTCCGACCCGGGACATGACAGTTCGTTACGCTGGGCATGACGCGCCACAGATCGTCGCGACCTTCCAATCAATGCCCGGCGCAGGGGCAGTCGAAGCCCGCTTTGTGTGGCTCGGTGGCCATCCGCTGATGGCGCTCGCCGACCACGATGGCCGTCAGACGCTCGCCGATCCGGAAACCGGCATCACGAAGATGCTTTGCGACGACGAGATTTTCGCGGCCGCGAGCAACTTGTTGCCGAACGCCGCGATGACCACGCGCCTGCGTCTCCTGCAGTTCGATGACCATTGGTATCCGCATCACAATGAGCGCACGTTGCCAGTGTTGCGCGCGGGCTTCGACGATCCGGCTCGGAGCTGGTTCTATATCGATCCACGCAATGGCGATATTCTAGGCCGAACCGACAACAGCCGTCGGGCATATCGTTGGCTGTTCAATGCGCTGCACAGTTTCGATTTTCCGTTGCTGTTGCGCCATCGCCCGGCATGGGACATTGTGATGGTAGTCCTGTCGCTTATTGGAGCGATCGTATCGACTAGCGGTGTCGTCATAGGCTGGCGGCGACTGCGATCCTAGGGACAATGTCAGAGCGACCTGTGTGTCGTCTTGATAATCCGCCAAAAGCCGCCGTTTGCGCGCTGTCCGTCACCGCTCAATTGGTCGCCAGTTATCGATGCACCTTGTCCAGGCCGCCTATCATGGCCGCGTCAATTTCTGCCTTTCTTCCGGCGTGAGAAGCTGGGCCGCGGCTTCGCTCAGCGAACCAAAGCCCACGATCTGGACCGCACTCCTGTCGTTGTAGTCCTGCCCGCGGCGGTCATTGAAGCCCTGTTGACCTTCATTCGGGCGCTGCTTGCTACTATCCGAGCCCGGTTCGGCATCGCCACCACCAAAGCCCATGAATTCGACGATGATGATCGAGGGCTGTTCATTGCCGCTCTGTTTCGGCGCAGCTGTCTGCTGTGACGCTCCCGCAGTATTGCTGGCAGACGTCAATGCGCCGATATTTGGCGTATTCGTGGGGATGCCGAGCGATGTACCGCTGACCTGAATATTGTCGGCGTTGCGGATGGATTGTGCCGCGATGACGATATTGCCGGAGACGCGGATGCCGGCATCGCCCGCGTCCACGGTGCCGTGCGGCGCCATCAGGACGACGTCACCGTCCGGCACGCCGGGCAGGCCGATCAGCGTACCGATGCCGCTGCCGGTCGCCACGCCCGACAACTCGGTGGTGAAGCTGCCGGTGGCCGAGTTGTAGACGATCTGCGGCGGCGGGGCACTGAGTGCTGTCTTTGCACCTTTGCCAGCATCGAGGTCGCCGTCCGACGACCACATGACAATGTCACCGCCGCCGAGGGTAAACACGCGGCTCTGGTTCACCAGCACCGAGCCAGAACTGAACGTGTTGATGGTCCCGCCCTTCAGCGTCAGCAGGCCAAGGTCGCCAGGCTTTCTTGTCTTATTCGGCTGGTCCGGCGTGCCGGCCATATCGGCCGTGACGAACGTAGGCCCGACCTTGATATCGCCGCCGGGGACCAGCAGATTGATGCCGCCGCCATCGATCGTCTTGATCTGGCTGTACAGCATGTTGAGGTTGCCGGAATAGGCCTTGCCGGGGAACAGGGTGGCGACCGCATCGTAGCCGGCATTGTAGTTGTCGCGGGTCGGGCTTCCGTCCGTCTTTGCCGCTATGCCGGTGGTCTTGAGCTCCTTGAAGAAGATGTCCCTGACAAACTTCTCGCGTTGACTGGCGGGCAACGCCTGGAACAGCGTCCAAGCGTCATCGACGGTGAGATTGCCCTTGCCGGTGAACCCATTGACGAAGGCCACGAGGTCGGCACCGTAATTGTTCGGAATGCTGCCGGCGTTGGCCGGATTCAGATACTTGTTCGCGAAGGCGTCGTAGGCAACGCCGCCAGCAATCCCGGTCATGACCGTGATCGCGGCGCCCTGGCCGTCCTGCAGATAGACGTTCTTCTGGTTGCCGATGGAATAGATGCCGTCGCTGACGGATAGGTCGATGCTGTTGCCGGCCAACACGACCAACTCTCCCGGCCCGCCGATCTGGATCGAATTGCCCATGTAACCGTTGAGCTTATAAGTGCCGAACACGATGTTGTGGCCGGCCTCGATGATCGTCACGTCATTGGGCTTCAGATTCTGACCAAGGAACAGGATGTTCTCGATATTGTAGCCGGCCTTGATGATGGTCGGCTTCGGCGTGACGATCTGGACGCTGCTGTCGGTGTTCTTGCCGATCGGGTCGCCGCCGAGAATGCTGCCTTCGAGGGCATAGATGCGCACCGGCTCGGCGTCGTCCTTGTGATAGAGCGAGGCGGCGTGGATCTTGGCCGGATCCTTGGCCGGCTCGTCCCTCAGGGAGTTGTCGGGAACAGAGAAGACACCGTCCCCTAGATAGTCGAGGACGTCGTCGAAGAGCTTGTCGCCCGGATTGAAGACCCCGGGCAACAAGGCCGGATCGGCATCGGACACGACAATATGGTTGCCGGCCGCGGTGCCTTGCAGGCCGGCGCCCGGGTTGGCACTGAGGTCGATCGAATGACCGGCCAGCAATGTCAGATTGCCGTTCGCCGCAGGATAAAGGATCAGCCGGCCGGTGTCCTGCTTCTTGGGCACGCCGACGGTGATATCGGCCTGCAGGGACGTGGCCTTCACCTGCGGCGGATAGTAGGTCGGCAACAACTGCAGATATGCACCGCTACTGCCACTGCCTTGCGCATTGAGCTCCGGCATCACCTTCGCAAGGTCCATCGGCGTCATCGACGACAGCACCACATTGCCGCCGGTCGAGAGTACGTCGAGGAAGCTATCCGCGGCATAGGTCGAGAAGAACGCGCCATTGACCGTGCCGGGACTGGCGAAGCCGCTGGTGTTGCCAAGCGACGTACTGCCCTGCACGCCGACCATGGTGGGATTGTACATGGCACCGATGTCGATATTGCCCGCCGCCGTGATGGTGAAGCCACCGGCTCCCAATGCCAGGATGGTGGATAGATTGACCGTCGCGCCGCTGATGGTCACCGGGACGCTGCCGAGCGAGCCGCCGACATCGATCGTTCCCTGCCCGTCAGCGACGTAGAAGAAGTTGCCTTTGGCGTCGCCGCCGGCATGCACCGCGAGGTCGCCGCCGCCGTAGGTGTTCAGCGTGGTGCCGTTCACCACTCTGCCGCTGTTTGCGGCGACGACGCTGAGATGGCTGATGCTGCCGCCGGCGTCGATCGCGACGTCGCCGCCGCCGATCGTACCGATGCCCCAGGCGAACTTGTTGACATCAGGTCCCCACGCAGTCAGCGGCTTGCCGTTCGCGTCATAGCCGCCCTGGCGCAACAGCCAGTCGTAAAGCGAGCGCGGCGCGACCGGCGCCCCAACGATGTCGCCGCTGGCGGCAATGGTAAGATCGCCGCCGTTCTGTGCGAAGTTGATCGTGCCTGTGCCGGCCAGCGCACCCGCGACGGCGGGCGTGACCTTCAGCGTATCCGTGGGCAAAGCGAGCTGACCGGCCGTGTAGATCTGCCCATCGAGAGTCGAGGGGCCAAAGCTGCCGCCGCTGTAAGTGATCGACGCCTTGGCGCCGGCGTAGGTCCAGAAGGCAAGAAGGGTGTTGCCTGTGTTCGATATCCATTTGCCGGTGGTCTGGTCGACAAGCTGATAAATGTTCGCCGTGGCGTGGGACTGAGTGCCGGTCTTCAGAATCTGGTAGACCATATCGGTCGTTCCCGGGATGACGGCAAAGCCGAACAGTCTCAGGTCGAGCGTAAGCGCGTGGTTTGGATTGACGATAAACGCGTCCATGAGGTCGGTGTAAGCCGGCATCGCAACCGATCTTGCGACCTGGTTATAATTCGCGTTGGTGGTCGGAATGCCGCTGAATGACCCCACCTTGAAGGTTTGCGAGAACATGCCGCCGTCGGCGAACTTCCAGCCGGCATAGAGCGGGTCAAGCGTACCGTCGGCCTTGAAAGCGTCGAGGAAGTGTACCGGCGTGTCCGACGGAATATTGGGATTGTAGATCATGTCCATGCCGGTCGCGCTGCGGTAGCCGGCATAGGTAGGATTGAGCCTGCCATCGAGCAGGAATACGCCAACACCCGTGACGGCATTGGTGCCGAGGAAATTCGTGAGAGCCGGCTGGCCGGAGCCATTCGGATTGTAGAGCAGCGCTCCGGCAGACAACGTGAGCTGCACCCAGCCGGCGGGGATCGACCCATTCGGGTTCGCGATCTCAAAGGCGTACTTCCAATTGTCCGGGGATGGGTTGGCGGTATTGTAATAGATCGTGCCTTGCTTCTGGCCGAAGCTCAGGTCGCCACCGACGCCGAGATTGATGTCGCCGGTGCCGGTGCGCACCAGTGCGGCGCCGTCGACCGTGAGATTGCCCTTGCCGGCGGGCTTCAGCACCGCCGCCGGCTGCACCGCCATCACATCGGCGGCAGCGAGGTTGGCGCCAGCGACAAGATTGTAGGACCACGACCGGCTCGTCAGCAGGCTCGCGCCCAGACCGGCACCGCTGAAGCCGTCGCTCAGCGTCTCCTTGAGCGTGAGATTGCCGGCCGCGCGCAGCGTCAGGTAACCGGGGTTGCCACCCGGACGGAGCAGGTGGAGGTCCCAATCCGTCGCGAGCGTCATGTCGCCGGCCGAGGTAAGCTCGATGCCGGCTGCAAGATCAAAATTACCGACCTTTGATGGCGCCTGCGCCATGAAGCTATTCGCGGCGTTCGAAACCTGCGTGATGATGTTCTGGTCGATGGTCGAGATGCCGTCATAGACCCAGAAAGCTTCAGCATCGGCAGCTTGCGCCCCAATGATCGTACTGTTCAGCTGCACGGCTTTGATGGTGCCCGTGGTCTCACCAGTCCGGCCAGCGCGCACATGCACCTTGCCGCCGTAGGTCGTGCCGCTGACATTCATGATCGATCCGGCAGCGAGGTCGAGATAGCCGGCCGAGGTCTCAAGATCGATATGGCCACCCTTTCCTTTGCTGCCTTGGGCAGAGAGCGTCGCGCCCACCTCGACGACGAGGTCGCCAGACGACACAAGCCGGATGTTGCCTCCCTTTTCACCGTCGGCATTCAATACCGTACCCGATCCGACGATGATCTTGCCGGCATCGGCAACGACCTCGAGATCATCGACCTGGGTCAAGCCGGCAAGCACAACATCGCCGCTGCCGAGATGGAAATGGCGCTTGGTGAAGAAGCTGCCGGCGTTGAGCTTCGCCGACAGACCGGCGAAGTCGGGAATACTTCCGGCATCGAGTTCGAACGAGCCTTGTACGCCGCCTGCCGCCGCGGTGGCGTAGACCTGCCCGTCAAGCGTGAACGCGCCATGCGGCACTTCGACCGACAGCGTTCCGGCATTGCCGCCCAGCGGCGCCGAGAGATCGACCACGGCGCCCTGCGCGATCACGGCGCCGCCTGCGGCCGCGACAATCTCGATCGTTCCAGCGTTCGCATATCCGGCAACGTCGAAGAATTGTTTCTTCTGCGCCCTGACGTCGATCAGCGAACCACCGGCCAGCACGACGCCCGCCGACGCCGATGCTCCGGTGGCTTCGAGCCGCACGTTGCCGGCCGGGATGACGATGACGCCGCCATGGACGACCTGGGCGCCGGTGAGGACGAGCTTGCCGCCGAACGTGGTAATGGGAGCGAGGTCCGCTGGCGCGCTAACGTACGTGGTGGTCAGCTGGCCGGTCGCAGTGGCGGCCTGCTGAGCACCACCCGTCGCAGTGATGCGCGGCGCCGAGAGCGTGAGGTTTGCGACGTTCGCCGCAGTACCGGCGGTGAAGCCGCCTGTCCCGGTGAACACGATGTCGTGGCTGGTCGCGAAATTCACCTGGCCAAAGCCACGGCTCGCACTCTGTCCCGCTCCGACCGTGAGCGTACCCGCGGCGAGCGTCAGCGTGCCGGCGTTGGCGACATCGTCGCCCGGTGCGAGAACGCCGCTCGTGTTGCTGACACTGAGGTTCTGGGCGGTGATGCTGACATCGCCGGAGCGCTTCTGCACCAGCGCGGCTGCGTCGAGGGTGAGCTGGTCAAGCCCCAACCCGCCGACCGTGACCGGCCCCCAAAAATCGACCGTGCTGTAGCTCTTCAGCGTCAGGTCTTTCACGCTGGCGAGATTGGCAAGAGTCTCGGGCGACAGAACAAGTCCACTCGTGCCGGCGGGCGCTGCCCCGAAACTGACCTTGCTCGATGCGGCCTGCAGCGCCTTCGCTGTCAGGAATGCCTTGGCAGAGACGAGCGTGTCACCTGTCGAATCCAGAACGATCAGGTTGTCCGATTCGACATGCGCTCCGTCCCTGACATCAAGCGTTCCCTTGGCTGGGCCGCTCCCTGCCGCGATGTCGTAGCGGGTCACGCTCGTGTCAGTCGCGGTCGTAGCGATGAAGAGCGCGCCCATGCCGGTGCCGCCCGGCGTGGTGGCATTGGCGTTACCGATGAACAAGGCGTCGCTGCCCGCGACGGCTCCGGTCGCCCTGATCACGCTGCCGCTGTCGAGCGTGATCACGCCAGTGCCGGCCGCTGTGGATTTGGCAACTAGCATGACTTCCGGCCCAACCAGGGCGCTATCCTCGTCGTTGGAGACGAGCACCTTGCTGGACACGGGGTTGATCTGCATACCGGCGCTGGTTTGCGTGCGCGCGCCGCCGATCAGCAAGCTCTCGGCGCCAAGGCTCGACAGGACATCGCCCTGCAAGGTCAGCGTGTAGCCGCTGACGGCTCCCTCACCCTTGCCGACCACCGCGATCGACTCGGAGGCGATGTCGAGCAGCCCGCCTCTTCCGTCCTTTCCGGCAGCGAAGTTCATGGCGCCGTTGAGAACGAGCTGCTGCGCCGCGTTCAGCACCACCTGCCCGGCATCAGCGGCGAGTCGCGGCACGGCACGATCGTTGTTGGCGGCATACTGCTTGAAGAAGCTGCTCGCCGTGTATTGATCATACTCGGAAAAGGTCTTGGCGACATCGCCCGACATGACTTGGAAGAGCGATATCTGGGAGTCAGCGATGGTCGTTCCGGCTACGCCGTACTTGCCGGCCACAAGATAGGATCCATCCGGTTGCTTGACCGAGAGATTCGAGGCGACATTGGCATCGGCAGTAGCCAGCGTGACGCGGTAGGCTCCCGGCACTAACGCGTATTGGCCCGGTAGCAAGGTGTACCAGCCGGCCGGCAGGCCGGGAATGCCTGCGAGGTAGACGCTGTCGCCCGCTTGCAGGTTATTGTTCTTCTCCGCATAGGCGTCGTGCGGCGCAGGCCCCGTGAAACCGGGGACCACGGCATAGACCGGCGCGCCGGGTTTCGAGGCGAGGACATCGCGCGAGCCGCCAGTGCCCGGTGTCCATTCGAAGGCGGTGGCGTCGCCACCGCCCGACACGTCGATGCGCGAGCCCTTCTGCAGGTCGACGTTCTTTCCGGCAATCGTGACCTTCTTCTCGGGCGGGGCGGAGAGATCGTAGAGGGCCGCAGCGCTGGTGACATCGCCGAAATACCAGGTGTCGCCATTGCGCACATTGCCCATGGGAATGACCTTCCCTTCGGCTGAAACCGAGGTGAGGCTTCCCGGCGCGAGCGTGACCGAGCCGGTGGTGCCGGTATCGAAGGTGATCGCGCCGAGTGGCGCGCGCACCACACCCGCCTGAAGAATCGAGGCGGCCGAGATGGTGAGATTGCTGCCGGCCGACAGCGGCACCGGCGCCGCACCGCCGTTCGAATAGATCGCCACCGACTTCGTGGTCTTGATAGTGAACGCGCTCAGCGTCGTCGCATAGACCTGAGCAGCGACGAAGTCGAGATTGCCGGCGGCTGCGAGCGTTCCGATGACGTTCGGAACCTGGACGCTGCCGCCGTCGACTGACGCGGTCGTATAGCCGGGAACGCCGACCAGTCGCAGATCGCCCGCGCTCTTGAACGATGCATGATTGATGTCTTGCAAGGCGACATTGGCTGCGATGTCGATCACATCGCCTCTCACCTCCAGCTCGCCTGTTCCTGACGTGGCCGCGGTGGTGAATGTCACATTGGTCAGGCTGCGCGTATCGCCGATCACGAGCTCGTTCGCGGCGATCTGCGCGAGCGCGCCCCCCGCGCCGGCTGTCACGCCGAGCTTGGGAGCCTGGATCGCTACCTTACGCCCTGCTGTCAGCACCACCCCACCGTTGAGCACGACGGTGCCGGGGGTTGTCAGATTCACAATTTCGAATCCGCCCGCGGTAACATCCGTTGCCGAGAAGGTGCTGACGGCGTTGCTCGCCGTGTTGGCTGTACCGGAGCCGAAATTGACCGCATCGCCAGGCTTCATGTTCAGCGCCGACATCGCCCCGCCGACGACGTTGATCTTGTCACTACTGGCGTAGAAGTTGCCTGACGACTGATTGCCTCCCAGGATCGCGAACGTGCCGCTGTGCGCGGTGTCGTCGCCGCCCGATGCCTTGTACGAACCACCAAGCCACATGCCGTTCAAGGTCGTGAAAGTGACCGTGCCGCCATCGCTCGCCACCTTGGTTGGGACGTATGGTTGCCTCGCACCGCTTGCCACCGTTCCGTTTGCAGTGTTCGGCAGATCGACCACGCCGACAGCACCGGAAACATCGATCAGCGAACCGGCCTCGGTCACGATGCTGCCACGCAGGCCATCGTTGAACGTCACGGTACCGCCATCCAGCACCTTTCCGACCCGCCATCCATAGGGATTGAAGTCGAGCACGGTGGTGCCACTGACGTCGAGCTTGCCACCCGATGTGAGCCAGATCGCCTGGGTTTTGTCCGCGTTCTGTCCGACGCCGGCATCGCTTGTGAGGCTGAGCGAAATCCCGGCGCCGTGCGCTTCCAGCGTGCCGGAAACCATGAGCAGATGCCCGGCCTCGAGCGCGATCGAAGCGCCGGGATCGACATGCAGTACCGCGCCCTGCTGGATCGTCAGGTTGCCGCCGACTTTGGTGAATGCGGGAGGCGTATTAGGTTTGAACGGAGCGAGACCCGAGGGACCAGTAGAAGAAAATGAAAGATCCACCGCTTGGCGCTGGCCGGCCGGAAACTCCGGATGCCAATTGATGATCGACGAGATCGGCGTTCCCGTCGGCTTCTCGGCATAGTCCACCGCAGCGAAGGGAACGGCGCGGGAGGCCTCGACCACCGTGCCCTCCGCGACGACGAGGCTCCTGTAGCCGTTGAGCGCATAGTTGCCGAAGCCTTGCTGGAAGAATTTCGGATCGATGAGCAGCGTTCCGGTGGCTGCGGCGCCGCCGATCTGAATATTCGGCGCCGTCAGCGACAGCATCCCGCCGCTGCCCAAGGCATCCCCGGTGAACGCGCCGCCGAGATTGAGCGCGCCGCCAGTCAGCGTAATCGAACCGCCGTTTCCAGCGGCCAGCTTGCCGATCGTGGCGACATGACCGCCGCCCGAGGCGTTCAGCAAACTGCCTTCAGCCAACGTCACGACGCCAATATCGGCGGCTACGTGATCGATGGGTACGCCGTTCGCGTCCTTCACCGCCACCGCCCCCGGACCCGGCGTCTGCAGCGAAATCGAACCGCCGTGGATCGGCAGCGCCGACGTTGTCTGGCGGTCAAGGAAATCGTTGATCCACCTGCCGCTGACATCGAGAACCACGCCGGCGCCGATCGTGATGTTCCGCGCCGGATCCAGGTACGCGGCGATGAGCGGCACGGTCGTCATTTCGATCGTGCCGCCGTGAGCGACGATATTTCCGTTCACCGTCACAGACTTGCCGTAGAGCTTGACGCCGCCGCCATCGGGCATCACGAGGTTGGCGTCCTTGGCGACTTCGATGTCGCCATTGCTGTAGACCTCGAGCTTGCCAAACCCGCCTTGCGAGAGGAGATCGGTCGACAACGTCAGCGAGGCTGCGGCAAGCGAAGGGGCATCGAACCCAAGCTGCGGCCCTGTCGCGACCGGCTTGGACGTGACCAGCACGTTCTGCAGCGGATACTGCAGTTCGTGGTCGTTGTTCGAGACATAGCCGAGCGCCAGGGTGCCATTCAGCCCCACGTCTTGCTGGTTTTCGCCGGGCGTCGCTACGGCCGAGATCTTTCCGCCAAGCAGCATCCCCCGCTGGGCCGCGAGTTGAATCGTGCCGCCTGCCTTTCCTTCGGTATGACCGGGATCGAAGTACCCGCCCCTCACCAGCGGCGACACCCAGGTCTCGGTCACCTTCCAATGCCCGTGGTCGTGTGTGAACTGGCCGGCGAAGTCCACATAGATTTGGGACGGATCGGCATCGTCGATACTCACGATCCGGCCTGTCGCGCTGATCAGTCTCGTCGTGCTGACATAGCCCGGCAAATACTTGATCGAGCCGCCATTCGCCGCAAGCAATGAGCCTTCGTTGAGAACGACATCGCCGGTCGATTTGAGCGAAATCTTGCCGCCAGTCGTCGAAAGTTCAGCGATGCCGTGCTTGATCAAGCCGATATAGCCCGACATGTCGGCGAGCGGCGTCCCGTACCATTTGCCCGGCTCGCCCTTGAACCACTCCACGTCCTTCATCATCGGGTCGGTGAAATAGCCGCTCTTGGTCGCGTCGATGACGATCTTCTTGCCGTAGAGGAAGGAGTTCTTCTGCACCGGCGAATCTTTCAACTCATCGCCGCGCAACTCCACTTCGATGATGTTCTGCGAGATCGGAATTTCGACGTCGGTCAGGCCCGATACGTCGACCACGCTGCCCGCATCCTGGAAAATTCGAGATTCGCGAGATTCCGCGGAGACTATGTCGCTCCTGTAGTTGGCCGTCAGCGCAACATCGCCTGCCGGCGCAAGGATCAGCGAGCCGCCCTTGAGGTGAATTTTCCAGCCCTGGACGTCGATCGTCGATTTGTCGGTCAATTCCTTGGCCGTGATGGTGCCGGTGTCCGCAAGATCGGGCAGAACCGTGGTGACGCTTCCTTCGCCGAAGGTGACCGCGCCACTGCGTGCGTAGACGGCGCCCGCCTGGGTGTCATAGGTGAATTGATCATGCGCCTTCAGCGTGATCGAGCCGTTCGCGGTCACGGTCGTGCTGGTCAGCAGAATGCCGTTCTGCGTCACATTGAGGCCGGCCATGGTGATGTTGCCGTGGTCGGCCGCGATCAAGCCGTCGTTGAGCGCGATGCCGCCGCCTTCGTATGTGACCGGCGGCTTGCTGCCCGACCCCAGGGTCCCGTCTCTGATCTCGAATTCGAAGCCGCGCAGGCCGCTGCTATTGCTGGCCTTCAAGTCCACGGCATGACCGGCGACCAGCGCGACCTGGCCGTTCGGCGCGTTCAGGTAGCCACTATTGGTCACGTTCGGTGCGAACAGCATGATGCTGCCGCCGTCGGCTGTGATGCTCGCACCCTTCTCCACTCTGACGTCGGCTGCAACCTCATTCGGCGCGACAAGAAAGGGCGGTTCGACGTTGGCTTGGCTCCAGCTCGTGGTGGCGAGCTGTTTGAGGAACCTGTCGTTGGAGATGTTGAGCGAGGACGCCGTGAGGCCGGCAACATTGATCTGGCTGGTGCCGGTGAAGATGATGCCGTTCTGATTGATAATCCAAACCTGTCCGTTCGCCTTGATCGCCCCCATGATCTGGCTCGGAGCCGGCTGATTGCCGTTATAGGAATCACCGATGACGCGATTGAGCGCGATCGACTCCGAGCTCAATTGCTGGAACTGAACGCTTTCATTCCTTCCAACTGAAAAGCTGCCCCAGTTGAGGATGGCTTTCGGCGCGCTCTGTTCGATGTTGGCCTGTGCACCGCCTTTCTCATTTGTGGAATTCGGCAACAGACGCGCATTCTGCCAGTCCGACGTGGCACCGAGCGACGCGGCATCCTTCCCCTGGAGTTGTGCAGCCGCTGCGGCTGCCGCATCCATGTTGGCGGGCCGCAAACCGGTGAGCACGTTGCCACCGGATGCAGCTCCCGATGCAGCCGCAGCGCTGGCAGCCGCAGCCTGGGCTGCCTTCATTGCGTCCAGCGCCTGGTTGACCTGCTTCAGCGAATTTTTCACCTGTGTCGCGGCTTCCATCGCCGCCTGCGCGGCTGCGGCCTGCTGTGTCGCGACCGGCGAGGTCGTCGCCATGCCGCTCCCAAAGGGCCTTGCCTCGCCGTCCGCACTCGCCGCCACCAGGACGACCATGCTGGCGCCCGTAAGCAGCGCCGAACGCACGAAGGCTCGCCGGCGGCGAAGACGAAGGGCTGCGATCTGGTCGGGCATGGGTGCGCTTTCTGGGCGAATGGACGTGGCTGCGACGGGAACTCGCGGCGTGAACCGCGCGCTCCCTCTCATCCATTAGACCGCCACCCTCGCGCCAACCCCGAACAAGCCTTGGCCGATTTTTTTTGCCGATTTTTTTGAGATCGTCGACGATCGCTTCCGATGCGCGACGGAATCAGCTCAGCAGCACGAGTCCGCCCGGCAGGGAGCGCACCCTTGCACCGAATGCGCGAGCCAGATGCTCCACCGCATCGTCGATCCGGCTGAGATGGAACGTGGCGACGACGTCCCTCTCTGCGAGCTTTTCGTTAAGCAGAACGATCCTTCCCGGCCGGTATCGATTCACCTCTTCGATGACGCGGGCCAAAGATTCGTGCCGGAAAACCAACTGGCCCTGCTGCCATGCGGTCGCGACCGAAAGGTCGATGGGCGTAACCTCTCGCAGCCCACGCGCTCCATAGATCACGCAATGGCCGGCGGGAACTGTCACGGACCGGCCGTCGCGAGCAACGTCGACGGTGCCGTCGAGGCAAGTGACGCGCACGGTTGTTCCATCCCGGCGCATGTCAAAGCGGGCGATGGTGGATGTTGCATGCCCATCGGCAGCAAGAACCACGAACGGCACGGCGCTCTTGGTGGTGATCGCCGCCTCCCCGGCGATCAACTCCATCCCTCGAGAGCCCTCCGGGGCGGGACGGATGCCGACGCTGGTTTGCGTGTTCAGGATCAGCGATACATCATCCGACAGCGCAAGCTGCCGCTGCTCACCCGTGCCGGTCCTGTAGCTCGCCCGCATCTCCTCGATCGACGGCCACAATCGGAACGGCGGCTTCGATCCCAAATAGCCTGCCGCTGCAACCGAGGCCGCAAGCGCTCCGCCGATCAAGGCCCGACGCCCGGTATGTCCAGCCGATGCGCGCGTCGGGCCCCGAGCCCCGGGCAATTGACCCGAGTGATCCATGCGGCCCGCAACATCACTGGCTGCGGGGCCAAGCGCGTCCCACAACAATTTGGCCTCGGCAAACGCGCGGGCGTGCGCGGGGCTCTGCTGGCGCCAGCGCTGCAATGCCTCGACATCCTCGGTGGTGGCGTCGCCCGACAACAGCAGCATGACCCATGCTGTCGCCTCATCCGTCACCGCCTGCGCTCCGCCCGAAGACACCCCTTCCCTTTCCTCGCCCGCAAGCGGGGGAGAATCAGGGGGCGGCGCCAGGCCGCGCACAATCTTGATGTGAGATTGCTCTTTCACCGTCGCTCCTCACCCATTAGACGTCTCAGAGCGGCCGGGTCCGAACTTCCGTGACAACTTTATTTCAAGGCGATCGCGGCAATGGTCAAGCGCCTGCTTGAGCTCGCGCTCGACAAAGCGCGTTGAAACGCTGAAATGGGCTGCAATCTGCGGGATGGACATGCCGTTGACGCGTGCCGCGACGAAAATCGCGCGACGCCGCGGCGGCAGATCTTCCAGGGCCTGCACCAACGTGCGGACCGAGGAACGGGCCTCCACGACGCGCTCGGGATCAAGTTCGTCGTGTTCGAGCCGTAGCAGGAGCTCAATCTCCGACCGCGCCAGGCGCCGTTTCTCCGAGCGTCGCCGGTCAGCGGCAATGTTGAGCGCAATGCGAAAAAGATAGGTTCGGGGATGCAGGACCGCTCCAATCGTGGGCATACGCTCGACACGGAGATAGGCTTCCTGCAGCACCTCGTCCGCAATATCAGGAGAACCAAGCCGGCGCGTCAGCCGTCCCTTCAGGAGGCCGTAGTCGTCCGTCAGCACCTGAAGCAAAAGAGCGTGACTCGTTTGGGTCATAATGGCTTAGCTGACGGACACACGGCTTGGCGCTCGAAATTGCTTGCTCGGAGCAATACTGCTCACCCTTCGGGGCGCCGCGCCCCAAAGCTCCAACTCGGCTCCTGTGTAGTGTTTCAGAGCCCCTCGGAAATTTCGATACTCATGGAGTGTGACCGTTTTGTTTCATTCCTGTCGCGAGACACCTCGGAACATCGCGCCAGCCCATCCCTCGCTTCACTCTCCCACGCGGGAAAGGATTAGCCGCAATCGCCGCTCTCCCGGGGTGACCTGGGCAAGATCACCATGATGACCGGCTGTGGCAGCATGGGCGGCGGCTTACCCACTGAAAGGCCTTCCATCAGCTCGCGAAGCCGGCGATCGCGCGCCAGATCGCTGGTCGAGCTCAACAACTCGATCCGCTGTACGCGGCCGATATCGTCGAGCCATAACTCCATCGCAAGCCGATATGAGCCCGGACGCGTTTCCGCCTCGCTGCACAATCGGCGAAGCGCGGCGTTCTGCAGAGCAGCCGAATAGCGCCGATAGGCCAGCGCGTCGGAATCCGATTGCGAAAGAGAAAGCGTGATGGCACGGCCGCCCATCGGGCGGACATCAAGGCCGGTGCCGGCCAACAGGATGCGTAGCGCTTGCGTGGTCGTGAAGGTCCCTTGGACTGAGGTCGATCGACGGCCCGCGACCGCGCTACCATCCACGAAAATCGATATCCCGGTGACGTTCCCAAAGGCATAAAGAGCGTCTTCCAACGGCTGGGCCGGAATGTCGAAGTGCACGACGGTTTCGCCAGCTCCTGCCGTCGCCGGATTTTCCGCCGCGAGAGCCATCACGGGAGGAAGCGCCAGCGCGCAAAGCACGAGGAAAGCCTTGGTCAGCTTGATTGGTCGCCTCCGGGCCATCGGTCGCCTGTGAGTCAAAACGGCGAATGCACAGTTCAGCCGTCGATCTAGAGCAATCCGGTTGCAAATTGAAGCGCCATGCCGGGGCTTGTTGCATTGCTCGGGGCTCCATACTGTCGACAGCAACAGACCACCGAGATCGTTGTACCAGTCGAGCATGGACTCACTCGGCGGCGAGTGCCGTCAATTCCTTTGGCTCGTGCAGGATCACACCGGACAGCGGGTCGAACTGACCCAGCCAGGGTTCGCGCGCGAGCACGGCCCTGGTGTGCGCATAACCTGCTTCCCAGCGTTGCTTGATCCCGGCCGGGCTGAAATCGATGTCCTTGGTGTGGTCCTCGTGATCCAGCTGAGGCGCGAGCAACTGGACTACATGCATGCGGGTCTGGCAGCCATAGCTCAATAACTCCCTGACCTCCGGCTTGCTGCGCTCGTTTTCGGACAGTCGTGACGCGAGTTCGTTGATAACGTGACGCAGGCGGTGCGCCTGCTGGTGACGCACGATCTGGCTCGCAATCCGGCTCGAATACTGGACGTCCTTATGGCGGTTGAGGACATCAGCCATCGTCATCGGCTCGCGCCCGACCGGATTCCACAGATGGACCGAGAAGATCACCGAGTCCCTTCTTGGACTATCGTCCAACACCGCCTCAGTAGGTGTGTTGGAGAGGATACCGCCATCCCAGTAGAGTTCGCCTTCAATGCGTACGGGCGGAAAAGCGGGCGGAAGAGCGCCAGAAGCCATGATGTGTCTGACATCGAGCCTGCCCTCGCGGGTGTCGAAGTAGCGCATCTGGCTTGTGCGCACATGCGCGGCGCCGACCGTCAAGCGCGGCCTCCCCTGATTGATCAGGTCGAAATTCACCAGTTCAGCAAGCGTAAGTTCGAGCGGCGCTGTCGAGTAGTATCCGGCGCGATCGGCGCCCAGGGGAAAGGCGTCCCCGGCATATGCGAGCGGGTTCGGCTTGAAGAAACCCGGAATGCCCTGGGTCAGCGTGGTCCAGTACGACCATCGCTCAGCCAATCCACGAAATACGCCCTGAAAGCTCCAATGCGGGACGCGCTGCACGCGGCTCCAGAACTCGTGCAATCGCTCGAGCCGGCGCTGCGGCTCGTTTCCGACAATGAGACTTGCGTTGATGGCGCCGATAGAGGTGCCGATGATCCAGTCGGGCTCGATCCCAGCTTCCTGCAGCGCCTGATAGACGCCGGCCTGATAGGATCCGAGCGCGCCGCCGCCCTGCAGCACCAGGACGATCTGGCCGGGCAACCCGCTTGGGGCGCGGCGCGGAAGAGCCGCGGAGTTGGAAGAGTCGGTTTGTCGCAGCATTCGAAGCCTCCTTCCGCATGCAGTAATGCACTTGCCGGGCTCTATTCAAGCCGCGGTGGGGCGCTGTCAATCGCGGTGGCCGCCGCGGCGGGCAGGCGCAGAGAGATGGCCAAATCCTGCGCGGCATGGCAGATAGCGCGGAGTGATATCGCTCATTCCTGCGGAGAATAGCATGGATCGTCTGGCATCGATGGAGACGTTCGTGCGGGTGGTCGAAACGGGATCCTTCTCCGGAGCGGCCCGGCAGCTTCGAGTCGGCCAACCGGCCGTCTCCAAATCAGTCGCGCAACTGGAAGAGTATCTCGGAGTGAAACTCCTGACGCGCTCGACGCGCGGCCTTGCCCCGACGGAAGCCGGGATACGCTATCTCGAGCGTGCGAAGCGGGCCCTGGAGGAGGCAGCCGAAGCCGAACTCGCTGCGCGCGGAGCAGGAGCTGGCCTGAAGGGACGATTGCGCATCTGCGCCGCCGTCACGTTTGCTCGCATCCATCTCATTCCGCTGTTGCCGCAATTCATGGCGCAGAATCCGGAACTGGACTTGGACGTCATCCTGGACGACCGTCAAATCGACCTCGTCCAGGAGGGCATCGATGTGGCTCTCCGGATGGGAAAGTTGATGGATTCGATGTTGACCGCGCGCCGCATCGCAAGATGCAAGCGTCTCGTGTTGGGCACGCCTGCCTATTTCGATCGCGCAGGCACGCCATCGACGCCAAGTGAACTGAGCAACCATCGGGCCGTCGTTTATCTCCAGGGAGAAGGCAGCGTTTGGTCGTTCCGGCGCCAGAGCTCGGAGCTGGCTGTCACCGTTCAAAGTCGACTGCGAGTAACCGCCGCAGAAGGTGTGCGAGCTGCGGTGCTCGCCGATCTAGGGCTGACCATCGCCTCGGAGTGGATGTTCAGCCCCGAACTGCGATCGGGTGCTGTTCGTGCGGTCCTATCGGAATGGAGTCTCCCGTCCCTCGACCTGTGGGCGGTGCTTCCGACCGGCCGTGCCGCGACAACCAAGGCACGAGCGTTCGTGGATTTCTTCGAACGTGCGTTCAACGCATAAACGAAAAGCAGAGCGATCTTGGGCCGTGAGCGCATCGAGCCGCGCCTCATGAGACGACGGAGCATGTCTTCGAGCCCGGGCAGCATTCAACGCTTTGGGTGAATGAGTACGGTGACACGCGACGGAGCTGCTCATCCCGAGCCTCCTTGAAGGAGTGTCGCCATGCCCCGCATCTCAATCCTGAAACGCTCGATCACTGCAGCGGCCGCAGCCCTGGTCTTTGTCAACCTGCTCTCGCCGGCCAATGCGAACTACCGGCGAGACGTTGTCGCGGTCTTCCCCGACCTGCCGGTCAGCACCACTGCGGGTTCGACAGTGCTGACCTCGCATCTGCCGTGGCTTGCTCCGGTCGGCCATCGGCAGCCGCACCAAGCCGATGTCCCGCAATCGGAGGCCGTCTCGGCATGGGAGCGCCAGCAGCAGCAGTTCGACCAGGAAATGGACCGGAAGCTCATCATCTGCCGGGGGTGCTGATCCGTTACGCGGTTATTCCCAACGGGAATAATTTCTAGTCCGACGGTCTGGCTACCCTGCGCGGCAGGCTCCTTTAGCTTTCTGCGTATGACTTCAACGAAACGGGCGGCGCCGCCGTCTTCCGCACAAGACCAAAGGAGAACCGTCATGTCGCTTCAAGCCAAGCTCGACGCCTTCAAAGCCGATTTCGAGGCCGGAAAGCCACCCTACAACGTTCCTCGCTCCGTCATCGAGACGATGCACCGCGCCACCGCAGAACTGATCGAGTCGGCGGCGGCCCAGCGCGCCAAGAAGGCAGGTGACGTCGCTCCGTCCTTCTCGCTGAAGGATCCCGAGGGCAACATCATCAGCTCTGCTGATCTTCTGAAAAGTGGCCCCTTGGTGCTCAGCTTCTACCGCGGCGTTTGGTGCCCGTATTGCAACATGGAGCTGCAGGCCCTCGAAGCCGCCAAGCCGGAGTTCGACAGGTACGGCGCTTCGCTGGTGGCGATCTCGCCGCAAACCGCTCCGAACAGCCGCAAATCGGTGCGCCAGAACAAGCTTAGCTTCCCGATCCTGTCGGACGTCAAAGGCAAGGTCGGTGAGGCGTTCGGACTGCGCTTCAACCTGCCCGACTATCTCGTCGAGCTCTACAAGCAGCTCAAGAACGATCTACCGACATTCAACGACGATCCGAGTTGGACCCTGCCGATGCCGGCCCGCTACGTCATCGGGCAGGACGGCGTGGTCCTCTACTCCGAGGTCAACCCCGACTACACCCGCCGCCCCGAGCCTGAGGACATGATCCCGGTTCTTCAGAGAGCGGCCGCTCTCAAGGTGTGACGGCGCATGAGGTGCAAGCTTATCGCGACCTGACCGGCACCTTGCGTCAACCATCATTCGGCCAGCGAGGGCGCTTTGCTGCCCTTCGCCGGTCTTCGCTTATCAGACGTATTCGCTTCGGCGGTCTTCGCCAGCTTCGCGTCGACAGGAGCTGTTGGCCTTGCGAAGACTTCGCGGCCGGACGGCTCCTGTGTCCTGCGCCACTGCGCCGGAGTAATGCCCATGTGGCCCTTGAAGGCGCGCTGGAAGGCTGCTTCGGATTGATACCCCACCGACTCTGCCACCGCGCCCGTTGAAAGGGACGAGTTCTTCAATTCGTTCGCTGCGAGCGTCATCCTGATGTCGGTCAGGAGATCGGTGGGCGATCTGCCCAGTTTCTCCTGGAATTGCCGCGCGAGCGTGGCCCGCGACATGTTGCACAGGCGTGCGAGGTCGGGCAGCGACCATGCGCGCGCAGGCTCGTTGAAAAGCGCTGCGACGGCTGGTGCCAGGCGAGGATGACCCGCCAAAGCAAGAATGCCGCGCGGCGCATCTTCGGTCTCGCTGGCGAGACGCAGCACAAGCGCGAACATCGCTGTCGATAGCGCGTTTAGCATCACGCAACCACCAAGCTGATCGTCCGCGGCCTCGCTACGCATCAACGACACAAGGCCTGCAAGCTGCGTGGCGGTCTCCGGTTGTCCGCTATGGGTGCCAGCATGCACGACCAAGCGCGGCGGCAGATAGCTGCGCAGCAGGCGATCGTGCGGCGGTGCAATTGCAAAGTGGCCGCAGAGCAGATCGAGCCGCTCGCCTCTGCCGGCATTCTCACTGATCACAAGATTGAGGTGCTGGTGATTTTGCGCGGGCTTTGCTCGCGCCCCGCTGCCGTCGTGCATGACGTGCCTGGGGTTACCCGGGAGCAGGAGTATGTCGCCCGCTTCCAGCCGCAGCGGCTTGCCACCAGCCAGGCCCTCCAACAGTGCCGAGCCACCGACGACCGCGTGATACGGGATTTCGTTTGCCTCGCTCGGTCCCTGCTCGATGCGCCAAGGCACGCCGTAGGAGCAGCGCAGGTCCAGTCGCCCGCGCACTGGCATCATCTCGAACAATCGGCTGAGCCAATCCATGAGGAACACATCCGCCCCGTTTGAGACGATTGAGCATATAATCGAGTTTTAATAACATTCAAGGTCTCATATCGGGACCATACACTCCAGCTCGTGATCGTTCGCCAGCCCTCATCCAGGAGTGTCACCATGTCCCGTCTTCCCGTCCCGAATCTCGAAACCGACACTGGCCCGTCAGGTCGGATCCATGCCCGGATCAAGAAAGCGCAAAATCCGCTTGTACACGCGCTGCACCGGTCCGGCCTGCTTGCCGAGGACCTCGACTACCACGTCGTCCGGGCCGCGATGGTGATCATGTTCTTCTTCTTCGGTTACCAGAAGTGGTTTCCATACGAGTTCGAACGACTGGTCCCGTTCATCAGCAACGGGCCGCTGATCTGGTGGCTGTATCCCGTGTTCGGCCACGCCGGCGCCAGCTATTTCCTGGGCGTCTCCGAGTGGACCTTCGGGTCACTGCTGCTGGCAGGCTTCTGGGATAAGCGGCTCGGCGTTCTTGGCGCCCTCGGCGCGACAGGCACCTTCATTGCAACGGTCACGATCATTCCGTTCATGCCGGACGGCTGGGACGTCACCGCCGGAGGCTTCCCCGCGATGACCGGCAACGTGCCCTTCCTGATGAAGGACGTCGTTCTGCTCGCCGTCTCGTTCTACCTCCTCAGGCAGGATGTGGTTCGTCTGATACGGCAATCAGAACCGGAAATGCCCTAGAGGCGCCAATGCCTCTAACAGTTCCAAGCAACTTCGCTGCCGTGGGGAGGATCTGCCCCGACCCGCGTGCAGGTCAGCGCGGCACAACTGCATGCAAATGATAGCGCGCAACGAAGCTCGTTCGCGTCGGTGCCCCTCAGTCCGCTCCTTCCGAGCCTGCCCTGCTTATGCAGGGCAAACAGCAGCGCCGCCTGAAAGCTGTCGCCGGCGCCGATCGTGTCCACGACCGTGACGGCGGGTGCGGCGACTTCGACCGCGCCCGCCGTCGGATGCCAGGCCTGGGCTCCCTTCATTCCGCGCGTGACGACAAACAGGCTGCCGCCTCTGGCCAGGAACTGTTCCGCCTTCGCCGCGCAAGCCTCTTTCCCGTAGAGATAGTCGAAGTCAACGTCCGACATGCGAACGATGTCCGCGCTGTCGACAAACGTGTCCATGGACGCGAGATAAGCTGTCTTGTCCTTGACTAGATTGGGCCTGCAGTTCGGGTCGAACGAAATCGTCGCGGATGATTTGGCATCGGCGACCATCGCGGCGGTCTGCGCGGCTCCCCTCTCGTTGACCAGCGTCGTTGAGCCGATGTGGACGGCCTCGATGGTCTCGAACGGAATTTTGCCCTGCGCATAGGTCCATTCCCGGGTGGCTGTTTCCGCGTCATAGAACGCATATTGCGACTCGCCTGCGACCATTCGGACAAAAGCGAGCGTGGTCTGACGGTCGCTGCGGGTGGCATAGCGAAGGTCGACACCGGACGCCGCGGCGTGGTCGGCGATCATGCGGCCGAACAGGTCGGTCGAGACGCCGCCGACAAAGCCGGTCGGCGCACCAAGCCGCGCCAGTCCGACCGCGACGTTGAGGCACGAGCCTCCCACCGCCGGTCGCACCGCTTCGTGACCGTCTGCGGTCTTAACCGGCACAAAATCGATCAGCGCGTCACCACAGCTCAGCAGCATCGTTCGCGACCTTTCCAGATTAACCGCGGTCGATCTCAAACCCGCGCATCGCCTCACGGCTTCCGCGATCAAGCTCGCGCAACAACCTGTAGACCTCCCGCTTGCGGCGGTGGAATTCTTCCATGCCCGGCGCGGCCGGCTCGGTCAGGCGACCGAGCGCCGACATCGCGGCCATGGTCTCGCCGAGTGAGGCATAGGCGCCGGCGGCAACCGCGCCGAGCATGGCCGCGCCGAGCAGGACCGGCTCCGTCGTTTGCGGCATCGCCACCGTGAGGCCGGTCGTATCGGCCATGATCTGCCGCACCAGCGGGCTCCTTCCCGCGCCGCCGCCCATGACGATCAGCTTGCTGTTGCCCCCCTGCGCCCTGAAGGCATCGATGACATCGGCGAGGCCATAGGCGAGCCCGCACAATCCCGCCACGAACAGACGCTCCATCGCGCAGATATCCGTATCGAGATCGAGGCCGGCAATGACGGCGCGCGTATCGGGATCGGCATAGGGTGAGCGGTTGCCGAGGAATTCCGGCAGCACATGAAGGTCGCGCGCCAGCAACGCCGCCTTGCTCGCCTGAGCCGCACGGGCCATGATCCGCGTTTCGAGGAACTGGATGATGTCCACGCCGTCGCGCCTTGCGACGTCGCTTGCCTCGGCATGGGCCGGATGTGAGCGGATCAAATAATCGATCGCGGCACCTGCGGCCGATTGCCCGCCCTCGTTGAGCCAGAAGCCGGGCACCATGCCGGAGTAATACGGTCCCCACACGCCGGGTACGAAACAGGGATCGAGCGTCGTCGCCATGATGCAGGCGGAGGTCCCCATGATGTAGGCCAGACGGTTGCAGACATCGACTTCAGCGCCCGATGCGTCCCGGCCGCCGATCGCGCCGAGCCCGCCGGCATGCGCATCGATCAGCGAGGCGCCGACCGGCGTCCCCGGTCTCAGCCCGAAATCCCGCGCCGCCTGTTCCGTTAGGCCAAACCCGAGCGACGTTCCCGGAGCGACGATCTCGGTCCCAATCCTGCGATATTCGTCCTCAACGAGTTCATTCAAGCCCACGCGCTGAAAATATGGAGCGCTCCACCGCCCTTCATGCGCAAGGTAGTTCCACTTGCAGGTCACCGTGCAGGTCGAGCGCGCGAGCGACCCCGTCGCGCGCCACGAGAGGAAGTCAGCAAGGTCGAAGAAATGCCCCGCGCGATCAAAACTGTCGCGCAAATGCCGCTTGAGCCAGAGCAGCTTCGGCATCTCCATCTCCGGCGAGATGGAGCCGCCGACGTAGCGCAGGACCTCATCCTGAGTGTCGTTGATCAGCCGCGCTTCCTCGATGGCGCGATGATCCATCCAGACGATGACATTGCGCTGCCTGTCGCCGGATGTACTCACCGTCAGCGGTTCGCCATGCCGATCGAGCGCGACCAGCGAGCAGGTCGCGTCGAATCCGATGCCTTTCACGAGGTCGGGCGATATCGCGGCTTCCGCCATCGCGCTGCGGACGGCCGAGACGCTGGCCGCCCAGATATCTGACGACGACTGCTCGACAATGTCGCCTGCCTCGTGCCAGACCGCGATCGGGTGTTTTGCAGTTGCGAGCAGGGCTCCGCTTTCGTCGAAGATGCCCGCGCGCGTGCTGGTGGTTCCGACGTCGATGCCGATGAAGGCTTGCCGCATGTTCGCTCCCGTCAGTTTTGACGCAAGCTTACCAGCAAGTATAGCCACCATCGACAAGAACGATGCTTCCGGTCATGAGGCTGGCCGCTTCCGATGACAGGAACAGGACCACCGAGGCAATCTCCTCCACCTGCCCCATTCGTCCCATCGGAGTGCCGCCGATCCAGGCGTCGTACATGCGGGGGTTGCTCTTCACGAATGCGTTCAGGGGCGTCTCGATGTAGGTCGGCGCCACCGCGTTGACGCGCACGCCGCGTGCACCCCATTCGGCTGCGAGCGATTTGGTCAGATGGTGCACCGCAGCCTTGGAGGCGTTGTAGTAGCACTGCTCCTGCGGCTTATTGACGATGAAGCCGGACATCGAGCCGATATTGACGATATTGCCTGTCCGCGCCTGAAGCATGTGCTTGCCGAAGGCGCGGCAGCACCAGAAGGTGCCGTTGAGATTGACGTCAATGACGTTCAGCCAATGCTCGTCGGTCACGGTTTCGGCCGGAGTTTCGCTGCGCGCGATGCCGGCATTGTTGACGAGGACATCGACCCGGCCGTAGCGGGCGACGAGTTCGTCGGCAACCTCGGTGACGCGCCGTGAATCCGTCACGTCCATGATCGCGACTTCGGCCTGATAGCCCTTCCCGCTCAGATGGGCGCGGGCTTCGCCGGCGACCGCCGCATCGCGATCGGCAATCACGACCCGCGCGCCGGCCTCGGCCAGCGCCTCGGCGCAGGCGAGACCAATCCCCTGCCCGCCCCCGGTCACGACTGCGGTCTTGCCGGGTAGTTTGAATTTTTCCAGATACATCTTGGTCTTCCTGTTAAGCCCGCAGCGATTTTCCGCTCTCATCGAACCGATGCAGACGGCCGGGATCCGGCGACAGCAGGACGCGGTCGCCGGCGCTCAAATCGAGCTCGCCGACGTGGCGCGCGGTCAGTGTCCCGATTGCGCCAGCGTCGACATAGAGAAAGGTGTCGCTGCCGAGATGCTCGGCAACCATGATGTTGCCCGGCCATCCCTCGCCATCGCGCGCGATTTTCAGGTGCTCGGGGCGGACACCGATGGTGGCCGCGCCATGGCGGCCCGCGACTTCGCCGGAGATGAAATTCATTTTCGGCGAGCCGATGAAGCCGGCAACGAACAGATTGGCCGGCTTTTCGTAGAGTTCGAGCGGCGTCCCGTATTGCTCGATCTTGCCGCCATTCAGCACCACGATCTTGTCCGCCATTGTCATCGCCTCGACCTGGTCGTGCGTGACATAGATGGCCGTGGTACCGAGCTGCTTCTGCAGCCGCGTGACTTCGAGGCGCATCTGCACGCGCAGCGCGGCGTCGAGATTTGACAGCGGCTCGTCGAACAGAAACGCCTTCGGCTCGCGGACGATGGCGCGCCCGATCGCGACGCGCTGGCGCTGGCCGCCCGACAATTCGCGCGGCTTCCTGTCGAGATACGGCGTCAGATTGAGCGTAGCTGCCGCGGCCTCAACCTTGCGGTTGATCTCGGCTTTCGGCAGGCCGGCCATCTTCAGCCCGAAGGCGATGTTGCCGCGCACGCTCATATGCGGATAGAGCGCATAGGATTGGAAAACCATCGACAAGCCGCGCTTGGCGGGCGGAACGTCGACGACGTTCTTGCCGTCGATCAGGATATTGCCGCCGCTGACATCCTCCAGCCCGGCGATCAGGCGCAGAAGCGTGGTCTTGCCGCAGCCGGAGGGTCCGACGAACACGACGAAGGAACCATCCGAAATATCGAGATCGGCGCCCTTGATGATGTCAACGGGCCCGAACGATTTCTGCACATTCTGAAGCGTGATCTGGCCCATGGCTCCAGCCTTTCCGTTTACTTGACCGCGCCAAAAGTCAGGCCGCGGACGAGCTGGCGCTGGCTGAACCAGCCGATCACCAGGATCGGCGCGATCGCGAGCGTGGAAGCGGCCGACAGCTTGGCCCAGAACAGCCCTTCCGGACTTGAATAGGACGCGATGAACACGGTCAGCGGCGCGGCCTGCAGCGTCGAGAGGTTCAACGTCCAGAACGCCTCGTTCCATGCCAGGATGAAGTTCAAGAGCAGCGTTGATGCGAGCCCCGGCACGGCCATCGGCGTCAACACATAGACGAGCTCGCGGCTGATCGTTGCGCCGTCCATCCGCGCTGCCTCGAGGATGTCCTTCGGGATTTCCTTGAAGTAGGTGAACAGCATCCAGATCACGATCGGCAGATTGCCGAGGCAGAGGATGAAGACGAGACCAGTCAAGGTGTCGAGCAATCCGAAATCGCGGTAGATCAGGTAGATCGGCACCAGCACGCCGACCGGCGGCATCATCTTGGTCGACAACATCCAGAGCAGCACGTCCTTGGTGCGTTTCGTCGGCGAGAACGCCATCGACCAGGCGGCGGGAATCGCAATCAGCAGCGCGATCAGCGTCGAGCCGCCGGCCACGATGATGGAATTGAGCGCGTGGTGGAGATAGTCGCTGCGCTCCTGCACGGTGGCATAATTTTCCGTGGTCCAGTGAAAGAACAGGAATTTTGGCGGTATGGCGAAGGCATCGAGCTCGGTCTTGAAGCTCGCCAGCACCATCCAGAGGATCGGAAAGAAGATCAGGAAGCCGACCAGCCACGCCGCAAAGGTCGAGACCGCCACATGCCTGCTTGTTGCCATCCGCGCCATGCGTCAGGCCTCCAAATTCCGGCCGACGATCCTGACCAGGAAGAAGGCCACGATGTTGGCGATTACCACCGCCACCAACCCGCCGGCGGAGGCACCGCCGACGTCATACTGGATCAGCGCCTGCGAATAGATCAGGAAGGCGATGTTGGTGGTCTGCAATCCCGGTCCGCCGCCGGTGGTGACGAAAATCTCGGCGAACACGGTCAGGAGAAATATCGTCTCGATCAGGATCACGACCGTGATCGGCCGCGCCAGATGCGGCAGCGTGATGTAGATGAAGGTCGACAGCGCGCCGGCGCCGTCCATTTCGGCAGCCTCCTTCTGCTCCTCGTCAAGGGATTGCAGCGCCGTCAGAAGGATCAGCGTCGCAAACGGCAGCCATTGCCAGGCAACGATCAGGATGATCGCCAGCATCGGCACGTCATTGAACCAGTCGATCGGTGGCGCGCCGAATAGCTGCGCGATCCAGGCGAACAGACCCGACACCGGATGCATCAGGAGATTCTTCCAGATCAGTGCGCTGACCGTCGGCATCACGAAGAACGGCGCGATCACCATCAGCCGCACGATGTTGCGGCCAATGACGGGCTGGTCGAGCAACAGCGCGAGCGGAATGCCAAGCAGGATGGTCAGTCCAAGCACGGACCCGACCAGAACCAGTGTGTTCTGCAGCGAAGCGAGGAAAGCCGGATCGGTCAGGAAATAATGAAAATTCTCCAACCCGACGAACTGCGCGGATTCGGAGTCGAGCAGATTATAACGCAGCAGCGAGAAATAGATCGTCAGCCCCAGCGGCACGATCATCCAGATGAACAACAGCGCAACGGCTGGCGTCAGCAGCATCCGCGCGAGCAGTTGCGTCTGCCGGGTCCCCGTCCCCGTTTCCGTCGGCTGCAAGGCAGGTGCAGCCATCCGGGGCAAGGCGCCGGATGGCTGCGAGGGGCTTAGCTCGGGAGTATGAGCCAAGGGAGCCACCTATTTGATGTAGCCGGCGCGTTTCATTTCCCGCTCCGTCGACGCCTGCGCCGCCGATAGCGCCGCGTCCACGCTGGTCGAGCCCGACAGCGCCGCGGAGAACTGCTGCCCGACCGAGGTGCCGATGCCCTGGAATTCCGGGATCGCCGCATACTGCACGCCGACGTAAGGCACCGGCTGCACCGTCGGTTTGTTCGGATCGGCGGCATCGATCGACGCCAGCGTCAATTTGGCGAACGGCGCGACTTTCAGATAGTCGGGGTTCTGGTACAGCGACGAGCGCGTACCGGGCGGCACGTTGGCCCAGCCCTCCTTCGACGCAACCAGTTTTGCGTAGTCCTTGCCGGTCGCCCAGGCGACAAATTTTTCGGCCGCCTCGACCTTCTTGGAGCCGGCGGGAATTGCGAGATTCCACGCCCACAGCCAGTTGGCGTTCTTGCCGAGCCCGGTGTTCGGGGCGAGCGCGAAGCCGACCTTGTCGGCGACCCTGGAGTCCTTTGGATTGGTCACAAACGACGCCGCAACCGTTGCATCGATCCACATCGCGCATTTGCCGGCGTCGAACAGCGCCAGATTCTCGTTGAAGCCGTTCGAGCTGGCGCCGGGAGGGCCCGCCTCCTTCATCAGGTCGACATAGGTCGCCAGCGTCTTCTTCCATTCGGGCTTGTCGAACTGCGGCACCCACTTCTCGTCGAACCAGCGTGCACCGTAGGAATTGGCCATGGCGGTGAGGAACGCCATGTTCTCGCCCCAGCCGGCCTTGCCGCGCAGGCAGATGCCGTAGACCCCGGCTTCCTTGTCGGTCAGCTTCTTGGCCGCACTGATCACGAAATCCCAGGTCGGATTTTCCGGCATGGTAAGCCCGGCCTTCTGAAACAGGTCGGTACGGTACATGGTCATGGAGCTTTCGCCGTAGAACGGCGCCGCATAAAGCTTGCCGGAGACGGACACCGCGTCCTTGATCCTCGGCAAAATGTCGGCGACGTCGTAGTCGGCGCCGAGCTTGTCGAGCGGCACCAGCCAGTTCTTCTTGGCCCAGATCGGCACCTCATAGGTGCCGATGGTCAGGACGTCGAATTGGCCGCCCTTGGTCGCGATATCGGTGGTGACGCGCTGGCGCAGCACGTTCTCCTCGAGCGTCACCCATTTGACCGTGATGTCTGGATTTTTGCTGGTGAAGTCGCTCGTCAACCCCTGCATGCGGATCATGTCGCCGTTGTTGACGGTGGCGATCGTCAGGGTGGTCTGGGCGAGCGAGGGAGTTGAAAGCAAAAGCGCAGCCGCGCCCAGAAGAGCGCCATGGACGTTTTTCACGGTAAACCTCCCATCGTCGCGTTTGAGCATATGCCCACGCGTTGAGCGTATGTTCACACCAACCGTCAGGCTTGTCAAGCTGACACACGCCATCCGGCTGCCCGCAGCGCCGAAGAGAAAATCAGGAAGACACGACGATCGTGCCGGCGCTACCGATCGAGAATGGCCCGGGCCGTTGCTTCGTCCGTGATGAGGCCGTTGATGAGGCGCCCGATCAGCGCGGCGCCGATGGCCGGAACCTTGGCCTGCCCGATCGCTGCGGCGATCGTGGTGGTCCGCGCCGGCACCTGCGGCGGAATACTGGTCAACCGCTTGTTCGTGCCGCCCTTGATGAGCCGGCCCTTGGCGTCATAGGCCCAGCCCGTCACCTCGCCGATGGCGCCGAGCCGCATCATCTCGAACAGCTCCTCGCGGCTGACGAAGCCGTCGACATGCACCTGGGCCTTCTGGTCCATCTGACCGATGCCGATGAGACGCAGGTCGGCTCTCGCGGCAATCGCCTGGATCTTGGCGATTGGTTCGATCCGGTTCATGCGGTTGCGCTCGTCTTCCGACGACATCAGGAACGGTAGAGGCATCGGATAGTGGCGGGCGCCGGTGCGGTCGGCAAGGCGCCCCACCGTATCGAAGAAACTCGCCGAGCCGTCCGCCGAGATGTTTCCGACCAGCGAGACGACCTGGTGATTCGGTCGCTCGATCGGCGTGACACGCTCCACCGCGGCCCGCACCGCGCGTCCGGTGCCCAACGCGACAATGACCGGCGTTTCCGGGCGCAGGGTCGAGTCCAGCAGGTTGGCGCAACGTTCCGCGATGCCGGCGGTGGAATGCGGCGACGCCGGGTCCGACGGCACCACTTCGCAGTGAACGAGATCGAAGCGATCCTTGAGCTTCGACGCCAATTCCATGCACGCGGCAATAGGGTGTTCGAGGCGGAAGGTGATCAGACGCTCTGCAAGGCACAGCGACACCAGACGCTGCGCGGACGCGCGCGAGACCTGCAGCATCTTGGCGATCTCATCCTGCGTATGGCCGGCGATGAAATAGAGCCAGCCGGCGCGCGCGGCGTCGTCAAGACGGGATTTCTCGTTGTCGGGTGCTGCCATGAGAGCCCGCTATCTTTCGTCCCAGAAGTCCGCCATCCGGTCAAAGACACGATCCGCGCCGGCATCGCGCAGCATGCTATGCCGATCACCAGACTGGTAATGACTGCCGCCGACAAAGCCCCATACGGTCATGCCGGCGGCCCTTGCCGCGGTCACGCCGCTGACGCTGTCTTCGATGACAAGCGTGCGGTGCGGTGCAGCGCGCATCTGCGCAGCCGCATAGAGAAAAAGGTCGGGGGCCGGCTTGCCGCGCGCCACCATCTGCGCCGTGTACACCCTGTCGCCGAAATGCGGTGCGAGACCGGTCAATGCCAGCGAAAGCGAAACCCGGTCGAGATCGCTGGACGACGCAACGCAAAACGGCATTTGCAGGCTTGAGATCAGTGAGCCCACTCCGAGGACAGGCTGCAGCGAATGCCTGAAGCGTTGCAGCACCCGCGTCTTCAACGCGACCAGAAAGCTCTCGGGAACGAGGCGTCGGTCGCCCTGGTAGTGTTGCAAGATGGCCGTAGTGCTGCGGCCAAGAAATAGTTCGAGCGCATCGTCCGTGCTGAGCGCGATGCCGAACTCTCCAAGGACCTCTGACAGGCACTGGCAGCTCAATATCTCGCTGTCCACCAGGACGCCATCGCAGTCGAAGATCACCAGCTCAGGCTTTGGGTGACTGGGTTCCATCCCACAATAGGATCATATGCTCACGAGTTGAGCAATAGCTCAGTGATCCCCGGGAAGGTCGATCGCTACAAGGACAACGAACAGCCAAAGCTCATGCACTTCGAGCCCATCCCGCGAGATTGCTTGAGCCGGGGGTCGCTCACGATGCGAGACTATATCCCACCATCATGAGTCCGATCGCTGCAATCCAACCACCCAACGCCTGCAGGGTGATCTTTCGCCAACTGGTCGGCACACTCGTATCTGCTCCACGGAACGCCAGCACCAGGGCCATGACGAGCGTGATCACGGCGTAGCCACTGCAGGCAAGTCCTGCCGCGAACAGCAGTCGGTCGGTCTCAGGTCCGAGATCGGTCGCATTCGCCATTCCTCTGATCACCGCCAAGGCGAAGGCAAGCGCGCACAGCGCGACCGTGGGTATCCGCACGGCTGTCGCCAGCAGCAGGCCCAGCACGAGAACCATGCCGGCATCGACCGTCGACCCCGTCAAGGTGATCTCGAAATCCTGCCCGAGCGCCAGCCCAGCCAGCAGTCCGAGCGGAAACACCAGCACGAGCCAGCGTCCCCTTGCCGCGCCAAGCGTCCCCCCGAGCACACCCATTGCGCCCCAGAGGATGACGTCCTGGAGGTCCGTCAACGGATGCAAGGCACCGGCATAGAAATCGCCGAGGCGCGCGGCGACGATGTGAGCCTCGGCCGGGCTGGCCTGGGCCAGCAGCACCGCTGCGGCGATCAGGCCGCGGCCGAGCCTGATATTCATGCGACAGCTCCAAGGCTCAGCGCCAGAAAGTATCCGCCGAGCATGGCAATCACCACGCCCAGCCCTTGAATCAATCGCTCTCCGGCAGGCCAACGGGTCAACGTGCCGATCGTGATGCCGCAAAGGTGCAGCAGGCCGGTCGAGACGACAAAGCCGACGCCGTAGGCTAACGGGTTTGCGGATTTCGGAAGTTCAGCCCCGTGCGCGTAGCCGTGAAAGATCGCAAAGACGGCAACGACTGCGGCTGCGGCCGCGAATGGCAGCCGCATCCGCACCGCAACCGCGGCGCCGAGAATGAGAGCCGAGAGCGCGATCATGACCTCGGGCATCGGCAGCGGAACGTGCAGAATTCCAAGCACTCCGCCGATCGCCATCACCAGCGGGAAGGTGATCGGCAGCACCCAAATGGCAGGAGCCCCGAGCTGCGCGCCCCAGATTCCAACGGCGACCATCGCGATCAGATGGTCAATCCCTGTCAGCGGATGCAAGAACCCGCTGACAAGCCCACCGCCAAGGCCGACCTGCTCGTGCGCGAAAGCGGCTTGCGGCAGGACGAGACCTGCAATCGCGAACGGGAGATATCGGAAGATACGCAAAGACATGGTTCGACGCTTTCCGTCATGTTGCCGCGAGCACGCGTAGCAGGCGGCCGAAAAACCAGAACATGGAAACCGAGCCGATGGCATAAGCGGGTAGCGCGTCGCCCCAGCGCGGCAAGACCGCGTCGAGCCGCCGATGTGCCCACATCAGCGCCAGCACCAGGAGCACAAAGGCGAGCTGGCCGATCTCCACGCCGATATTGAAGAAAAGCAGGGCGATGGGCAGCAGTCGGCGCTCCAGTCCGAGTCCCGCCAGCGCGCTCGCAAAGCCTATGCCGTGAACCAGGCCGAAGGTGAACGCGACCGCCCAGGGGTAACGCGCAGTCAGCCCGATTTCGCCGCGCTGCTGCTTTACGATCTCCACGCCGACAAACACGATGCTGAGCGCAATGCAGGCATTGAGCGGCCGCTCCGGCACGCCGATCAGGCCGAATGCCGCCGCCGCAAGCGAGGCGCTGTGTCCGATCGTGAAAGCCGTGATTGTTTTCACCAGCCGCCACCCGCCGCCGACGATCCAGATAAGTCCGAGCACGAACAACAGGTGATCGGCCCCGAGCAGGATATGGTCGATGCCGTAGTTGACGTAGGTCCTAGCCAGTTCGATCCATGTCTGCAGGGTCGGGGCACCGGTGCCAAGCACGGAAACGACGGGATTCGCGGTCGAGATCGTGTAGGAGCGCGGCTCGCCCACGATCGGAATCACCTTGATCAGGACCGCCGACATGTTGGCGCCGAGATTGGTGATCGTGATGGGCCCGATCAGCCCCTTGTCGCCGCAATTGAGCTCCGGCAGTCGAAGGAAGCAGTGCGGCGGCACTTGAAGATCGACGCGCGCGGCTCCGATGGTGGGCTCCATGGTCCAGAGACCGACGAATGCGCCCGGCCGGACCTCGCGGAATTCGAGCACGCCGAGCGTGGCCTCATGCGCGACGAGTTGGCGTGGCAGGACCAGCGCGGCGAGAACGAGTAGCGCAACCGCAAGATGGCGCATGGCTCACTCGTACTGCACTTTGTAACTGGCCTTGAGACGGCTCACCGCCTCCCACGCCTGCTTTCGCGTCTCTTCGGAGTACCAGAGCTTGGCGGCCTCTTCCTGCACATCCTCGAACTTGGCGAGCGCGCCCGGGCGGCGTGAATCCAGACGAACGACATGCCAGCCTTCCTTGGACTGCACGACCTTCCATTGTCCCTCCGGCATCGCCAGCAGGGCATCGCGGAAGCTTTCACCGAAAGAGGGAGAGAGGCTTGCGATGGGACGTCCAAGGATCGCGCGCGTCTGATTGCGGAGCTCTTCGGATTCCCGCTGCCCTGTGATGTCTTCGAGCTGACGCTGTGCCGTCGCCTCGTCGGTTGCCGGCGTCAGGTAGAAGCCGACCTGCTCGGGCTCATCGAACCGCTCATGGTTGTCCGCGAACCACGCACGAAGCTGCTCTTCCGTCGGCTGCGCCACGCGGACCTGGTCGAAGATGAGCAGTTGAAGCTTGAAGGCGATGCGATCGCGGATCATGTCGTCACCGCGGTCGACCCCGAGCGCCTTGCCTTCGCGGTACAGGATCTCACTCGCGACCCAGCTATCGATCATCTTCTCGAGCTCGGAGTCGGAGGGAACGCGCTCCTTGTCCTCGTCGAAATTGTCGATGAAGGACTTGCGCATCGCCTTGGTCACCGTGATGACCTTGTCATCCTTCGCCGGCGGTCGCAGTGCGGCGTCTATGCCGAAGATGATTGCCCCGAGGAGGACAAAATGCACGAGCGGCTCACGTCCGAGAAAACGGAAGACGTCGAATAGGTTTGAACGCAAGTGTTTCGCCGCGGATTCTGACGAATTCTCGTTGGATGCATCGGGTTTGGAAGGCGATATCCCGAGAGTATGCGCAGCGTCTGTCATCGCGAATGTTGACACATAAACTTCACAAAACGATCACCGCAGGACACGCGGAGGATCTTACCGTCGCAGGCTTATGCAACGTTGCCTGCGATCTGTCACTCCGCAATCGATCGCGCGTGCGAAAAAAATCCGAGCGGGAAAAATAAAAGCTTCACCGAACTGTCTCCGAATTCTGGTTGCCTGAACAACTGAGAGCCAGGTGCAGCAGATGCGTGGCTCTCATTTTTCTTCGTGCGTAAGAGCGCATCCAGGGGCGATTACATGGTTCAATCTTCAAAGAAATTGCTGCTGACAGCAGCCTCGGTCTCGCTTGCGTTGGCACATTCCGCGCATGCCAATGATCGGCGGGATCCCAAACCAGACAATCCGTATGTCGCTGGCGACATGCACAATCACAACACATGCACCGACGGCTCGGTATCCGCCGGCTATGCGATCGACCGGTCCGTCGCGACCGGCACTGCCGCCGCGGGCGGAAACAACTTCGATCTCGACTGGTTCACGCTTGGCAACCACGGTGGTTCGGGCAACCGCGACTGCCGCTTCAGCGATACGAGCGCCAACATTCCGGGCGACACCACCACGACCTGGAATAAGACGCTGGGCAAGACCATCGATGGGATCACGATCACCAGCCTGAAGGGCACGCCGAACGGCACGGGCGACAGCGCCCAGATGTGGCGCTGGCAGTCAATCAAGGAAGTCGAGTATCCGATCATCGTCAATCGCTCGCCGGTCTACAACAAGGTGCTGATCGAGGGCCTGGAGTGGGTCGTTCCCGGTCACGAACATACTGACGTGGCTGTCATTTCCGGTCAGAACCCGCGCGGCTACGGCAACGCCGACAAGATGGCGGAATACGAATTCCGCTTCGACCGTTCCGACAACGACGCGATCGGTCCGGTGGATTCGAAGAACAAGCCGGTTTGGCCTGGCAAGGACAACGTCAACAACAGCGGAACGGCGGGCCATCAGAAGGCGGTTGCCGGCATCCAGTGGCTGCAGAAGAATCACCCGCTGGAATCCTACGCGATCCCGACCCACTCGGAGCGCGCCGGTCCGTTCAATCCGACTAGCAGCAACGGCTACAACATCGAGCACTTCCGCGATTTCAACAATGCCGGTCCAACGGTGGCGTTCGGCATCGAATCGCCTGGCCACATGGCGCAGGGATCGCTCACGGGCGGCTCCGGTTCCTACTCCACCAGCGCGGTTGGCGGCGGCACCTACGGCATGAGCGGCATATACACCGCCATGGTCGGCGGCCTGTGGGACGGTCTGCTCGGCGAAGGCCGCAACTTCTTCGTGTACGTCAGCTCCGACTGGCACAATCGTGGCGCGGCCGGTGCGCGTGACAGCTTCACGACCGCCGACTTCATCCCGGGCGAATATACCAAGCTCTACGTCCCGAACGAGGAGCACTTCCGCTCGCAATCCGTCATCGACGGCATGCGTTCGGGCAACTCCTATTCCGTCAATGCCGACATCATCGGTCCCGACATGGTTTTCCGTGCCAAGGGCCGCGACGGCGACTGGAAGACGATGGGCGAGACGCTGGTCGTGACGCCGGGCGAACGGATCACGTTCGAAATGCAGATGACCATCCCGGCCAAGAACAACAGCCCGTATAGCTTCAACAATCCGCTGCTGCTGCCGATCGGCATCAAGCAGCCGTTGAACAAGCCGTCGGTCGACCATGTCGATCTGATCAGCGGTCAGATCACGGGTCCGATCGATCCGGGTGCGCCGGGCTATGCAGTACCGAACGCCAGCGGCGTCGCCGGTGCGTCGGTCGTGTACAATCCCACGACCACGATCTCCCAGCAGATTCTCGCAAAGCACATGCAGCGCGATTATCAGCGGGACGGTTCGCTGCGCCTGCGTTTCACGACCACGTTCACCGCGGGTAAGACTGCGTTCTACGTCCGCGCCCGCGGAACGAACATTCCGGTCGCCACGCCGAACGTCAGCGACAGCGCCGGCAATCCGCTGCTCGACGTCAACAACGTTCAGGTGAGCTGCACGGATCCCGCTTGCCCGTCGCATCTGCAGACGGCGAACGGCGTCAAGAAGGTGACCTACGACGTTCAGGCCTACTCGAACGTCTGGTTCTACGCCAACCCGATCTTCATCCGGCCGCACGGCTCGCCCAAGCTGCTGGTTGAGAAGAACGCTCAGCTCGCCGAGAAGCTTGGCGGTCACCGGGATGATAACGATCATGACCACGATCACGATCATCAGGGCGGCAACAACTACCCCCATGACTGGTGGCACTTCGGCTGGTGGAATCGTTACGGCCACCGCTTCTTCTGAGTTCAGGAAGAAACAACGCCTATAGGATCTGGCGGAGCGAATGATTTCGCTCCGCCAGATTTTTCCGCTAGGCCCACTGAGGGTCTTGTGCCTGCTTCGTTGAACGCATGTTGAGCCAATTGAAACCCGTCCTGGTCTGCCTGCTCTTGGGCCTGGTCTGCTGCGTGGTCTCGCCATGCAGCGCCGAAACCGTTTCGGCCGAGCCCAACAGAGAGGATTGTGAGGCCGCGGTCGGGCAAGCGCGCGCGGTGGCGGCTACCTTGCCGGCCAACGATCTCTCCCGCTATTTCGCCGAACGTGACTTGCACCAGGCAATTGTCGAGGCCGGCAATGGAGAGTTCGACGAGTGCATGGAGTTTGCCGCGCGAGCGGCAGATGAATTGCGAGAGCGCCGCCACGAATTGCCGCCGGGCGAAACGCTCAAGATCCTCAAGCCCGACGAGTAGTCTCGATGGCGGGAAAGGTCCATCGACCCCGCCCGAAGCCGTCGGTCGGATACAATCAAATCGGAACGTTCGGTGACTTGTCCGTTGTCATCGCGGCGTCATGCTCGTCCGCGCATTGTCCGACGGATTCGAGATATCTGGATGTTGAGACATGGACCATATCGAGCCGCTGTTTCCGATTCCGCTGATGCGTTCGCCGGGCCTGTTGGGTCCGGAGCTGAAGGACGCCGCCGTCGCGGCGATCCGTAATGCCCGCGTCGAAAGCAATCTGCGCTCGGGCCAGCTCTTTCATACCGAGGTAGCCGACCCCCGCGAAAACAAGCTGTTTCGGGAGATCGCCGAGTTGGCCACGCCGAAGCTGGTCGATTTCGGCGAGCTTCTCTTTGGCGAGAAGCTGCGTTGGACCGTGAAAGAGATGTGGACCAACATGCTCGAAACCGGAGGAAACCAGACGCTGCATGCCCATGCGAACAGTTTCATCTCGGGGATCCTCTATCTGACGCCGTCGCACCCGGCGAGCAAAACTGTTTTCGTGCGGCCGCCCGGCGGTTCTGACTTCTCGTTTCGTCATCATACGCGAGGTGCGGCCATCGGGCCGTACAATGCCGGCAAGTACATGCTGCCAGAGGCCGAACCGGGGGATCTGGTTCTCTTCCCCAGCTACCTCTATCACGAGGTCCCAAGAAACCAGGGCGAGCAACGGATCACCATCGCGTTCAACGCCATTCCCGACCACCTTGATTGCTGGGGCTATCGGGTCACTTTCGCGCCGTAGCTCCTTTGGCGCGAAACCGGCTTTCGCGAAGCGATAGCTCCTGCGATCGGTCGCGGCTCAGCGGCCGAATTCGCGCGCGAGCAACTGTCTTGCCTCATTGCGCGTGGGCGCCGCATCGTTGATCGCACGCAGCAGGCGGGCGGCCGCGTCGCGGTCGGACGCCATGAGCGACTTCGCCATGCCCATCAGCGGGACATAGGCCGGATCGAATTCGGGACTGAGCCGAAGCGCATCAAGCAGCCCGGGGGAAGCCGCTTCGACCAGCGCGATGCCGCGCGGATCTCCCGGCAGCGCAGCGCCCGCTTCTAGGAATGAATTGCGCGCGTGCCAGTAGGCGCCGAGACGTTCGCCCAGGGCATTGCGATGCGACGGGTCGAGCAACTCGGCCGCGTCCGGCCGCATCGATCGGATGACGGCAAGCAGCAGGGACCACGGCGGCGCCGTCAGCGCGCTGATGTTGCGGCGCGCATCGAATGTCACGAAAGGATAGTCGTCCGTATTGCGGGGACCTTCGCCGGCGAACGCGGAGAGCGCACGCGGACCTCCCAGATACTGTCCGAGCAGATCGATCGAAGATTCGAACCCGAGCGGACGCACGACGGGCGCGACCGACGGATTACCGAGTCGCAGGGTCAGCGCGTCGGGATCGAGACGACCGCCATCCCGCCGGCCGATCAGGGCGAGCATGGGGGTGCGTACGCTGTAGTGATTGAGCCAGGCTGAGCCCTCGGGATAGATTTCGAGAAATCCGCGGATAATGGCGCGCAGGGACGGCAGATCGAGCTGGTACAGGGGCAGCCATTGACAAAACACGCCGCCGGGAGCCAGTCGCTTCCTGACGGCGTCGAAATGCTCGACGGTGTAGAGCGCACCGCTGCCATCCAGCGCCGGATGAAACAGATCCGCGACGATCACGTCATATCGGTCGGCATCCGCGGCGACATATCGGCGCGCGTCGGCGACGGTTATCCGGGGCGCCGAGACGGCGGCTGGCGGATCGGCGAACCACGGCAGAAGCTCGACCACTTCGCGGGACAATTCGACGCCATGTACCGCGACCTCCGGCATCTTCGACCCGCCGACCACCGTAGCGCCAGTGCCGATGCCGAGGAACAGAGCGCGATGTGGCGCCGGATGCAGCAACAGCGGCAGCATCGCCTGGCGATAGTCGGATCGGCTTGAACTCGTCCCACCCATGCGGAAGTGGCCGTTCACCTCGAGATACCGGGTGCCCGACGCATCATCGACGACGCTTGCCGTCACCATGGGCCCTTCACGGACGGCAAGCAGCGTGCCGCCGGGCGGGACTCTCGTCAGGGAGGGCGGGGGACGCACCCACAGGACGAGGGCGACGATCACCGGCGCCGCCGACCAGACGAGCGCTGTCCGGCTCGGCGGCAGCAGGAGAAGATAGCCCAGCGCAACCGCAATGAGCGCCATCCATACGCCGAAGGTCGGGATCAGGAACAGCGCCGCCAGCAGCGGTGCTATCGAGGCGCCGAGGCTGTTGATGCCGACCGCCCATCCCAGCGATCCGCGCTGATCCCGTACGCGTTGCGCGAGCAGGCCGAACAGCGCGCCCATCGCTGCCGAGGGCACCAGAAACAGCGCCATCGCGACAGCCAGTTCGCCGATGATGCTGGCTTCGACGGTAGCCTGCGAAAAGCGGACGATGTGAGGGGCAAGGAACGCCGTCGCCAGACAGGCGAGCGCCGTCCCGGCGAGCAGCAAGCCGAGGCTTTCGTCGTGGTCATGACATCCGGCCCGCTGCCAGATGAGGCTTCCCGCAGCGGTACCGAGCAGATACGCCGCAAGCAGCCCCGCGAAGGTGTACACCGTGTCCTGCATCGCCTGGGCTGCCAGACGAACGACGAGGACCTCGAACGCGATCCCGAGCAGGCCGGTCGCGAACAGGGTGACCGTGAGCCGCAAACTTCCGATCCGACGGCGCCCGACAATGTCGAGGTCTGCCGTACGCGGGCTCGAATTCGGCGCGATTGCGAGCGCGCCCAACGCGCATGCCAGGTTCACGATGGCGAGGCAAACCAGTGTTCCGGAAAATCCGAGCGCAGGGATCAACGCGAAGGTCGAAGCCAGGGTGCCTGCCACCGCGCCGGCCGTATTCGCGCCGTAGACGCCTGCACTGACGCGAACATCGCCGCGAGCTTCGCTGACCATCCGTTCGAGCGCGGCCAGCGTTCCGCCCATCGCCACGGTTGCGGGAAGCAGGACAAGCGTCGGCAGCGCAAAGCTGGCCGCCCATAGCAGGGCCGGCCCGGGCTCCGTGCCAAGCATGGGCGGCAAAGCCCGGCCCGCGAGCGGCAGGAGCCAGACGTTCGCCAGCCCCCAAAGCCCGATCACCGCCTCGAGCGCCGCATAGACGATGTACGGCGACCGTGCCCGCCGGATCAGGCCATCGAGGGCAAAAGCACCGAGCGCCAGTCCGCAGAAAAATCCGGCGATCGCGCCCAGCACCGCCATCATTTCGGTCCCGAGTGCGAGGCTGAGTTGCCGCGTCCACACGATCTCATAGCCGAGGCCCGCAAAGCCGGACGCTGCTGCGACCGGCATCAAGGCCCAGTTCCGATCGACCCGCTTGAGGTGCCCGGCCGCGCCGGAATCCGCTGTTGGCGCGAGTTTGTCTGCCGCAGCCATCGCGCCAGCGTCCGGATCGTATTGCATTGCGGTCATTTCCAGCTCGAAGTTCCGCGACCGCCTGGCGACGGCCTCTCGCCACGGATCCAAGGGAATGGCAGGACCGTGCGCGAGATCGGTCAGTGCCTTTCTCGCAAATCCTCAATTCTGATTTGTGACGGTTCGTCTGGCTATCCGGCCAAGTCGCACGCGGAGAGTCATGGCTGCGGGGATCCTGCATTCCGCAGAGCCTTGGCGTCGATCCATACCTGCTCCTCGGCGATCCGGACCGGGTAAATCCGCAACGGCCGGCTTGGCCAGCCGGCGGTGATGCTGCCGTCGTCGAGATCAAATGACGCCGCATGACGGGGACAGAGCAGCCGTCCGTTGGAGAGCTGTCCACGACTGAGATCGGCCTGTTCGTGCGGACACGCCCGCTCACAAGCAACCGCGCGGCCGCCGTCCCAGATCAGCATCAGGTCGTTCCCGCCGATGCTGGTGCAGACGAAGGTCTTTTCCATCAACCGGCTCACAGGACAGATCGCCGTCCACCGTCCGAACGACTGCGGCGGATCAGCCACCGAGATACGCCTTCCGCACATGCTCGTTCGCGATCAACTCGGCGCCGACGCCGGACAGCACGATGCGGCCGCTCTCGATGAGGTAAGCCTGATCGCACATCTCAAGCGCAGCAAACGCGTTCTGCTCCACCAACAAGACAGTCGTGCCAGCATCGCGGATACCGCAGATGATGGCAAACGTTCGCTCGACAATGTTGGGCGCGAGCCCCAGCGACGGCTCGTCAAACATGATGAGGCGAGGCCGCGACATCAGCGCCCTGCCGATCGCCAGCATCTGTTGCTCGCCGCCCGACAGGGTACCAGCCGCCTGCCATCGTCGCTCGGCAAGGCGCGGAAACTCGGTGAAGATGCGGTCGCGGTCGGCGGCGATCCCCCTCGGGTCGCTGCGCAGATAGGCGCCCATCTCGAGATTCTCCTCGACCGTCATGTGCGGGAACACGCGCCTCCCTTCCGGGCAATGCGCGATCCCGCTCGCCAGCACACGCGGCGGTCGCGCCGCGGTGATATCCTTGCCGTCAAAGAACATCTGTCCGGAACGCAGCGGTACCAATCCGGAGATCGCGCGCAGCGTGGTGCTCTTGCCGGCGCCATTGGCGCCGATCAGGGCGACGAGCTGACCGGCCTTCACCTGCAGCGAAATGCCGCGCAGCGCCGTGACGCCGCCATAGCCGCAGACGATATCGCGGATCTCAAGCACGCGTCGCTCCCTGCCCGAGATATGCCTCGATGACATCAGGATTGTTCCGGATCACGTCCGGCGGTCCCTCTGCGATGATCCTCCCGTAGTTCAACACCACAATCCGATCCGACACGCTCATGACCATCGGCATGTCATGCTCGACCAAGAGGATTGTAACGCCGCGATCGCGGATATTGCGAATGAGTTCGACGAACGCGTGTGTCTCCGACGCATTCATGCCGGAGACCGGCTCGTCGAGCAGCAGCATCGATGGCTCTGCAGCCAGCGCCAGCGCCACACCGACGAGGCGCTGCTCGCCATAGGACAGCGAGCCCGCCAGATCGTGAGCGCGACGCGCGAGACCGACCCGTTCCAGGAGTTCGGCGGCGCGCTCGCGCAGCCGGCGCTCCGAGGCGCGGGCGCGTGGCAGGCTGAGGATCGCTTCGAACAATCCGACCCTGCCCTGGCGGTGCAGTCCGATCAGGAGATTGTCGTAGACTGTATCGTTCGGGAAAACGCTGGTTCGTTGGAACGTGCGGATCAGTCCGAGATCGGCAATCTGATGCGGCTTCAGTCCGTTGAGCGTGGTACCGCGATAGTTCACTTTGCCATTGGCGGGGTCCAAAAAACCGGTCATGACGTTGAAGGCGGTGGTCTTGCCGGCCCCGTTCGGACCGATCAGGCTGACGATCTCGCCCTCGCCCACCGTGAAGTTCATGTCCGAGAGTGCGACGAGCCCACCGAAACGAACGGCGACCTGCTCGACATCCAAGGCGATCGCTCGCGAGGTCATCACGCAGGCTCCTTGGCGCGTTCGGAGAAGGCAACCGGCGCCACCGTGGCCGCCTCGCGCTTCCGCTTCGCAAGCCGCTGCGCCAGCGAAGGAACGATGCCGCGCGGCAACACGAAGAGGATCACGATCAGCACGCCGCCATAGGCGATCCATTGCGCTTCCGGCGCCATGATCGGACGCAGTACGACCGGAAGCAATCCGAAGATCAGGCCGCCGACGACAGGTCCGGCCAGCGAGCCCTTGCCGCCGGTGATGACCATGATCACCATCGTCACCGTGTTGATGAAGGCGAACACCTCGGGATCGATGATCCGGATGTAGTGCGCATAGAGGCTGCCGGCCGCGCCGGCGATGGCAGCCGAAATGACCGCGGCGAGCGTGAGCGTCCTGGTCACATCGATGCCGACTGACACCGCCAGCGTCTCGTTTTCCATCAACCCGCGCATGGCACGGCCGAAATGGGAATGCACGAGCCTCGCGATCAGGAGATAGGCAACGAACGCGACCGCGAGCACGAGATAATAGTTCTGCAGCTTGGTGCGCAGCGTCAGTTCGCCAAGACCCGGCAGGCCGATCGCGATCGACGGGATATTGGTCAGCGCCAGCGGTCCCTGCGTCAGCTCCACCCAGTTCAGCGCCACCAGCCGCACGACCTCCGCAAAGGAAATCGTGACGATGACGAAATAGGCGCCACGGACGCGGAAGGAAAGCAGCCCGACGAAATAGCCGCATAATCCTGCGATCAGAATCGCCAGCACAAATCCTGCGATCGGCGGCCATGGTTCGTGAACCAGGCGGAACCCGCCCGGAAAGCCGATATCGAAGCCAAGCGAGGTCAGCGCGCTGACATAAGCTCCGATGCCGAAGAATGCGATGTGACCGAGGCTGAGCTGGCCGGTGAACCCGAGCAGGAGATTGAGGCTCATCGCGGCGATGATGAAGACGCCGGTCGTGATCAGCGCGTTCAGGAGATATGGATCGCGCAGCCAGAGCGGCACGGATGCGAAGGCTGCGACCGTGAGGATGGTGATCCCTGCCTTCATCCGACGCGCTCCGAGCGCGCGAACAGGCCGGTCGGCTTGAAGATCAGCACCGCGATGATGATCAGGAAGCCCATCGCGTCCCGGTATCCCGACGAGATGTAGCCGGCGCCGAGTTCCTCGGCCAATGCCAGGATGAAGCCGCCGATCACCGCGCCGGTGATGTTGCCAAGCCCGCCGAGGATCACGATCGCGAACGCCTTGACCGCGGCAAGATCGCCCATCTGTGGAAAGATCACATAGACCGGCCCGAGCAGCGCGCCAGCCGCGGCGGCCAGGCTCGAACCGATCGCAAAGGTCGAGGTGTAGATGAGATCAACGTTGACCCCCATCAGCGACGCAGTGTCCTGGTCCTGGAACGTCGCCCGCATCGCGCAGCCGAGTTTGGTGCGGTTGATCAGCAGGTATGTCACCACGATCAGAAGTGCTGCAGCCGCCAGAACGAACAGCCGCAGCCAGGAGACCGAAACGGGGCCCAGCACAAGCGGCGCGTCCGGAAACGGCGTCGCGACCGATTTGGCGACCCCGCCCCAGATCCACAGCGTCGCGGATTGCATCGCGATCCAGGCGCCGATCATCACCAGCATGGTGGTGTCGATATCGGAGCCGCGCAGCGGCCGCAGCAGGGTCAGTTCAATCACCGCCCCCAGGAGCCAGCCCGCGACCACGGCAACGGGCAGCGCAAGGAAGAAATTCAACCCGAGCTGTTGCACCACGATGAACATGATGTAGGCGCCGAAGGTATAGAGCACGCCGTGCGTGAAGTTCACCACGTTCATGATGCCGAAGATCAAGGTCAGCCCGATCCCCAGCAGCGCATAGGTGCCGCCGAGGACGAGCATGTTGATCAGATGTTGCAGAAATTCGCTCAAGACGGCTCCGTACCAAGGGATGGTGCGAGTTGGTTTAAGCGGTCGATCCACAAGCTCGACCTCTCCCGCTTGCAGGAGAGGTCGGCGCGAAACGCCGGGTGAGGGTTCTCTCCACTGGGGGAATCCCGATGCGGAGACACCCTCACCCCAGCCCTCTCCCGCTTGCGGGAGAGGGAGCGAAGGGCGGCTCCGCCTATTCTCATCCTCACAGCGTCTTCATGTCGACCTTGCCGTCGCTGATCTCGATCAGGTAGACGTTCGGCTGACTCTGGCCGCTCTCCTTGCCTGCAGGTCCGGATTTGCGGAATACGATATCGCCGTTCAAACCCTTCACGTCGATGTCCCACAGCGCCGCCTTGATAGCCGCAGGCTCCGCCTTGCCAGCCTTCTCGATCGCGGCCGCCGCAGTGCGGATGCCGTCATAGCCGCGGAAACTCTCGGTGCAGCCGGCGAAGTCGAAGCCGCGCTTCTTCCATTCCGACACGAAGTAGTTGGTCGCTTCCGGGTTCGGGGTCTTCTCGGGAAACCAGGGCAGGAAGGTCGTCAGGTGCATGGTGCCGTTGGCCGCGGCGCCCGCCTGCGCGATGATCTGATCCGGATTCTGCGAACCACCAGTGGTGATGATGCGCTTCTTCAGGCCCAGCGCCGCGGCCTGCTTGAAGATCAAGGTGAGCTGGTCGACCGCGGTCGTGACGATGACCGTCTCGGAGTCTGAGCTTTTGATCTTGGAGAGCTGCGCGCTCATATCCTGCGCACCCTGGTCCATGGTCTCGACCAGGCCGATGCCAATCCCCTTCTCCTTCATCATCTTGCTGAAATCTTCCGCCGTGCCGCGGCCCCAGTCGTTGTTGATGACGAGGAAATCGACCTTCTTCAACGCGAGCTTGTCGACGATGCCCTTGAAGGCGGCGGCCTCGACCGACGACGGCGGCGAGATGCGGAAGATGAAGGGATTGCCGGTGGTGGTGATCTTGCTGGACGACGATGTCTCGACGACCATCGGCGTCTCATACTCGATCAGCTTCGGCATCACCGCGAGCGTCAGGCTCGAGCCCCAGGCGCCCATCAGCACCGGCACCTTGTCGCTCGTGATCAGCTTCTCGGCGACCGCGGCCGCTTCGGTCGGATTGCTCTTGTTGTCCTCGATGACGAGCTCGATCTTCTTGCCGAGAATGCCGCCCTTGGCGTTGATCTCGTCGGCGGCGATCTTGGCGCCGTTGACGACATAGGTGCCGGACGCGGCGAACGCGCCGGTGAGCGGTTCGTTCACGCCGATCTTGATGGTTTGCGCCTTCGCCCCTCCACCGAGCAAAACCGCCGCCAGCGCAATTGCCGGCATAATCCTGGAAGTCCTCATCATGTGGCTCTCCAATCCCTCTGTTGATCTCCGCGCAGTCCCAACCTCGCCACCCCGCGACATGGGGAGACGCCAAACCATCACGCCGCTCCGTCTCGTTTGACGAGCCGACCCAGCCAGCGCGCGACGCGCGCGCGCAAGACTCCTGAAATCATCGACAACCCCTGCAACTCCGTCGCAGCTCCCTGCCCCAACGACGCCCCCGACATGCGGCGGTCGAGATTGGCGGCAAACTCCGCGATCAGCCGCTCGGCGAGGTCGCGCACCAAGCCGGGCCGTCCGACCTGCGCCAGCATTCCGGTCAGCGTGTATCCGATGGAGAGATCGACGCGGGTCGCCGCACCGTCCTCGATCGGCGCCAACTGGTAACGAATCTCGCCCTGCGTCGCCGACCGGCTGCGTCGATCGTAGCCTATGCCGACGATGCGGCCAGAAAGGTTGTTGGCATCGCGCTCGATGCGGGCCGTACCCAGGAAGATCGCGGCGATCGGACCAAGCTTGATGCGAATGGCGCCCTCAACCCGCCCGGGGCTCGGTGTTGCCGTTAACGACGCACCCGGTAAGCACGCCGCAACGGCGGCGATGTCGTCGAACATCGCAAAGACGTCCTTTGGCGGGTGCGCAAGCGCGAACTCCCGCTCGAGCCTGTTGGCCGGCGTGAAGTCCGGTATCTCGGCCGGCGCTGCCGCCGCCTCGGATGCATAGGCGGGTTCAGCCTCGATTGGCCGCGGCGGCTGGCTCGCGCCCTCCCGCCCGCTTCGCGCCGAGCCTGCCGGCCCCAGGACCTTTCGGCCGCCGTCCGGTTCGGGCGCGATATTGCGGGCGCGCCGTGCCTCGATCACGGACTGCACCGCACGCACGATGCCGACATAACCGGTGCAGCGGCAGAGATTGCCGCTCAGGCCGATGCGAATCTGGCGCTCGTCGGCGGCAGTCAGACGCAACACCAGGTCGCACGCGGAGACCAGCATGCCCGGCGTGCAATAGCCGCACTGCAGGGCATGCTCGCGCGTGAAGGCGGCGCGAAGCTCGGTCGTGATGTCGTCGTCATCGAGGCCCTCGATGGTGGTGATATCGGCGCCCTCGCAGGCCACGGCATAGGTGATGCATGAACGCGCGGGCACGCCGTCGAGCAGCACCGTGCAGGCGCCGCAAACGCCATGCTCGCAACCAAGATGCGTGCCGGTCAGATCGAGCTTGTCGCGGACGAAGTCGGCCAGGCTCGTGCGCGGCTCTGCGACAGCCTGCACGGCACGTCGGTTGACGTTGAGCGCGATCGTGCTCATGCGGCCGCCTCGCGGACGGCGCGCCTGAGCACGCTCACATGGATATGTCGATCGGCGGCATTGTCGATGCCTGCCTTGCGGAGCAGAGCGTCGGCAACCCGCGCGTCAAAGCGTTCCTGGTAATCGCCGGCGATACGCCCGCCGAACAATTCCGCGGCATCGGTGATCACGATCGGCGCGGTGTCGATCGCGCCCATCACCACGCGCGCCGTCCCGGCGCTCGGATCGATCAGCACCGCGCTAAGCGCATGCGCGAACTCGCCGGTCTTGCGGCAGCTCTTGACGTAGCCCCAATGCGCCGATGCCGGCCGCGCCGGAACATGGATGCTCTCGACGATCTCGCCGGGACGCAAAATGGATTCCAGCGCGCCAAGGATGAAATCTTCCATTGCGACGGTGCGCGCACCCGCGAGGCTGCGCAGCGTCAGCCGCGCGCCGAATGCCGCAAGCGCCGAGACCCAATCCGCGGCAGGATCGGCATGGCCGAGCGAGCCGCCGATCGTTCCGCGGTTGCGCACCGCCCGATAGGCAATATTGGCGGCGACGCCCCGCATGGCGCCACGCGTCACATCCGGCGTTCGCCCATCCTCGATGTCGGCGTGCGTGATGCAGGCTCCCAGCACGAGTTCGTCGCCGCGTCGCTCGGCTTGCTTGAGCTCGGCAAGGCAGGTGATGTCGACGACAAGTTCCGGCTGGACCAGCCGCAGGTTCAGCATCGGACCGAGCGATTGCCCGCCGGCGATGATCTTTGCCGACCCATTGGCTTCGGCCAACAGCGAAAGCGCTGCCGGCAGATCGCGTGGACGCTCATAGCCGAAAGGCGCGGGTTTCATGCCGCCGTCCTTTCTGCACCGCGAGCGGCGAGCACAGCCTCGACGATGCGGTGCGGCGTGATCGGCGACTGCATCATCTCGACGCCAAGCGGTCTCAGCGCATCATTGACGGCATTGGCGATCGCGGCCGGCGGCGCGATGGCGCCGCCTTCGCCGATGCCCTTTACCCCGAACTGCGTATAGGGCGACGGCGTCTCCATGTGGTCGAGGCGCGCCGCAGGCACCTCGGTCGGGCCGGGCAAGAGATAATCGGCGAGCGTCGTGGCGAGCGGCTGGCCGGATGCATCGAACGGCATCTCCTCATAGAGCGCAGTACCGATGCCCTGCGCGAGGCCGCCATAGATCTGGCCGTCCACCACCATCGGATTGACCAGCACGCCGCCATCCTCGACGATGACATAGTCGAGGATTTCGACCTCTCCCAGATCGGGATCGACGGCGACGACTGCGGCGTGAGCGGCATAGCTGAAGGTGCCGCTGTCGCGCTGCGGCTTGTAGCCCGCGGTAACCTCGAGCCCGCCAGGATCGACATCAGCAGGCAGATCTTGCGGGCGGCGATACCAGGTATAGGCGATCTCCTTCAACGTCACGCTGCCGTTGACGCCACGCACCTCGCCATTCTGCAACACCACCGATGCCGGGTCGTGCTGCAGCAGCTTGGCACCGATGCGCCTCGCGCGCTCGCCGATTTCGCGGCACGCGGTTGCGACTGCGCCACCCGCCATCACCATCGAACGCGAACCCCAGGTGCCGGTCGAATAAGGCGTCATCGCGGTGTCGCCAAGGATGATACGCACGCTCGCGACATCGATGCCGAGCATCTCGTGAGCGACCTGGGCGAGCGTCGTCTCCATGCTCTGCCCGTGCGAGTGAACGCCGACGCGCAGTTCGAGACCACCGTCCGGCGTTAGCCGCGCGGACGCCTGCTCGTGACCCGGCACCATCGGAATGCCCCAGCCGGCATAGACGGAGGTGCCGTGTGCCGCCTGCTCGCAATAGATGGAGACGCCGACGCCGATGCGCCGTCCATCAGGCTCTCCCTCGCGCTGGCGCGCGCGCACGGCATCGATATCGATCGCTGCCAACGCCCGCCGCATCGCCTCGGGATAATCGCCGCTGTCGAAATGCTTCCTGGTGATGTTGTCGAACGGCATCTGCTCCGGTGGGATGAGGTTGCGCAGCCGCACCTCGCCGGGTTCGAGTCCGGCTTCGGCCGCGACCAGATCCAGCATCAGTTCCAGCGCAAAGCAGACGCCGGTGCGCGCGACGCCACGATAGGGCAGGATCGGGCACTTGTTGGTGGCGACCGAAAAGGTTCGGCAGCGATAGGCCGGCATCCGATAGGGACCGGGCAGGATGCTTGCGACCTGCGCCGCCTCGAGGCATGCCGAGAACGGATAGGAAGAGTAGGCGCCGGAATCGACCGTCGCCTCGCAATCGATGCCGCGCAGCGTTCCGTCGCTGTTGGCATAGACCGTGATCTTGTAATGATGCTCCCGGCAATTCGAGCTCGCCGTGAGATGCTCTCGACGATCCTCCGTCCAGCGCACCGGATGGCCGCAGCGCATGGTCAGCCAGGAGAGACAGACTTCCTCGGGCAGCAGAATTCCCTTGTGGCCAAAACCGCCGCCCACATCGGGCGAGATCAAGCGGATCCGTCCCTCCTCCATGCCAAGGCATTCGGCAAGGCCGCTACGGGTGACATGCGGCATCTGCGCCGCCGAATAGAGCGTGAGCTGATCGAGCCGGTGATCGAAGGTTGCGACGACGCCGCGGCCTTCGAGCGGCGACATGCACTGCCGTGCGGTCGAGATCTCGCGCGTCACCTTGATCGGCGCATCCAGCGCGGCCGATATGTCGACCTCATAATTGGTCTCGAGGAAAATGTTGTCGCCCCAATGCTCGTGCACCAGCGCTGTACCGGGCTTGCGCGCCTTCAGCATGTCGGAGATGGCGGGAAGCTCTTCGAGATCGAGCATCACGGAAGCCGCGATGTCCTCGGCCTCGGCGCGCGTCGGCGCCACGCACATCGCAACGAGCTCGCCCACTTGGCGAACTTTTCCCGTGGCGAGCACCGGCTGTTCCGAAATCTTGAAGCCCGGCAACGCCGACACCGCGCGGATCGGCTTGACGCCGACGAGATCGGCGGCGGTGAACACGCTTGCGCGGTAACGCTCGGGCACACGAATGCCAAGAATTCGCGCATGCGCCAGCGGGCTGCGCACGAACGCAACATCCTGCAGCCCGGCGAGACGAATGTCGGCCACGAACTGGCCGCGGCCGCGCATCAGCCGGTCGTCCTCCTTGCGCGGCAGCCGTGCGCCGACGCCCTGCCCGGCGCCGGCCCCTCGTGCGGAGGAAAAGTCACGCTCGTTGCGCACGGTGGCGTCTCCCCGATCGGACTGTACAGCCTCCTTACGCCGCAACCGCTTGCGGCAGGATCGGCGCCACCGCGTCGTAGCGCGTGCCGGTGCGCAAGCAGAACGCCGGCTGCAGCAGCCGTTCGGCAATGACTTCATTCTTTTCGTTGTCGCGAAGGACGAAACGTCCGGTCTGCTCCGTGAGCACCGAGACATCGGCATCCCTGCCGACTTTGAGCGCGCCGATCTCCGCGTCGCGGCCGAGCATCTTCGCCGGGTTCGATGTCACCATCGGCACCACCTGCTCCAGCGACAGCCCAAGCGCCATCATCGAACTCATCGCCTGCACCAGGCTGAACTTCGCCTGCCCCGCAAACGGATGGTTCTCTTCATCCTCATGTTGATCCGGCGTGCCGGCCGGCGCAGGCACATGGGTGTTGTAGCCGTGGATATCGGCGCCGAGCGTGGTCGGAACGATGCCGGCGGCGATCGCCTTCTTGGCGAGCCGATAGGAGAAGTGACTGCCGTGACCGACGTCGACCTTGAGGCCGCGGTCGAGCGCCGCCTGGATCACCGGATGCACCTCGCCCTCGCGATTGACGAAGCCGCCGGGATGACGCGTGAACGGATGGGCGAGAATATCCCCTTCGCGCAACAACGGGATTACACGCGTCAGGATGGTGTCGGCATCCTCGCCGTTGGCGCCGCTTTCCGGCAGGCCCCAGAGCTGACCGAAGTGAACATAGACCGGCAGATCGGCGCGGCGACCGATCTCGACCGACATTTCGATGACGCGAATGCCCCAGCGCGCAAAGCCACCGATCTCAGCATGCGCCTTGATGCCGCGAACGATGTCACGATTGGCTGTCGCCGCCTTCACCGTGGCGTCGATATCGACACCCTCGGGGCTATAGAGCTGCGGATAGTAATGTCCTTCGAGCCCGCCAACGAGATAGGCCGACAGGAAAGCATAGACCCGGGACTTCGCAGTCTCGGCGACAAAGTGACGAAAGCCCGGCAGCGTCATGCAGGACGGACCGCCCTGATCGACCAGCGTCGTCACGCCCGACTGCACGCCGACCATGTCCGCATTCATGCCGAACCGTCCGGTGACGTATTGATAGACATGCGCATGTGTGTCGATCAGCCCCGGCAACACCAGCTTGCCGGCGACATCGATCACTTCCCTCGCGCTGGTTGGCAGGATGTCCGCCTGCACCGCCGCGATCTTGCCGTTGCGAATGGCAACATCCCGGATGCCGTCGATGCCGGAGGCCGGACAGATCACGCGGCCGCCACGCAATAGCAGGTCGAAGCTGGCGCTGATGGACATGACCGTTCTCCTTAAGCTCTCGCCGGCGGGTTGATCCCGCTCTCGCGGAAATACGAAGCATGCTTCGTATTTTTCAAAAAGCAAGCTTCATGCCATTATCTCGTATGGCGCGTGCACTCGAATCGGGCTACCCGCGCCACGTTCCAAGGCTGGAGGCTGTGCGTTGCAGCAAGTGAAGAAGGGTCGCGATGAGACCAGGCATCGCCCATGGCCATTGTCACAGCGGCCAGGGTTCCTGATCCGGCGCCTGCACCAAATCCACGTCGCGTTGTTCCAGGAGGCTTGCGGCGAATTCGAGATAACGCCGCTGCAATACAGCCTGCTGTCGGCGCTCGCGGTGCGCGGAACCGCCGATCAGACCACGTTGGCCGCCGATATCGCGCTGGATCGGACCACGACGACGGGGGCGCTGAAGCGACTTGCCGCCCGCAATCTGGTGGAAAGAGCCGTCAACAAGGACGACAGGCGTGCCCGGCTCTGCCGGCTGACATCAGCCGGAACGGCCCTGCTCGCCAGGATTGAAGCATCGGCGCGGGCCGCACATCGCGCGACACTCCGCGGCCTGGCTGAGAAGGAGCGCGTCTTGTTCATCGAAATGATGCAACGCATCGTTGCGGGCAACGCCGATCGTGACAACTCTGCTGCCCTATTCGAGTAGCTGAAACCGGGAGCGGCTGGCTGTCTTTTTGGCGCAGGCTGCACAATCTGTGATCGCGCGCTGGTTGTTGCGGCACGGTGCTTCGACGCGCGGACGGTCATGACAAGGCGGTCCAACAACCGGCTAGCGTGTCGACACGGACCGGCGCCGATACCACCTCGACCTTGAAAAGACAGCGTCAATTTCTCGAACACCCGACCGCCGCGGCACGCCCTGCAGTGAGCTTCGCTGACACGCTCTGCTTCCATGGCATGATTGTTGCCGCGCCCGCCGATTACGAAGTGTGCTTCGTATTAGACGGGGGATGTCATGACGGATTCCGAGCTTCGCGCCGATATTCATAGCATCGAGCCTATTCCCGACGCTGACCGGGACTCTACCGGACCGCAGCAGATGTGGATCTGGGCGGGCGCCAATATCGCGCCCGTCAACTGGGCGCTCGGCGCGCTCGGCATCATCCTCAAACTCGGCCTCCTGGAAACGATCGCGGTGATCGTGCTCGGCAACATCATCGGCTGCGCGATCTTCGCGTCCTTTACCGTGATGGGGCACAAGACCGGGGTCAACCAGATGGTGCTGAGCCGCTCGGCCTTCGGCGTTCGTGGCGCCTATCTGCCGAGCATCCTGATGTTTTTGATGACGCTGTGCTGGATCGGCGTGAACACCTACTTCCCCGTGAAGATCGCCGTCGCCGTTCTCGGCCAGTTCGGCATTCCCGACACCTGGCTGATCGAGATCATCGTCATCACGCTGGTGATGGTGCTGCAGGTCGGAATCGGCGTGTACGGCTTCTACGCGATCCGGACCTTCGAGAAATATACGGTGCCCGCAACCGTCGCGATCATGATCCTGATGAGCGTGCTGGCATGGACGCGTCCGGGCGTCGTCAATTGGGGGCTCACAACCTCGCTTTCGGGCGGCGCGCATCTGGCGATGCTGACATTGTTAATGACCGCGATCGGCGTCGGCTGGGGCATCTCCTGGGTCACCTGGGCATCGGACTATTCGCGCTTCGTGCCGAAGAGCGTGCCGTCGAGCTCCGTGTTCTGGTACAGCTATGTCGGCATGTTCGTCCCGAGCGTGTGGCTCGCCATCCTGGGCGCGACAATCGCCAGCACGACGCTGGATACCGATCCGGCAAAGATGGTCAGCGCGGTGTTCGGGGGCCCGACCAGCATTCTCGTCCTGCTGATGGTGCTGCACGGACCGATCGCGACCAACATCCTCAATGTCTATTCCGCGGCGCTGGCCGCGCTCAGCGCCGGCCTCAAGCTCTCACGCGTCTCGCTCGCGATCATCGTCGGCATCGCCGGCTATCTGGTCACGCTCTACTTCATCTTCGCGCCATCCTTTGCAAAGGCATTCGACAACTGGATGATCAGCCTTTTGTTGTGGATGAGCCCGTGGGCCGGCGTCGTGCTGGCCGATTTCTACATCAAGCGAAAGGGCCAGATCGACGTCGCCGAACTCTATCGCTCACCGGAGACCAGCGCCTATGGCGACATCAACTGGAGCGGGATGATCGCCTTCCTGGCAGGTCTCGTTGCCGGCTGGTCGGTGCAAGACGGCCTCGTCAGCGCGCTGCAGGGACCGATCTCGACCGGTCTCCTCGGCGGCGCGGATCTGAGCTGGCTGTTTGGCATCGGCGTGTCGGCCGCGGTGTATCTGGCGCTCAGCAGGCGCGCGACCGTCACCGCGTCCGTTGCCGCTACCAGCGTCAGCCAGTGAAGGGATGAGGGATCATCATATGACGTCGACCGCGCCGCGTTGAGGCGCGGTCCATTCAGCTCCGTGAACGATCGCCCGAGCGGAAGTCAGGCACGGTAAGCCGTTTTATCAGTACCACGATAGAGCACGCGGACCTGTTCTTCGGTCACCGCCTTGTGGAACGCCAGTGCCTCGGGTTCGAGATCGCGTTTCGGCACATGTTCCGGCTCGAAGTGACGGTAGGTGTCTTTGCCGCGGACCAGCGTCGCCCAATCCCTTTGCCCCACCGCCTGCTTCAGCCGGGTCGGGATGTAGCGGACCGCGAGACCAATGCGCCGGTCATCGGACCGATTCGGTTCCGATCCATGGAACAACAGCACATGATGCAAGGACGCCTGTCCGGGCTTCAATTCGACAAAGACCGCGTCGGACTCGTCGACTTTCACAGCAATTTCCTGACCACGGGTCAGAAGGTTGTTCTGGTCGAACGTATCCTCGTGCTGGACCTGTTGCTTATGGGTCCCGGCCACAAACTTCATACAGCCGGATATTTTGTTGGCTGGCGACATCGCGATCCAGGCGGTCGCCACATCGGATGAACTCAATCCCCAATAGGTCGCATCCTGGTGCCAGGATACGAATCCGGGATCATGCGGCTCTTTGATGAAGAAGCTCGTATTCCAGCAGAGGATATCCGGACCCAACAAATCCTCGACCGCATCCAGGATTTTGGGATGGCGGATCATTTCGTTGATCCAGGGAAAGAGCACATGGCTACGATGGCGCATCTCGCCCTTGATCGGACCGCCAGTCCTCGCCTCATAATCCTCGAGCTTGCCGCGAAATTCTGCAACTTCGCTCTCGCTCAACGCATCAACCGGAAAATGGTAGCCGCGCTCGCGATAGTCAGCGATCTCGCTCTCGCTCAGCAATTTCGTCATTTGTATCCTCCAGTCTTCTTTTTCATTGCAACCAGCAACAGCTTTTTCAGCGAAGGTGAGCTTGGGATTGGGCCAAGTCAAGAAGCGCAGACTGCGTACCAGCCATCCAGGTCGGTGCACTGCACAAGTCATTCGTTGATCGTCACGTCGACATCAGTGAGGTCGGACACCGGCAGGGAACGCCAGCAGCGACCGCATTAGCGGCACGCTCAGGCACGCTCTCAATCACATGCAATGGGTGCGCGACCCAATGGTGCGGCGCAAATGCCCTCGATATACGAACATTGCATCCATTCCATGCACGCGCACCTTGGCCTCGCCAGCCTCTGCCAGTTGTGCAAGACTTATTTCTCAAAAAACGGCCGACATCAAAATCGCCAGCGAAACGGGGAAGGGAAGCGACCATGGACGTTGGGACCGGCATTGCGTTGCTCGTTGCATTTCTAGCCGTCGTTGTCTTGATTATCCGGGGGCAGAGTCCGATCATCATGCTGCTGATACTGGCAGTGCTGTGGTCGGCGATCGCTGGTATTGGTATCGACGATATTCAGAAGAAGATCCTTCAGGCCGGCGGCGTCGCCTACGCAAGCGCGGTGATCATCATCGTGTTCGGCGCCTGGTTCGCGCAGGTGCTGATCCAGACAGGTATTGCCGAAAGCGTAATCCGCTCTGCGGTCGAATTGGCGGGCGATCGGCCGCTTGTCACGGCGATGACGATCACGCTCGTTACCGCGTTGTTATTCACGTCGATGTACGGCGTGGGCGCCGCAATTGCGATCGGAATTATCGCGCTGCCGATTATGCTCGGCCAGGGCATCCCGCCTTACGTCGCAGCGCCCGCCTTCACGATGGGAATCGGTGCTGGCACCTTCATCAATCTCGTTCAGTTCGGAACATTTCAAAAACTGTTTCCCGACCTCAAATACGAAGCGCCCTATTTGACGTACTGGATCGCCGGAATGTGCGTCTACATCCTGGCTGCGTGGCTCCTGGAGTTTATCTACCTGCGCAACGGTGGTGTCCGTCGGTTGTCTTCCATCGACATAGCCAAGGCTGATGAACCGGCAGTGCGCAGGAGGACGCCTTACTACACGTACATCGTGCCGATCTTTCCCGTGCTCATGATCATGATCCTGAAATGGGAGATCATCCCGACCTTCCTGGTCTCGATCGTGCTCGCACTCGTGTTGACGGGACGCGATCGAACGTTTCAGGGCAGCATCAATCTCTTCAACAAGACGTTCTCCGATGCGTTTCCGGACATCGCGACCATGGCCGCGTTATGGACGATCTGCGGCATGATCATCGTTGCCGGTCAGACCCCTGAGGTCGCCAATGCACTGAAACCACTGTTCGGCCCAGTCCTGCCGCACACGCCGCTTCAGGCTGCAATCTTCTTCGGTTTGCTTGGAGGCATCGGGAGCATCTACCGCGGTCCACTCGTCGTCATCGGCACCGGCGCTGCCTTGCTGGCTATCGTGCTCGCGAACAAGGACATCCCGATTCCCTATCTCTACTCGATCTGGCTTGCGCCTACGATCCTGCAGGGGAGCATGGACCCGACCAACTCGTGGACGCTTTGGACAATCGGACAGACAAAGGTCAGCCATGGGGACTTCCTGAGAACGGCCCTCCCCTTCGGATGTCTGATGGTCGCCGTCAATTCGTTGATCTGCTACCTGATGCTTGGATCTCTCAGCTAAGAGGACAACAGTAAGTTGACAGAACCGACCACACCTTCCCGCGCCTATCGCATCGGCATTGATGTCGGCGGGACGTTCACCAAAGCTGTGTTGATAGACAATGCGACTCATGAGGTGGTCGGCCGGTTCTCGGTGCTGACCACTCATTCCGACCCGCGGGGCGTTGCGAAAGGCGTCGTTGATGTCTTTCGCAACGTGCTGGAGCAATCTTCTGTCGACCCCCGCGAGGTTATCTTTCTGGCCCATTCGACCACTCAAGCGACCAATGCGTTACTCGAGGGTGATGTCGCAGGCGTGGGCGTGATCGGGATGTCGACCCGCGTGGAGTCACTGCTGGCCAAGGCTCAGAGCGCGATGAAGCCGATTGAACTCGCGCCTGGTCGTCATCTCACGCCCGCCAACCGTTTTCTCATGAAGGAAACCCTGAGCGACGAGACAATCAACAAGGCGATCGACGAGCTCAAAGCCGAAGGCGTGAAGGTCGTCGTGGCCAGTTCCGCGTTCGGCGTCGATGACAACGAGGGAGAGGAGACCGTCCGTCGCCTGGTCGTCGAGGCCGGTTTGGCCGCAACCTGCGGCAACGAGATCACCAAGCTCTATGGTTTGACTACACGAACACGCACGGCCGTTATAAACGCGAGCATCCTGCCAAAGATGATCGATACCGCTTCGATGACCGAAGCCAGCGTTCGCGAAGCTGGCATTCTGGCGCCCCTGATGATCATGCGCGGCGACGGCGGCGTGATGGATATCAAGGAGATGCGACGCCGTCCGGTGATGACGATGCTGTCCGGCCCTGCGGCGAGCGTCGCGGGGGCGTTGATGTATTTGCGCGTCTCCGACGGCATATACTTCGAGGTCGGCGGCACCAGCACCAATATCGGCGTAATCCGGAATGGGCGCCCGACCGTCAAATATGCGCGGGTTGGCGGCCACGAGACCTACGTCAGTTCGCTCGACGTTCGCGTGATCGGTATCGCCGGCGGCAGCATGGTCCGCGCCCGCGACGGAAAACTGGTCGATGTCGGCCCCCGGAGTGCCCATATCGCCGGGCTTCCCTACGCCGCTTTTGCCGATCCTGAAGACATCGTCGATCCCAAGATCGAGCTCTTCCAGCCTAAGGCTGACGATCCCGCCGACTATGTCGCGCTGCGTTCGGCTACCGGCACTCGCTATGCCATCACCAACACCTGTGCTGCCAACATTCTTGGCTACGCCAAGCCCGGTTTCCACGCGAGCGGCAACGCGGAGTCGGCCAGGCGCGCCATGGCGGCGCTTGCAGCCTTCATCGGCAAGCCGATTGAGGACACCGCGCGAGCCATACTCGATATCGCTACCGACAAGGTCATTCCCGTCGTCGACGATCTGATCACCGAATACAAGCTGGATCGCGATCAGGCGCTGCTCGTTGGCGAGGGTGGCGGCGCGGCGGCCTTGATCCCGCACACATCCGTCCGGACTGGCCTTCACCACGAAATTTCCAGGGATGCCGAAGTGATTTCCTCGATCGGCGTCGCGCTGGCGTTGGTCCGCGACGTGGTGGAGCGTATCATACCCAATGTAACGCCTGAGGACATCAAACGTATCCGCCGCGAGGCTGTCGAAGCCGTGGTCAAGCTCGGAGCTGCCCCCGAGGGTGTCGAAGTGACGATCGAGGTCGATCCGAACACCCATCGTGTCCGGGCGACTGCGATGGGTGCTTCGGAAATGCGCGCCCGTCAACGAAGGGACGAGGTCGGAGAAACCGAAGCGCGGGAAATAGCGGCGAAGGCGATGGGCGTCAGTCCGGAACGCGTTGCGCTTGCAGCCGCCACGCCGCGCATCCGCGTTTTCCAGGGCGCGGTGGAAGAGCGGATCTGGGGCATCTTCAGGAAGCGCCGCAGCCCGGTTCGCGCGATTGATCTCGACGGCGTGATTCGGGTGCAGCGCAGCCATAGCGTGGTACGCCGGGTCACTGCGCAGACGGCGCTCGATGGCCTGAGGCGGCTGTGGGAGGATACAACCATCTATAATGGCGACAGTACGATCACGCCCGATATTTTCGTGATCGTCGGCGGACAGCTGATCGATTTGTCCGGCGTGAACTCGATCGATCAGGCCATGGCAGTCACCCGCGGAGAACTCGATGGACTGACCGCGGATGCTTCCATAGCGCTGATCGGCGTGCCACCGTCTCGAGGCCTCTAAGATGGAGCTTGACGGCGCAAGCTCGTCCTTCGGAAAGATCGCAGCCGCGTCACCGGAGACGCTTGGACTGCTGATGCTCAAGACTGACCGTTATGCGGTTCGTCTGGATGATCGCACGCAACTCGCCGCCGTCTCCGATGCGCTTGTCGACGGCGCAGCGACCGCAAGGAGTCTGCAAGAACGTTTCCCGGGCCTAGGTCCTCGTGAAATTGCACGCGAGCTTCAAGTCCCTGTCATTGTCGCTGACGATGATCCCTTGGTCGGCTCCATATGGCGTTTTGCCGAGTATCGGTCGCGGCCATTGCGTATTGTGCTCTATGCACGTGGTATAGCCCCGCTTGAGCGAGCGCTCGTCGATGACCTGGCCAAGCAGTTTCTTGGCCGGGCAACGGCTCAGGACGTATTCATCGCGCATGAACTTTACCATCATGCGGAAGCTGCTCGATCTGCACTACCCATCGCTCGCCGCCATCAGGTCACATTGCTCCAGCTAGGCCGGTGGCAGTGGCGTACTGGCATTGCCATGCTCGCCGAGATCGCAGCCGGGTCTTTTTCGCAAACCCTGCTCGACCTGCCCTGTCATCCCAAAGCGCTGGACTATGTGACACGCTTGCCGCCGTAACAGGCGCGCTAGTCGGCAGTCCACCCGCCGTCGACCAGCAACGACGAGCCCGTCATCAACGCCGAAGCGTCACTCGCAAGAAAGACCACCGCTCCCATCACGTCTTCAACAGTTCCGATGCGTCCCAGCTTGATCTTGGCAAGGACGCTCGCGCGGAACGTGGCATCCTCGAAGAACGGGCGCGTCAACGGGGTCTCGATGAACGTGGGGCACAATGTATTCACGCGGATGCCGTGAGGCGCGAGGTCAAGAGCCATGGACTTGGAGAACCCCTCCATCGCCCATTTCGAAGCGCAATAGATCGAACGGCGCTCGCCCCCGACGTGCCCCATCTGAGACGAGACATGAATGATGGAGCCGGCGATCTCAGCGGCGATCATGCGACGGCAAACTGCCTGGGCGGCAAAGAACGCCGCGCGCACATTCAAGCCCATGACGACGTCGAAATCCTCCACCGTGACATCGGTGAACGGCTTCGGGCGGTTCGTTCCAGCATTGTTGACAAAAACATGGTAGGGCTGCCGCGCCTCAATTGCGGCCGCAAAACTCGTTATGTCAGTGACATCGAGAACGAGCGTATCGGCCGCCAGCCCCTCGGCACGCATGGTCTCGGCTACAGCTTCGAGTTCGCTGCGGCTGCGCGCGCAGAGCGTAACCTCGGCACCTGCTCGGGCGAGCGCCGTCGCGGCCGCGAGGCCGAGGCCGCGCCCGGCGCCAGTGACCAGCGCACGCCGTCCCTCGAGCTGGAACGACGGCGTCTGCGGAAGCACGATGGTCATTCCGCCGCCCCGGCATAAGGAACATTTCGCCTGCCATAACGACGCACGCGCACATTGGCCTGCTCCGCGTGTCCCGCGAAACCTTCAAGCATGCAAAGTCGCGAGCAGTACTCACCGATCATCGCGGACGCACCGTCGGTCGTTACTCGCTGGTAGGTGACGGTCTTCAGGAACTTGCCGACCCAGAGGCCACCGGTGTAGCGCGCCGCCTTCTTCGTCGGCAAGGTATGGTTGGTGCCAATCACCTTATCGCCATACGCTACGTTCGTTCTCGGACCAAGGAACAGCGCACCATAGTTGGTCATGTTGCGCAGGAAGTAGTCCGGATCACGCGTCATGACCTGAACATGCTCGGAGGCGATCCGATCGGCCTCCTCGACCATCTCTTCCTCGGTGGCGCAGACAATCACCTCCCCATAATCCTCCCATGCCTTTGCGGCGATCGCCGCCGTCGGCAGGATTTTCAGCAGCCGCTCTACCTCGGCCATCGTCTCCCGCGCCAGCTTTTCCGAATTGGTCAATAGGATGGCCGGCGAATTCGGCCCGTGCTCCGCCTGGCCGAGCAAATCGGTGGCGCACATCTCCGCGTCAACGGTCTCATCGGCTATCACCAGCGTCTCGGTCGGACCGGCGAACAGGTCGATACCGACCCGTCCGAATAGCTGCCGCTTGGCTTCCGCGACAAAGGCATTGCCGGGGCCGACGAGCATATCCACGCCCGCGATCGACTCCGTCCCCAGCGCCATAGCGCCCACCGCCTGGATGCCCCCAAGACAGTAAATCTCATCGGCGCCGGCGAGATGCTGGGCGGCGACGATCGCTGGCGCAGGTTTTCCCATGAAAGGCGGCGCGCAGGTGACGATGCGCTGCACGCCAGCGACCTTGGCCGTGATGACCGACATGTGCGCGGAGGCAAGCAGTGGATACTTGCCACCCGGCACATAGCAGCCGACCGAATTCACCGGGATGTTCTTGTGACCGAGCACGATGCCCGGCAACGTCTCGACCTCAATGTCTTTCAGGGCAGCGCGCTGGTGTTCAGCGAAGTTTCGTACCTGTTCCTGGGCAAATTTGATATCGTCCAGGTTCCGCTGTGACAGCTCTGACACGCATTGACGGACTTCGGCGTCAGTCAGGCGATAATCGCTGCGGTCCCATTGGTCGAACCTGATGGAAAGCTCGCGTACCGCAGCGTCGCCGCGCCGCTCAATGTCGGCCAGGATCGTTTCGACGGTGACGCGCACCTTGGAATCGTCCTCCGCGCGCTGCGCAGCGTCGCGGCTTCGTTTCAGATAGATGGCCATGGAACCTCGCGCTTACTTGATTGCCTGGGGATTGATCGGCGATCCAGCACCGCCCGGCAGATGCAGCGGCGGGGCGGTGAAGAAGAATTCATACACCTTATCGGCGGCGCAATCTTCGGCGAGTTCCTTCAAATAGAAGATCTCGCCCATTGAAATGCCGATCGCCGGGATCACGACCCAATGCCAGGGCTGGTTCGCATCCTTGGTTTCGTTGGGACGAACCTCGCAGCCCCAGGTATCAGTGCAGATCGCCGCAATGTCCTTCCCGCGAATCCAATAACAGGTCTCGAATGCCACGCCAGGTGCGTCGCCGCCGCCATAACCCGACCAGTCTTTCTTCTTGAGGCACCGTTCCTGGTGGCCGGTCCGAACCAGCACGAAGTCACCCTTGCGGATTGTGACACCCTGTGCGGCAGCGCAGCCGTCGAGGTCCGCATTTGTGATCGCGTATCCGTCGTCGAGGGATTCGACGCCCTTCCAGCGGGCCACGTCGAGCAGCACGCCACGGCCGACCATCTTGTCGCGCACATTCTCGATGCCGAGCTTGCGTGCGCCGCGTGCATCGACCAATCGCGCATCGTAGCCATTGTACATCTTGTCATCCAGAAAGATGTGGCAGAGCGCGTCCCATTGCGTCGATGCCTGACAGGGCAGGTTAATCGCATCGTCCGCATATCGAAGGTAAGGCGACGGAGTATCCTGGTTGCCCGCGGCTGCATCCGTCCCGGTCGCGAGCATCGTGTGAATCGGATTCCATCGACCACCGAACAGGCCGGACTGGATCGGCTCCTTGAGCGACAGGCCGAGCGCGAATACCCTGCCCTTCTTGATCAGCCGCCCGGCGTCGATAACGTCCTGCGGCGTCACGTTGTTGAGCGTGCCAATCTGGTCGTCCTTGCCCCAGCGTCCCCAATTCGACAGGGTCTTTGCTGCTTCGTATATGGCGGCGCGATCAACTTTCATCGATTGGTTCCTCGTGTTTCTTGTTGATTGGTTGGCGTTCCGGCGGCGTCATGCCGCCCAAGGTGCCACTGCTCATACGGAGCAGTAGCGTTCCTTGATTTCGTCATCGGCAAGCAGCGCCTGCGCGCTCGCCTGATGTACGATCATGCCCTGATCGAGCACATAGGCGCGGTCGGCGATGGCGAGAGCGAGTTCGACGTTCTGCTCGACCAGCAGGATCGTCGTGCCCTCGCTTTTCATGCGGCGAAACAGGTCGAACATCTCGTCCACCAGAACCGGCATGATGCCCTCGGAAGGCTCATCGAGCATTACCAGATCCGGCCGCGCGATCATCGCCCGGGCAATCGCAAGCATCTGCTGCTCGCCGCCCGACATGGTGACCGCCTCCTGTTCCAGCCGCTCGGCAAGCCGTGGAAATATTCGCGCGATGTCTTCGATACGCCGGGTCTCTTCATGCTTGGCCTTCGAGGCAACGAGCCCCAGCCGCAGGTTCTCCCGCACCGAGAGACCTTGCACGATCCGCCGTTCCTCCGGCACATAAGCGAGACCTCGCGCGAAGCGGACGTGCGCCGGCGCCGCCAGGATCTCTTCTTCCTTGAAGATCACCGATCCGCTGCGCCGATCGAGCAGGCCCATGATGGTCTTCAACGTTGTGGTCTTTCCGGCGCCGTTGCGGCCGATCAGGCAGACGATCTCCCCTCGATCCACCTCGAGGGAGATGTCCTGCAGCACATGACTCGGACCATACCATCCGTTGAGGTCGCGGATTCGCAGCATCGGCTCCGGCATGGTCTAGTGCTCCCGCTGGCCCAGATAGACACGTTTGACCTGCTCGTTCTGGCGTACCTCGGCCGGTGTTCCCTGCGCCAGCAGTTCGCCATGATGCAGAACGAGCACGCGGTGGCTGATGCCCATCACGAGCTTCATCTTGTGTTCGACGAGGATGACGGTTCGCTCGCCGGCGAGGCGAACGATCAGGTCCATCATGATCCGAGTTTCTTCGGGGCTCATGCCGGCGGTCGGCTCGTCAAGCAACAGCAGACGCGGATCAGCCGCTAGCGCCATGCCGATTTCCAGCGCGCGCTGCTCGCCATGCGCAAGATCGCGGGCCCGGCGCGCGCGACGGTCCTTCAAACCGACCAGCGCGAGGAGTTCGTCGGCGCGCTCAGTGAGGCCCGGCAGTGTGCTCCGCGCACGCCAGATGTCATATCTGGACACCAGGGCTTGCAGGGCCACCCTGACATTTTCATGCACCGTCAGGTGCGGGAAGATGTTGGTGATCTGGAACGACTTGGCGATCCCGAGATGGGCAAATCGATGCTGCGAAAGGTTGCTGACGTCACGGCCCTCGAACTCGACTTTTCCTGTCGTCGGCCGGAACGCACCCGAGAGCACATTGAAGTATGTGCTCTTGCCCGCCCCGTTCGGACCTATGATGGAGGTGATCACGCCGCGCTCAAATTCGGCGCTGATATTATTCAGCGCGACGAAGTTGCCGAACATCTTGCTCACGCCGGTGGTGCGCAGGATGATCGGAGATGCTGCGCTCGCGGTCATGGCTTGATCCTCTTCAGGATCGTGCCCCAGATCCCCTCCGGGAAGAACAGCACGCAAACGACGAACACCGCGCCGACGATCAGCTGCCAGTGCACGGTCCAAAGCGAGACGAGATTCTCGAGCAACAGGAACACCGCCGCCCCGACAAAAGGACCGAAGAATGTTCCCATGCCGCCTAGCAGCGTCATCATCACGGCGGTGCCGGAGGTCTCGTAGTGAAGGCTTTCGATCGGAACGATCGACAGATGCAATGCTGATAGCGCTCCCGCAAGACCGCAGAAGCCGCCGGAAAGGACGAACGTGATCAGACGCGTGGCAATCACATTATATCCAGATGCGCGCGCCCTTGCCTCGTTCTCGCGCACCGCTTCGATCACCGCGCCAAAGGGAGAGGCGAGAATGCGCGACAGCACGAAGAACGCCAGAATGACAAAGCTGGCGACGACATAGTAGCGAACCAACGGATTGATGAAATCAAATTGGAGGCCGAACAGGTTGATCGTGCGGACGTTGATGCCGCGCAGGCCGTTCTCTCCGCCAGTCCAGTCCACCGCCTGGTAGAACAGGTAGTAAACGCACTGGGCAAGCGCCATGGTGACCATGGCAAAATAGATACCGCGGGTGCGGATGGCGAGGCTCCCGATCAGGGTTGCCATGACCAGCGCGCTCAGAACGCCGACCGCAATCGCGGCGTACCAGGGAAGTCCGAAATGAACGATGGCGATGCCGCAAAGATAGGCGCCGGTCCCGAACAGCGCGGCGTGTCCAAATGATAGCAGGCCGAGATAACCGAACAGCAGGTTAAAGCCCAGCGCATACAGGCCGTAGATCAGGATATTCACCGCAAGTGCCGTAAAGGGCATCACGAACGGGAAGATCAGCACGAAGATGCTGGCCAAGAGCACGCGGTGACGCATGGCCAAGTCGAACCAGCCGTACGATTTGGAAGATGAAGTGGCGATGGTTGGAGCGATATCGATCATCGTGTCAGCTCATCAACCCTGCGCGGCCAAAGAAACCCTGCGGCCGGATCAGCAGCACGATCGCCATCAACGCAAAGATGGACACCTTGGCCATTTCAGGCGCAAACAGCGAGGACATGCTGACGACGACCCCCACCAGCAGTCCGGCCAGGACCGCGCCGCCGATCGAGCCCATTCCGCCGACGACGGTCACGACGAAGGCCTCGGCCAGGATGGTCGCCCCCATCTCGGGGATCACGCCTTGCAGCGGCGCGGCCAGAAGGCCCGCAAATCCGGCGATCGCGGTCCCGATGCCGAAAACAATGAGCCAGACCTTGCTCACATCGACCCCGAGCACCCGCACGATTTGCGGATCGCGCGCACCGGCGCGGATGATCAGTCCGAAACTGGTCCGTTCGAGGAACAGCCACAAGCCGATGAGAACCACGGCCGTCGCGCCGATGACGAACAGCCGGTACAGCGGGAAATAGCCGACGCCGATGTCGACGGCGCCCTGCAGGAGTTCCGGCGTGTCAAACGGGTAGCCGCTGGTGCCGAACGCGATCCGGATCAGTTCGACCATGATGTAGGAGAGGCCGAACGTCAGCAGCAGCGGATAGTCTATCCCGCGGCCGTATAGCGGGCGCACAAGAAAGCGCTCGACGATCATGCCGAAAGTGCCGACCAGGAGCGGCACCGCCACAAGGCAGATCCAGAAGTTGCCGCCCATCGACACCAGGAAGAGCCCGGCATAGGCCCCCACCATGTAGAAGGCGCCGTGAGCGAAATTGACCACGGTCAGCATGCCGAAAATCAGCGACAGACCAATGGCGAACAGCACATAGATCGCGCCGAGAGCGAGCCCGGTGAAGAGCTGCAGCGCAATCAGGTCGAAACTCAATCCACTCATGACGTCCCGGGTGCGATCGATTGAGACAAAGGGCTGGGCGCAACCGGAGGCGCGCCCGGCAGATCGGATCAGCTCTTATGGCCAAGCGTCTCGCAGGTCCGCAGATTGGCCTCGTTCGGCTCGTCGGTGCTGATGACATTGAAGACGTCGGCATCGCCCTTCTGCGGGGTCGCCTTGGACTCGATGATGAAAACCGACTGCACCGACTGGTGGTCGCATTTGCGGTAATATTGCGGTCCCTTGTAGTAGTCGTACTTCAATGCTTCGACCGCTGCGATGACCTTGTCGGCATCGAGCGATCCTGCAGCACGCGCTCCCATAAGCAGGGTCTTCACGCCGCCGTAGCCGAGCGCCCCATAGTCGGAGGGCACCTTGCCGCCGTGCATCTTCCGAAAGCGGTCATTGAAGGCCTTCGCGGAAGCCACCTTGTCCTCGATTCCCCAATAGTAGGACGTGCCCCCTACGACGCCGTCGAAGGCCTGCGCACCGGCAGCGACCCTGCCGGTGTAGAGCAGAATGGGAGCGATGATCTTTATCGACTTCTTCATGCCGAAGTCTGTGGCCTGCTTCAGCGCAATCTGCTGATCCCGGCCGAAATTGCTGATGCACAGAATATCCGGCTTCAACGCCTGGATCCGCGGCAACAGCGCTGAGAAATCGGTCGTGCCGATCGGGTGGCGAACGTCGGTGACAGTCTCGATCCCGAACGCTTTTCCGGCCTCCTGGAAGCCGCGCACCATCTCATGGCCGTAGGCATAGTCCGCTGTGAGAAAGGCGACCTTCTTGCCGAATTTCGGGAAAGCGTAACGGCCGACGGCGCCGGCGGTCATATGCGGATTCAGCGCCTCATGGAACGTGAACTTGCTGAAATCGGAGGCTTCATTGATCGTATCCGACTGGCTGATCGAATTGAAAATGACGCCGCGCTCTTTTGTGACGTTGTTGATGGCGAGCTGAACGGCGGCGGACAGACTGCCGACAACGAAGTTCACCTTCTCCTTTTCCACCAATTCGAGGGTACGCGTGGCCGCCTCGCCCGGATTGAGCTTGTCGTCCCGGACTAGCAGCTCGGCCTTGCGGCCATTGAAACCGCCGCTTTCGTTGAACTCTGCGATCGCGACCTCGGCCGCGCGCACCTGGTCCTGAGCTTCCGTGCCATACGGCCCGGTCAGCGGCACCGGAAAGCCGATCTTGATGGCGGGCTCCTGCGCCATCGCAAGATTGATGCGAAAGGGCGAAGCGGCGGCCAGTGCACCGATGCCCGCGGTAGCGAGCACGCGGCGGCGACTCACGCGCTTCGATGTCGACTTGTTATCCTCGGTCATGCATTCCTCTCCTTGACTGTGTTTTCTTTGATTGAGCGTGCAGGCTACATCATGCGCGTCCAAGCGCGGATAAAATCACGCGCGGGGTCAGCGGTATTTCCGTGATGGTGACGCCGAACGGCGACAGCGCATCATTGACTGCATTGGCGACAGCGGCGGCCGCACCTGCCGTACCCGCCTCTCCGGCCCCCTTGGCGCCGAGTTCGCTTTCTTTTGTTGGCGTAACCACGTGACCCACAGCGATATCCGGCATCTCGGCCGCCATGGGCACGAGATAGTCGGCCATATTGGCGTTGGTGAGCTGGCCCCGCTCATCATAGATGCAGTGTTCGAACAGCGCGGCCCCGAGCCCTTGGACCACACCGCCGCGGACCTGTTCATCCACCAATTGGGGGTTGATCACCGTGCCGCAGTCCTCGACCACCCAATGGTCGAGCAGGCTGATGAAGCCGGTTGCCGTATCGACCTCCAGCCATGAAGCCTGGATTCCATTCGTGAAGGCAAAACCGTATTGGCGCGGAACGAAGTGCCTTGTCGCGACCATTTCCGGCTGCAGCCCCGGCGGAAGCGTGTCGGGCCGGAAAAAGACGATGCGGGCGAGTTCCGACAGCTCGATCTTGCGTTCTCCGCTTGACGGATCCACCACGGCATTATCGCTGATGTCGAGGTCCGCAGGACGTGCCTGCAGGATAGCTGCCGCAACCTGGAGGATATTGCCACGCAACGTCTTGGCCGACTGCAGCGCAGCCTCGCCGCCGATGCCGGCCGCTCGCGAAGCCCAGGTGCCTCCACCATAAGGCGTTGCGTCGGTATCTCCGAGTACGACACGAACGCGGTCGATCGACACGCCGAGCCCGCTCGCAACGATTTGAGCAGTGATCGCTTCCGAGCCCTGCCCCTGCTCGGTGATGCTCGTGTAGCAAGTCACCGAACCTGCGGCATCGAGCCGAACCGTCACGCCGTCCTGGGAAGAAATGCGTGCCCCGCCGACCCCATAGAAGGCGGCGCCAGGGTTGGTGACCTCAATGAAACTCGCAAGTCCGATGCCGCGATGGATTCCCCGTCGGCGCAGCCGCGCCTGTTCCGCACGAAGCGCCTCATAGTCCATCATCTGCAGCAGCTTCTGAAGGGACGCATGATGCGAAAGCGCCTCGAAACGCAACCCGGTCGGCGAGGCGCACGGATAAGCATCATCGCCGATCAGGTTGAGGCGCCGGATCTGCACCGGGTCCATTCCGATGCGGCGCGCGGCAAGGTCGACAAGGCCTTCGGTCACCGAGCAGGCGATCGGATGCCCCACCGCGCGATACTGGCAGGTGACGTTCTTGTTCTGGAAAACGACTCGCGCCCGCGCCCGGTAATTGGGCGTGGTGTACTGACCGCCGACGAGGTTGACGACCTGGTTCGCCTCGATCGCGCTGGTGCGCGGATACATTGAGTAAGGGCCGATACCGGTCAGATCATCAATCTCGAAGGCCTTGATCGAACCGTTGCGATTTACGGCGATACGTCCCTTGCAGATGTGATCACGCGCATGAATGTCCGTATTGAAGCTCTCGACCCGGTCGGCCACGAACTTCACCGGCCTGCGAAGCAGCTTCGCAAGACCATACGTCGCCATCTCGTCGGCATAGATGTGGACCTTGATGCCAAATGATCCGCCCACGTCCTTGCAAACGACGCGCACCTGCTGTTCAGCGAGGTCCAGATGCTTTGCCGCGATGTTCTGCACCATGTGGGGCGCCTGGGTGCCCTGATAGATGGTGAGGCGCCTCTCGCCCACATTCCAGTCGGCAACGACCGCTCTCGGCTCGAGCGTCACGCCGGTATGACGGCCGAAAACAAACTCCGCCTCAACCACCTCGTCGGCTTCGGCAAACGCCGCATCCACTGCGCCGGCGTCGTGATTGCGTTCGAATGCAAGATTGTCGCCGAGATCGGGATGGATCACCGGCGTTGCCGGATCGAGCGCCGAGCGCATATCCGTGACCGCAGGCAACTCTTCGTAGGAGACTTCGACCGCTTCCACCGCATCTTCGGCGAGCGCCCGGCTGCTCGCCAGCACCGCCACGACCGCCTCGCCCTGCCAGCAGACCCGATCGATTGCCATGGCGTGCTGAGGCGCGGATTTCAAACCTTTCAAGTGCGCCAACACCCCGACCCAAGGAGTCACGACGGCTGCGAGTTCGCGGCCGGTGACCACGGCGACTACGCCGGGCATGGCTTTGGCTGCTTCGGTGTCGATCGCGGCGATCCTCGCATGCGCACGCGGCGAGCGTACAAATGCGACATGAACCATGCGCGGCAACACAAGGTCACTGACGTACTGGCCCCGCCCCTGCAGCAGGCGGTCAAGGTTGGGGCGCGGCACGGATTGGCCGATATAGGAATTCGGCCGATCCAGAGCGGTCAGGCCCTCGGTCTGATCGGAGCGACTCATGGACGGCGCTGCCTCGCCTTGGCGGTACGCTCCACGGCATCGACAATCGCGTGATAGCCGGTGCAGCGACAGTAATTGCCGGACAGATGCTCGCGGATTTCCGTCCGCTCCGGGTCTGCATGCTTGAGCAGAAGATCCTGGGCCGTGATCAGCATTCCCGGCGTGCAATAGCCACACTGCAGCGCATTGCGTTCGCGGAAGGCGGCCTGGAGATCGGCTATTTCGCCGCTGTCAGACAGGCCTTCGATGGTTTCGACCGCGCAGCCATCAGCCTGCACTGCAAGCGTAAGGCAACTGCGAATGATTTCGCCATTGACGCGCATGGTGCACGCACCACATACCCCGTGCTCGCAGCCCACATGAGTGCCGGTGAGACCAAGCTGGTCGCGCACGAAGTCGGCCAGGTTCAAACGTGCCGGCACTTCCGCGCTGATCTTCTCGCCATTGACCATGAGCGCAATGCGGGCGGTCGTCACGTCACCGCCTCCATCGCAAGCTCCGGCCGCTCAAGGACGTTGGCCACGCAGCGGGATAGCAGCAGCCGCGCAAAGTGCCGGCGCATGGCTGCGCTGGCCTGTTGGTCATCCGGGGGATCAAGCTCGGCGTCCAACGCGGCCTGCGCCTCCGCGATGCGCTCGCCAGTGATAGCCACGCCAACCAGGTGAGAAGTGGCGCGCGCGAGGTACGGACGATCGCCAATGGCGAAGTATGAGAGCCGCAGATCGGCGAACTGCGCGCCGTCAAGATGCGCCAGAGCGGCGAGACCCGTCATCGCGTAGTCACCACTGCGGCGGACGAATTCATGGAAGTACGTGCGCGAGCCCGATTGGGGCCGCGGAATTTCGATCGCGACAAGCAGTTCGCATGGCTCGAGTGCGGTCTCGTAGATTCCCCGGAAAAAGTCACGTGCATCGACGCGCCGTTCGCCGTCCTCGCGTCGGATCACCATCCTCGCATCGAGCGCGAGCATGCAGGCGGGGAATTCGGATGCAGGATCGGCATGCGCGAGATTCCCGCCGATCGTGCCGCGATTGCGAATGGCGGGATGAGCGACATGAGCAGCGGCCTGTCGCAGCAGCGGCAGGCTGGACAGGATTTCTTCCGAGGCCAGCAGGTCGACGTGACGCGTAAGCGCCCCGATCGTGACGACGTTGTCACGAAGGTCGATACCGCGCAGCTCATCCAGGCGACCGATGTCGATCAGGATAGCGGGAGCAGCAAGCCTCAGATTGAGCGCGGGGAGCAGGCTCTGCCCACCGGACAGGATCTTCGCCGCATCGCCATGACGTGATAGCAGCTCGAGCGCATGCTCGACACTCTCCGCGCGCATATAGCTGAAAGCCGGAGCTTTCATTAACCGACCACCCTCCCGCGTTTTTTCGTCAAGCCGCCTTATTGTGGCGGCCTAGGACGGATTAGACGTTGCAAGTTGCCAAACGTCAAGTTTGTTTATCGATCGATCACTTGACCCGACTGTGGCCGCGCGGCCTCCGGGCCGGCCGCGGTATCGACGGGCGGCTCTTGATCATGCGGTCAAACAGCGCCTGCGCACGCGCCGCCTCCTCCTTGAGGAGCCTGGCAAATAGTGCCGCAGCCGGGGAGATCGCCTTGCGTGCCGGCTCGATCAGGACGAATTCGGAATGAAGTGGCGGATCCGCAAGCGGCCGGATTTCAAATCGTAGCTCGTTCAGGTCCGCCACCATCATGATGAACGGAAGGATCGCAACGAAGTCGCTCGCTGCGACGAATTGCAGCGTACCCATCATGGCGTCGAGTTCCAACCGTTGGGCGATTTCGATCCCATTCGCGGCGAAATAGGTTTCGATATTGCCGCGGCGGGTGTTCTGCCAGCCCGGCACGACGACCTTCAAAGGGCCGAGATCGGACAGTCGGACGGGACCGGCGCGATTAGTCCCCGCCGCCCGCGAGCGCGCGCGCACCAGCATCTCACGGTCGCGCAGCAAAAGGCGCTGGGAGACCCCGGGCGTTCCCGAAAACGCGGGTACCGCTGCGAAGTCGAGCTCCCCCGCCCGCACCATTTCGGTCAGCACGCCGGAATAGGCCTCGGTAATGTTGATCTGGACCGCTGGCGCCGCGACAAGGAAGTTCTCGAGCACCGGCGGCAGCAGCGACCGCGTGAAGGTCGGCATCAGGCCGACGCGAAGAGGTCCGCTCGGCTTGTCGGCAGAAACCTTCTGCGCAGCGACGTCGAGCCGCTTCAACGCCGCGGTGCATTCTTCGTAATAGGTCCGTCCTGCCGCCGTAAGCGCCACGTTGCGGCCGCGCCTCACGAACAACGCTGTGCCGAGTTCCTCCTCCAGCTGTGCCACGTGCTGCGAAATACCGGACTGGGTTGCGCCCTCGCGGAGCGCGGCCGCGGTGAAGGAGCCCTCCTCGTGCACGGCGATAAAGGACCGGAGCTGCCGCAGCGAGACCATTGTTCTCGTATCAGATTGGCTAATGCGATGGAGCAAGAATTATCATTTTTCTCGCGCGCGGCAATGGCTACTCTCGCGGAGCCTTCCAATCAGGATGACATCCATGAAACTGGGCTTCTTCACGATGCCGATCCACCCGGTCAACAAGGACTGGCGCCAGTCGCTCCAGGAGGATCGCGAAGCCTTCCTGTTGGCGGACGAACTCGGCTTCAGCGAAGCCTATGTCGGCGAACACGTGACCGATCGCGCCGAAAACATCACCTCGTGCGCCGCCTTCATCGCCTGGATTGCGGCTGCGACCAAACAGATCCGCCTCGGCACCGGAACGGTAAACTTGCCGAATGCACATCCCGCTGCCGTCGCAGCGACAATCGCCATGCTGGACCACATGCTCGAAGGACGACTGATCTTCGGCATCAGCCCCGGCGGCCTTCTGTCCGATGCCGAACTCTTCGGCAATCTCGATGCCAATCGCAATGAAATGTTCGTGGAAGCAATCAACCAGGTGCTGGCGATCTGGCAGGGCGAACCGCCATATGACATCAAAGGCAAATATTGGTCGATCTCCACGGCGCGAACCATGATGACGGAGATCGGCCAGGGCTATATCGCGCGGCCGCTGCAGCGCCCGCATCCGCCGATCGTCGTTACCGCCGTTGCACCTTTTTCCAAGGGGGTCACTGAGGCTGCCGTGCGCGGGTGGGAGCCGATTTCGGCGAATTTCCTGATGCCTGCCTGGGTCAAGAGCCATTGGCCCAGATATGTCGAGGGCTGCCAGCGCGCGGGACGAGCGGCGGATCCGGCCAACTGGCGTGTCGCCAAGAGCATCTTCGTCGCCGAGGATGAAGCCACTGCGAAGACTTACGCTACCGATCCCGACGGGCCTTATGTGAACTACTACCGTTCGCTCTTCACGAAGTTGAAGAAGAATGGCCGCATCGAACTGTTCAAGACACACCGCGACCAGCCGGATGACGAGGTCACCCTCGAATCGATCTGTGATCGCCTGATCATCTATGGAACCCCTTCCAGCGTCGCCGACCAGTTGCTCGCCTTTCAGGAGCAGGTTGGTGAGTTCGGAACGTTGCTCTATGCCGGCAAAGACTGGAAGGATCGCGAGCTCGGCCGTCGCTCTATGATCCTTTTGGCTGAGAAGGTGTTGCCTCGCTTGCAGCCGGGAACGTCACGGCGAACGGTGGTAGGCTGAACTGGCGAAGATCGACATAAGATAGAGGAGGCATCCTGTGGCGCTGTCGGAGCGAATTCCTTACCAGGCGCTGATCGACCGGCCGAAACTTGAGTTGCCGGGAGGAAAGCGGCTCGCCGTTTGGGTTATCCTCAATGTGGAGGAGTGGCGCATCGAGCATGCGATGCCTCGCACGGTACTGAGCCCTCCCATGGGTCAGCCACTGCTGCCTGACGTTCCGAACTGGTCCTGGCACGAATACGGCATGCGTGCAGGGTTCTGGCGCCAGTTCAAGGCGCTCACCGACCGCAACATTCCCACCACTCTGGCCATCAACGGAAACGTCTGCCAGTCGTACCCGCGAGTTGCCGCAGCGGCGCGCGAGGCCGGCTTCGAATTCATGGGCCATGGCTTCCTGCAGGGACCGATGCACAAGGTCGACGACCAGAGCGATGCGATCAAGCGCACGGTCGACATCATCACGAAGTTTGCCGGCAAACCTCCGCGTTCGTGGGAGAGCCCCGGTCTTACCGAAACGGGCGAAACCCTTGATCTGCTGCGCCGACACAGTATCGAATACGTCGCCGACTGGGTGATCGACGATCTCCCGCAGGACATCGATACGCCATACGGCCGGATCACGACCATTCCATACACCGTTGAGACCAACGACATCGTCGTGCACGCCCTCCAGCATATGCCTTCAGAGCAGTTCCTGCGTCGCTGCGTCGATCAATTCGATAGGCTGTATCAGGAGGGAGCGGATAACGCCCGCGTCATGGCGATTTCGATCCATCCCTACATCACCGGCGTGCCGCACCGGATCGGCTACCTCGAGCAGATTCTCGACCATGTCATTCGCCATGACGACGTCGCCTTGATGACAGGAAGCGAGGTCGGCGACTGGTATCGCGGCGCACTGGCAAAGGTTCAGAGCGCGAGCCGAGAATCATGATCAAAGCCGCCGTCATCGGTCTCGGCTGGTGGGGCCAGACGATCGTCGCCAATCTCAGCGAAAGCCCGATCATCCGGCCGGTGCTCGGCGTAGACCCGATACCGGCTGCCCGCGCGGCTGCCGAGGCAAGAGGACTCGAAACCGCCGACAGTTTCGAGGCCGCCCTAAACCGAAGCGACATCGAAGCGGTCATCCTGTGCACGCCGCAGGACCGGCATGCTGATCAGATCGTTGCAGCTGCGGCAAGCGGCCGGCACGTCTTCTGCGAAAAGCCACTTTGCACCACCGGATCGGATGCCGATCGCGCCCTCGCGGCGGTGAAGGCCGCGAAGGTCCAGCTCGGCATTGGTCATGAGCGTCGCTTCGAGCCGGCGGTCATTGAACTGCGCCAAAGGCTGGCAGCGGGCGAGTTCGGCAAGGCCCTGATGGTCGAAGCCAATTTCAGCCAGGACAAGTTCCTCGATCTACCGCCGGACAATTGGAGGCTCTCCGCAACCGTAAATCCGGCAGGACCGTTGTCGGCGACCGGCATTCACCTTGTCGATTTGTCAGTTGCCTTGCTCGGAAGGCCCACGACCGTCTGGGCGCGGCTGGCTACTCTGGGCAGCCATTTCGCAAATGGCGACACGCTGTCGATCACCCTTGGTTTCGAGGGCGGCACTACCGCAGCGCTGACTGCAATTCTCGCCACCCCCTTCATGGGCCGGCTCGCCTTGCTCGGATCACGGGGCTGGATGGAGATTCGAGATCGCACTCATCCGGAAACGCCGACCGGTTGGGACGTGACCCGGGTCGTTCGGGGCTCCGACCGACACGCAGGCTACTATCCGCCGCATCCAGCGGTGCGCGATAACCTCGAGGCGTTCGGCCGTGCGATTCGTGGTGACGGCGTCTATCCTGTGACGCATGACGAAATGCGGTCCGGCGTTCGGGTGTTCGAGGCCGTGCAGCGTTCAGTCCTCACCGGCAGGCTGGAGACGGTCTGATCCTCTCGAGAGCCGCCGCGGCTCGGCGCTCCGCATAAAGCCGGAGAGATAAAGGTCGACAGCATCTGCGATCATCTTGTCCTTGTCTTCAAGCACCACTGCCTCGTAGATGTATTTCCTGATGCCGTAATAGAAGATGCCGCCGTGGAACACCCAGGCCATCTCGAGCTCGGCCGAGGTAGGTTTCTGGGCAGGCAGCTCGGCTGCAGCGCGGCATTCCTTGACCACGCGCGTCAGGATCTTGTCGCGAACCACATTGACATAGGCCCGATTGATCTCGAGGCCTTTCAAGCCCGAGAACAGATAGATGCGCAGCCAGATCCGCGTGAAGATGGCGTCCGTATAGGCGTTATAGAACTCGCACAGACGCTCGCGGATCGGTCGCGAGCGGTCCGTCAGGCGCTTCTCCCAGCCGCTCTCGAGTGGCTCAAGATAAACTTTCTTGTAGACCTCCTCGATCAAGTCGTCCTTGCTCGGAAAATAGCGATAAAGGAGCGGCTGCGTAACGCCGAGACGGCGCGCCAGCTCACGTGTACCGCCATTGAAACCTTCGTCAGCGAAGAATTCCGTTGCCTTGCGGATGAATTCCTGACGCCGCTCCTCCGGCGAAAGGCGCTTCGATTTGGGGCGGGCGGAGGTAGTCGGTTTTTTGTTCATGATAAGCGAGGATCACACACCAGGGCTGAAGCGGCCGAACTCGCCGCGCATAAACAGCAACGGCTCGGCATCGTTGTAGGCGTAGCTCTCCACCGCACCAAGAAAAATGATGTGATCGCCGCCGTAATACCGGTCTGCCGTGCGGCACTGGAACGTCGCGACAGTGCCGGCCAGCAAGGGCGCGCCGCCCAGCCCGCTTCGCCAGTCGGTTCCTGCAAATTTGTCAGCCGCGCTCGCCGCAAAGCGCGCAGCCAATCCCCGTTGATTGTTCGCGAGCACGTTGACCGCGAAGTGCGAGGCGTCCTGGAAGACGCTCATACTCTGTGAATAGACGAGAAGGCTCCACAGCACGAGTGGCGGGTTGAGCGAGACCGAAGCGAATGAATTGCAGGTCAGGCCGACGGGCCTGCCACCCTCAGCGGCGGCCGTGACGATGGTGACGCCTGTGCCGAAGCTCCCCAGCGCCTTTCGAAAGTCGCGTCCGTCCAACGGCGCCCCGCTCCGGTGGACTGCGTCGCCCGAACCAACTGAAGTCGGCGTGGCCATTTGAAGCTCGCTACAGCGTTAGATTTTCGGACGGCAGGCCGAGAGCCACCCGTCCGTAATTGGTACCTGCCGCGTCGAAGCTGAAGGCGATGTGGGCGTTGATCGCATGCGCATCGCGGAATTGACGCTGGAGCGCCCCTGCCGTGTAAAGGCCGCGCGCCCCGCTTGCCGTGAACAATAGTCCGACAGCCTCGGTGCACAGGTTGACCGAAAACGCGCCGTCGCGGCGATAACGTGTTTTTTCGGCAATATCCGGAATGCGTCCGCGCCTTGCATCGGCCATCGCTTCGATGCAGGTTCGGCGCATGATCAGCCGCGCCGCGTCAATCTTGGCGGATGCTTCGGCGATCTTGATCTGCGTGGTCTGCAGATCTCCGATCTTCATCCGATTATAGGTTGACGCCCGATGCCGAGCGATCTCGACGTAGTCATCCAGGCAGCCTTGCGCATTGCCTAACGCTGCGCCGGACAGCACGAAGGGGAACAGCGAGAATACCGGCAGCGCATACAGCGGGCTGGGATTCACCGCGCTGCCGGGTGTCGCTCCTCCGGCTACGTCGCGCACGGCAAGCGTCATGTGATCTGGGACGAAGAGATCCGCGATCTCGAGATCGTTCGATCCTGTGCCCCTGAGACCGCTGGAGTCCCAAGTGTCGATGATGCGGTAGTCCGCGGACCGAACCAGGAAGATTCGATGCTCGACGCCATCAGCCTCGTCATCGCTTGAAACGATGCCGGCGAGCATGTTCCAACTGCTCGAATCCACGCCTGAAGAAAATGGCCAGCGCCCGGAGATGCGATAGCCGTTCGCTACCTTGCGAGCACGGCCCGCGGGAAAAACGAACGACGAAGCTATCAACGCGTGCGGATTCTCCTTCCAGACGACATCTTGAGCACTGTGATCGAACATGCCGAGCATCCAGTGATGGCTGGCAAGGTTGGCCAGGTTCCACGCCACGGATGCGTCGGCCAGGGCGATGACCTCGGCGAAATCGATCAGCGCGACATAATCAAGCTCCGAACCGCCTACCCGCTTCGGCTGCAGGATCCTGAACAGCCCGGCCTCATGCAGCGCTCGTTCGGTGTCGGGCGGAAGGTGGCGCTGTTGTTCGGTGGTCGCTGCCCGGTCGCGAAGACGCGGCAACAGCCCTCGCGCCCGCTCGAGCAGCGCTGCATATGTCTCGTCGGCAGCGTCACCTTCACTCTTGCTTGGTTGCCGAAGGATGTCCGCCATCGCGCTCTCCCTCACACGCCGCGATCTCACCGGCTCGGCTTCATGTGTGGCCGGTCAAGGTAGAGGGAGGCGCGAAGGCCCTCGGCATCCTGCGCCGCGAACTCGCTCAGCAGCTTCATCTCGGGAATTTTCGAGCGGTCGAGCGTGTTCACATCCGGCCAGTCCACTTCGATCAGGTTGCCCGCGGGGTCCCGCAGATACATCTGCACGCACCCATCGGGCAGTTCGTTTACGCAATTGCGAAAGGCGGTTGAATCGAGTGCGCCGAGCGCCTTGGCGCGCTCGTAAACCGCGTGGAAATCGTCCACGTCGATCGCGAAGTGCTGGTACACTGGAACATGGTCCTGCAACTCAAAGACATGGAGCTGAAGATCGCCGCAGCGCAGGTACCGCGTTTTGAAGCCGAAATTGTAGGTCGGGATTGGCTCAAGCCCGAGCACTTCCTGATAGAAGCGCATCGAGGTTTCCAGGTCCTTCGCACCCACGGACAGATGGTTGAATCCCAGAACCTTCATGGCGCACTCCCTTTTGTCTTCTTGATTATCGAGTGATAAATACCGTCTTTCGCCGCTGAATGCAAGGCTGAATTAGCCCTCTTGCAGCGCTACAGAACGCGCATCGATGCTCCGTTTGATGCCGCGCGCTTACGACAGTGAAATTGACTTGGCCTGCCAGCGTGCTTATCGCTTGATAAACAATATGGCTGCTCGATGGGCAACCGACAGCCAGTCAGGGAGAGACACATGGACGGACGAGGCACTGAAGAAAAGCTCGTCGGCATCGTCGGCCTCGGGATCATGGGTGGCGCGATCAGTGCCAATTTGGTGCAGCGCGGCTGGAGCGTGATCGGCTACGACATCGACGAGGCCCGCCGTCGCGAGGCAACAGGAGCCGGGGTTGCAGTTGTCGACGATGTATCCCAGCTCGCGGCTCGCAGTCAGACTATCATGACAAGCTTACCCACGCCTGCGGCCGCTCGGATGGTCGCGCAGACGATCGCGCTCGAGCCGAGCCCGCGTACCGTCGTCGAGCTGAGCACTTTTGCTCTCGACGATAAGCTTGAGTTCAAGTCGATCCTCGATGCCGGCAATCATGTCGCGCTGGACTGTCCCCTCAGCGGAACCGGAGCGCAGGCAAAAATGCGAGATCTGGTCGTCTACGCGAGTGGTGATTCCGCCGCAATCAAGCGATGCGAGCCTCTGTTTGCGGACTTCGCCAAGCAGAGCGTGGACCTCGGCACATACGGCAACGGCAGCCGAATGAAGTTTGTGGCAAACCTCCTCGTCGCCATTCACAACGTGGCAGCTGCCGAGGCTATGATGATTGCCGAAAGCGCCGGCCTCGACCTCCGCCAAGTCATCGAATGCGTTGGTCCCGGCGCCGGAGGCTCCCGCATGTTCCAGATGCGGGCGCCCATGATGGCAAGCCGAAGCTACGCTCCAGCTACCATGCGGGTGGCGACCTGGAAGAAGGACATGACGATCATTGATCAATTCGTAAGCGAGCTCGGCTGCGCCGCTCCACTCTTTGCTTCGACTGCTCCCATCTATGAGACAGCGCTTGCGATGGGCTTCGCTGATCAGGACACCGCTTCGGTATTTGAGGTGTTCAAGAGCCCTCATGCACAGGGCGCCGAAGCTGTTCAACAAGAAGCATCCAAATCCCTGGGACGACTTCACCCTCAAGAGCCGCACGAAAGCTAGAACGTTTTCGAGCGAAGTGGACGCCGGTTCGTGTGAAGAAAACGCGTCAAAACAAGAATCTGGAGCTTTGGTTCTGATTCAATCAGATCCGAAGCTCTAACAAGCACGCGGTCAGCCGCGAGCGACCCGGCCAACGCAGAGACGCAGCCGTCCGTGACTTCTCGCAAGGAGCACATTCCGCGTGCTCCTTGCGCGAGCGACCCGATCAAGGAAACTTGTCAAGGTCCGGTTGCCTGCGAAGCGAGACGCCCTTCCTCGATCAGTTGTCGCCGCTGTTCGTCATTCAGCGAACCGGCTCCAACATACTGCACTGCGCTGTTCGGATTATAGCTTCGTCGATCCCGCTGCGCCCGGCCTTCATCCTCTTCCGGGCGATTTGAACCGCCGTCGCCGCCGCCGTACCCGAGAAACTCGACGATGATCACCGACGGCCGCTCCGACGGCGCTTGGCTGGTTGCGTCCTTTACGGCGTCAGCCGCGGCCTTGTCCTTGGTTTCGACGGTAAGGGGCCCAGATTTGCTCTCTACCTTCGGCACGCCTTTGCTCTGGCCCGAGACCTGGATGTTGTCGACATTGAGAACGAAGCGGGCCGCGAGGGTGAAATTGCCGCTCACTCGCACACCGGCGTCACCGGCATTCACGGTCCCTTCCGGCGCGATCAGATGAACGTCGCCTTCCTCGACCCCCGAGAAGCCGATCACCGTGCCGATGCCGCTGCCGGCGATGTCGGCATTCTCCAGCACTTTCGTCACCGCATTGACGTCGGTTTGGATGTCCGGCGCTGACGGCACACGCGTCGTCTTGGCGCCGCGTCCCGCGTCGATGTCGCCCAATGTCGACCAGACGATCTCATCACCGCCGGCGAAGGTCAGGACGCGGGAACGATTCACCGTCACGTTGTTGCGGGCGAAGATGTTGACGTTGCCATAGCCCATTGTGATGAGGCCGTACCCGGCGGCCGGGGCCGTACCGAGCGCCGCGACTTGCAGGCCGCCGCCCGGCGTCAACACCTCGATGTCGCCTCCCGCCATGGTGCGGAACAAGGCGTTGCCCATCGCCACGTCGCCCTTCCAGTCATTGCCGGGAAACAGCGTCTCGATCGCCGCATAGCCGCGATTGTAGCCGCCATTCCGGGGCAGGCCGTTGACGCCGGGCATGTTCTGATCCGTTCCGGCCTCGCGCAATCCCTGCATGTAGATCTGGCGCACGAAGCGCTCCCGGGTCAATTGCGGCAGCGTTTGGAATCGCGCCCAGGCATCGAGCGGCGACAGCTTTTCGCCGGTGACGTCGGCAACAAATCCGACCACACCGCCTCGCGTCATCTTCCAGGTGCCGGAAGCAAACAGGAAGGCTTGCTGCTTCTCCGCCGGCAACTGCTTGTAGGCTTCGAGGGCTTTGTCCGCCGTCAATGTGCGGCCAGTCTCACTCGCCACGAAGGAAATCAGCTTGCCCTCGTCATAACCGCCTTTCACCAACCTGTATTCATTCGCCAGGTACAGCGGCACGGCAGAATTGCCTATCACCGTGTTCATCGTGACACCCGGTTTGAGCGCCGTCGGATCCGGCAGGACGGCTTCGCCCGGAGTAAGATCGAGGTAGCCCGGCATCGAGCCGATATTCGCCGGATCGAGATAGGCCGCCATGAAGGCGTCGTAGGACGGCAGCTTGCCCTTCAGCCCGGCCATCACGGTAATCGCCGCACCTTGTTCTGGAAGGCCGAGGATTTGCGTGCCGAGCTTGGCGCGGTTGTTGCTTTCGTATTGCTGGTTGCCGGGGCTGAAGATTTGCAACTCCGGGGCATAGACGTCTCGTCCGGCGCTCACGACCAGCGCGCCGGGGCCTTCGATGCGAATATTCCCCGTTTTCGGGCCGCCGATGACGTCGTTGCCGGCTTCGAGCAGAGACACGTCGGTGCCGTGAAGATTGCGCAGGCTATAGGCGATGTTGCGGATATCCGTTCCGGCGCGGAACCAGGTTTGTTCGCTGGTTGTGATGCTGCCGATGGTCGGAGGACCAGAGACTCTCGGCATATAATTGCCGATGATCGAACCGCTGCGCGCGTAGATGCGGCTCGGCTCATAGTCGTTTTCGTTCAAGAGATGCGCCGGGTTGCTGACGCTTTTGAGATAGGCGTTGTGATTTGGCTGCGGTGAGTAAAAGGTAGACGGCTCAATGGTATTGGTAAGAAGACCCAGGAAATTGGTGATCTGGATCCACGCGCCGCCGCCGCCGACGGGTCTGAACGGCGACGGGATCATCTCCGGTGTCGCCCGCGACATGACGATCTCACCCGCAAGCACATCCTTCTCGGCCAGGATACGCAGTTCGGGCGTGCTGCCCGGCATGGTGACGAAAATGCTCTGGTTTATCACCGAACCATTGAGAGCGTTCACGCGGGTGATCGAGGGATAGAGATTGCCGGCAAGCTGCGCGAGCAGCGTATACTTGCCGTCAACAGGGCGCAGGGCATCGGACAAGTCCAGATTCCTGGACAGGTACTGCGCTTGATTGACCAGAACAACGTCGCCGCCGACCGATGTGAGCTCAAGCGATGTGCGGTCTGTGTAGCCGCTCATATATGCGGCGCCCTGTTCGCCGTTTCCGGTTCCGAGCAGCAACGGATCAAGCACAGTTTGCAGGCGCAAATCGCCGAAGGTCTTCACGCTGAGCGTTGCATCGCCCAAGGCCAGAACCGGTGCAATCGGCACGACCTCCTGGCGATTGTTGGGCCTCGCAATCAACACGTTGCGTCCAGTGGTTATCTCGCCGGCCGTGATGGTACCGGCACCGCGCCCGACGTAATAATAGCCTGCGCGCACCGCACCGCCCGCCTCGACGCTCATGGCGCCGCCATTGCGCACTTCCAGAATTTTCTGCTCGTCAGCCGTGCGGCCACCACGCAGGCGCCCGTTGGTTGGGAGCGCCACGAGCAGATTCACCAGATCGCCGCCAGCGTTGATCGCGACGTTGCCGCCGCCCAGTGCGCCGACACCCTGATTGAACTTGGCGTAGTCCACCCACCACGAGCTCTGCGGACCCTGGCTTGCGACATTGCCCATATGCGGCCTGAACAAATACGATGTGTCAGTCTCGCCCTGCCGCTTGAGCCACTCGGTGAAGAGCTGGTTTTGCGTCGAGTCTGTGGGCAGCGCGGAGCTGACATTGCCCTGGGCGACGACTTCGAGATGGCCGCCGAGCACGCCATAAGCGGCATTCGCCGGAGCCGTGGTGAAGTCGGCCCAGGTCGTCATGTCCTTACGGCCGGCGGTGTAGATGACGGACTGGTAGTGGGCGAGCTGCAGGTCGCGCCCGACCCGGATGTCGATGTCGCCGGTGCCGGTACGGATCACCTTGCCGGCCGCGCTATCGCCGACGATCAGCGAACCGCTTGACGCCGGCAGCGCCGCCAGCGGGGCGAGCGCCGCGGCGTTCGCGGATGTCAGGTCGGCGCCCGCGACCAGGCGCAGATCCCAGGAGGCGGCATTCAGCAAGGCGCCGCTGCGGTCGGCGGTGGAGAAGCCGTCGGAGATATTGCCTTTGATGTTCAGATTGCCACCAGCGCGCAGGGTCAGCGTGCCTTCCCGTGAGGCGAGGCTGGCGAGATTCCAGTCTGTATTCTGGGTCAGATCGCCCACGCCGCGAACCTCAATGCCCGCAGCCAGGGTGACGTTGCCGCCGCCGGGGATTACCCGCAGAATGCTCGCCGCATGGCCGGCGAAGCTGTCGGCATGGGCGACGGCCTCGGCCATCACCGAGTCCACCGACACGCCATCGAAGCTGCTGGCGTGAGTTGAATCAGCGGCGTCATAGACCGACACGCCCTCGAGCACCGCGGCGCGCGCGCCTGTGATCGTAGCATTGAGCCGGTCGACGGCGATGCCGTCGTGGCTGGCGTTCTGCAGCGCGCGCAACCGCACGCGCCCGTCCTCGCCGCCCGCGACATCGACGGTGCCGCCCTGCAGATCGAGGCGACCGCCTGTCGCCTCCAGCGTCACCCGGCCGGAGCCGAGCGCAGTGGTGGAACCGGCCCGCAGCACGGCCGAAGGTTGCATGATCAAGCCGTTCCCGCCGCTGATCGCGATGCGCCCGCCATAGCGGCTGCGCGCATCGATCGTGCCGGCGAGCGTGACGCTGCCCTGGTCGGCGCTGAGCGCGAAGTCGGCCACCGTCGTCGTGCCATCGATCACCACGTTGCCGCTGCGGATGCGGAACTGGCGCGCGGCATCAAAGCCGGCGTTGTTCAGCGTCTGGCTCAGGCCGGCGAAGTCAGGCAGCGCCGCGATGTCCAGCGTGAAGGACCCGCCCTTGCCGCCTGCACCCGCCTGAGCTGCGATCTGACCATCGAGCACGATAGTTCCGCCACCGGAGGCGGTCAGTGCCAGCATGCCGGCATCGCCGCCGCCCGACGCTGCTGCCAGGTTCAGGGCGGCACCGGATTTCAGATGCACATTGCCGCCGATCGCCGTCAACGCGATGCGGCCAGCATTGCCGTATTCGGCGACGTCGAAAAACTGCTTGCCGAAGCCACCCACGTCAACACGCGCGCCATCGTTCAGGACCACGCTGCCGTTCGTGGCTGTCATCTCGACCGCGCCACCTAGCGCGACGATGCGGCCACCAAACGTCACGCTGCCGCCGGTGAGCGCAATGCGCGTGCCGAGGCCGAGATCGGCCGGATCCGCCTCGCCCGCACCATTACCGGCCACGACCAGGGCGCCAGTGGTCACCAGCGATTGCGAGCTGCCGCCACGGCCGGTCAGCACCGGCGTCGCCAAGGTCAGCGCCGCCGCACCGGCATCGACTGTGCCGTTGTCCTCGCTGACGATGCGCGCCGTGCCGCTCAGCGCCACGCTGTCGAAGCCGCGTACGGTTTTGCTGCCAATCCCGAGCACGAGTTCGTTCGCGGTCAGTGCCAGTTGTCCATGTCCCGCGCCGACCGGCTGGGTGAAGCTCGCACCGTTGTTTGCGAGCGCGATGGTATCGCCGGTCACCGCAATGGCGTTATCGCCATAGCCGACCAGGCCGGCGGCATCGAGCGTTACCGCCTTGAGGCCCACGCCGCCGAAATTCACCGACGTGTAGAAGTCGATGCTGCTGTAGCTGCGCAAGGTGAGATGCTGGGTCTGCGTCAATCGCGCCAGTGAAGCCGCATCAAGGATCAGCCCCTGCCCCTGGCTGCCGCCGCCGAATCCGATGCGGCCGCTCGCCAGCGACAAGGCCGCGCCTGAGATCTGCGCACCGGCGGTCACAATCGTGTTGCGGGTGGCGTCGATCAAGAGCGCCTTGCCGCCGTCGAGCCGTGCATTGGCGCCGATACGGACAATGCCGCCGATCATCGTATCGACGTTCTCGCGGATCACCTGCACCGCGTCGCCATTCGAGACACGGACGAGCGCACCATAATCTTTCGAGGGCGTCAGCAGCACATCGTTATCCGGATTGGTGTCCGGGGCGCCAACGTCGCCGAGAACGGCTTTCACCTGCGGCTTCATGACGAGATCGCCGGCGCCGGTCGGGGCATCACCTTTGGCGGCAATGACGCTGCCCGCGCCAATATCGACCGTTCCGCTCGCGGCAAGAATAATCTCGGGTCCGACGAGCTGGGTTGCTTCATTGTTGCGGACGGCAATGTCACTGGCGACGATGTCGAGCAGCAAGCCTTTGGCATCACCGCTGCGCGTGCCGCCGATGAGCAGACTGCCGGCGCCAAAGCTGCTGAGCGATGCGGAATCGACCACGAGATAGCCGGCCGCACGCAGCGCGGCGGCGTCTTGCCCGGCGCCGACGATCGCGATCTTCGCCGCCGCAATATCCATCAACCCGCCACGGCCTCCAGCCGCAGCCTGCGATAGCATCTGACCATTGAGGATCAGTTCCTGCGTCGCTTTCATCACCAGCGAGCCGCCATCCATCGGCAGGCGCGGCGTGACGACCTGCGTACCCGTCAAACGGTATTGCGCAAGCTTGAAGGCGTCGGACGCGAAGAAGCTGTTGGCGAAGGTTTCGTTGTATTCACTGTACTGACGCAGAACCGCGCCTGACATCACGCGCCACGACGAAGGGATTTGATCCTGTCCACCAAAGGCATTGCCGCGGTAGCCCTTCATGATGACGGTGCCGTCCGTCATCACTGACGGGTTGGTCTGACCAGTTCCCTGCGAGCCCGCGACGAGCGAGACCGCAAAAGCTCCCGGCAGCAGCGCGTAGTGCGCCGGCAGCAGGGTGTACCAACCTGCTGCAACGCCGCCGCCGCCGGCCAGCCAGATGCGATCGCCAGGGGATGGCGCACCCGCCGGCGTCGTTGCGCCAGCGATAGACGGCACGATGGCGTAAACGCCCGGCATCGCCAGGACGTCGTGCGACCCGCCCGGACCAGGCACATGCTCCCACGCGAACAGATCACCTCCGCCGCGGACGTCGACCACCGAGCCGGCAGCCAGATTCACGGCCGGCGCCTGGAACAGGATCCTCTTCTCCGGCGGCTGCGTGAGATAGACGGGCAGATCGTTCGCCGCCGTTTTGGTCGGGTCTGTCCAACTTTCATCGTTGCTCAGGTTGCCATAGGGCATCACCAAACCGTCGCCCGACACGGAGGTCAGGCTGCCGGTGCCGAGCGTGACGCGATTGGTCGCGTTGAAGGTGATGCTGCCGAACGGCGCCCGCAGAACACCATTCTGTTGGATTACCGGGGCTTCGAGCGTGAGCTGCCCACCCGCCGATAGCGGCAGGCCATTGGCCTCTCCATTTGCTTCGATTGAAATTTCCGTACCGGCCTTGATCGACGCCGATACACCGCTGGCCGGATAAATCTGCCCTGCCTTGAGGACCAGACGGCCATTTGTGGTCAGCGACGAAGTCCGGGAGCTCGAACCATCAGCCACCAAGCCGCCAAGACGAATATCACGGGCAACGAGCTGCGTCTCGGCGTATCCATAGAAAAGGATGGTCGAGAGATCGATCAAATCAGCCGCGAAGACGATCTGGCCGGCGCCGGCCGCGGGCAGCGGCGACGTGGCGATTCCACTGAGGCTGATATAGGGCGCGCGCACATTTGCCGTCCCCGCACCGCCACTGCTGATGGTGTTGGAAATTGAAATCGACCGCTCCAAGGACAGATTGACGCCGGGCGCGATGATGAACGGGTTGGCGCCCTGCACGTTGAGGTCGGCGAAGCCGCCATTGCTCAGCGAGTCGGACGAAATCCTGCCGACCTTTACAACCGCCGACGGCAGCACGATAGGCTGGGTCAAGGCGGCGTCCGTGTAGAAATATTTCGTCAACAGAGCGAATTGATTCGCCATTGTGGGCTGAAGCGATTCCAGCGGCTGATTGATCGACTCCGGCAATTGGCCGAAGTCGGGATCGAAGAGCACCAATCCGCCTCTCTGTGAACGTTTGGTCGTCAGGGTGGAGATGCTGGTGCGAACGCCGAGGTACCTGTACGCAGTATTGGTGCCGGTGCTGTATTCTTTGTAGATGTCGAGGTTCCCGGTAGTGCCGATCGATTTAACCGTGCCGGTGTTTTTGTCCCTGTAATAAATTGTGGTCGGCAGCGTGAGCGCAGTGTCCGCCTCCGCGATCGCGATCGTCCTGATATCGATCGACCCGCCAACGGCGCCATTGCCGCCCGCATAGCCGAGGAATCGGCCCTCGATGAGGTCCTGAGCGCCCTTCAAATTGAGGGCTATTTTGCCGCCGTCGCTTGCGAGACCGAGCGTGGTCGCGCTTCGACTCAGCCATCCGCCCGTCATGACATCGATTTCACCGCTGGCGCCCGAGACGTCGATCAGCGCTCCCGGCTCGATCCTGATTGAAGGCGCACTTTTGAATTCGACGGAACCGCCGTTCAGGACAGTCCCTGACCTGAGGCCCTTGGCATCAATCTCGATCACCGGGACGCCGCGCGCTAGCAGGCTCGCGCCGTTGGCGAGGGTGACCTTCTGAGGGGTCGATATGGTGATGGCGCCGCCCGGCGCTTCGATCGTACCACGCACGACGACGTCGCCGGTCGATTGCAAATTCACCGTGCCGCCGACATCCACCTGCAATACGGCCCCCTTCCCAATGGTCACGCTACTGCCGCTGAGACTGAGCGAGGCGGCCTCGCGCTTCACCCGTTCGGTCAGCGGCAGCAAGGCGAGACGGCCCATCGCAGTGAGCTGCGTGTCCGAAGGTAGGTTGAAGATGTCGACGCCCGTGAGATCGACGCTGTACGGCAGTCGGGTGATGACGGCCCCATCGGGAACCGTAATGCTGCCGCTCGTGCTGACCGAAGCGGACCGGAAGCCGCGCTCGGCAAACAGTGTGTCGGGCAGATGGAGTGCGGCCGGATTGGTCGCGGCATCGCCGCCCACCTGGACCGCGCCGCTCGTCCCGATCGTGAGTTTGCCGCCCGAGCCGGCCGCATAACCACGCAGATCGAGCTGCGAAAACTGGTTGGCATCGCTGACGGAGAGCTCGATCGATCCAGCGTCGCCGACCTGCAGCTTGGGCTTGATGCCGTGCGCGTTCAACCATCCGCCGCCCGAGACATCGAACACCACGCTGGGTCCTGAACCACCGCTTAACCTGAGATCGCCGTGCAACTGGATCGAGCCGCCGTCAATCACCGGCGGCAACGCCCGCACAGAACTGGTGAGATCGTTGGTCCACTGGCCACTGACATCGATCGCGGCGCCGGCGCCGAACCTGTTGGCACCAGCTCCATCCAGGGCGACGGTGCCTCCTGCGATGCGGATCGTCCCGTTGATCGTGATAACTGCCGAACGGTCGCCAGTATTGCCGTTGAGCAGCACGTCGGTACCCGGCGCCAATTCCAGCCTCTCGCCCGCTCCCAACGTAGCGCTGCGCGATACGAAGAGCTGGAAAGTGCCCATGCCGGAGCGAGCCATAATCTCAGGATTGAGATACGTCGTTTTGGCCCGGTGCGGCTCCGGATCGTTGGGATCGTACCACGACGTGTCCAGTGGCGTCGTCGCGGTGAAGTCTTCCGGCAACAGGACCGGGGACCGCGAGATGATAAGATTACCGATCAACCACAGCCGGGGCGTGTCGCCGTCGCTCCCGACCCTGAACGTGCCGCCTTCGGCGAGCTTGCCGGAGGCCAACTGCCGCTCGCCGACGATCGTCCCGCCCCAATAATCGCCCTCCAGCACGATGCCTTCCGAGGCATAGAACCGAATCGAGCCGGCATTGCGTCCTTCGGTGTAGCCCTTTTCGAAACGGCTGCCCGACAGCAGCGGACTGGTCCAGGTCTCGACGACACCGTGGCGCGGGCTGCTGCGGGTGAAGCCGCCGGCGAAACCGACATAGATGCGGTCCGGGGTCGCCTGGCTGATGTCGTAGATGCGCCCATCTGCGCCAAGCAGTTTCGTGGTGTTGATCCAGCCATCCAGATAGCGCACCGAGCCGCCGGAGACGTCGATGAGCGAGCCAGGGCGCGTGATGACCGAGCCGCTCGACTTGATGGCGATGGAGCCGCCGGTCGTCGACAGCTCGGAGAGCGTTGTCTTCCCGACGCCGATCCAGCCCGAAAAATCTCCGAGCGGCGTGCCTTGCCACTCGCCGGGATCACCCCCCCACAATACACCGGCCATGGGGCCGTCGGTGAAGACTCCACTTACACGGCGATCGACCGTTACTTTCTTTCCGCGCAACCAGGACTCGCGGTAGAGCGGCGAGTCACGCAGCTCGTTGATGCGGAACTCGCCGGTCACCAGGTTGCGCTCCATGGGAACCAGCACGTCTTGCAGGCCGGCGACGCTCAAATAGGCATCCTGGTCGATATAGACTCGGCTGCCGTCGCGCTTCACTTCTCCGGGCTGCGGATCGTCGACGGACGCCGTCGAAGTACTGGCGACGACGCTGATCGTGCCGGCCGGCACGATGACGCTGGCCCGTTTCTGAATGTCGATGAACTGGCCGTGCAGCTCGATGCGGCCGGGAGTGTAGCGAGTCTCTTTCGCCTTCAGCGCCATCTCGCTGGTATCGCTGAGATCGGGCATTACGCTGGTCACGCTGTCGACGCCCAGCCTCACCGCGCCGGTCGACCAGTATTTGAGCCGCGTCCCCTCACCTGTGTAGGTCAGCATGCCCTGGTCCCAGGCGCGCAGGCGGATCGAGCCGTCGCGATTGTTGAGCGCCGTGCTGGCGAACATGCCGCCGTTTTGCGCGATATCGCGCGCCATGACCGTGATGTTGCCGCGGTCGGCCTGCACGATGCCGTCGTTCGCCACACGATAACCGACCGACGCCACGCGTGCCGCCATCTCGGGAAAGAGAATGGTCTTCAAATCGAACGTGAACGCATCCCAGATCGGGGCGGTGCCCTGCGCTCCTTGTAGCTGGGTATAGTTGAACACCCAGCGCATCGGCGCTGACACGGCGACATCGAGGCCGCGCACGCTGCGCTCATTCTCGCCAAAGGCCTGGCTGGTCATCAGATACACTTGCTCGCCGGCGGCCATGATGACCTGGCCGTCAGGCACATTGATATGACCGGCATTGATCACATGCGGGGCGAACAACATCGCCTTGCCGCCGTTCGCGATCCCGATCTGCGCGCCGGCCTCGACCCGCACATCGCCCGGCGGTGCGCCGATCACCGCGCCCGGCACTTGGCTGGGATTGCTGATCGACGCAGCATTCGGCGCCTGTTGCCCGAGATAGCCGAAGGCCGGCATGGCGATGCTTGAGCCAGACGGATCGTCGAAGATCTTGAGCTGATTGTTGATGCCCGCCATGAACTGCTGGTTGGACAGGCTGAGCGAGGACGCAACCAGCGCCCCGACATTGACTTGGCTGGCGCCGCCGAAAATGATTCCGTTCTGGTTGATGACGTAGACCTGCCCATCGGCCTTGATGGAGCCGAGGATCTGGCTCGGTGCGGCGCCGGGACCCACACGGTTCAGCGCGATCCAGTTGCTGGCGTCAGCACCGCCGGCGCGCTGGTCGAAATAGAGATCCGTCTCGCGGCCGACGTTGAACTCCTTCCAGGTCAGAATCGCCTTCTGCTCGTTCTGCTTGACCGTGACCTGCGTGCGGCCGCCATTCGAGGACTCTGTCGGCAGATTCGCGCCCTGCCACAATCCAGCACCGCCATCGGTCGCGCCCGGCGTCGCACCCGGCATTACCACCAGACCACCCGAGCGCAAGCCGTTTGGTACCGTGCCCGGTGTGGTCCGCACGAGATCGCGGGCGGCCTGCTGCGCCGCCTGCATGGCCTGGATGGATTGCGTGGCCTGCTTGAGCGAATTCATCGCCTGCTGCGCTGCCTGCGCCGTTGCCTGCGCGGTTGCCATTGCCGCCACGGACGACGTTGGCGCCGGGCCGCCCAGGGGACGGGAGAGCGCGCTGTGACTCGCCGCGAACAGCGCGACCGCACTTACGCCGGCAAATAGCAGGGCGCGCTTCGAGAGACGACGAGCGGGAAAAGAGCGCGGAGCGGCGTCGAGAACGGGCGGAAGCATGAATTGGCACTCTCGTCAAATGATCGGCCTCCACCCCCATGGCTTCGGCCGACCGTCGGACTTTTCCGACGTCCATAGACGAGTGAGCACCGGCAAGTGCGCAACGTACCGCGCCAATTTTTTTCAGACCGACTTCGATCTGCCCGTCACGCTGGTGCGATCCCACCACCCGCCGCGCGAAGTCGCGCGCATCTGACCGATCCGAACGCTCAGCTCACGAGGACCACGCCACCCGGGAGTGACACCACCCGCGCTCCGAATGTCGCTTTCAGCTGGGTGATCACGACCTCAAGGCGATCGAGCTTGAATTGCGCGGTGAAGCGCCTTTGTCCGAGCGCATCATTCACGAGAATGATACGGCCCGGCCGATAGCGATTGACCTCTTCGATAACGCGAGCCAACCGCTCGTTCTGAAACAACAGCTCTCCTTCGCGCCACGCGGTCACAATAATGGGGTCGACATTCTGCACGGGGCCCAAGTTGCGATCGTCGTAGATGACCTGTTGCGTCTTCTGCAGTGTCGCAGAACGTCCTTCCTGCTGAACATGAACAAGGCCGTCGAGACATGTCACACAGATGTCCGAACCGTTGCGACGGACGCTGAACTGGGCATCGTCGGCCCAGGCACGGCCGTTACCCGCAAGCACTTCAACGGGCTTGGATCGCGTCGCGAAGGCAGCCTCTCCCCTGATCAACTCGATCTGATCACCTCCGCTGCTCGCTGCCCGGACGTTGAGGGTGGTTCGGGTGTTCATGTCCAGCGATGCGCGCTCGTCAAGCGCGACATGGCGACGCTCGCCCGTCGCGGTCCGGTAGTCGGCAGCGAACTCGCCGAGTGACGGCCACAATCCCATCGGTGGTCGCGTGATCATGATGGCTGCCCCAGCCGCCGACGCGCCCAGAGCGCCGACCAGAAACGCGCGACGCCCGATCGGCGCGCGCGCGCTCGCGTTCGCCCCTGCGCGCATGGGACGCCCGGTTTGCGCGACGTTTTCCATGGCCGCGCCTACCACGCGCCATCGTCCGCTCACCTGGGCAAAGACCTCGGCATGACGGGGACTCTGCGCGCACCAGTCTTTCAGCGCTGCGACATCTGCCTTGCTGGCGTGGCCCGACGTGAGATGCAGAAGCCTGGTCCAGGCTTCGCGTCTCAGCGACTCAAGCTCGCCCTTCGAGCGATCCGCGGCCGTCATTGCTCAAGCGTTCTCATTGGTGAATACCATCGAACTTGCGTCCTCTATCCTTCCTAAGACGCATCGGGGGACTTGGGAGTGCAATCGGAGGACGAATAGCCTTCATTCTCGAGTTGTGCATCCAGATATTCCACAGCGCGCTTAAGCTCATACAAGACGGTGCGCCTGGAAATTCCAAGCCGCTCGGCAATAGCTTGATGAGTCAGCCCCTCAAGCCGAGAGGCGATGAGTATCATCCGCGGCCGATCGGGCAATCCGCGGATCGCCCGTTCAACAATCTGAAGCTCGAGCCGTGACTGTAACTCCAACGCCGGGTCAGGAGGCCCACCGCCTGTTCCGAGCACGGCTTCGATTTCGGACCGGCGCGCGCGATTACGCTCGGAGCGCAAGCGATCCGTCGCAATATTGATGGCGATGCGCAACAGGTACGCTGACGGACGTTCGATCGAACCAACATGTCCCGGCCGATGCAGCCGTAGCCAGGTCTCGTGCAGGCTCTCACTCGCGAGTTCCTCCGAACCCAACCGCCGCGTCAGCCTGACCTTGAACTCCGTATATCTGTCGGTGAGCAGATTGCGTAGCAATGCCCACGTCGTTTCTGCCATAGTCGGTCGCCCCGCCGGACCAAATCAAGAACTCGAGTTCACCAGCCCCGCGATGACTTCCCCCACTCATTGGAGATCAGGCGCCGGCGCAAGCCACTCCAAGCGTGGCAGATGCCAGGACGGAGCGATTTTGAACTATCAAGGCTGCATGACAAATTGGCTACGGTCCGGTGTCGCTTACCTGCTGGTCTGCGATGACCCGCCACAATCGCCCGTTTCAGACGGGGCGCGCGGCGCAACGGTGAGAATGAACGGTTGGGGCACGCTGGCAGGCGGCGCTGCGTTGATGCTGCCGCCTTGAAGCACGCGGAGCAAGGCTGTATCGAGGGCTACGTCTCCGGTAGAGGCCATGATCGCGCTACGTTGAATGGCGCCGGTCGGGGCAATCCAGAGTTCGAGCGCCACTTTGTATCTACCAGGCCGGGTCTGACTGTTTCGGCATAGCAGATCAAGAACGCCGTTCTGCAGCGCGCCTACGAAACGTCCGTCGGGCGGGCTTGCTGGCGCCTCCGCGCGATCTGGCTCCGCCCGCCCGGGAAGGATGGCGAATGCATCAACATCCGTGCGTCGGGCCACGAGCCCCGTCCCTCCGAGCAACGTCTGCAATGCGCGCCCCGGAGCAAAACTGCCTTTGACCTCCCGCGATCGCCGGCCAGCCGTTAGCGCGGTCTCGTAGAAGATCTGAACTCCGGCGGCACTGCGGAAGACATTCAACGCTTGGTCGAGCGCCTGTGGCGGAATGTCAAATTCCATGCTACGTTCGTCTGCGACCGCAAACGACGATAAAATCGCGAACGCCAAACCAAGGATGAGCGCGGACGACCGGCACCTGTCCCGAATTTGAGCGGTGAACGGCGCAGCGGGCGTCAATTGATCTTCCCCGGAAGGAATGGACATCCAGCAATATCTGCTGGCTGGGGCGGGAGGGATCGAACCTCCGAATGGCGGAATCAAAATCCGCTGCCTTACCGCTTGGCTACGCCCCAATTCCAGGTCCGGAGGGCGCGGAACATAGCCGCAGCCCTCCTAGTCTGGCAACGCCGGTCTACAGAGGGAGTCGGGCTATTTCAACTGTTTCTGCCCCCAAATTCGGTCATCCGGACGGTTGAGGGAAGCATGGTTTCGTGGGAAGACGGCGCCAATGTTCCCTCGGGGAGTAACGCCATGACCTACCGCGCGCCGATCGACGACATCCTGCTCGCCCTCAACCATGGTGCCGGACTGAAGGCCGCCCTTGCCGCCGGCCATTACGGCGATTTCGACGGCGATATCGCCCAGCCGGTGCTGGAGGAAGCCGGCAAGTTCGCAAGCGACGTGCTGGCGCCGCTCAACCGGGTCGGCGACCAGAACGGCGTCAAGCTCGCGGACGGCAAGGTGACGACCGCGCCGGGCTGGCCCGACGCCTATCAGCGCTGGGCGGGTGCGGGCTGGAACGCGGTGTCGGGCCCGGAAGCGTTCGGCGGCCAGGGCCTGCCGCTCGCGATCAACGCCGCCTGCACCGAGATCTGGAGCGCGTCGAATTCGGCGTTCGGCCTCTGCCCGCTGCTGACGCTCTCCGCGATCGAGGCGCTGGACGCCCATGGCAGCGACGAATTGAAGAGGACCTACCTTGCCAAGCTCGTCTCCGGCGAATGGACCGGCACGATGCAGCTCACCGAGCCGCAGGCGGGCTCCGATGTCGGCGCACTGCGCACCCGCGCCGAGCGCGCCGGTGACGGCACCTACCGCATCAAGGGCAGCAAGATCTTCATCACCTATGGCGACCACGACATGACCGACAACATCGTTCATTTTGTGCTCGCCCGCCTGCCCGATGCGCCGGCAGGCACCAAGGGCATCTCGCTGTTCCTGATCCCGAAATTCCTGGTCAATCCCGACGGCTCGCTCGGCGCGCGCAACGACATCTATCCCTCCGGCGTCGAGCACAAGCTCGGCATGCACGCCTCCCCGACCTGCACCATGACCATGGGCGACCATGGCGGCGCCATCGGTTACCTGATCGGCGAAGAGAACCAGGGCATGCGATGCATGTTCACGATGATGAACCAGGCCCGGCTCGCGGTCGGCCTCGAAGGCGTCGGCCTTGCCGACCGCGCCTACCAGCAGGCGCTCGCCTATGCCCAGGAGCGCCGCCAGGGCCGCGCGGTCGGCAGCAAAAGCGAAGGTTCGGACCCGATCATCGCACATCCCGACATCAAGCGCATGCTGATGCAGATGCGCGCCATGACAGCCGCCGCGCGCGCGATCTGCTACGCGACCGCAGTCGCACTCGACGTCTCCACACGCGCCAAGGATCCGAAGGTGCGCGAGGACGCCGCGGCACGCGGTGCGCTGCTGACGCCGATCGCGAAAGCCTTCTCCACCGACATCGGCAACGAGGTCGCCTATCTCGGCGTCCAGGTGCATGGCGGCATGGGCTTCATCGAGGAGACCGGCGCGGCCCAGCATTCTCGCGACACGCGCATCACCGCGATCTATGAGGGCACCAACGGCATACAGTCGATCGACCTCGTCACGCGCAAGCTCGCGGCCAATGGCGGCGCCTCGGTCTGGGCCCTGCTCGACGAGCTCTCAGCCATCGTCAAGCAGGTGGAAGCCTCCAACGATCCCGCGTTCGGCACCACCGGCGCCAAGCTGCGCGATGCGCTCGGCGCGCTCGAGCGCACCAGCCGCTGGCTGCTCGAGCGCCTCGCCTCGGCGCCGAACGATGCGCTCGCCGGCGCCACGCCTTACCTGCGCCTGTTCGGCGCGACGCTCGGCGGCTGCACGCTCGCCGGCGAAGCGCTCGCCGTAAAGGGCGGTGGCGAGGCCGGCGACCCGCAGCGCTATATCGCGCTGGCCCGCTTCTTCGCCGAGAACGTCGCGGTCCAGGCACCGTCGCTCGAGAAGACGGTGACGGACAGTGCGGAAGCCATCAACGGCGCAGACGCGGTGTTGCTGGGGTAAGCCCCACATTGCCTCGTAGAATGGGCAAAGGCGAAGCGCAGTGCCCGCTCTACGGCTTGCGGGCCTGCGTGATCTGGACGCGCCCCGGAATGACAAGAGCGTGGGAAAGCCGTGAGGGACATTGGGAGCCGGGCGGAGATCATGTAAGATGGCGAGGTGTTCCCCGGCGGCAATGTGGCCGCCTTCGCAAGGGACTGCTTGATGACCGGGCACCTCATCGTATCAGACGAAGCCGCAACGCGCGTGATCACGATGCGTCGGCCCGAGAAGAAGAACGCCATCACCGAACAAATGTATCGCGCGATGAGCGATGCGATCGACACCGCGCAGAACAATCCGGAGATCCGCTGCCTCATCATTACCGGCGGCTCGGGCGTGTTCACCGCGGGCAATGACGTCGAGGAGTTCGTGAAGCACGGCACCGCCAATCCCGACGCGGTGCGCACCTCCGGCGCGGTGAAGTTCCTCTACTCGCTGGCGCACAACGTCAAGCCGATCATCGCCGCCGTCGACGGGGTTGCGATCGGCATTGGCACCACCATGCTGTTCCATTGCGACTACGTGCTCGCCAGCAGCACCGCGACCTTCTCGACCCCGTTCATCCATCTGGGGCTGGTGCCCGAGGGCGCCTCGAGCCTCTTGATGCCGCGCACGATGGGGCACCAGCGCGCCTTCGAGATGCTGGTGATGGGCCGCACCATGGACGCCGACGACGCCCGCGTCGCCGGCTTCGTCAACGCGGTGGTGGCTCCGGGCCATACGGAAGCGGAAGCGCGGAAAGTAGCGCGCGAGATCTGCGCGCTGCCGGCCGACGCGGTCGCGATCGCCCGCAAGCTGATAAAACTGCCGCCAGAGGACATGACCCGGCGCATCGATCAGGAAGCCCATCTGTTCAGCGAACGGATGCGCTCCAAGGAAGCGGTTTCCGCCTTCAAGGCGTTCTTTGCGCGCAAGCAGAATTGAACGGCAAGGTCGCAAAATCGTTGCCGCGCTTGTCCATATTCGCTCCATGAGAACCCGTCACATCCTTGCAGCGCTGGCGCTGCTGGGCGGATTTGTCCTTGCGCCCTGCCAGGCCCAAAACGCCTCACCCGTCGATCTGCGCATCCTCGCAATCAACGATTTCCACGGCTATCTGCGGGCGCCGCCAGGCGGCATCCGGATCAGCGACCCCAGCGACAAGACCAAGAAGCTCGTCGTGCCCGCCGGCGGCGCCGAGCACATGGCGACGCTGGTGCGGCAGCTCCGCGAGGGACACAAGAACACGATCTTCGTCGCCGCCGGCGACCTGATCGGCGCGAGCCCGCTTCTGTCGGCGATGTTCCATGACGAGCCGACCATCGAATCGCTGTCGATGATGGGGCTGGAGATCGCCTCGGTCGGCAACCACGAATTCGACGAGGGCATGGATGAACTGCGGCGGATGCAGAATGGCGGCTGCCATCCGACCGACAAGTGCCGGGGTCCTCATCCCTTCCCCGGCGCGAAATTCCACTATCTCGCCGCAAGCACCTTCGAGAAGGCCACAGGCAAGACCGTGTTTCCGCCCTACGAGATCAGACAGTTCGAGGGCATTCCGGTCGCGTTCATCGGGCTGACGCTGAAGGGCACGCCGACCCTCATTTCGCCGCATAGCGCGGCCGATCTCGAATTCCGCGACGAGGCCGAGACGGTGAATGCGCTCGTTCCAGAATTGAAGGCGCGCGGCGTCGAGGCGATCGTGGTGCTGCTCCATGAAGGCGGCACGCCGACCGGCGACTACAACGAATGCCCCGGCATCTCCGGCCCGATCGTCGACATCGTGAAGAAATTTGATCGCGCGGTCGACGTCGTGATCTCCGGCCACACCCACCAGGCCTATGTCTGCGACATCGACGGCCGGCTCGTCACCTCCGGCGACAAATACGGCACGCTGGTCACCGCGATCGACCTCAAGCTCGATCCCAAGACCCGCGACGTGATCAGCGCCAAGGCAGAGAACACCATCGTCCGCAGCCAGACGCTGGCCAAGGACGCAAGCCAGACTGCGCTGATCGACGCCTATGACAAGCTCGCCGCGCCGATCGCCAACCGTCCGGCAGGCTCGGTGACAGAGACGCTCTCGCGCGTGCCTAACCAGGCCGGCGAAAGCGCGCTCGGCGACATCATCGCCGACGCCCAGCTCGCTGCGACGAGTTCGCCCGAGAAAGGCGGCGCGGTGATCGCCTTCACCAATCCGGGCGGCGTGCGCACCGATGTTGCGCGGAGAGAGGGCGGCGCCGTCACCTATGCCGACCTGTTCTCGAGCCAGCCGTTCCGCAACCAGCTCATCACGCTGACGCTCACCGGCAAGCAGATCAAGGATACGCTCGAGCAGCAATGGCTCGACCCGAAGCGGCCACGGATCCTGCAGGTGTCGAAAGGGTTCGCGTACGCCTGGGATGCGAGCAAGGGTGACGGCGAGCGCATCATCGCCGGGCGGATGATGCTGAACGGCGTGCCGATCGACCCGGCAGCGACCTACCGGGTGACGGTCAATAATTTCATATCGGTCGGTGGCGACGGCTTCACGATGTTGAAGGAAGGTCAGGCGCCGCTGACCGGCCCCTACGATGTCGATGCCCTCCATGACTATTTCCAGGCGAACAGCCCGGTCGGGCCCGCCTCGGGCAATCGGATCCAGCGGGTCAATTAGCCCGCCGGCCCCTAGCCCGGGTGGAGCGCAGCGTAACCCCGGGGCTTCAGATCACGTGCGGCTTCCCGGGGTTACGCTTCGCTCCTCCTGGGCTGCGAAGGCGACGAAGGGCTTTCGCGGGAAGCGCTGAGCGCCTAAATAGGGCGTTAGTCGCAAGAACGCGCAGCGATGCGCTGGAAACCTGCATGACCCTTCTTCTGACGCATTCCGCCTGCCTCGACCACCTGACGCCTCCAGGCCATCCCGAACGCCCCGACCGGTTGCGTGCGGTCGCCGAGGTGCTCGGCGAAGAGCGATTCACGCCGCTCGCACGCAGCGAGGCGCCGGAAGGCAGCCTTGATTCCGTCATGCTCTGCCATGGCGAGCTTTATGTCGGCGAGCTCCGCCACATCGCGCCGACCTCCGGCCTCGTCTACATCGACGGCGACACCTCGATGTCGCCGGGCACCTGGGAAGCAGTGATGCGCGGCGTCGGCGGCGCCGTTGCGGCCGCGGATGCGGTGATGTCCGGCGAGCATCCGAATGCTTTCGTCGCGGTTCGCCCGCCCGGCCATCATGCCGAAGCCAGCCGGCCGATGGGCTTCTGCTTCTTCGACAACGCTGCGATCGCCGCGCGCCATGCCCAGCGCAAGTTCGGCATCGGCCGTGTCGCCGTGGTCGATTTCGACGTTCATCACGGCAACGGCACCCAGGATATCTTCTGGGCCGATCCGAGCGTGATGTATTGCTCGACGCATCAGATGCCGCTGTTTCCGGGCACCGGCAGCCGCGGTGAGCGCGGCGAGCACGATACCATCGTCAATGCGCCGCTCGCGCCTGAAGATGGCGGCGCACAATTCCGCTCGGCGTTCGACAACCTGATCCTGCCGCAACTGGAAAAGTTCGGCCCCGAGCTCGTCATCATCTCTGCGGGCTTCGACGCGCATTACCGGGATCCGCTCGCCTCGCTCAATTTGAGGGCCGACGACTTCGGCTGGGTGACGCGCAAGCTTCTGGATCTCGCCGATCGGCACGCCGGCGGACGGGTCGTCTCCGTGCTCGAAGGCGGCTATGATCTGCAGGGACTGAAAGAGTCGGTGGCCGCGCATGTCACCGCATTGATGGGCGCATAAATCGACGCCACGATACTTCCGCAGAAAATTGCTTTGATTCTGCGGTGGGAACGGGGCGCAGCCTTAAGAACGCGAATCGGGAAACGCGAGTAATGGCCGAAAACACTACCCAAGTCGAAAACAACAAAACCGACGTCAAGAAGCTCTCCTTCGAACGCGCGATGGAGGAACTTGAATCGATCGTCAAACGGCTTGAGGACGGCAAGGTGCCACTTGAGGAATCGGTCGCGATTTATGAACGCGGCGAGGCGCTGAAGCGCCGCTGCGAGGAATTATTGCGGCAAGCCGAGGCGCGCGTCGACAAGATCACAACCGACGCCAGCGGCCAGCCCACCGGAACCGAGCCGCTCGACGTGCAGTAGAGCATGATCCGGAAAATCGATCGAACCCGCCTGGCCGGATCATGATCTAGCCCGCGACGCGGCGTCGCAATCGTACAGCACTTCAGGCAAATTCGCCGGTCTTCCCCAGAGTTGGCGAAATAGCTCTTGGCGCATCGCGCTGGCTGCTATAGTCCCGATCTCATCTGGGGACAGTACGTGCGCGTTCGGCACCGCCATATTATTTATATCCAGGGGTATGATCCGCGCGGCTTGGCGCAATATTACCGCATGTTCAGGACCGAACTGCGGAAATTCAGCCGTCTTTACCAGCTATCGGCGACCATCAGCCGGCCAAAGGTCGGCCCCGACGACGAGATCGCGTCCTGGACCATCGAGACCAAGGCGGCCGACTGGCAGACCCGCACAACCTACGATTTCCTGCGGTTTGAGGATTTCATCCAGCGCGACCTCGCCGCGCCGATCTGGCGTACCGTGTTTCATGCCGTCTGGATTTATTGGGGGCTGGTCTTCACCGGCACGATTGCGCGGTTCACGCGGGCGAACTGGCGTTTCACGGCGTTCATCACCTATCCGCATGTCGTGCTGCTGGCGGAGGCGTTGTGCGCTGCGGCAGTAGCGTTCTTGTTTCAACGAGGCCTCAGCGCGATCGGCATCCCCGATCTCTTCAGCGTTGCCGCGGCAACTGCGATCTTTGTCGCCCTGATCGGCACGGTGCTGAAATACAACGAAAACAACACCTACGTGCTTTATCTCCTGTCAGACACGATCTGGACCTGGGAGTTCTCGCACCGACAGCGTCCGGAATGGGACGAGCGCATCGACCGCTTTGCGCAGCACCTCGTCCAGGTCGCGCGCAGCAGCGACGCCGATGAGATTGTGCTGGTCGGCCATAGCTCGGGATCATTCCTGGGGACGGAAATCCTGGCGCGGGCGCTGAGGCTCGACCCGTCACTGGGCCGTCACGGCCCTCGCGTGGTGCTGTTCACCATTGGCGGCAATCTTCCGATCGTCGGGTTTCATAAGGTATCGCGGGAGTTTCGCGACCATTTGCGGCAATTGGCGCTGGAACCCTCGATCGAATGGATCGACTGCCAGGCCCGCAAGGACGTGATGAACTTCTATCAGTTCGATCCGATCTCGAGCCACGGCATCGAACTCGGCGACGCCAGGCGCAATCCGACCGTCGTGCCGGTCCGCTTCCGCGACATCGTCAAGCCCGAGCACTACAATTCCTTCCGCTGGCAGTTCTTCCGAGTGCATTTTCAGTTCGTGATGGCCAATGAGCGCCCGCACCCATACGATTTTTTCATGATCGTGTGCGGTCCGGTGCCGCTGAAGGAGCGGATAACGCTCCCGGAGGCGGCCCTGGAGGTCGCAATTGGCGATCCGGCTGCCCGCGAGCGGGCCTGGCGGCAGATCGAGATGTGCGGCGCGGAGGCAACGGCTAGCGGGAATTTGCTTGAGTTGGAACCTTCCGCCCGCCGCCGCGGTTAAAAACCCTAGATTTTTCAGTTCCCCCCGCTTGGACCCCCCGGGAACCCGGCGGGTGGGTAGCTTGGCTTTGCGGTCGGCTTTGGTGTAAAGCTTGCCGTTCTATGGCTGTTTGGGGGCAGCTTGCCGCAAATTTGGCAGCAGCAGATACCTCCGAAAGGGCCGACGGAAATGACCGGGACGGGTGAAGCTACCAGCGTGACGCGTGTCACGTGGTTCGATCCGGAGTGCATCTAGGCTTTCAAATCAGGCACCGGCCTGCCGAGGCGGCAAATCGGTGTCTGGACTCTCACGGCGCAATCGATGCGCCCCCATCGCCGGTCGGGCCGCTGGCCCTGACCCCAAGAACTGGAATATCGCTGTGACCACATACAGTAAGACGCCGCTTCTCGACACTATCCGCACGCCCGACGACCTGCGCCGGCTCAAGGTCGAGCAGCTGCATCAGGTTGCCGACGAACTCCGCCAGGAGACCATCGACGCGGTTTCCGTGACCGGGGGTCACTTTGGCGCGGGTTTGGGCGTGGTCGAGCTGACCACCGCGATCCACTACACCTTCGACACGCCGCGCGACCGGCTGATCTGGGATGTCGGCCACCAGGCCTATCCGCACAAGATCCTCACCGGCCGGCGCGACCGCATCCGCACGCTCCGCACCGGCGGCGGCCTGTCCGGCTTCACCAAGCGCAGCGAGAGCGACTACGATCCGTTCGGCGCCGCCCATTCCTCGACCTCGATCTCGGCTGGCCTCGGCATGGCCGTGGCGCGCGATCTCGCCGGCGGCACCAACAACGTGATCGCCGTGATCGGCGACGGCGCGATGTCGGCGGGCATGGCCTATGAGGCCATGAACAATGCCGGCGCCATGAACTCGCGCCTGATCGTGATCCTGAACGACAACGACATGTCGATCGCCCCGCCGGTCGGTGCGATGAGCGCATATCTGTCGCGGCTCTATTCCGGCAAGACCTACCGCTCGCTGCGCGAGGCCGCAAAGCAGATCAACAAGCATCTGCCGAAGGTGCTGGCCAACCGCGCCAACCGCGTCGAGGAATATTCCCGCGGCTTCATGATGGACGGCGGTACGCTGTTCGAGGAACTCGGCTTCTATTACGTCGGCCCGATCGACGGCCACAACCTCGACCACCTGCTGCCGGTCCTGAAGAACGTCCGCGACATGGACACCGGCCCGATCCTGGTCCACGTCGTGACCCAGAAGGGCAAGGGCTATCCGCCGGCGGAAGCCTCCGCCGACAAGTACCACGCCGTTGTCAAGTTCGACGTCGCCACCGGCACCCAGGCCAAGGCCAAGCCGAATGCGCCGGCCTACCAGAACGTGTTCGGCCAGAGCCTCGTCAAGGAAGCCCAGAGGGACGACAAGGTCGTCGGCATCACCGCCGCGATGCCGTCCGGCACCGGCATCGACATCTTCAACAAGGCGTTCCCGACCCGCACGTTCGACGTCGGCATCGCCGAGCAGCATGCCGTGACCTTCGCGGCCGGCCTCGCCGCCGAAGGCTACAAGCCGTTCTGCGCGATCTACTCGACCTTCCTGCAGCGCGGCTATGACCAGGTGGTCCATGACGTCGCGATCCAGAGCCTGCCGGTGCGCTTCGCGATCGACCGCGCCGGCCTGGTCGGCGCCGACGGCGCGACCCATGCCGGCTCGTTCGACAACGTCTATCTGGGCTGCCTGCCGAACTTCGTCATCATGGCGGCCTCCGACGAGGCCGAGCTTGTGCACATGGTCGCAACGCAGGTAGCGATCAACGACCGCCCGAGCGCGCTGCGCTATCCGCGCGGCGAAGGCCGCGGCGTCGAAATGCCCGAAGTCGGTATCCCCCTCGATGTCGGCAAGGGCCGCATCATCCGCGAAGGCAAGAAGGTTGCCCTGCTCTCCTTCGGCACCCGCCTCGCCGAATGCGAGAAGGCCGCCGACGAGCTCGCCGCCCACGGCCTCTCCGCCACGATCGCGGATGCGCGCTTCATGAAGCCGCTCGACGAAGAGATGATCCTGAAGCTCGCACGCGAGCACGAGATCCTGATCACCATCGAGGAAGGTTCCATCGGCGGATTCGGCTCGCATGTGATGCAGCTGCTCGCCGAGAACGGCATGCTCGACGGCGGCCTGCGCATGCGTGCGATGGTGCTGCCCGACGTGTTCCTCGATCACGACACGCCGGCGGCGATGTATGCCCGCGCCGGCCTCGACGCCAAGAGCATCGTCGCCAAGGTGTTCGAGACCCTCGGCAAGGATTTCAAGACCGAGACCGTCAAGCTCGCCTGACGACGGGCCTTCCCGCGGATTCCGCGATGAAGATTTATCTGGCAGGTCCCGACGTGTTCCTGCCGGACGCAATCGAAATCGGACGGCGCAAGGCTGAGCTTTGCGCGCGTTACGGCCTGAACGGGCTCTATCCGCTCGACAACGCGGTCGATCTGTCGGCGCCCGATGCTTCCCTCGTCATCTTCAAGGGCAACGAAGCGATGATGGAGGCAGCCGATGCCATCATCGCCAATTTGACGCCGTTTCGCGGCCCCAGTGCCGACGCAGGCACGGTCTATGAGCTCGGCTACATGGCGGGGCGCGGCAAATTGTGCTTCGGCTACTCCAACGACCCCGCGTCATATGCAACTCGCGTGGCGCGCCTATATGAAGTGACGACGTCGCCCGATGGTCGCCTGGCCGATGGCCACGGCCTCACTGTGGAAGAGTTTGGCTTGCCCGACAATCTGATGATGATGCACGCCCTCGACCTGCACGGCTGCGCGCTCGTGACGCCGAGGACGGCACTTGCGGATATCTGGCACGACCTCACCTGCTTCGAGGCCTGCGTCCGCCTTGCGGTGGATCACGGGCGAAGGACGGGTTGAAGGCGATGAAGAAGAGTGAAAGCGAGCAGGCTTCGCGCAAGCGCGCGGATGTGCTGCTGGTCGAGCGCGGCCTGTTCGAGAGCCGGGCGCGGGCGCGCGCCGCGATCGAAGCCGGGCTCGTGACGGCCGATGGCAAGCAGGTGGCGAAACCCTCCGATACGCTTGCGCCCGACGCGACGCTGTCGGCAGAGCCTGCGCATCCCTATGTCTCGCGCGGCGGCGTCAAGCTCGCCGGCGCGCTGGAACAATACCCTGTAGACATCGAAGGTCATGTCTGCCTCGATGTCGGCGCCTCGACCGGCGGCTTCACCGAGGTGCTGCTCGCCAACGGCGCGAGCCTGGTGTTTGCCATCGATGTCGGGCACGGCCAATTGCATCCGTCGCTGCGCGGCCATCCCAGGGTGGTGTCGATGGAAGAGACGGATATCCGCTCCTTCGAGGGCAAGCGCCTTCCGGCGCGCCCGGATGTCGTCGTCATCGACGTCAGCTTCATCTCGCTGAAGCTGGTCTTGCCGGTAGCGCTGTCGCTCGCCGCGGCGCCGATGCACCTGCTTGCGCTGATCAAGCCGCAATTCGAGGCGCAGCGAAAGCATTCGCGCCGCGGCATCATCCGCAACGCCATGGTGCATCAGGAAATCTGCGACGATATCGCGGCCTTTGCGGCAACGCAGGGCTGCACCGACATCCAGGTCTTTCCGTCCCCGATCACGGGCGGCGACGGCAACATCGAATTCTTCCTCGGCGCGCGCCGTGGCTGAACGGCTGGCGATCGATCATGTCGGCCATCGCGGCGACGGCGTCGCGTTTCAGGACGGCCAGGCGATCTACGTTCCTTACGCGCTCGCCGGCGAGACGGTCGAGGTAGCTGCCGTTCCCGGCCATCCTGATCGGCGGCGGCTGCTGCAGGTCGAGCACGCCAGTCCCGAGCGCATTGCGCCGTTCTGCCCGCATTTCGGGCTTTGCGGCGGCTGCGCGATCCAGCATTGGGACAACGAAAGCTACCAGGCCTGGAAGCGCGACCTCGTCGTTGAGGCGCTGGCGCAGGCCAAGGTTGCGGCCGAGGTCGCCCCGCTGATCGACGCCCACGGCCTCGGGCGCCGCCGCATCACGCTTCACGCGCGAATGGGCACGCATGAAGTGCTCAAGGTCGGCTTCGCCGCGGCAAGCTCGCACGACATCATTCCCGTCGATCGCTGTCCGATCCTCGATCCCGGCCTGAGCGGTGCGCTCGACGCTGCCTGGGCGATCGCCGAGCCGTTGATTTCAATCGGCAAGCCGCTCGACATCCAGGTGACCTCGACCCTCAACGGCCTCGACGTCGACGTCCGCGGATCGGGCGCCCTTCCCTCGACCATGATCGCGGCGCTGTCGCGCATTGCCGAACAGCATCGCCTGGCGCGGCTGACGCGGCATGGCGAGTTGGTGCTGATGCGCGCGCCTCCTGCGGTGACGATCGGAACGGCCCAGGTGATCCTGCCACCGGGCTCGTTCCTGCAGGCGACCGTCGCCGGCGAGGAGACCTTGGCACGACTCGTCAGCGATCACTGCCAGCGCGCCAAGCACATCGCCGATCTGTTCTGCGGTGTCGGCCCGTTCGCCCCGCGCCTGGCGGCGAAATCGCGGGTCACCGCCTTCGACAGCGACGCCGGCGCGGTTGCGAGCCTGCAGAAGGCCGCGACCTCGACGGCGGGTTTGAAGCCGGTCAAGGCTGAGCCGCGCGACCTGTTCCGCCGCCCGCTGATGCCGCAGGAATTGCGCGACTTTGATGCGGTCGTGTTCGATCCGCCGCGCCAGGGCGCTCAGGCGCAGGCCACACAACTTGCCGCGAGCAAAGTGCCCACCGTGATCGCGGTGTCATGCAACGCCGCGACTTTCGCCCGCGACGCCAAGATCCTGATCGACGGCGGCTACAGGATCGAAGGCGTCACACCTGTCGACCAGTTCCGCCACACACCGCATGTCGAACTGGTGGCCAAGTTCAGGAAATAGGCGGCAAGCTCTTGACCTCGGTCAACGGCCCCAGCTCCCAGTGGGGCTAACTGCTTACGTGCGAAATTGGTTGGAAGCGGGTCGATGCTGTCAGACAGACGACAGATGTTCGAAACCGCGCTTGGGCTTGGCGCGACGGCGATCATAGGCCCATCGTCACAGGCAGGAGCAGCAGCGATGACGTATGAGGAGGCCGCCAGCATCGTCAGAGCGCCGTTGCGGTCGACGCCAAGAAACCGTGAACTCGTGCGCTTTGCGAGCCTGGCAGCCAACAGCCACAACACCCAGCCCTGGACCTTCACTGCGAGTGCCAACAGAATCGTCATCGCGCCGGACTTCACGCGCAGATGTCCCGCGGTCGATCCGGATGACCACCACCTGTTCGTCAGCCTGGGATGCGCCGCGGAAAATCTCGTGCTGGCAGCCTCGATGCTCGGGCTCAAGGCGAATGCAATCGTCGAGGGCGACGAGATCGTGATCGATCTGGAAACATCCCCCTCCTCCAGCTCGCCGCTCGCCGAAGCGATCACGGCTCGGCAGAGTACCCGCACGATCTATGACGGCAAGCCGGTTTCACCCGAGACGCTGCGCTTGCTGGAGGGCGCATGCCGCGAGCCCGGCGTCTCGACCATCATGATAAGCGATCGGGCCGGGATCTCAGACGTCGCCGACTACGTCGTTCAAGGCAACTCGGCACAGATGCGCGACAAGGCGTTCATGGAGGAGCTGTTACGCTGGCTGCGCTTCAGCGAAGCCGACGCCATGGCGAGGATGGACGGACTGTTCTCGCGCTGCTCCGGAAATCCCGCGATGCCCGCCTGGATTGCCCGGCCGCTTCTCGGCTTCTTCTTCACCGAAGAGGGAGAGAACAAGAAGTACCGCGAGCAGATCGAGAGCTCGGCCGGCGTTGTCGTCCTGGCGGCTGATGCCAGCGACAAGGCCCACTGGATTGCTGTCGGCCGCGCCTGCCAGCGTTTCGGACTGCAGGCGACCGCGCTCGGACTGAAATATGCGTTCGTCAATCAACCGGTCGAGGTGCCCGCGGTCCGCTCCCAATTCGCCGCGGTCATGGGGCTTGGCGAGCGGCGCCCGGACATCATCATGCGCTTCGGCACGGGCCCCGCTCTGCCGAACTCGCTGCGCCGGGCACCGGAGCAGGTGACGCGCGAGATGTCGTAGAACGTAGGGTGGGCAAAGCGCAGCGTGCCCACCATTTCATGTTGTGCTCGCGATGGTGGGCACGCTGCGCTTTGCCCACCCTACGGAAGAAAACCTATCTTCCCCACCTGTCCTGCCAGATCTTTTCTCCGATCATGCAGCTGACGCGCGGCTCCTTTTCGGCCACCGGCACGACGTTTCGTTCCGGGGTGCGGCCGGCGACTTCCATCAGGAGCTTGGTGCGGATCGCTTCCTTGAATTTCTCGCGCTCCTTGATCGTCACCACGAAGGAGCCGGGACCGCCGATCACGCAGTCCTCGTAATATTGATCGAGGTTGTCGATATCCATGGTGGAATAGGACGGCTCCTTCACCATGATCGGCAGGCCGTTGATGACGATGCCCTTCTCCAGCGCCGCGTCGCGCGCGGTCGCGACCGGCGCGCCGTTGTTGTTGGGGCCGTCGCCTGAAATGTCGATGACGCGCCTGAGGCCGCGATAGGGATCTTCGTCGAACAGCGGCACGGCGAAATTGATCGCACCCGAGATCGAGGTCCGCGACGCCCGGCGGATCGGCGTCTTCATGATCTCGGCGGCAACGGCATCGGCGGTTTCCGGACCGTCGATCAGCCGCCAGGGAATGATGATCTTCTGGTCGGAGGAAGCGGCCCATTCGAAATAGGTCACGGCGATCTTGCCGTTCGGACCGGCCTTCAGTGCCTGCAGGAATTCCTTCGATATGATCGCCTGCGCGTAGCCCTCGCGCTGGATCGCGAGTTCGTCCATGTCCATGGAATAGGAGACGTCGACGGCAAGTATCAGTTCGACATCGACGGTGGGGTTCGCGTCCTTCTCCACCACCTGGCGGGTGCCCTGGTTGCCCGGCCCGGGCGCGGCAATGCCGGCCCCATCGCCGCCGACAAGCCAGCCTGCGACAAGCACAACCCCGATCGAGACATACCAGCGCATCAGCTGCCCTCCCGTCGAATGTTAACAATGGTGACACGCAAACTGCGTCACGCAAAGGGCGAACATCGTTTGTCCTTCACATTCAGGTTAGTCGTCGGTCTAAATCTAAAGCTTGGCCTTGCGCTTGCCTCGATTTTGGCGGGGTTTTGTCGTTTGCCCGCGATCGTCCCGCTGCTGCAATGAGCCCGTGCAAAAACCGCCGGTTCCGGGATCGCCGGGAAGGCGATACTATGTTCGCAGAGCAGCAGGAAGTGCCGCGCCATGAGCGACACCGTCACCACCCCGAAAACCAAGGTCAAGACCAAGGTAGAACGGCCGCGCCTGCACAAGGTCATCCTGATCAACGACGACTACACGCCGCGCGAATTCGTCGTCATGGTGCTGAAGGCGGAATTCCGCATGACCGAGGACCAGGCCTTCAAGGTGATGCTCACCGCACACCAGCGCGGCGTCTGCGTGGTTGCGGTCTTCACCAAGGACGTCGCCGAGACAAAGGCGACACGCGCCACCGATGCCGGCCGCGCCAAGGGCTATCCGCTGTTGTTTACGACCGAGCCGGAAGAATAGCGCGCGACCGCCTGCGAGGCTTGCCTGCAAGGCTTCCGGCAACTGGGTTTCCCCGCAATGTCAGCTGCCCGCACGATCGGCCGGTCCCTGACGCCGGCAGGTCCGATTGTCATGCCGCAAGTTGCGGACGGAACAGCACATCGACGCCGTAACTCGTCGCATTGTAGGTGTTGGTCGGGAACAGGCTGCTTGATCCATACGCATACACGCCGTTGCCTCCGATCGAAGCCGATGAGGGTGCGGTCAATGGCCCGTTGCTGACCGCCGAGGCGAACAGGTTGGGATCGGCGGAGTAGTTTCCTGAGGTGTGGTAGGACGCAGTATACGTCGCTCCCGCAGTGATCGTGACCGGGGTGGCGAAGTTGACTTGCTGCCAGCCGCTGGCTGTCTCGTTGGTGAAGGTGGCGGTGGCAAGCAGCGTGCCGGTGCTGCTCCAGAGATTCGCGGTATGGGTGCCGGTGTTCGTCGGGCCCTTGTAGAAGCGCAGCCCGGTGATGTCGCCGGCGCTGGAGGACTGGAATCTGAACCCGAGCTCTACCGAGCTCGGATCATTGACTGACACCGTGCTCGGTGTCGGATTGGAGCTGAACAGACTTATGACGCTCGCGGATGCTGCGTTGACGGTCAGCGAGGCGGATGCGCTCGCCGTCCCGCCCCGGCCGTCGGAGATGGCGTAACTGAACGACGCCGGTCCCGTATAGCCGGAACTGGGTGTGAAAGTGACGGTGTTGGTCTGGGCGTTGAAGCTTGCGGTGCCGTTGGTGCCGTTGCTGACGCCCGTGATCGTCAGGGCATCGCCATTCGGATCGGTATCGTTGGCGAGCAACGCCGACGCCGGGATTGAGAGCGCGGAGTTCTGAGTGGCGCTGAAGCCGGAATCGTTTGCCGCGACCGGTGCCTGATTGGTGCCGCCGCTCGCGGGGCTGAACAGCACGTCGACCCAGTAATTGGTGGCATTGAAGGTGCTGGTCGGGAACAGATTGCCGGTGCCGTAGGTGTAGACGCCGTTGTTCCCGGCGGACGCCGTGAGCGGGCCGTTGACGCGTGCAGTGGTGAAGTAGTTGGCGGTTGTCGCGTAGCGGCCATTGCTGTGGAAGCTGGCCACGTAAGTGGTGCCCGCGGTAATTGATACCGGGCTGTTGAACGTCACCGTCTGCCAGCCGCTCGTGGTTTCATTGGTGAAGGTCGCGGTCGTAAGCAGGGTGCCCGTGCTGCTCCACAATGAGCCGGTGTGGGTGCCGGTGTCATTGGCTCCCTTGTAGTACCTGATGCCGGTGACGGTGCCGGCCACGGACGACGTGAAGCGCACGCCCAGATTGACCTGCGACGTATCTGAATTCGACACATTCGCCGGCGTGTTCGAAGTCGAGAATAGGCTCACCGTCGCCGTTGTCACCGTCAAATTCGCCGTTGCGCTCGCGGTGCCGCCGCGCCCGTCGGAGATGGCATAAATGAACGACGCCGCGCCGGTATACCCGGTGGTCGGCGTGAAGGTGACGACGTTGGTCTGGGCGTTGAAGCTGACGGTGCCGTTGACGGCGCCGCTTGCGCCCGTGATCGTCAGCGGGTCGCCATTCGGATCGGTGTCGTTGGCAAGCAGGGCCGATGCGGCGATGGTCACCGCGGTGTTCTGCGTGGTGCTGTAGCCGCTGTCGTTGTTCGCAACCGGCGGCTGGTTGGCTGCCGGGTTCACCGTCAAATTCGCCGTTGCACTCGCGGTGCCGCCCCGCCCGTCGGAGATGGCATAGCTGAACGACGCCGCGCCGGTATACCCGGCGGTCGGCGTGAAGGTGACGACATTGGTCTGGGCGTTGAAGCTGACGGTGCCGTTGACGGCGCCGCTCGCGCCCGTGATCGTCAGCGGGTCGCCATTCGGATCGGTGTCGTTGGCAAGCAGGGCCGATGCGGCAATGGTCAGAGCCGTGTTCTGCGTGGTAGTATAGCCGCTGTCGTTGTTCGCAACCGGCGGCTGGTTGGCTGCCGGGTTCACCGTCAGATTCGCCGTTGCACTCGCGGTGCCGCCGCGTCCATCGGAGATGGCATAGGTGAACGACGCCGCGCCTGTGTACCCGGTGGTCGGCGTGAAGGTGACGACGTTGGTCTGGGCGTTGAAGCTGACGGTGCCGTTGACCGCGCCGCTCGCGCCCGTGATCGTCAGCGGATCGCCATTCGGATCGGTATCATTGGCAAGCAGGGCCGATGCGGCAATGGTCAGAGCCGTGTTCTGCGTGGTGCTGTAGCCGCTGTCGTTGTTGGCAACCGGCGGCTGGTTGGCTGCCGGGCTCACCGTCAGATTCGCCGTTGCACTCGCGGTGCCGCCGCGCCCATCGGAGATGGCATAGGTGAACGACGCGGCGCCGGTGTATCCGGTGGTCGGCGTGAAGGTGACGACGTTGGTCTGGGCGTTGAAGCTGACGGTGCCGTTGACCGCGCCGCTTGCGCCCGTGATCGTCAGCGGGTCGCCATTCGGATCGGTGTCGTTGGCAAGCAGGGCCGATGCGGCGATGGTCAGAGCCGTGTTCTGCGTGGTGCTGTAGCCGCTGTCATTGTTCGCAACCGGCGGCTGGTTGGCTGCCGGGCTCACCGTCAGATTCGCCGTTGCACTCGCGGTTCCGCCCCGCCCATCGGAGATGGCATAGTTGAACGACGCAGCGCCGGTGTATCCGGTGGTCGGCGTGAAGGTGACGACGTTGGTCTGGGCATTGAAGCTGACGGTGCCGTTGACCGCGCCGCTTGCGCCCGTGATCGTCAGCGGGTCGCCATTCGGATCGGTATCGTTGGCAAGCAGGGCCGATGCGGCGACGGTAAGAGCGGTGTTCTGCGTGGTGGTATAGCCGCTGTCGTTGTTCGCAACCGGCGGCTGGTTGGCTGGAGGGTTCACCGTCAAATTCGCCGTTGCACTCGCGGTGCCGCCGCGCCCATCGGAGATGGCATAGGTGAAGGACGCCGCGCCGGTGTACCCGGTGGTCGGCGTGAAGGTGACGACGTTGGTCTGGGCGTTGAAGCTGACGGTGCCGTTGACCGCGCCGCTCGCGCCCGTGATCGTCAGCGGATCGCCATTCGGATCGGTATCATTGGCAAGCAGGGCCGATGCGGCAATGGTCACCGCGGTATTCTGCGTGGTGGTATAGCCGCTGTCGTTGTTCGCAACCGGCGGCTGGTTGCCGGCGCCAGACGACGGCGTGAACACGACATCGACCCAATAGTTTGCGGCGTTGTAGGTGTTGGTCGGGAAGATGCCGGATGTGCTGGTGCCACCATAGGCATAAACACCATTGCCGCCGGCGGTCGTGGTGGAAGGCGCGGTCAGCGGACCATTCGTGACGGCCGCGGTGAAGTAACTGTTGGTCGCCACATAGGCGCCGGTGGTGTGATAGGAAGCAATATAGGTGGTGTTGGCGGTGATCGAAACCGCTGATGGCAGCGTGACGGTCTGCCAGCCGCTGGCTGACGTGCTGCTAAAGGTGGCGGTGGAAAGGCGGGTGCCTGTCGAGGTCCAGAGATCGAGGGTGTTGATGCCGGTGTCACCCGGGCTGCGATAGAATCTGAGCGCCGTGATCTGCCCGGCGACCGAGGACGTGAACTTCATCCCGAGTTGGAGCTGGGACCCATCATTGAGGTTGGTCTGCGCCGGTGTACTTGACGCGCTGAACAGGCTGACGGGAGCGGCTCCGGGCAGCGCCACCGTAAAGTTGACAGTGGCCGACGCCGTACCGCCGCGCCCATCGGAGATCGTGTAGGCGAAGCTCGCCGGACCGGTGTAGCCGGCATTGGGCGTAAACGTGATGGTGTTGTTCTGCGGATTGGATTGCGTGTTGAGGACGACGGTGCCGTTCGTCGCTCCGCTCACCGCGGTGACGACCAGTGAATCACCGTTGGGATCGCTGTCGTTGGCCGTCAGGGACGATGCTGCAATCGTCATGGCCAAATCGCGTGTCGCGGTCGGGCCGGCGTCATTCACTGCCACCGGCGCAATGTTGGCCGTGGAGGGGTTGAACATGACGTCAACCCAGAAATTTGTCGCCGAGAACGTGCTGGTCGGGAACGCCCTGTTGCTGCTGTAGGTATAGACGCCATTGCCACTCCCGGGAGCGGTCAGCGGGCCACTCGTCACGTTGCCCGTGAAGTAGTTCGCGCTGGAGGAATAGTGGCCGACATTCGTGTGATAGGAAGCGACATAGGTCGCGCCGGGCGTCAGCGTAACCGGGCTGGAGAAAACCACGCTCTGCCAGCCGGTGGCAGTTTCGTTTGTGAAGGTTGCGGTTGCGAGCAAGGTTCCGGTGCTCGTCCAGAGTGAGCCGGTGTGGGTGCCCGTATCCTGGCTGCTCTTGTAGAAGCGGACGCCGCTCATGGTGCCGGCAATCGCCGTCTGGAACCTCACGCCCAGTTCAGCGGCGCTTGCATCCGTGGTGTTGACGGTGTCGGGGGTGGCCGAGCCCGGAAAGAGCGTGATGTAGTTCGGAGCCGTGACGGTCACCGAGCGACCCGCCGAAGGCGCTTCAAGATTGATGCTGTCGTCTACCGCACGAGACAAAATGGTGTAGGTCCCGGCAACCTGCGGCGACCAGGTGTAGGTCCACGTCTCGTCGCCGATGGCAGGGTGCCAACTCGCTCCGCCGTCTGTCGAGACTTCCACGCCGGCAACCACGCCGCCGCCAAGATCCGCTGCCGTACCGGAAATCGTGACAACGTTGCCGGCAACAAGACTTGCCAGTGCGTTGATGGTGGAGGTTGGGCGGGTCGTGTCCGCCGAGGCCGTAGTGGCAATCATCCCCGGCTGGAGCGTGCCCGGCTGGATGCCCATGTCGGCGAGCAGGTTGATCATCGCCTGCTGCACGCGAGGATCGGTGGGCGTTGCCGCCAGATCGTGATTGTCGCTCAGGCCCCAGGCCCAGTAGACCGTTCCGGCGCCGAAGACCAATGCGCCACTCGCCGCGCGATAGAGCGTCAGGTTATGGGTTGAGGTCCCGCTTCCGGTTGTGTTGCCGTAGTCAAGCAGATAGGTGCTGACCGGAACCGTCGTCGAGGACAGCCGCACCAGGCCCGCGGGATCGAATCCATTGTCGACCGCTTCGTCCCACTCATAGCCGAGATAGTTCTTGGTCAGCGTCGCTGTCTGTCCCGGCTGAAGATTGGCAACGCTGGTGTTGCGCCAGAAGCGCAGATTGGCGTCGTCATAGGGAATTTTGATCGCCTGCAGGTTGCCCTGGCCGACATCATCGACCTGGAACATCTGTCCGATCAAGGCATTCTCTGGGATTCCTCCGCCGATCGCCGGCGGGCTGAGGCGCGGGTCACGGAACGTCCCGGTCCACTCGTTGCTCGGATCGATCGACGCTCCGGGTGACCACGTCTCCTTGTAGGAGATCAAGGTGCGATAGGGCGTGGCGCCGCTGCTGATGCTGTTGCCCCAGCGCGTGCGCCAATACATCTCGTTGCCGCTCCAGAACGCGAGATTGACGCCCGCATCGCGGGCCGCCTGGACGTTGGCGCGTTGTTGCCCTGACCAGTATTCGTCGTGACCTACGTCGAGGTAGAGATTGTGGTTGAGGAGCAGACTGCCGTAACGGTCTGCGTCAACGCCCGACATGTAGGATACGTCGTAACCGTTCTGCTCCAGCCAGTAGATCGCCGCGTATTCAGCGCCGAACAAATAGTCCTGCGGCCCTGCAAACGTTCCGACGTTGCCCCGGGTGGCAATCGGCCGGTTGTAGCTCACGGCGTAGGCGCGCCCGGCACCTTGACCCGTCGCTGGGCCGTTGCCGCCATAGAAATTTGCCCCGCCCCAGCCGTTATAGGCCTGCCAGGTCGTGTCAGACGTCTGAAAGACGACATCGCTGGTGCTGCTGTCGTCCCTTACGATGAACGGGATATGATTCTCGCCGGATGTTCCGTCCTGGCGTACGAGCTTTGCGATGTAGACGCCGGATGCGGCATCCGCCGGAACGTCCCAGGAGGCTGAGACCGCCCAGTTGCCGGCGTCGACCAAGCCGGTCGACGCGTCGCGTAGCGGCGCAGGCTGGTTCTGCACGCCCGTGTGTTGAATGGTGGCGACCTTTCGAGCACCCATGCCGCCGTAGTAGCCGAGGCGGTAGATATCGATCCGGTAGTTCGACGAATTCGTGTTGATCTTGAAGTCGATCCGGTTGCCGCGATTGATGCTGATGTCGGTGGCAAAACCTTCGATATTCGAGCTGCCGGCACCGTCGATACCCCATTCGCTCTCAGGGTTTCCCTGCTTCTGGTTCTCGAGGACGATCGGATTGGTGGAAGCCGCGGCGGCCGCGAGCAGGTTGGGCGATGCCGTCGTGGCAGCCTGCCGCGCAGCAGGGGCAGGCGTTGCGCTCGTCACGGAGCCGGACAGAATTCCGATTTCAGTCTTCCCGGTACCGCTGCCAGTCTCTCCGCCGCCTGGCAGCACGCCCCAATCCCGGATTGGTCCTCCACCCGACAGTGCATTCCAGTTTGCGAGCGGCGCAACGTTTGCCAATGACATGTCAGCACTGACGGAGGCTCCCATCATCCCGGCATGACCGGTCAACACGAAATCTGCCCCGCCAGACACGTGGCTGCCGTGCAACTGGCTGCTCAATTGCGCCGGCGCAGCATTGGCAGCTCTCTGATCGAGCAACCGTGTTGGTGCAATGAAGTAGCCGCAACCACAAATCTGCGCGACGGCTGGAGATGTAGAAGATCCGATGATGTGCGGGGTCGAATTCGCTGAAGGGACGTGACCGAGGATGACGACGGGATTTGTCATCGCAGGTTCGACAACTGCAGAAGTCGGCGTTCGGACGTCTGCTGTCCCCCCTGCAAATCCGGCGTCCGCAGGTTCAGTGGGTGCCGACGCAGCGGCGCCCAAGCGCGGAGCTTCCCACGAATTCCGTGCAGCAAGCAGCGACAGCGGCTCGTTCTCTGCGTCTGTATCGGTCGCTTGGAGATTTCTTCGCAGGAGCGTGCGGGGCCAGGTGTGTAATCCGAGAGCGATACGACCCAAACCAGAACGTTCGTATAACGACCTCATGATGTCCTCTCGCGACAGAGAATACGCATGACACACGCGCGGCTTTGCAGCCTTGGCGATGGACTTGATGCCGAAGCGATAACTTTGAATTTTATGGGCGGCCAATCATGGACCGCTGCACAGCCATGCTACCGAAGGCAGCGACCGCAAACCGGAACCTGTGCCGATGGTGCGATGCGATCTGCCGTTCGGTCACGATTTGAACGGTTACTCACAATGATTGCGACAATCACGGCACTGCCAGAATATTTAATTTCATCGAATTAAACGTTGAGAATAATACAATAAATATTTAATTTCAATTTGCTCTGTTGTCGCACCCTCTCGAGGAGGAACAGAGCATTTTCTGGTTCTGATTGAATCAGAAACCGAAGCTCTAGATTCTTGTTTTGACGCGTTTTCTTCACGCGAACCAGCGTCCGCCTCGCAGTGCTCGCTAGTCCAGGAGGCGAACTTGCGACTCCTCGTCTACCAGGCCATAGACGCGCTGGGCCTTTGAGAAGCCTGCGATCGGAAATTCGCCGAGATCATCCCAGCCGCCACGGCAGATGCCGGCAAAGCCTTCGGAGACCACGACGGTGCGGCCAAGCCGGCCGGCGATCCTCTCCAGTCGCGCGGCAAGATTCACCGCGGGGCCGATGCAGGTGAAGTCGAGCCGGTTGCCGCCGCCGATATTGCCATAGAGAATTGTTCCGACATGCAGCGCAACGCCGAAACGGAAACGCTCGACGATGTCACCGACCGGATATTGCAGCGCCTCGACGCTGGCGCGCGTGTCCTGCGCGGCTTCCAATACGTGCGAACAGACCTGTTGCGCATCGCCGACGTACTCGTCGATCGGGAAAACGGCGAGCAGTCCATCGCCCATATATTTGAGCACCTCGCCATTATGCGCGCGGATCGAGGCGACCTGGCAGTCGAAATAGCGGTTGAGCATGTCGACGACGGTCTCGGCCGGGAGCCGATCCGATAATGCAGTGAAGCCACGCAAATCCGACAGCCAGATCGCCGCATGCATGGTCTCGCCATGCCCGCGCCGGATATGACCATCGAGGATGCGCGTGCCGGCGCGGTTGCCGACATAAGTGTCAAGCAGGGTCGCGGCGACGCGGCGAAGGCCGATCACCTCGATCAGACGCGTCAGCGCCGGCAGGACCGATCGCAATGCAGCGAGTTGCTCGTCGGTGAAACCGCCCGCCTGCTTGGTGGTCCAGCTGGAGGCGTGCGTGAAGCCATCGATGAACCGCAGCGGCATCGCCACATAATCGGTTACGCCTTCCGCGCGCATGTCGTCGAGGAAGGGAAATCGGCGGCTTTCGGGATCGTCGCTGCGGCAGCGCACCTCCTTGTACTCGCCAAAGACGATCGCAAGCGGGCTCGCCATGAACTCCGGCGTTTGCTTGATGTCGAAATCAACCGAACCGACGACAACAGGCTCGCCGGGCTTCCAGATGAAGTTGCGCCCATAGATTTCGGGATGCAGCGTCCGGATGAAGAAGCCGACCCGCCACAGCGGGATGCCGGCCGCGACCAGGCGCCCGCACAGTTCGGAGATCATGTCGGTGACAACGGGGGTCGACCTTGCGCCGTCGATCAGCCAGTCTGCGATCCCCCTGATGTCGATCTGCATCACGGCCTCTGTGCTGTCAGGTTCTATCCAACCTGTCCCCGGTGCCGCAGGAAATGATCGGCGAGCACGCAGGCCATCATCGCCTCGCCCACCGGCACGGCGCGAATGCCGACGCAGGGGTCGTGGCGGCCCTTGGTCATGATATCGGTCTCGGTGCCGCTGCGGTCCACGGTCAGCCGCGGCGACAGGATCGAGGAAGTCGGCTTCACCGCAAAGCGCACCACCACCGGCTGGCCGGTGGAGATGCCGCCCAGGATGCCGCCGGCGTTGTTGGACAGGAAACGCACGCCGTTATTGCCGGTGCGCATCTCGTCGGCGTTCTCCTCGCCCGACAATTCGGCCGCGCCGAACCCGGCGCCGATCTCGACGCCCTTCACAGCATTGATGCTCATCATCGCGGCTGCAAGGTCGCTATCGAGCTTGGCATAGATCGGCGCGCCGAGGCCTGGCGGGACGCCCTCGGCCACGACCTCGATCACCGCCCCGATCGAGGAGCCCTTCTTCCTGATGCCATCGAGATAGTCTTCGAAGAACGCCGCCTTGTCCTTGTCCGGGCAGAAGAACGGGTTGCGGCCAATCTCATCCCAATCCCATCTGTCGCGATCGATCTTGTGCGGACCCATCTGCACCAGCGCGCCGCGGATCTTGATCTCCGGCAGGACTTTTCGCGCAATCGCGCCGGCGGCGACGCGGGTCGCGGTCTCGCGCGCCGAGGAGCGGCCGCCACCGCGATAATCACGCAGGCCGTATTTGGCCTCATAGGTGAAGTCGGCATGGCCGGGACGGAACTTGTCCTTGATCTCGGAATAATCCTTCGACCGTTGGTCGGTGTTCTCGATCAGGAGGCCGATCGGCGTGCCCGTCGTCACCTGCACGCCGGTCTCCGGATGCGCCATCACACCGGACAGGATCTTCACCGCATCCGGCTCCTGGCGCTGGGTGGTGAAGCGGGACTGGCCCGGGCGGCGGCGGTCGAGATCGTGCTGGATGTCCTCGGCCGTCAGCGGGATCAGCGGCGGACAGCCGTCGACCACGCAGCCGATCGCGACCCCGTGGCTCTCGCCAAAGGTCGTGACCCGGAACAAATGGCCGAAGGTGTTGTGGGACATGGTTTGTCGTAACGCGGCGAGAGAAGTCGGTCAAATGCCTCCCTCGTCATGGCCAGGCTTGACCCGGCATGACGGAGCAAGCGGTTAACTATACTTCACCAGCCCGCCGTCGCGAAACACATAGACGGCGCCCTGCTCGATGTAGAGGTCCGCGGCGCTATCAGGGGTTTCGATGCCGAGCGAGACCATCAGGGCGCGGCAGGTGCCGCCATGGGCGACGGCAACGGTGTCGACCAGGAGCGTGTCGTACCACTCGCGCACCCGAAGCTGCACCGAGGCGTAGGTCTCGCCGCCCTCCGGCGCCATCGTCCATTTCGCTGTCTGGCGCTTGGCGTAGAGCTCGGGATCGGCAAGTTGCATCTCCGCCAGCGTCGAGCCCTCCCAGACGCCGTAGCCGATCTCCCGCAACCGGTTGTCGAGCGAATAATCGCCGGGCGGCAATTCCAGCGCGCCGCGCGCCAGCTCCATGGTCTGGCGCGCCCGTCCAAGCGGACTCGAGACGTAAGGCAGCGACACCCGATCCAGCCGGTCGCGCGCGAGAAGGTCAGCGAGCACATGGCCCGCATGGGAGGCCTGCGCGCGGCCGCGATCGTTCAGCGGAATGTCCAGGGTGCCCTGCAGCCGGCCTTCCGCGTTCCATGCCGTCTCGCCATGGCGGATGTAGTAGATTGTTGGCATTGCTATCGAAGCCGCAGCTATTCCTTGGCGAGCGAGATGTCAGGTGCATCGGGACGCTTCATGCCGACAATGTGATAGCCGGAATCGACGTGATGCACCTCGCCGGTGACGCCGCGCGAGAGATCGGACAACAGATAGAGCGCGCTGTCGCCGACCTCCTCGATCGTGACGGTGCGCCGCATCGGCGCGTTGTACTCGTTCCACTTCAGAATGTAGCGGAAATCGCCGATGCCGGACGCCGCGAGCGTCTTGATCGGACCTGCCGAGATCGCGTTGACGCGGATGTTCTTCTCGCCGAGATCGGCGGCCAGATAGCGCACGCTCGCCTCCAGCGCCGCTTTCGCCACGCCCATGACGTTGTAATGCGGCATCCACTTCTCGGCGCCGTAATAAGTCAGCGTGATGATCGAGCCGCCGTCGGTCATCAGCTTCTCCGCCCGCTGCGCGATCGCGGTGAGCGAGTAGCAGCTGATCAGCATCGACTTGGAGAAATTCTCCGCCGTGGTCTCGATGTAGCGGCCGTCGAGTTGGTCCTTGTCGGAGAAGGCGATCGCATGCACGACGAAATCGATCTTGCCCCACTTCTCCCTGGCGACGTCGAACACCGCGTCGATCGTCGCGGCGTCAGTGACGTCGCAATGGCCGAGCAGGAGAGCGTTCAATTCCTTCGCCAAGGGCTCGACCCGCTTCTTCAGGGCATCGCCCTGCCAGGTGAGCGCGATCTCCGCGCCGGCGTCGTGGCATGCTTTGGCGATCCCCCAGGCGATCGAGCGGTTATTGGCGACGCCAAGGATCACGCCGCGCTTGCCCTGCATCAGACCCGATTTCTGTGCCATCCGCTGTCCATTCTCGCATTGGATTTGGTATTCGGAGGTACACCAGCGCTCCACCGCGGTACAGTCCCCCTCACGCTCATTTTGCCTGATCCTGTAGCCCGGGTGGAGCGAAGCGCAACCCGGGAGAGCCTGCGCACTGATTGTGCATTGACCGGCCAATCCCGGGTTACGCTTCGCTCCACCCGGGCTACAAAGCGCGCTAAGGAATAGCCACGTCACTCAGGTGTTATGTTGGATAAGGCGTCCGAGCGAAGCAGGATGAAGATCCGGTGTCATGACCGCGTTCCGGCAGAGTGTTGAAGCCATGATCCCGGCGCTGCGCCGCTACGCGCGGGCGCTGGCGCGCGATGCCGATATCGCCGATGATTTGGTGCAGGACACCTTGGTGCGGGCGCTGCGGTCGGAAAGGTTGTTCCTCGGCGGCGACGTCAGGAGTTGGCTCTACACGATCCTGACCAACCTCAACAAGAACCGTCGCCGCTCGCTGGCGCGGCGGCCGCAGTTCATGCCGCTGCTCGACAACAATCCGGACGCCAGCGGCACCGAGGCCGAAGGCCGCGACATTGCGCGTGCGCTGGCGACGCTCGTGGAGGAGCAACGCGCGGCGCTGCTTCTGGTGATGCTGGAAGGACTGAGTTACCGCGAGGTCGCCGACATCCAGGGCGTGCCGATCGGCACCGTGATGTCCCGGCTTGCGCGGGCCCGCGCCCACGTTAAAGCCTTCCTCGAAGGCGAACGGGCGACGGCATTGAGGCGGGTGAAGTGATGGCAGGCGTTATGCATAGCCATGACATCAGGTTGAGGCGATTTCTTTTCTTGAGAATTAGACAGAGACGACTGCGATGAGCAACCCCAGGATTCCCGTTACCGAGGACGAGCTGCACGCCTATGTCGACAACGAATTGCCGGCGGAGCGCCGCGGCGATGTCGAGGCATGGCTGGCGGCGCACCCCGATGACGCTGAGCGGGTGCGGTCGTGGATGGCCATGGCCGACGTGCTGCACGCACGCTACGATTCAGTCGCCGATGAAGCGGTGCCGAAGCGGCTCGAGATCGAGCAGCTCGTGCGTCAGCCGCGCAAGCTGGTCTATGGCGCGATTGCCGCGACGCTGGTGGCGTTCATCGCTGGCGGCGGCGTCGGCTGGATCGCGCACGGCGCGGCAGCCGCGCCCTCGCCGCTGCAGAGCTTCACGATCGATGCGATGGACGCGCACCGGCTTTACGTGGTCGAGGTCCGCCATCCGGTCGAGGTGCCCGGCGATGAGCGCGCCCATCTGCAGGCCTGGCTGACCAAGCGCTGCGGCTGGGAAGTGCGCGCACCGGAACTGTCGGCGGCGGGATTGAAACTGGTTGGCGGCCGGCTGTTGCCCGGCCCTACCGGGCGGCCGGCTTCCTTCCTGATGTATGAGAGCGCCTCCGGCGAGCGCTTCACGGTCTATGCCTCGAAGGCGCAGGCCGAGACCACGCAGATGCGTTACGCCACGCACGGCAATGAAGGCGCGTTGTTCTGGGCGGACCGCGGCGTCGGCTATGTCGTCAGCGGCGGCACCGACCGCAACCGCCTGACCCAGATCGCACAAGCCGTCTACGACCAGATGGAAAAGAGCGGCAGCTGAGCCAGCACGATCGCGCTCGTAGCCCGGGTGGAGCGCAGCGCAACCCGGGGTAGGTAGCGCAGCCCGCGACTCCGCTCCCAGGACGGAGAGGCCATCCCCGGGTTACGCTGCGCTTCACCCGGGCTACAAAGCCTGTATGCAGGTCAATCCGCTCGCTCCCCAAAGTTCCCACGGTCCGCCTCGCCATAGCCTCCCCAGTCCCGGGGCAATATTCCAGCACGAGCATAGCGATGTAATGAGGAAAACGGCCAATCGGCTGGCGAAGAGACCAGTCGATGCTTGACCGGATTGAAATGGATGTAATCGGCGCAGCGCTCGAAATCGCGTTCGTCGCGGATCGTATGCTCCCAGAAGCGCTTCTGCCAAAGAGCGTATTCGCCGCGGTGGTCGCGTGAGAGCGGGACACCCGCGGCCACGACACTGCGGGTGAAGGCAGACTTGATTCGGCGCCATCGATCCGAGAAATCCGCATCCCCCTCAGGCAGGGTCATGATGGCGTGCAGGTGATCGGGAAGAACAACGACGGCATCGAGAGCAAACGGTCGCTCGTTGCGGGTCTTTCGGAACGCCGCGCGCAGCAGCGAGGCATGGTCCACCAGTGCAGACGAGCTGCGATCATCCAGCGTCAGGGTGAAGAAAAAGATTCCGCCAGGGAGAAAGTTACGCCGATACCGGACCATGATGGTGAAGTTACACTGGTGAGGGCTTTGCTTGTAGCATAACCAGCGGATAACCTCTCGCGAGAAAACTCAGTGGATCGTGCGCGGATCGACCGGCCCCGGATTGCGCTTCGCTTCATCCGGGCTACGGACTGAGCCGACACGATCGTTACTGGCCACCTCTAAGAAAAAAGGGCCACTTGCGAAGGCAAGCGGCCCAAGTCTAGGGAGGAAACGCCCAAGGAGGGCTGCGACAGCGCAAAGCGCCATCGCACGACTTATGTAGTTCGTGCGCGGCAATTCTGAAGACCGGACGATCCCGGGTTTTGCAAAAACGCCCGCCTGTGTGTCTTCCACACAACGATAGCCATCTTCGATACACCGATAGCCCACGCCAATCGGCGCAAGGCCACCGTGGAGGCTCAGCGGACGCTGCGGGCATCTACATCACGCGTACTCACCCGATGTCCCAATTCCGTCATCGAAAATCTGGAATAAGGACATCGGCGCGTCTCAGAATCGCACCGGATGTTCCCGCGATATCACGCCAGCGTTCGATCCGCCGATCGGCGCTCGCGGCCTCGATTGGGGTTTGGTATAGCGCTGGTCCCCCTCTCGAGGCCGCACCCTCAGCCAAGATCGCTGCGGGGATTGTAAGGATGCTGGTCGCGCCACTTCTGCATCAATGCTTCCAGCTCGGCATCGTTCCCGTCGCGCAGGATGATGCGGGTGGTGGCATAGAGATCGCCCCCGCCGCCCGACTTCGGCAGACCCTTGCCCTTCAGCCGAAACGTCCGCCCGCTTGAGGTGTTCTTGGGGATAGACAATTCGACCGCGCCACTGAGCGTCGGCACCCGGACCTTGCCGCCCAGCACCGCCTCGTACAGCGTGATCGGCAGCTCGATCCTGAGATCGTTGCCGTCGACCTTGAAGAAGGGATGCGGCGCGATCGTCACGGTGATCAGGAGATCGCCGGGACGATGGCCGGCCGCCGTCTCGCCCTGCCCCTTCAGCCGGATCTGCTGGCCGGAGCTGACGCCGGCGGGAATCTTGACGTTGAGTTCCTTGCCTGTCGGCAGGCGGACGCGCTTCTCGGCGCCGTTCGCCGCCTCCTCCAGCGACACCGTCATGGCGACGCTGAGGTCGAGGTCGAGGCCGACGCCGCCGGTGTCGAACTCAAACTGGCGGGCGCCACTGCGCGCACGCGCACCGGCGCCGAACATGTTGTTGAGGATATCCTCGAAGCCGCCCGCGCCGCCTTCCATGCCGCCTCCGCCGCTGCGGAACGTATAGGTTTCGAACCCGCCCGGGCCGGCATGGCCACGCGGGTCGCCACCCCCAAAGCCTCCGCCGGGGAAGCCCTGGAAGCGCGGCTTGCCCTCGGCGTCGATCTCGCCGCGGTCAAATTGCTTGCGCTTCTCCTCGTCGCCAACGATTTCGTTGGCCGAGTTGATCTCGGCAAAACGCTCCGCAGCCTTCGGATCGTTCTTGTTGCTGTCGGGATGATGCTTCTTGGCAAGCTTGCGATAGGCGCTCTTGATCGCGGCAGCGCTGGCGCTCCGCGGCACCCCCAAGACCTCATAGGGGTCGCGCATCCGTCACGTCTCCTTCACGGGAAATCAGACCTGAATTTTTCGGGCTTGTCGCCCACCTAGGTGTCATTTGGGGGCGCAGTGGCATTTTTGCAACTGCTTTCAGTGATCAGGACCGCCAGGGTTTCAGACTATGGACCTCCCAGCGTCCGCGTCCGGCCTTGCAGGCCGCTCCCTGCAGCCAGCTCTCGGTCCGGCCGTTGACGTAGCTCGCCAGGAAATCCCGACAGGTCCGTCCATCCTCGGCAGCGTAAGCCTGCGACAGCGGCGTCACCGAGCCGCGCGCGCCGGTCTCCGGATTTTCCCAGGCCTGGCTGGAATCCTTGTCGCCCTTGGTCAGCACGTCGGAGGCGGCGTTGCGGGCAAAGGCGAGGTCGCCTTCGGTCGGCGCCGATGTCTTTACATGGGTCGCGCCGAGCGCGCCGGTGATATCCTTGTCGTCCAGCCGGGCGAAACTGTCACCACGCGACAGAGCGCAGCCGCCAGCCCCTAAGCCGATTAGAACCAGTGTCATCACCGTCCCCGCCGGGCGGATCGCCGATAGGCCAAAGCGTCCCCATGCCCTATATAGGGCGAGTAACGCGCGCTTTGAGGCCGACGGACGCAACGCTGGACTCCTGACATGACAGACACGACCTCCATCAAACACCCCACACCGTTAACATCGGGTGATTTTACCGCCGCCGAGGAGCCATTTGCGCTGTTCACCGAATGGTTCGCCGAAGCAGCCAAGTCCGAGCCGAACGATCCCAACGCGATGGCGCTCGCAACCGTCGATCCGGACGGGCTGCCGGACGTGCGGATGGTGCTGATGAAAGGCTATGACGCGGATGGCTTCGTGTTCTACAGCCACGTTGCCAGCCCCAAAGGCCGCGAACTCGCCGCAAATCCTAAGGCCGCTTTACTATTCCACTGGAAATCGTTGCGCCGGCAAGTGCGCATCCGCGGCAACGTGTCGCCGGTGAGCGACGCCGAAGCCGACGCCTATTTCGCGACACGCCCGAAGCAGGCGCAGCTCGGCGCCTGGGCCAGCAAGCAGTCGCAGCCATTGGAGAGCCGTTTCGCTTTCGAGCAGGCGATCGCGAAAGTCGCCGCAAAATATGTGATCGGCGACGTGCCGCGCCCGCCGGGCTGGAGCGGCTGGCGCATCACGCCTGTCAGCTTCGAGTTCTGGCACGACCGCCCCTACCGCCTGCACGACCGCATCGAATTCCGCCGCGAAGGCGAAGGCCAGGCCTGGTCCAAAGTAAGGCTTTATCCGTAAGACTCAGACCGTCATGGCCGGGCTGGTCCCGGCCATCCACGTCTCAGTTTCGAGCCAGTCCGAACACGTGGATGCCCGGCACAAGGCCGGGCATGACGAAGAACGAGAGAACCGTCCAATGCCGAACACATCGAACGCGCCGCGCCGCACGCTACTCCTGACCGGCGCCAGCCGCGGCATCGGCCATGCCACCGCGATCCGCTTCTCCTCGGCCGGCTGGCGCGTCATCACCTGCTCGCGGCACGCCTTTCCGGAAGTTTGCCCCTGGGGCGCCGGACCCGAGGATCACATCGAGGTCGACTTCGGCGACCATGACGACACCGTGCGCGCGATCTCCGAAATCCGCAGACGGTTGGAAAACGACGAGCTGCACGCGCTGGTCAACAATGCGGCGATCTCGCCCAAGGGTCCGGGCGGTGCGCGGCTCGGCACCATGGACACCGATATCGACACCTGGCTGCATGTCTTCCGCGTCAACTTCTTTGCGCCGATCATGCTGGCGCGTGGGCTGATCAACGAATTGAAGACCGCCAAGGGCGCGGTGGTGAACGTCACCTCGATCGCCGGCTCCCGCGTGCATCCGTTCGCGGGCGCGGCCTACGCCACCTCGAAAGCAGCGCTCGCGGCACTGACGCGCGAGATGGCGTCCGATTTCGGCCGCGTCGGCGTCCGCGTCAACTCGATCGCGCCGGGCGAGATCGACACGTCGATCCTGTCACCGGGCACCGAGAAGATCGTCGAGCAGCAGATCCCGATGCATCGCCTGGGCACGCCCGACGAAGTCGCCAAGATCATCTACGTCCTGTGCACCGAAACCAGTTCCTACGTGAACGGCGCCGAGATCCACATCAATGGTGGCCAGCACGTGTAGGATTGGCGATTGCTGCTGGGAACAAGCGAGGGCACGAAGCAATCCAGACCGTTTCCGCCGTCGTCTTCTGGATTGCTTTGCTTGCACTCGTTAAGCGGCCGTCCTGGCCATCAATCCGCGTAGAACTTCCGCGGCTTCTCTACGACTCGTTGCGCGCTGGTGTTGAACGCGCTCGAGCACTCGTCTTCGTTTTCGCCATCGAGCAGGGCAGCGCCGCAGTGGCGGCAGATGCGCGGCGATAGTGCCTGCATCTTTCCGGCCTTGCGGTCCTGCTGATAGCGCGCGAAGTCGATGATGTTACGCCGTGGCGTTATGATCTTCTCAACCATTGCTGTCCTCCGGCTTGAGGCCGGGGGTTATCGCAGCAAAGTTTCGCTCAAACGTTCAGCGCAACACTCAAATTTTAGCGGAGGATTCGCGGAGGAATTGCGGCAGCTCTGTTGCCTATGTTTCGACGTATTCAGCGATGCTGGTCGGCTCTGGAACCGCAAGGCCGTCCGCCCGCAATCCTTCAAGATGGAACCGAATCGCCTCGCGGATTTCGCTCTCAACATTCGCAACCGTATCACCGGTAGCAACGCAGCCTGGCAAATCCGGAACATAGGCGGAATAATTGCCGTTCGCCTTCTCGATCACGACTGCGTAGCGCATCAGTCCCGCTCCTTTAGACCCGACTGTTTCAAGATACTGTTCAGAGTTCCCGGCGCAAGGTCATCGGATGGCTTACCCGCTACTGTTACGCGGCCGGGCCGGACGGGATGCTTGTATTGTCGATGGCTGCCGCGCGTCGCGACAAGAAACCAGCCTTCTTCCTCCAATAGCCGAAGAATATCCCTAATTTTCATGTTCGGCTTGCGACCCGTTCGGGCTGGTTCCTAGAGCCACTTCTTCCATTTGAAAATCCAGTACGGCACGATCGCGGCGATCAGCATCAGCACCAGCGCGATCGGATAGCCGTGCGGCCAGTCGAGTTCCGGCATCGCCTTGAAGTTCATGCCGTAGATCGAGGCAATCAGCGTCGGCGGCATCAGCACCACGGCCATCACCGAGAACAGTTTGATGATGTTGTTCTGCTCGAGATTGACCACGCCGAGCATGGCGTCCAGCGTGAAGGTGATCTTGCTGGAGAGATAGGAGGCGTGGTCGGTCAGCGAGGCGACGTCGCGCTGCATGGTCTTGAGCTGCTCGCGCATGTCCTTGGACCATTTGACGCCTTCGATCACCGCCGACATGAAGGTGACGACGCGACCGATGGAAACCAGGCTTTCGCGCACTTTCGAGGTCAGGTCGCCCTTGCGCCCGATCTCGATCAGGATCCGCGAATACTGCTTGGCATGGCCGTGGCGCTCGCTCTCCGGTTCGAAGATGTCGTGGGAGACCTGGTCGATCTCGGCACCGGCACGCTCCAGGATGTCGGCGCAGCGGTCGATCACCGCATCGAGCAATTCCATCAGCACCATCTCGCCGTTGATGGTGGGCGCGCAGGACCGCCCGAGCTTGGTCTCGACCAGCGCAAATGGTTTCGGCTGTTCGTAGCGCACGGTCACCAGTCGATGGCCCGCCAGGATGAAGGTGACCGCCGTGGTGCGGGGCATGTCGGTGTCGGAATGGCACATCAGCGTCGCCGTCATGTAACGCGCACCATTCTCGATATAGAGCCGGCTGGAAATCTCGATTTCCTGCATGTCCTCCCGGGTCGGCACCGCGATCCCAGTCAGCCGCTCCACGGCGCGATCCTCCTCCGGTGTCGGCTTGACCATGTCGATCCAGACCGTGTTCTCCGGCAGCGCCGCGAGATCGGGGGAAACGGCCTTTTTCAGCGCGAGATCGAAAGGAACGAACACCGACAGCATCAGCAACTCCGGAACCGGGCACCGGCGCACCCAACAGGACTAAACGCGATTCTGGCAAGGGCTTCATGACCGGCGCATTAATCGCCTATCCATATTCGTGGCGGCGACGTGGCTCCGGCATGGCCCGGACTTGGCAACCGTTGCTGATCTGCACAGAAATCGGCCGCCGGCGGTAGGATTTGCGGCAAAAAAGCCACAGCAGAAGTCCCGCAGCGCGGGATAGGTCTCTAAACGCTGGGAATAGCGGCAGGTTTCGGCAATAATGCGATCAATGAGATGATGGAATCGTGGCGATTTGGGGCGCAGTTCCGCGCTGCGAACGCAGGTTTTCAACGGAAGTGCAAATGTCGTCGCTGAAAGTTACGCTGGGAATTCTGGCCGCAGGCCTGATGTTGTCGGGTTGCATGCAGGCCACAACCTACGAGGCCGTCAACACCGCCAATTTCAAGCAGCACGACAAGGACCTGCTGGCGAAAACCACCTACGCGAAAGTTCCGGTCGCCGAGCCGTTCCGCCGCGCCATTGTGGATTACCACCGCAAGGAGGCGCCGGGTTCCATCGTGGTGGACTCCGACAACCACTATCTTTACCTCGTGCAGAGAGACGGCAAGGCGATCCGCTACGGCATCACCGTCGGCGAGGAAGCCATGGCATGGTCCGGCATTGCCAAGGTCGGCAGCAAGACCGAGTGGCCGGCCTGGCATCCGACCCCCGGCGAAATCTCCCGGCTCGGCGTTCCGACCTATGTCGCGCCGGGACCTGACAATCCGATGGGTTCGCGCGCGCTCTATCTCTACTCCGGCGGCAAGGACACGCTGTTCCGCATCCACGGCACCAACCAGCCGGAATATATCGGCGCCTCGATCTCCTCGGGCTGCATCCGCATGACCAACGAAGACGTCATCGACCTCTACGACCGCGTCGGCCTCGGCACCGTCGTGGTCGTGCTGGAACCGAAGCACGGCGACTCGCCGTTCAATTCGAAGATGGCCCTGCAGGGCGGCGGCAACGCCATGATGCAGTAGTTCGTTCGCGGAAGACGCGATCAAAAGCGCCGGTTTTGCCGGCGCTTTTTTGTTGGCTGTGGTTTGGTCGCTGCACGCTTTGATTCCATACTGTCGGAATCGCCGGCATCCCGCTTCGCATCGTCCGACTTCGTATTTTTCGACTTCTTGTTTTCCAGCTTCGTATTTTCCGACTTCGTATTTTCCGATTTGGACCCATCCGGCTTGCTGTCGGTCTTGGCGCCGCTCTTGGCGTCGGCCTTCGGGTTGTCCTTGGCTGCGACCTGGCGCGGCGGCGCCTCCCCAGGGCGCTCGGCCGGCAACAACGGGGCGACGGCCGGCAGCGGGTCCAGGACGTCCCACTGGCAGATCCGATAGTTGTTTCGCCGCTCCATCCGGTCGAGATGGATGTGGTCCTCATGGTACGCGTCGGAGCCGGGCCCCAGCACGGTCGTGAAGCGGGTGCAGGCCGAGTGCAGCATGCTCTCGCGCAGATCGCGCGGCACGCTACGGTCGGTGAGCAGGATCGAGCGACCGTTCGCCAGCTTGAAAGCACGTACATCGAGCGCATTGGCGCGGCCATGCTCGGAAAGCTGCGCGCCGGGGACGCCGTTGCGGCCGCGGCATTCGAAGGAATCGAGATTGTCGAGCTCGCTGACCGTGCTGCCGAGCCCGGCGACCAGCGGCGCGATGTCGGAGCGCACCCAATCGGCGATGGTGGCGGCCATGGTGCAGCGGAGGACCGCTGCCGGCTTCAGCGAAACCTTTCGCTTGTCGGGCAGCACGATCGCCTCCAGCCGCACCAGATCCTCGCCGCCGCAGGCGCCCGGACCACGGATGTCGGGGACGCTTGGCGCAATGGCGATCTCCTCCGTCAGCGCCAGCCGGCAGGCCGAGGGTGGCGGAGGAGCCTGCTCGGCAGCCTTGTCGTCGGGAGCCTTATCAGCGGTTTTGCCGTGGTCCGCCGGTGGCGCCTTTTCGGCGGCCTTGCCATGGTCGGCCGAGGGCGCCCTTTCGGCGGTTGCCGGCGGTTCGGGCGGCCTCGTTGCTGGCGCCTCGGCCGGGCGAGGCTTTGGCAACGGCACCACTGCTGTCCGATGGACGGCCCGATGCGGCCTTGGCCGGGGCGGAGCGAACAGGTCCGGCCAGGGAAACAGGGCCGACCTGCGGGCTGCCATTGCGGGTTCGGCCAGCATCCCGACCAATACGGCCACAGTGGTAATCAGTACCATTCCGGTGCGGCCAAACGCGCCATAAGTGGATTTTCGGCTTGCTTTCTCCGCGCTACAGTTCATGTCAGTTTCGTGATTGGGCTGGCTCGCCATACTTTCTGGCTGGCGGGTCATGCGAGAGAAGAACACTGAGGAGGGACGTGCGTATGCTGGGTTTGATGCAAGACTGGCCTTTGCTGTGTCACCGGATCATCGAGCACGCGGCGAAGTATCACGGCACACAGGAGGTCGTGACCCGGTCGGTCGAAGGCCCGATCCATCGCACCAACTATGCGGAAATCCATGCGCGCGCGCTGAAGGTCTCGCAGAGCCTGGAGCGTGACGGCATCAAGCTCGGTGACCGCGTCGCCACCATCGCCTGGAACACCTGGCGCCATCTCGAAGTCTGGTATGGCATCATGGGGATCGGCGCGATCTGCCATACCGTCAATCCTCGCCTGTTCCCGGAGCAGATCGCCTGGATCGTCAACCACGCCCAGGACCGCGTGGTCATAACCGACCTCACCTTCGTGCCGGTGCTGGAGAAGATCGCGGACAAGCTTCCGAGCGTCGAGCGCTATATCGTGCTGACCGACAAGGCGCACATGCCGGAGACGACGCTGAAGAACGCGGTCGCCTATGAAGACTGGATCGCGGCGTCCGACGGCAAGTTCCAGTGGAAGACGTTCGACGAGAACACCGCAGCGGCGATGTGCTACACGTCGGGCACCACGGGCGACCCCAAAGGCGTATTGTATTCGCACCGTTCCAACGTGCTGCATGCGCTCATGGCCAACAACAAGGATGCGCTGGGCACATCCGCAAACGATACAATGCTGCCGGTGGTGCCGCTGTTCCATGCCAATAGCTGGGGCATCGCTTTCTCTGCGCCCTCGATGGGCACCAAGCTCGTGATGCCCGGGCCGAAGCTCGACGGCGCCTCGGTCTATGAATTGCTGGATACGGAGAAGGTGACGCACACCGCCGGCGTGCCGACGGTGTGGCTGATGCTGCTGCAGCACATGGCCGCCAACAACCTGAAGCTGCCCCACCTGCAGATGGTGATATGCGGCGGCTCGGCGATGCCGCGCTCGATGATCGAGGCCTTCCTCAAGATGGGCGTGGAACCGCGCCACGCCTGGGGTATGACCGAGATGAGCCCGATCGGCACCGTCGCGGCGCTGAAGCCGCCGTTCGGGGAACGCACGGGCGAGGAGCGGCTCGACGTCCTGCAGACGCAGGGCTACCCGCCGTTCGGCGTCCAGATGAAGATCACCGACGATGCCGGCAAGGAACTGCCGTGGGACGGCAAGACCTTCGGCCGGCTCAAGGTCTCGGGCCCGTCGATCGCCAGGGCCTATTTCCGTGTCGACAGCAACATCCTCGACGAAGACGGCTATTTCGACACCGGCGACGTCTCGACGGTCGATGCGCACGGCTATATGCGGATCACCGATCGTTCCAAGGACGTGATCAAGTCCGGCGGCGAATGGATATCGTCGATCGACCTGGAGAACCTCGCGGTCGGCCATCCGGCCGTGGCCGAAGCGGCCGTGATCGGCGTGCACCATCCGAAGTGGGACGAGCGTCCGCTGCTGATCATACAGCTCAAGCAGGGCCAGCAGGCGACGCGTGAGGAGATCCTGAAATTCATGGACGGCAAGATCGCGAAATGGTGGATGCCCGACGACGTCGTCTTCGTCGACGGCATTCCGCACACCGCGACCGGCAAGATCCTGAAGACCGCGCTGCGCGATCAGTTCAAGAGCTACAGCCTCCCGACGCCAGCGGCGTAAGACTCTGCACGTTCTCCCCTTGTGGGAGAAGAGATCGGCGGCGTCATTGATGCGCCCTCTCCCCTTGTGGGAGAGGGCAGCGCCAATGGCGGCCCTACACTCATTCGGGTGAGGGGTTGTCTCCGCGAACGCCGTTGCCCGCGGAGACAACCCCTCATCCGGCGCTTCGCGCCACCTTCTCCCACAAGGGGAGAAGGGAAGTCAGCACGACGGCACGCCCAAATTCCCTTGAATTTGCCGCAGGTTCGTGGTCTCACACGGGCTGGCAACAGCCGGGTGCTCTCTCGGCTTGGCAACGTCTCAGGCGGCAGATTTTCGACGATGGCCCGCAGGTTTTCCGTTCCCTACCAGTCGGAGCCGGTGTCCAGCCTCGCCACCTGGGCACGCAACCTCGCGATCTTCTCCGCCGTCGCGGTGTTGGTCTCGATCCTCATCGTCCGCTTCGGCTTCCTGGAGATGAAGCCGGCGCTGGCGACCTTCTTCGGCGCACTGGCGTTCGCCGGTCTTTCGATCCTGCTCGGCTTCGCCGCGTTCGCCGCAATCTGGCAGAACGGTTCGCGCGGCATGGGCCGCATCCTTCTGGCCTTCCTGATCAACGCGCTGGTGCTTGCCTATCCCGCCTATCTCGCCGTGCAATATCGCCGGCTGCCGCCGATCCACGACATCACCACCGACCCGATCGATCCGCCCCGGTTCGAAGCGCTGGCGCGCCTGCGCACCAGTGATGACACCAATTCAGCCGTCTATGCCGGGCTATACTCCTCCGAGCAGCAGCGCCGCGCCTATCCCGATATCGAGACCGTCGAGCTCGAAGTGCCGGTGGACCGCGCTTACGCGGTCACGCTGCAACTGGTGAACCGGCGTAAATGGCTCATCATCGATGAGCGCCCGCCGACGCCGCCGCGCCGCGTCGGCCGCATCGAGGCGGTGGCACGCACGCCGATCATGGGCTTTCGTGAGGACGTCGCGATCCGCGTCACGCCCGACGGCGAGGACTCGCGGGTCGATATCCGCTCCGCCTCGCGCTATTTCGAGGCCGACCTCGGCAGCAATGCCGCGCGCGTGTCGAAGCTGATCGATGACATCAACACCGCCGTCGACAACGCGAAGGCCGCGCCCAAGAAGGCGCCAGCACCGCCGAAGGTGCAGGCGAAGACCGTGAAGAAGTGAAGTGGCGGGTCGGACACCGCTAGCATAAATCGCTCAGCCGCGTCCGCTTTCGGGCAAACCGGACATCGCGCCAACATCGCCGAATGACCGAGTCTGACCCTAAGCCGACGTGCCGCACTAGGTCTTGGCTGTGCACCCAGCACTCAAAGCCACGGAAAGATAGCGCACGGTCTTAGCGCCGTTCTCCATAGTTGCTCGACCGACTTCTTCGAAGCCTAGGGCTTTGTGAAATTGGTCTGAGCTTGGATTCGGGGGCTCAACGTTAACCTCGCAAACAATCGTATTGCACCCAAGTTGCTGCGCCCGTCGGAAAACGTCGGCGTAGAGCAAACGCCCCAGTCCGTGTCGCCGAAACGATGCAGCGACGATGACACGATCGATGTAGATAAATCGATCGAACCGGCCACGAAACCAAAGGAAATGGCGGCCATCGTAGTCGTCCGATTCCTCAAACGCCAACAACAATGCGGCTGCTGGTGAACAATACAGAGCAACGCCGGCTGCCCCAACCAGCTGGTCAAACCGCTCCATTGTCAGCAAAGACGTTTCTCGCGCGTTTAAATTGTTGAGCGCCAGGAGAGCTGAGCGATCCGGCTGGTCGTGAAGGTCTAAGATTTCCATCCCACCTCGACCAATCCTATTGCCGATGAAGCGCACCAGTGTCCGTCAGCAGGACGGGACATCAGACGTTCACTTTAAAGCCAAGATCGATTTCAGAGGCGGGCAGCCCCTCACGCAGCCCCCAATTTTCAGGAGGAATTTCGATCAGGACGATCTTAATTTCACTCGGAGGAACACCTAGCACTTTCAAGTTTTCGACCACTGCGCGATAGAGCGCTTTCTTAGCGTCCAGCGACCGTCCGGAAAACATTGTGATTTCGACGCGGGTGTATCGGTTCGATCGACCCGTTGGAATAATTCGCTGGTACGATTCGTAGACGTCGAGCACAATGTCTCGATCGTAGTCTGGGATATTCAACGAAGTAAGCAGGGCCCTCTGAACGGCGTCAATTGCTATAGCTTCGCTCCCTCTGACCCAAATTCCTGTCGTGATGCGCGTGCTTGGCATAGCCGCCTTTCCCCAGTTTCCGTCGGACTCGACCGACCATATCGTCTCCCAACGCACATGTCAGGTTCTAGCCCCAAGCAACGGTTGCAGGATATCCGCTATTCCGCCGCTGTCAGGGATAAGCAGACATCCGGCGGATCGACCGAAAATGACGCGAGTGACCCGTTGCAGGCACACACTAACGACACGTATATGAGACGATGGCCAAGCCCATCGCCTTACCTCCGACGTTTTCGATCAAGATACGCCGCTTGGAGGCGCGCGACACCGCTGACTATCGTGACCTGCGCCTTGAAGGCTTAAAGGCTCACCCCGAGGCCTTCGCCTCCTCCTGGGAGCATGAGGTCGATAAACCGACCTCATGGTGGGAGGAACGCCTGAAGACGAACACGGTGTTTGGCGGCTGGGTGAACAGTTCGCCTCTCGTCGGTCTGGCTGGCTTCCGCGTGCAAGATGGCGTCAAGCTACAGCACAAGGGCGTGCTGTGGGGGATGTATGTCCGGCCGGAAGCGCGTGGTACAGGACTGGCTGCGGCCCTCGTGAATCAAGTCGTCGAACACGCCCGGCCGCTCGTTGAAGACGTTTGTCTGACAGTGGTGGCTTCAAACGCTGCCGCGCATCGGCTTTACGGCGCGGCGGGCTTCGAGGAATACGGATTGGAGCGGCGGGCCCTGAAGGTCGGAAGCGAATACTACGATGAACTGCTTATGGTTCTCCAACTCAGGCCACGCATCGAACCTGCACCGAGAGATTGATCGGACCAAGGTCCGCTCCTGGCCCCAAGCAGCGGTTGCAGTATATCCGCTATTCCGCCGCTGTTACGGGATAAGCAGACATTCGGCGAATAAGCCAAGAATGACGCGATTGCCCCTAAGCGGACAGTTTCGCACGAGGACGCTGGTCGTACGTGGAACTCGTAGCGAGTGATACGACCGTTCACCACCCCGAAGGATCCGATCGCAGCGGCATGGCGGATCCACGTTGTGGGTGCAGGAAGCTCGTCCCCGCATCGCCGTTGACCTCGGCAATCAATTGGAAAACGTCGGCGGCTGCTATATGGTCATCGGCCGCAAGCATGACGTTCTTCGTGCTGCTGGAGCAGACGCCTTCGGAACGCCAGCGCATCCAGCGGACCCTTAAGCTGCTCGTCTATGAAACGATGGCAAACTGGAAACACCGCACTGCGCTGCCTTGCCGCGGCAGCGCTGGCAATTTCCCTGGCCCTCGGCTGCGCGTTTGAGCTGCGCGCCGAAACCGAAACGCCGGCTGTAGGAACTCTTTCACCCGCGGCCCTGAAGCGACTTGGCGACACCATTCGCAATGAGATCACGACCGGCAAGATTCCTGGCGGCATCCTGCTGATCCAACAACACGGCGAGCCAGTCCATTTCGAATGCTTCGGCGTGCGGGACCCCGACACGGGGCAACCGATGACGCCGGACACGATTTTCCAGATCTATTCGATGTCGAAAGCCGTTACGTCGGTTGCGGCGATGATGCTGGTCGACGAAGGCAAGCTGGGCCTCGACGATTCCGTGTCGAAATACATTCATTCCTTTGCGGAAGCCAAAGTCGGTGTCGATACTTCCGACGAAGCGGGAAAGTATCCGCTCAAGCTCGAGCCGTTGAAGCGCCCGATCACGATCAGGGATCTATTGCGGCACACCTCGGGTATCACCTACGGTTTCTACGGCGAGACCCAGGTGCAGAAACTCTATGCGAATCCTCTATTGTACGCAGGGGATTTCAACAACGCCGACTTCGCCGACCGGATCGCAGTGCTGCCGCTTGCCGATCAGCCCGCAACGCGCTGGAATTAGTCGCCCGTGAAGAAGTCTGATTTCAGCTTGGGACGAGCTGAAATCGGAGGATGAGCCTGACCAGGATTTGGTGCAACAAAAGCTCCAGCCAGCGGATGAGACGGCGGAAGTTGTATCCGGCGGCGGCGAGGACGGCGTTGGCGGCGTCGCCCTTGCGGTACCAGAAGTAGTTGCGCCCCATGCGATGCTCGGATTTGAGATGGCCGATGACCGGCTCGACGGCCGAGCGCCGGCGCAGCTCGCGTTTGATCCTGGGCGTCACGCGCCGCTTCTGGCCTGAGATGAACACCCTGAACTTGTAATCGGGTGGCGCATTGTGACCTCGGTA
>NZ_AUEZ01000006.1:30537-192910 GCF_000426245.1 Bradyrhizobium sp. Ai1a-2 | reverse complement strand
TGCTCCATCGCGATGGGTTTCGCTTCGCTCTACCCATCCTACAGGTCCGCTGTTTGAGGTGTGAGGGAATTCGTAGCGAGAGAATCCGTAGGATGGGTAGAGCGCAGCGTGCCCACCATCGTGGGCGAAGTGTCGATGGTGGGCACGCTTTCGCTTTGCCCACCCTACGCGACTATGCCGGGCGGAAACCCGCCTGCTCCAGCGCAGCGCGGCTTTCGTCAGAGGCCAGCGCCTCCAGAAACGCCTGCACGGCCGGGCGATGTTTTCGCGCCGTCACCAATGCGAAGTCGTAATGCTCCTCCGCCAGCGGAATGAACCCGAGCTCGGACGCGTGCGCAACCGGTGCGATCGTCATGCCCCAGTCGGCGCGATGCTGGGCGACGGCGGCGGCGACCGCATTGTGCGAGCGCGGCTGATTCCAGTAGCCGTCGGGGCGTGCGCCGCCGAGCAGACGGTCGATCAGGATGCGCGTGCCGGCGCCCTGGTTGCGGTTGACCATGATGCAGGCAGGATCGGCGAGTGCTGCGCGCACCGCGTCCTTCGCCGACAGGCCTTCGAAGCGCTGGTCGCCCTTGCGGAACACGATACCCTGCATCCGCCGCCAGCCCGGCACGAGCTCGAGCCCATCGGCGAGATAGGGCACGTTGTAGGTCTCGCTCTTCTCGTCGAAGAGATGGATCGGCGCGAAATCGCATTCGCCGCGCTTGGCCGCGGCAAGCCCGCCGAGGCTGCCGACTGCGATCGAGCGCACCGAGAGTCCGGCACGCGCCAGCGGCGCGGTGACGAGATCGAGCCCGGTGCAATGGCTGCCGACGATGACGAGATCGGGCACGCGCACATGCGGCGTGAACAGCGTCACTTCGGCCTCGGTGCCGGCAGGCATCTGATCGGCCAGCGCATCGATCTTGAGGAAACCGTCAGCCTGCGCGAACGAGGTGATCGCGCCAGAGCCCTTGCCGCTCGGATAGGCGATCAGCCCTTCCGCGCCTTCGACCAGCGACACCATGACGAACTCGGTGCGGCCGAGTTCGGAGGCGATCCGCACCGGCACCTTCGCCGTCACCTTCGCATCCGAGCGCGGCGGCAGCCCCGCCATCCGCCGCAGCACCGGCACGATCATGTCGTGGAAGGTGAACATCGCCGAGGTCGGAAAGCCCGGCAGGATCACCACCGGCTTGCCGTCGCACACCGCAAGGCACAGCGGCTTGCCCGGCTTCAGCGCCACGCCATGGGCGATGATGCCCGGCTTGCCGAGCCGCGCGATGATGCGATGGGACACATCGCCCGCGCCTTTCGAGGTGCCGCCGGAGAGCACCAGCATGTCGCTCTCGGCGAGCGCGCTGCGCATGGCGGCTTCGAGTTGCACCTCGTCGTCGGCAATGGCGCCGACAAAGACGGCATCGCCGCCATTCTCGGAGATCGCCGCGGTGACGATGGCGCCGTTGGTGTCGTAGATCGCGGCCGGACGCAGCCGCTGGCCCGGCTGCACCAGTTCGTCGCCGGTGGAAAGAATGGCGACACGCGGCCGCCGCGCCACGCCGACCTCCGCGATGCCGCAGGCAGCGAGCATGCCGATCTCGCGCGAGCCGATGATGGTGCCGGCGCGCAGCAGCGTTTCGCCGCGCGCGATGTCGGAGCCGGCGTAGGACACGAATTGTCCGGGAGAAGCGGCGCGGCGGATCTCGATAGCGCGTTGGCCCGCGGGCTGCGTATGCTCGACCATCACGATCGCGTCCGCCCCGCGCGGAACGGGTCCGCCGGTCGCGATCGAGGTCGCCGTATCCGACAGCACCGGCCGCGCCGGCGCGGTGCCGCAGGCGATGATCTCGTCGTTCAGCACGAGACGAACCGGCGAGGCCTCGCTGGCCTGCGCAAGATCGGCGGAACGCACCGCAAAGCCATCGACATTGGAGCGGTCGAACGGCGGCACATCGATCGGCGCAACGACGTCGCCGGCCAGCGCGCAGCCGAGCGCCTGCGCGAGCGGTCGTGTTTCGCTGGCGGCCGCGCGCGGAAACAACGCGGCCTCGAACCGCGCAACCGCCTCCTCGCGCGACAGGATGGTCAGGAACTGGTCCTGATCGAAACTGCCGCGGTCCTTCGCAGGTGTATTGGTCATGTCGGAACTCATTCCCGCAACATATAGGCATCGATCGGCATGCCCGCAGCAAATCCTTCGGAACCGCCGGGCACGACCAGAAAGGCCTCCGCGCGCGCGATCGCATCAAGTGAGAGTTCGCCGACCGCGAGCGGCGTCCACGCATCGCGCTGCCGCTCCAGCAGCACGAACTCGGCGATGCCGACCAGCGATGCAATCTTGCGCGACAGCGGCAGCGACAGTGCCTTCCGCGGTCGCCGTCCGGTCAGCCGATCGAGCACCGGCAGCGCGAGCGCCCACCACGCCGCGAACGCCTGGTCCGGCGCGCCCGGCAGCGCAACGACCGGCGTTGTTCCGATACGGCCGACGGCGGCAGTGCGGCCAGGCTGCAGGGCGATGCCATGAGCGATGACGTCGCCGCGCGCAGCGAGTGCGCTCACCGCCGCGTCGGTGCGGCCGACGCCGCTGCCGCCAATGGTGATCAGGAGATCGCAGGCCGCATCTGCAAACGCGGCGACGATCGAGGCGGCATCACGCGCTCCCGCCCCACGGCTGACAATTTCAGCGCCGGCCGAACGTGCGCTCTCCGCGACCAGCTTGGCGGTTGCCGTCGCACCGGGAATGTTGACGATGTGCAATTGCGGGCGTCGTACCTTGAGCCGCTCGATCCCTGCTGTGCGCGCGATCAGGAGATCGCGCGGAAGCACGCGCCGTCCCGCCTTGGCAACGACACTCCCTTCCGCGATGTCCTGGCCCTTGCGCCTGACGCCCTGCCCCGGGATCGCTTCCGCGAGCACCTGCGCAATCGGCCCGGCGACCTCGACGAGGTCGGCATCGAGCACGCAATCGCAAGCCCCGGGCATGGCATCACCGGATTCGACCCAGGCGGGCGGCGCAGCCAATGGCAACGGCGAGTAGGAGGAGGCGCCGACCAGATCATTGGCACGCAGGGCCCAACCATCGGTGGCGGCAAGATCATGCGGCGGATGCGCCGGCAGCGGGGACATCTCGGCCGCGATGCAGCGCAGCGCGTCCGCAAGCACCAATTCGACCGGCTGTACCGGCTCAAGCCCGCGCAGCAGGGCGCTGAGCGCAGTTTGCAGTGGCGTGAGCGAAGCCGGCAGGCGCTGGGTCGGGACCATGGCCGGCCTGTCTACTGTATCGGCTGCGAAATAAACAGGTGCCGCCGGATGTTCCTGCTCCGAAAGGACGCGTTGACGCCGACCCCAAACTGGTTGCAAAAGAAACCAATTCAGCCGGGCTTCCGTCCCGGAACAAGCAATAACGGCCAATGCGCCGGTCCAGGGAGGGAGACAAGAATGTTCGGCACAAAGCTCCGCAAACCACTTTCCATGCTCGGCGCGCTGGCCGGCGCCATGCTGGCTTCGACGGCGGCGCTGGCGCAGATTTCCGACGACGTCGTCAAGATCGGGGTGCTCACCGACATGAACGGGCCGGCCTCGACGCCGACCGGACAGGGCTCGGTCACCGCGGCGCAGATGGCGGTCGACGATTTCGGCGGCAAGGTGCTGGGCAAGCCGATCTCGGTAATCGTCGGTGACCACCAGCTCAAGGCCGATATCGGCGCCAGCATCGCGCGGCGCTGGTACGACGTCGATCAGGTGGATTTGATCGTCGACGTGCCGGTATCCGCGGTCGGGCTCGCCGTGCAGAACGTCGCCAATGAGCGAAAGCGGCTGTTCATCACGCACTCGACGGGAGCAACCGATTTCCACGGCAAATTCTGCTCGCCCTATGCGATGCAGTGGGTGTTCGACACCAGGGCGCTCGCGGTCGGCACCGCGCAGGAGGTGGTGAAGCGCGGCGGCGACAGCTGGTTCTTCATCACCGACGACTATGCGTTCGGGCATTCGCTGGAAAAGGATGCCGCGAGCGTCGTCACCAAGAATGGCGGCAAGGTGCTGGGCTCGGTGCGGCCGCCATTTGCGACGCCCGATCTGTCGTCCTTCGTGCTACAGGCGCAGGCCTCGAAGGCCAAGATCATCGGCATTGCCGGCGGGCCGCCCAACAACATGAACGAGATCAAGACCGCCGGCGAGTTCGGCGTGTTCAAGGGCGGCCAGCAGATGGCCGCACTGCTGGCGCTGATCACCGACATCCATTCGCTGGGCCTGCCGACCGCGCAAGGCCTGTTGCTGACGACGTCGTTCTACTGGGACATGGACGACAAGACCCGCGAATGGTCGAAGCGCTATTTCGCCAAGATGAACCGGATGCCGACGATGTGGCAGGCCGGCGTCTATTCCTCGGTGATCCATTACCTGAACGCGATCAAGGAGACCGGCACCGACGATCCGCTGAAGGTCGCGGCCAAGATGCGCGAAAAGCCGATCGAGGACTTCTTCGCCCGCAACGGCAAGCTGCGCGAGGACAATCTGATGGTCCACGACCTCTGGCTCGTACAGGTGAAGTCGCCGGAGGAATCGAAGTATCCGTGGGACTATTACAAGATCCTCACCAAGATCTCCGGCGACGACGCATTCGGCCCGCCAGATCCAGTGTGTGGGTTGGTGAAGAAATGAGATGGGGCGAATGGCGAGTAGCGAGTGGCGAATGGGGAAAGCGGCGAGTGGCCATCCATTCGCTACTCGCCATTCGCCTCACTTCGCAACTCCAATCTCGCGAAAATACTTCAGCACACCCGGATGGATCAGCTCCACATTCGGCGCCGCCGCCACCGTATTCGTCGCGGTCGTCTCGCAGGCCTGCGCAAGCTTCCTGCAGAACTCGCCTTCGATCCCGTGCAGCGTCTTCGCCAGCCGATAGGCGACGTCGTCGGGCAGGCTTTCGCGCACGAGGATGAAGCTCCACGAGCCGACGGAGGCGATCGCGTCCGTCTGCTTCGGATAGCTGTTCGGCGGGATCGTCAGCGGCTTCAGGAAGGTGTGCTTGGCGCGAATGCGCGCGATCTCGTCCGTGCTGGGTGCGATGAAGCGGGCACCGGCGGGACTTTCCGCCATCGCGGCAAAGCCCGGCCAGCCGATACCGGCGCCCCAGAGCGCCGCGGCGCGGCCGTCCTGCACCATGGTTGGTCCATCGCCGGCGCGGTCGAGATAGATCGACTTGAAGTCCTCGTCCTGCTTCAGCCCGATGCCATCAAGGATGTAGCGCGACAGGATCGGCAGGCCCGAGCCCTTGGCGCCGAACGCGACCGGCTGGCCAACGAGGTCGTGGATCGTCCGGTACGGGCTGTCGGCCCGCACCACGAACATGCCGGGGCTCGAATACATCGCAGTCAGGATCTTGAGCTTGGTCGCGGGCCGCCCGATACCCATGAAGGCTTCATAGGCAGGCTCGCCGGCCACCGTCGCGATGTCGAGCTTATCAGCTTCGAGCAGCGGAATGTTCTCGTTCGAGCCCTTGGTATTGCGCGGCTCGACCGAGAGGCTCGGATCCGCCGCGTTCATGGCTTCGGCAAAGGCATTGCCATAGAGCGGGAAACCGCCGCCCGGCGTCGCGGTCCCCAGGGTGATCGTGGTTTTCAAAATGGCCTTGCCTCCCTCCTGTGCGACAGCCCCGCCGGTGAGCAGAACAGCAGCGCAAACCATCAAAGCGATTTTCATTTGGCGGCCTCCAACATCCCCGTCGCGAGATTGATCGATCTTTGTGCTGTAGAGGTTGTAGGCAAGGCCGGAATTTTATGAAAGCATGGCCGCAACGGTAACAAGAAAATGACGAGGAAACATAATGCTTCGCTTTTTGCGTGCGACGTCCCTTGGTTTGATTTGTCTCTTGAGTCTTGTCGTTCCCTCCTCCGCCGCCGACTATCCAAACCGCCCGGTGCGCTGGCTGATCGGATTTGCCGCCGGCGGGCCGGTCGATATCGTCGCCCGCATCATGAGCCAGTGGCTGTCGGACCATTTCGGCCAGCAATTCGTGGTCGAGAACCGCACCGGCTCCGGCGGCAACATCGCGGCCGCCGCCGCGATCAATTCGCCCGCCGATGGCTATACGCTGCTGTTCGTTGCGCCCAATAATGCGATCAGCACCTCGCTTTACAAGAAGCTGCCCTATGACTTCCTGCGCGACACCACCCCCGTCGCCAGCATCATGCAGCTCACCAACATGCTGGTGGTCTCCAATGCGATGCCGGTGAAGACCGTCAAGGAGTTCATCGACTACTGCAAGGCCAATCCCGGCAAGATCTCCTATGCGTCGTCGGGCAACGGCACCTCGGTGCACATGTCGGCGGAATTGTTCAAGGCGATGACCAAGTGCGAGATGCAGCACGTGCCCTATCGCGGCTCGGCGATCGCCTTTCCCGACATCATCTCCAACAAGGTGCAGCTGATCTTCGACAACCTGCCCTCGGCGCTGGAGCAGGCGCGCGGCGGCAATGTCCGCGCGCTCGGCGTCACCTCGCCGCAGCGCTGGCCGGGCGTGCCTGACGTCCCCGCCATCGCCGAGACCGTTCCGGGATTCGAATCCGTCGGCTTCTACGGCATCTCGGCGCCGAAGGGCACGCCGCCGGAGGTCATAGAGGCCCTTAACAAGGCGGTCGGCGAAGCGCTGAAGGACCCCAAGCTCGTCGCCCGCCTCGCCGAGGTCGGCGGCATCCCCAAGCCGATGGCGCCGGCCGAATTTGGCAAGCTGGTCGCCGACGAAACCGAGAAATGGCGGAAAGTCGTGGAGTTCGCCGGGGTTTCGGTGGACTAGAGGCGCCGGGATTGCCCGATCGTCCCTCACCCTGTAAACGGAGCCGGCACCGTTGCCGGCCCACGCGTTGTGGCGGCTCGCGGCGGGGCCTGTAGCTCAATGGTTAGAGCCGGCCGCTCATAACGGTCTGGTTGCAGGTTCGAGTCCTGCCGGGCCCACCAGTAAAACCTTATTTCGTGCGGACCACGAAAGAACGACTCGACTTTGCCGCGCACTGCCAAGGCCTCTTCTCGTAAGACGCATGCCAGGAGGAGCTGGAAAAGCTTACTCCCTCGCCTTCGCGGTTGGCATGGCGCGCGCTGGGCGCGACGAAAGCTCGCGACGGCGCCGCGAGCGATCAGGGCCGTTGGCGTTGTCGCGATCCTCCTCGCGACGTTCTCTCTGATGAACCTCGTCTACCACGTGGTCCGTAAGCCGACCGAGCTGTTCTTCCTCGTTGGCGGCGCGCTCGACAAGAAGCCGAGTGAAACGTGGCGCCAATACGGACCGCTCTTTCGCGCCTACTCGACCAGCACGATCACGCCCGAACTGTTGGCCGCGCTGGCGCAAGTCGAGAGCACCGGCAACCCGGTGGCGCGTACCTATTGGCGCTGGCAACTCCACTGGAATCCTTTCGCAGTCTACCAACCCGCCTCGAGCGCTGTAGGCCTGTATCAGATGACCGATGCAGCTTACGCCGAGGCCGCCCGGTCCTGCATCCGCAAGAACGCGGTCGTCGATGCCGACTGCGGATTCACCAGCCTATATATTCGCGCGCTTCCGAGCCATGCCATCGAACTGGCGACCGTGTATCTGGACCGCAATGTCGCGGCGGTTCTCGCCCGCGCATCGGATGCGTCGGCAAATCCGCTGCAGAAGCAGGATCTGGCCGCATTCATCCATCTCTGCGGCGCCGGTCCGGCGGGGGCTTTCGTACGCCGTGGTTTTCAAACGATGGCCGGCGAGCGCTGCGGCGATCACCTCGTCGCGGCCTATCTCGCCAGGGTCAATGCAATGAAGCGCCAGTTCCTGCGCTTTGCTGCCGACGGCGGGAATTAGGGCCGCCCCGGTTGCCCGTCAGTCTCCCTTGGGCCCGGGCGGACCCATCGGTCCGGCAGGGCCTGGAGGACCCGCCGGCCCAGGCGGTCCAGCAGGACCGGGGAGGCCGCAGTTTTGTATCACCACGTCTCTCGTATCCGGCCCGGAGGTGATCTTGACAATGCAAGTGGAGGGAAACTCTGGTCCAATCCACCTAAACCCTCCAGTCGAAGTGCTCTCGACCTGCACTGTTTTGTTTGGGCTAATCTTGATCTCCACGCTGGGCTCGCGCGGTCGTCTAACCCTTCCTACGATTGCCAACTCGCCCCGCGATATGGTGGCAGTCGTGATCAATATCTCTGCGTAGGCATTTCCACCCCATGTGGTCACACAGACAGTTGTGACAGCCAGGACGGTGCCGATGAACCTTGCGAGCATGGCAGGCTTTCCCTCGTGCGTCCTGTCATAATCCGAAATTTCGTCGCTAGAAACAAGAAGGCGACTACGCAAGATCGAAATGTGTGCGGCAAATTGATCAAATTGCCCCGACGTGAGCGCGATGATGGAGCTGGCCTGATCTCGAAGCTATGTTTGCTGGACCAGCGAATGCAAAGCCTTGACCGCAGCCTCCCGGTTCTCCACAGGGACAAACAGATTGACCGAATGCGGCGACAGCACATAACCGTCGGGGACAATCCCGTGATGTCCGAGAACCTGCAATGCCCTGAACGGCAATTCCGACGAAACGCCGCCGAAGCAGGTGAGACTCACCGAGCTTGAGGCCTCGCGCTGCTTGCGCAGATCCTTAGCGTGCTCCAGCGTGCGCAACAGCGCGTCGAGCCACTCTGTATCACAGGCCACGGTCATACTGGTTTTTCCCGTGGCGAAGCTTGAGGCGAGGAGCTGCGGCCAGGACAGGCTGTTTTGCTTGAGGTGCTGAGCGAATACTTCGAAGCCGTGATTGAGATCCTTGGAATCGATTTCCACATGCTCGATGCGAGCCATCGAGTTGACGGCCAGAACCTTCCCGTTCTCCATGCCTGCAACCTCCTTCATCACCTGCGTGCTGTGTTCAACGCCACCCCACCGCTTGATAACCAGAGGCACGTCCTGACTTTGCGCCAGCTCGACGCTGCGAAAATGCAGGATCTTTGCGCCCCAGAAGCACATTTCGGAGAGGGATTCGAAGTCCACTCGCCGCAGCGGCTTAGCATCCGGCACGATGCGCGGATCGGCCGAACAGATACCGTCGACCTCTTTGATGATTTCACAGCGTTCGGCTTTCAGCGCCGCGGCCATCGCAACGGCCGTGGTGTCGCTGCCGCCGCGGCCGAGCGTGGTGATTTCCCTGGTCGCCGGGTTCACGCCCTGAAATCCTGCCAGCACCACGACGCGCCCACGATCAAGTTCCTCACGTACGCGAATGGGCCGTACATCCAGAATGCGTGCCGAGGAATGGGAGTCGTCGGTCATCACGCCGGCCTGGCTGCCGGTGAAGCTGATCGCTGATACACCGAGGTCGGCAAGCGCCATGCTCATCAGGGACATGCTGATGCGCTCACCGGTCGTTAGCAGCATGTCGAGTTCACGGCGATTGGGAGTCGGGCTTACCTGATAAGCCATCTGGATCAATTGGTCAGTGGTCTTGCCCATGGCGGAGACGATCGCCACGACACGATGACCACGGCCTTGCAGGTCGGCAAGGCTGCGCGCAACCGCGCGGATTTTCTCCGGTGTTTCAAGACAGACACCGCCATATTTTTGTACGATGATGGGATAGTTGTGCATCTAACCTCGGTGAGAAGCCTCGCTCGCCTCGCCTGTCGAACCGACACCGCCTATCCATGTGCCGACGACTTCAAAGTTCGGATTGAAGGCAACAAGGTCCGCGCGGTATCCGGGCGTGATCCGTCCAAACTCGGACTCAAGCCCCAGAAATGCCGCCGGTGTCCGGGAGGCCATGATGAGGGCATCGACAAGGGAGATTCCGAGCAGCGCAACAGCGTTGCGCACCGCCTCGATCATGGTGAGGTGAGCGCCCGCGAGTGTGCCATCGGGGCCAGTCAGGCGGTTCTCGTGCAACGTGATCTGCCTTCCTTGCAGCATGAATTGCCGGTCGTTGGTACCCGCCAACGGCATGGCATCGGTGACCAGCGTCAATCGATCGCGTCCCTTGCAGCGGAAGGCAACACGCAAACCGGTGCGGTCAACGTGTATGCCGTCGCAGATGATCCCTGCAAACAGCCGGTCATCCCCCAGCGCCGCGCCCACCAGGCCCGGCTCCCGGGCGTTCAACTGCGACATGGCATTGAACAGATGGGTCACCCCCGAGACACCGTGATCGACCGCCTGCCCGATTTCGGCTGCGGTGGCGTCGCTGTGGCCGGCCGCGATCCGCAATCCGGCGCCGATCAATTCATCGATCATGGACGCCGGCACGCATTCCGGGGCCAAGGTCACCATGGAGCGGCCGCGGCCCCCAAAACTCTTGATCGCGGCGAGATCGCGCTGATCGGGCACGCGTATCTCGGCTTCCGGATGGATGCCCTTGCGAGACCTGTTGAGGGCCGGCCCTTCCAGATGAAAACCGAGCACGCCGGGAATATTCAGACAAGCGTGGACGACTGCAGCCAGTCGCTCGATGACCTCGCTGCGATCGGTGATGAGGGTCGGCAAGCAGCCCGTGGTCCCCCCCTTGCGGTGCGCCTCAATGATGCGTCGAACGCCAGCCTCCGTTGGCTGGTCGTTGAGAAGAACGCCCCCGCCTCCGTTGACCTGGATGTCGATGAACCCGGGTGCAAGGATCGCGTCTGCGGGAAGGCGGATTGAGGCGCGCGCCTCCGCCTCGCCGAAGGTGATGCTTTCAATCCGCCCCTGCGATATCCTGACCGAACCCGGCCCGCGCATGTCGGTACCATCAAAGACCTGCTGCGCAGCAATCGTGAGAGAGGCGGAAGACCCAGCGTGGGGCATCAGTATTGATCCGAGAGTGCCAGTCACAGACTCGTGAGGCGTGTCCCGTACAAGACTTCACGAGTCCCGTACAAGACTTCATATGTACATCAAGGGCTTTGGGAGGACCCGGAGCGAAACCCTCGCGTTAAGATTCCATGGGAACCAAAGGTACCACGTATCTCGGCATTGATGGAGGCGGAACCCGCTGCCGCGCCCGGATCGAGGACGAAAGCGGCAGGGCACTCGGTGAAGCGAGCTCGGGACCTGCCACGACGCGGATTGGCTTCGAGAAGGCCTGGCGGTCCATCATGGAGGCCACTGAAGCGGCAGCCGCACAGGCCGGACTGACGCGCGAGGATTTCGCGCGGATGCACGCCGGAATTGGCCTTGCCGGCTTCGGTCGCCGGGGCGCGGAAGCGGCGCTCAACGAGATCGCGCATCCCTTTGCGTCCGTCATCTTCATTAGCGACGGCCTGGCGGCCTGTCTCGGCGCCCATAGCGGCGCGGATGGGGCCATCGTGGTAGCGGGAACAGGCTCTGTGGGCGTCGGCCTGATCGACGGCCGCGAAATCCGTCTCGCCGGTTACGGCTTTCCCGTGTCGGACGAAGGCAGCGGCGCCGACATCGGCCTGCAGGTTGTTCGACTGGCGCTGCGGGCGGCGGATCGCCGCGGCGAGCTGACCCCATTGCTTTCAGAGGTGCTGGGCGCATTCGATCATGATCCTTATCAGGCCGTGGCCTGGTCCGAAGAAGCAAGGGCAACAGACTACGCTGCGTTCGCGCCGATCGTGATGCGGCACGCCAATCAGGGCGATCCGGTCGGCCGCCGCATTGTCGAACGCGCGGCCGATGCCATCGGCGATCTGCTAGATTTGTTCCTGGCTAGAGGAATTGACCGGCTCTCGCTGGTGGGCGGGCTCGCGGATGCGATCACGCCCTGGCTGACGCCCGACCTGCGCGTTCGCCTCAGGCGTCCTGACGCGGATGCGGCGGCCGGCGCGTTACTGGTGGCGCGAGGGCGGCTTGACCTGCCCAAGAGAGAAACCGACCATGAACAAGCTTCAAAGTTCCGCGTTTGATGGCGCATGGATCAATTATATGGCCACCGAAGAAGTCGATCCCCGCTTTGCCGATCTTGATGCATGGCCGCTGACGTCAGCGATGGAAGCGATGTGGGAAGGCCAGCTTGCGGCAGTTGCGGCGATCGGCCATGCCCTTCCCGCGATCACTGCGGCGACCGAAGCGGGCAAGGCAGCGCTGGGCGATCAGGGACGCCTTGTGTATGTCGGCGCCGGCACCTCGGGCCGCGTGGCGGTCCAGGACGGCGCCGAGCTGATGCCGACCTTCGCCTGGCCCAACGAGCGCGTCCGCTTCATCGTCGCCGGCGGAGACAGCGCGTTCGTCACCAGCGTCGAGGGCGCGGAGGACGATGTCGATAATGCAGTTGCGCAGATCAACGCTGCGCGGCTCACACCGCACGATGTGGTGATCGCCGTTGCCGCCAGCGGGACAACACCATTCACGGTCGCTGCACTGCAGCAGGCAGGCTCTTTCGGCGCGGTGACGATCGGTGTCGCCAACAATCCCGGCACCGCACTGCTGGCATCGGCAAAGTTTCCGATCCTGATCGAGACCGGCCGAGAGCTGATCGCCGGCTCCACGCGGATGAAGGCGGGCACCGCGCAGAAGGTCGTGCTGAACCTGATCTCCTCAGGGATCATGCTGCGCCTTGGCCGGGTGTATCGCGGCATGATGGTGAACATGCAGCCGACCAATGCCAAGCTGAAGCGGCGCGCCGAGGCCATGGTGGCGCAAATCGCGCACTGCGATCCATCGCACGCGGCACGCTCGCTTGAGCAGGCCGAGGGAGACATCAAGACGGCATGCCTTCTGGCTTTGGGTGTCGACAGGGTCGGTGCCGAGACCATTCTGAAAAACTGTGACGGCAACCTCCGGCGCGTGTTTGCCGAACTCGCCAAGGATCATGACAAGGGTCGTGACAAGGATCGTGACCGACATCCCAAGGAAGCGGCAACCCGCAAGCAAGGCGGAGCGGTTGAGCCGTGACAACATCCGCGATGGCGAGCGAAATCGCGGAAAGCGCGGATGTTGTCGCCAAAATTGTTCGTAACCGCCACGCCACCCGCGACATCGCACAGCGAATTGGGATTGGCTCCGCCCCCCTGTGCGTCGTGTGCGGCCGGGGAAGCTCCGGGCATGCCGGGGTCTACTTGAGATACCTTGTCGAGACGCGGCTACGCCTTCCCGTTTCAGCCAGCGCTCCTTCGGTGGTCACGGCATTTCGCACGCCCTTGATGCTGCGCGATGCGCTGTTCGTCGTGATCTCGCAATCCGGGCGCAGCCCGGATCTTATCGCGGCGACCAGGTCGGCGCGATCAGCGGGCGCCCGCACCATCGCCATCGTCAATGCGACGTCGTCGCCGGTGGTTGACGAAGCGGAGTTCGTCATTCCGATCGAGGCCGGCAGAGAGCACTCCGTAGCGGCGACCAAGACGGTGATCGGCTCGATGGCTGCTAGCGCCGGACTCGTTGCCGAGCTGGCGGAAGATCGTGCGCTGCAGTCAGCCCTCGACAGGCTGCCCGAGCGCCTGCACCGCGCGCTGGCACTCGACTGGTCGGAGATTGCCGATGATCTCGCCAAAGCGTCTGCTGTGTTTGTGGCTTCGCGGGGCCTGGGCCTCGGCTCGGCGCGGGAGATCGCGCTCAAACTTTCGGAAATCCTGCGCCTGCCTTCCATGGGTCTGAGCGCCGCCGAGCTGCAGCATGGGCCGCGGGCCGCGTTATCATCGCGCACGCCGGTTGTCATGATGCGGCTCATGGATGAAACGGCGGCCACGGTAGACGCGCTGGCAGAAGAATTGCGCGAGCAAAAGATCGCGCTGCATCTGTGCGGCGGACCGCATGGCTCGCTGCCCTGGCTGGCCGAGGATGACCCCGCCACCGACCCGATCACCATGCTCGTTCCAGCCTATCGGATGATCGAACAGACGGCGCGCGCCTGCGGATTTGACCCGGATCGTCCCCCTCGCCTGAGCAAGATTACCGAGACGTTTTGACAGCTGACTAATCGCTGGCTGGCAAACTCCGATTATCGTCGACACGCATTTGACGGACGATGAAGTCCCGCGAGGATGCGATTGCGGCTGCTGGCCGTAGCAGCAACCTCCAACAGTACAGAACGCGCAATTTCCGGTATTCTGGGCGGCCTCAGTTCGGTCAACGCAACTGCACCAAACTAAGGAGCTCGCCATGAGCAACACTCAGGCCCGCAGAGGAACGAGCCGCATCGATGTGATCCGCCTTTTCGCCTTCAGCCTGCTGTTGATCCTCCCTGCGACTTCGCGCGCGCAACAGCCCCCACCGCTGGCCGAACAAATGGCAAAGACCTACGGCATTGATTCGTTTGGGCAAATCGAGGCGATCCGCTACACCTGGAATGCGGAATTGCCTGGTGTCAAACTGACTCGCAGATGGGAGTGGAGTCCGAAGACTGATACGGTCTCCTACGAGGGGAAAGACAAGGAAGGCAACCCGGTCAAGGCGACCTATCAGCGCTCGCAGCTCAGCAGCCAAAGCGATGCCGTAAAGAACGAAATCGATCCGGCATTCATGAATGATCAATATTGGTTGATCCTCCCGTTCCACGTCGTATGGGACGGCCCCGCTCTGACCGATGAGGGCACGCAGAAACTACCGCTGGGTGACGCTTCCGCTGAACGGCTCGTAGTCAAATATCCTTCGGAGGGTGGCTACGACCGCGGCGACACCTGGGATCTGTACGTTGGCCCAGACAAGCAGATCAAGGAGATTGCCTACCACCGCGGCGGAAACAGGCCGCCCAAACTCGTGATCGCGACGTGGGCGGGCTACAAGAAGGCTGGCCCACTCCTGATCTCAACAGATCACCGCGGGACGCTCGACGGAAAGCCCATGCAGCTTTCGTTTACGGATGTGTCGGTCAAGCTGACGGGATCGGAAAACTGGATCAACGCGCAATGAACATCGGAGAGGTTGGTTCGATCGACTGATTGTGTGTTTCACAGTCGTGCTGGTTCTCGATCCAGTCGCTGGCGGAGCATTCGAGGCCGGCGATCTTCAGCGTAATGATTGCATGTTCTGCCGCGTAATAGCCTAGGTAAGGCGCGCCTTTCGACCGCTCGCGTGGTGGTGCGCCTTACGTAGAGTGTATTCAAGTCTCTGGAGCACCCGCTTATGCCCAACAATCCCTTCACCAATACGTGGCAATTCCTGACCGCGACGACCGGTGATTATCTCCGTCTAGGAAACTGGGGCTTTCTGATCCTGGCGCTGTTCTGGGTGCTGCTGATCGCCAGCATTGCAGTGGCCTTGCAGAATTTACGGGAAGACTCGGAGCAACGTTCCGGCCGGCACCTTGGAATCTGGCTGGTTCGAGTCCTGATCGGCTGCATGTGGTTTCAGGGAATGTTGTGGAAACTGCCGCTGCCGGTGTCCGACGGTCTGCAATACTGGACCGAACAGGAATCGACCAGCGCGGCGTTCGAATTTCACCGCACCTTTGTCAAGGACGTCGTGTTGCCTCACATGACGATCTTCGGACCGATCGTCTTTCTTGCCGAACTGGTGTTCGCCGCGTCGATGATGCTCGGGCTTGCGGTGCGATTCGTGAGCGTGTTGGCCATCGCCTATGTGTTGCAGCTCTGGCTCGGCCTTTACGGCAATTCGTCCGAGTGGCCGTGGACGTACATGTTCCTGGCCCTGCTGATGTTCCTGTTTGCAATCGAGGGGGCCGGCCGCAGTCTCGGCCTTGATGCCTGGTTGCGTCGCAACAACCCTGCCGTGCGCGACGGGAAGGGGCTTGTCGGCTGGTTCTTCAACATCGCGGGTTAGAGCATGATCCGGAAAAGTGGAAACCGGTTGTCCGAAAAGATCATGCTCAAACAAAGATGAGAGACGAACATGATGGCACTGGCCCGCGCAGTGATGCTGTTTGTGGGACTGGGTGCAACTTGCGCATATGCCGCCGACATTGGTTATCTGGCTCCGCCTGGAGCCCCTGCAAAAGAGTTTCCCTCGCCTCGGCGTCCGGTTGCGCAGATCGTCGGCCCTACCCGCGCTTCCGAGGAGCACCGCGACTCCCTGAACGAGGCCGGCGAGATCGCCCGGCTTCTTGAACTTAAGCCAGGCATGACGGTTGGCGACGTCGGTGCCGGTAGCGGCTACCACACGGTCCGTCTCTCGCCGCTCGTCGGTCCCACCGGCTCGGTCATCGCCCAGGACGTAACCCGAAATTACCTCGTCGAGCTCGCCAAGCGAACGCAACGCCTGAAGCTGACCAACGTCATCTTCGCACTGGGCAAACCGCATGACCCGCGCCTGCCTGCGTCCTTTCTCGACGCCGCCATCCTCGTGCACATGTATCACGAGATAGCTCAGCCCTACGCCTTCCTCTACAATCTAGCGCCCGCTTTGAAGCAGGGTGCGCGGCTCGGAATTGTCGACCTCGAGCGCCCAACGTCAGAGCATGGCACGCCAATTGAGCTGTTGCGCTGCGAACTTGCCACCGTCGGCTATCGCGAGATCGCCACCTATCAGCTCGCAGGCGATGGTGGATACCTCGCGGTGTTTTCTCCACCTGAGGACGGAAGTCGAAAATCTCCTAGGGACATTGTTGCTTGTGGGAATCGTGCCGGCGCTCGCTGATCACCTTTCCTGAGTTCGGAGCTCAAACGCGAGGCGAACGAATGTCGCGGAAATGGACCACGCCGCCTTGACGCCTGCGATGGGATTACCGGAAACCTTCGATACCCCGCCGATCCGGCGCCGCTGCCCGACGGCGATCTCCAATGCCGGTAAATGGGCGGCGGCGACGCGCATCAGCATTTCCAGGTTCCAGCCATAGGTTTCCTCCTTCATGCCGAGACGTCTGAGCTCATCGCGCCGGATGGCGCGAAACGGCGACAGATCGGTGAAGCTCGCGCCATAGACAAGCCGCAGCAGCAGCCTGCCGACATGGGCCGCAACGACCTGCTGCGGCGCCAAGCTGCCGGGCTCACGCGAACCACGAACGCGCGAGCCGAGAACGAAGACGGCCTGCCCAGTGGCGATCGGCGAGACGAGATCAGAGATGAACTCCGCAGGGTCACTGCCGTCGCCGTCGAGGAAGAGCAGAATGTCGGCGTCATCGCGCGCAGCGGCGATGCCTGCCTGGATGGCGCGACCGTAGCCGCGTCGTGACTCGACAATCACGCGAGCTCCGGCGGCCCGCGCCCGCTCCGCCGTGCGGTCCCGCGAGCCCCCGTCGACGACGATCACTTCACTGACGCTCTGTCCCAGCACCGCGGCTACGACCTGGCCGATCGCCGTTTCCTCGTCGAGGCATGGAATGATCGCTGAAACGACGAACGGTTGGCACGACGCAGGCCGCTTCCCACCGATCTCTTGGCTCACCTCGCTCATAAGCTCCAGCGCAGGCCGCAATTGGCGCAGCTCTTGGGCGGATTGTCTGACAGGAGGGCCGCCCGAAAGTCCCGGTACGCGGGTCCGTTCCAGATATCGTGCAAGGACTGCCGCCCGGCATGGCCAAGCGTATAGTTGTCGTAGCCATGCTGCGAAAACGGCGCGATACAGCACGGCAAGGCGCGGCCATTGGCGGTGAAATACATCAGCGACCACGGCCGCCGGCAGAGCGACCAGGGTGATCCATGGCCGCCACCCTTCAGGCTCAATCCCGGTTCGGTTGCTGCGCCCGACGCGCTGAAGGTCACGCCGAGGGACCGCGCCAGATCCTCGGCCTCCTTCAAATAGGCCGCTTCTTCCTGCGTCAGGCGCTCGAACAGGGTTTGATCCGGCCGCGCCATGCCAATGGCGGATTTGGTGAAGAATACGAGCCGTTGCAGATAGACTTCTTTGATGCCGATCTCCGCTGCAACTTTCACAAATGCCGGCAGTTGCTCGACAGTCTCTTTCAGGCCGGTAAGCCAAACAGAAACCTGTGGCCTGGTGTGCCCCTCCCGCTCCTGCAGCTCGCGAAATGCACGCACATTGCGGATGATGCGGCCGAAATAGTCCCTGCCGCGGATCGCCTTGAAGCTCTCGCGATCTGATGCGTCGAGCGACACACGCAGTTCATCAAGCCCGGCGTCGATCAGCGCACGGCCGTTGCGCTCGCTGAGCACCGTTCCATTGGTGTTGAACAGGACGTAAACGCCGCGGTCCTTCAGGTACCGGACCATCCGGGGCAGGTTCGCAACCAGCATCGGCTCGCCGACGCCGTGCAGCACCGCGCGCGAGAGGCCAGGAGCCTGGTCCACGATCGACGTGAACAGGTCCCAGCTCATGTCTGCCGGCGGCTCGAGCTCCTCGTAGGTACGAGGACAGGTGGTGCACAGCAGGTTGCAGCGGTTGGTGACTTCCAGATAAAGGCAGACCGGTGGCCGCTGGGCAACTTCGGTGCGCTCGCCCGCGACTGACTCGTGATATCGGCGCGGATCGAACGGCGCGCGAGCGTCCTGTGCTTCACCGGAGCGGCTCATTGCGATGCCCCTGTGTCCGCAATCCGCTGCATGCGAGCCCTCCAGGCCGTAAACGCGCAAGCCAGCAAAAGGCCTCCGAACAGAATCGATTTGGTCACCATTCTCGGAGTGTAGAAATCCCAGTCGAGCTGTTCGGACAACAAGACCGCTCCGATCGAAACGACCCACGCCGGCGCGGATCCGCACAGGGCGACAAACGGCGTGATGATCAGAAAATACCAGGGATAGTTGGGCGACAACAACAGGAGCGTAAGGAGTAACAGCATGTTGATGTCGGCAAGCGTTGACGCGATAGCGCGGTCAGAGCTGCGGGCCACGGAGAACCCCTTGAGCAAGAGGACCAACGCGGCCAGTGCGATGTAGACGACAACATCACCTTGATGCTCGCCAAACACAAGGCGCCAAAGCGACAGCAGCCAGAGATCGTTGCCGGCACTGATCCCCTCTTCCGTCAGATAGCCCTTGGTCAGGAATCCGAGAACATCCCAGCCGACCGACAGATAGGGAAGATAACAGAGCGCGACGGTAGCGATCACGACGAGCGGCATTCTGGGATCCCAAGGGCGCCAGATCCCCGCGAGCACCGGCGCCGCATAGGGCTTGACCAGCAAGGAAAATGTGATCACGACCGCTCCGCGGAGAGCATGGCCGGTCAGGGCAATCCACAGGCCGAACAGCATCAGCGCAACCATCAACGCGTCGATGTGGCCGCTGTTGGCAATCTCCCACAATGGAAGCGGATGCCAGAGATAGGCGATCACGCGCGTCACCGGGCGGTTCATACGCTGCAACAGGAGCATGATCAGGGTAACGCTGACTGCCTCGGAGCCCAGCAGCGCGAGACGCATCACAGTCACGTTCTCACCGACCCGCGTGACTATGAGGAAGAAAAGTTGCGCCACCGGGGGATAGATGGTGACGGCCGTATCAGCGCGGTTGATGTGGGGAAAGATCGTCCCGTCGCGCAGTAATACGAGCGCGTCGTCGGCCGGCATGTAGCGATAGGGATTGATGCCGGCGGCCTGCACCTTGCCATCCCAGACATAGCGATAAATGTCACTCGACAGAAGTGGATCGAACAACAGCACATAGACTCTCAGCGCAATCCCAACCCCAAAAATAAGCCATAGCGCGCGATCGGGTGGCGTGCGCTCGGCGAGGCGCGTCGCTGCGATCGTCAGCAGACCTGCGGCGATGGCAAGAGCAATGAAAGCATTGTCGCCATAGGCCTCGAAGGCAAAGGGTGTCACCAGAGTCAGAGCGAGCAGCGCTGCACCGACGCCGGCCAACAGGTGTAGCGGAGGCACGTTGTTGGCGGAGCGCGCAAGTCGACCGAATTGACTTGGAACAGCCGCCGACATTGGCTTTATGAGTCTGTCTGCGGCGCGGCCTCGAGAAAGGCCCGGCTCGCCGGGGCAAAGCCACCGCCACGAAAGCGCGTTGAACTGCCGGCCAGTTCGTCCCTCAGCCAATCCAGCGTTTCAGCGTCGTCGATATCATACCATTCCGGAAGCAACGTTGTGGCAAGCCCGATTTCGGCGGCGCGCTTGCAGGTGCTGCGAGCTACAGTTTCGGTTCCCCAGGCAATTTGCGTGAACAGCTGCCTGTGCGGGTGTTTCAAACCGATAAGATAGTATCCGCCATCGCTCGCCGGCCCGAGCACCATTCGGTCGCCTGGCTCGCGGAGGATTGCAATGGCCTGCGCCAGGAAACGGGCAGGAAGGGTTGGGCTGTCGCCATTGACGAGCAAGACGCAGTCATGTCCATCGATCAGAAGATCGCGTGTGGCACCGAACAGCACATCGCCTAGATCGTCACCAGCCTGCAGCATGAGCCCGAACGTTGCGGGAAGCAGTTCCCGCATGATGTGTTCGACTCCCGCGGGCGCATAGACGCCATACCCGCGGCTGCCGAGCGTCTCGGGGACCGCCTCGATAGCCGCGGCCACGTCACGCAGAAAGCAGGCCGAGAGTTCTGAGGCCGCAACCGCGCCAATGGCCGCCGCGAGCCTCGTCTTTGCGCGGCCAGGCTGCGGCGCCTTGCAAATGATCCCGATCGCCGCGACACTCACGGAAGCAGCCGGAACCGGAGGCGATCGGCGGCGATCGCAATCAATTGCAGCTTTTCCGGTGTAAATGCTGACGGCTGCGTATGGTGTTTTTGCACTACGACGGGCGCGAACCCGCCATCATTAACCGCCATCATCGACACACCTCACCACGCCGTGGCCGGTCGTTGGTAGCGTTCTCCCGGCCACTGCCTGCCGCGATTGTCTCCCAAGGCCGCAGCCGGAGGAAGTCAAATCTGTCACCGATGTCGTGAAAAAAATAGACTTCGGGTGATGTAACAAGATGGCTTTGAACGGCGTAGTGATTGCGGCTATCCATGACCACGTCTCAGCCGTAGATTAACGCGGAGCCGACTGCTTCTTACCAGTTCAATTCGACCGATCACGCCGGAGGTTGTTATGAACCATGAGACCGCAGTTTCCAGTGCCAAGGACATCGCTGATCGCATTCTCGCGCCTGCAGTCAAACAGAACGACAAGGATGGTCGATTTTCGTCCGAGGCAGTTGCGGCGCTCGGTTCGGCCGGTTTGCTGGGGATCATGCTGCCCACTGAGGTCGGCGGCTCGGAGCTGGGACCGCGGACGTTCGCAGCCGTCATTGCGACGCTCGCCGAAGCGGACGCGTCCGCAGCGATGGTCTATTTGATGCACATGAGCGCCACCGCGACGATCGCGGCGGCGGCCGCCCGTCCGGGTGCCACCGTCGCAGCGACGCTCAAGGAAATTTCGGCCGGCCGCCACCTGACAACCCTGGCATTCAGCGAAGCCGGATCGCGCAGCCACTTCTGGACACCTGTCTCGCGAGCGCAACGGAACGGCGCCAACGTGTCCATCACGGCCAAGAAATCCTGGGTGACGAGCGCCGGTCACGCGCAAAGCTATGTCGTCTCGGCGCTGGCTCCTGAAGGCAAGAGTCCAACGGATTCGACCCTTTACCTTTTCGCCAATGGTACGCCCGGACTGTCGGTCGCCGGCCCATGGGATGGTTTCGGGATGCGCGCCAATGCTTCCGCACCGATGATCCTCGAGAATTGCCAGGCAGAGCCAGGGCTACAGCTGACCGACGACGGCGCCGGCTTCAAGGCGATGCTGGAGATCGCGCTTCCCCTGTTCAACCTCGGAACATCGGCGGTCGCGCTGGGCCTATGCCGAGCTGCGGTGGCGGGGACCGCGGCTCATCTCAAGAGCGCCCGCTTCGAGCATTTGGGCCAGACCCTCGGAGAGAGCCTGCCGACGCTTCGCGCGCAGCTTGCGACGATGCAGATCGATACGGATGGGCTTGCGGCGCGCGTCGATGATCTCGTCGATCACCTTGAGCGCCCCCGAGATACCACCATGCTGCGCGTGCTCGAGAGCAAGGCGTCGGCAGGTGATGTTGCGATCGCCGTCACTTCGGCAGCGATGCGGGCGTGCGGAGGTGCAGCGTTTTCCAAGCATATGGCGATCGAACGATTGTTCCGCGACGCCCATGCGGGCGCCGTCATGGCGCCGACAGGCGATGTGCTGCGGGACTTCATCGGCAAAGCCATTTTGGGAATGCCGCTGTTCTGATTGATCGCATTTGGATGTTACGTTCAACAGGCGAGAAGCAATCATGAGCCAGACGATCTGGGTAGGTGCCGTCGCATATGATCCGAAGGTGGTCGGTATCTGGGAGGGCATGCGACGCTATTTTCATGAGGAAGCGCGCCTGCCGGTCGAGGTGGTGCTGTTCCAGAGCTACGAGGCGCAGGTCGCCGCTCTCCTGGCCTTGCCTGGCGAGCCGCTGCCGCGCATCGACATCGCATGGAACACGAACCTCGCCTATATCCAGGCCGATGCGTGGAGCGACCACCGCTGCCGGCCGATCGCGATGCGCGATACCGATGTGGGCTGGGCGACAAAAATTATCGCGGTAACCGGCGGGCCGGTCGCCAGGCTTGCCGATCTCAAGAGCCGCATCCTCGCTCTCGGCAGCCGCGACAGCGGCCACGCGGCAATCCTCCCGGTTTATTTTCTGCAGCGCGAGGGACTTGTTGAGGGAAAGGACTACCAAACGCTGCGCTTCAACACCGACCTCGGCAAGCATGGGGACACGGGGACAAGCGAATCCGAGGTCGTTCGCGCGGTGCTCGACGGCCGCGCCGATGCGGGTGCAATTGGCACCCCGTTCTGGAACGCCGTGCGCAGCGAGCGTCTGGTACCGGAAGGCGCGCTGACCGAGATCTGGACCTCGCGGCCCTATAATCACTGCATGTTCACCGCCCGCACCGATCTCGACCCCGCGCTGGAGCAGCAGTTTGCCAGAGCACTGTTCGGGATGAGCTACGACAACCCGACGCATCGTCCTGTGCTCGAAGCGGAAGGGCTGCGCCAATGGATAGCGCCGCAGCTTGAAGCCTATGCCGAGTTGCGGGAAGCGTCGGCGCAACAAGGCTTCTTGACGCGGCCTTTGGCTTAGAGCGTTTTCAGGCGCAATTGAAGATCATTGCCAACCTGCGCTGATGCTCAAATTCGCGATCGAAGGCGCGGCGCACGGCGGCGAAGGATTCGGCGAGCGGAAAGATTTCACGGCTGACCAGCAGGTCGTTGTCTTCGGCTCCGACCGGATGCCAAAACACGCCTTCGGCTGTAATCGTCACCTCGGGAACCAGGTCTGATTTTGCCAAGGCGATGCCCTGTGTGGCGGAGCCTCGCAAGGCAATCCGCCTGATCACCCGGTTCTCCTCGCTGACGTGGTGGGCGTCAAGGAAGCTGCGGAACTCCTCGGCCTCCGCGTCAGTTGAGACCGTCGCCGCCAATCGCACCCGGAACCCCTCGGCGCGAGCGCGCTCGATTCCATTCCAGGCGCGCGCCCATGTCCCCTTCCCTCGATGGCTGTCGTGGCGCTTCGGCGTCGGACTGTCGAGGCTGATCTGCAAGGTGACGCGCTCGCGCGGCAACGCGCGCAGCATCCTGAGCCGATTTCCGGCAAACAGCATGCCATTGGTGAGGACAGTGGTCGGCGCCGCCGCAGCGCACGCGGCAAGGATCTCGCCAATACTCGGCAGCATAAATGGCTCGCCGCCGGTCACAAAGATTTCAGCCACGCCGAGTTCCACCGCCTCGGTCGCGATCCGTCGCACCCGCTCGATACCAAGGGCTCGCCGTGGCGCTTTGGGTGACGAGCGCACACAACAATAGTCGCAGCTCAGATTGCAGTCGAAATTGGTGTAAAGCCATAGACGCGAGCCGACGGGCCGATCCTCTGCGATAGTCTCATGAGCCTCGCCGTGCCGAAACACCCAACGGCTGCGACCTTCCTCGATTGCCGTGTCGACCAAACTGTTGCGGGTGAAGCGGCACCATGCCTCGAGCTCGGGGCCGATGGCCGGATCGTCGCTGATCACGGCCACGAGATCGCCCTTACGGCTGCGGCGGAGCGCAGCTATCAAATCCGGCAGAAGGCCCGAAGCGAATGTCTTGGCGCCGGCGTCGAGCTCAACGTTCACGTTCATTTTCATGAACAGACCCGATGGTCCTGCAGAAGTTCCACGTGGACCGCACCAGTAACGATCTCACCAGAACACAACAAGCAGGATCAATCTCCGACGAAAACGTCAGAAAATCAACGATCGCGTTCCAGGACGCCGATAGCGGTCTGGCGCGGGTTCGAGTCCTGCCTGACGGCGATCATCTCGATTGTTGAAAGCCAGCGCTCAGATGAATTTGACCAGGCTCATCTGGTAAAGCATCGATGTCGTTTGATATGACGCCTGCAGTGCCGTCTGCAATGCCAGGATCTTGGTTGCGACTTCGTCGTCATTGATGCCTTCGATCGAATCCAGCATCGTTTGGGCCATCGCCTTGGTCTGAACCTGCCGATCAGTGGCCGCTTTGACGGACCCCTGCGCGCCGGCGAAATCGGCCTGGATATCCTCGATGGTCTGGGTGCCCGGGACCGTTGCCAAGCTGTTCGCGACTCGCTGGTTGAGCGCAGTCACCTGGGCACTGGCATAGGGATCGGTCGCCGACGTGGTCACAGCCGCGAATACCGCGACCGTCTGCAACTGCGACCGCAGTGCCGGTTCGTCGGCTCTGGCGCCATACTGCACCGAGATGGATGTATCGATCTGGGCTACGGCCGATCCGCGCGCCGAGCCGTTCGCCGCAGTATTCTGTTCGCCGTTGTACCACATCACGGTGTTGTCGGGAGTGCCGGCCACAAGCGTGGTGGCCGAGGCAGGCGGCGTCGTCCCGACGCGCAGCGGGGGTTGATCGAAGAAATTATCGCCGGCTTCCATCGCCGACGCCGCCACCATCGGGCCGTTTGCCAGATTCTTCATCGAAGTGCCCAGCGCGGAGTTCAGGTTGGCCGCGGTCGCGGTGGGATCAGCCCCGATCAGGAAGCTGTTGGCGGCGAGCGGTGTGCTGTCCGATGCCGTCATGACGATATCTTCCTTCGTACCGTCAGGCATGGTGAAGGTGAACTTGACCTGGTCGCCAGGCTTCGGATTGGTCGTGCCAAGATCCACCGACATGGACTTCTGCACCGGTGTCGCCGGCGGCGCTGGCGGAACGGTCGCGGGAAGGTCCACGGGCGGGGTGACGGTGGCGCCCGCTATATCCGTGGATACGCCGGTGAGCTTGATCCCAAACGGCTGCGCCTGCTGCGGAGGAGCCGGTGTGGCATCCTCCTCGGTCAGAACGACTGATGTTGCCGACGTGCCGACGGCGCTGCCGACGCGGCCGTTCTGATTGACGCCGAGGTCCGCGGCCTTTCGCTCGGCGATGACCTGCTTCAGGCCAGCAACCTGCGCGCCGCGACCGTTCATGATCTCATCGGCCGATGCCACCGGCGCGGTATCGGTGGCGCGGCCTGAAAACAGATAGCGATCGCCTGACTTCGCGTTGAGCATGTCGACCGAATCGATGAAGTCGAGCAGTGCGGTCTTCTGACCCGAGGTCTGACCCGCATCGTCGAGATCCGTGCTTGCGCTGACGGCGGCACCCTTCACTTCCGTCCCGATCTTGACCAGCTGCTGCAGCGAAAGATTGGCGACGCCAATGCGTGTGTTCAGATTGGTCGCAGTATCGGAATAGGCTCCTATCCCGGTGATCTGCGCGCGCAGCGCGATCGCGAGGCTGCGGCCACTTCCCTGCCCCGCGTAGGTATTCGAAATCTTGCCGGACGCGAGTTGCTGCGTCAGCGTATCCAGCTGACTGCGCAAATCGAGAATGCCCGAGCCGATATAGGACGTGCGTTGACTGACCCCGGATATTGTCATGGCTGCCTCAGAATACCTGCATCAGGGTTTTGTACATGTCGTTGACGGCCGACATCACGCGCGCGTTTGCCGAATAGGCGTTCTGCAATGACAACAGATGCGCCATCTCGTCGTCCATGTTCACGCCTGACGACGTCGACATCTTCTGCTCGAGCGTGCTCAGCACGACGTTCTGACCATCGGCGAGCTGCTTCGCCGCATCGGCCTCCGCTCCCTGCTGACTGGTGAACTGCTGCATGAAGCTGAGCAACGTACCCTTGAACGGGGCGTTCGTACTGCCGACCCCGCTCTGCGCTCCAAAGGTGAAGGTCGCGTTGCTCAGCTGATTGAGGATGAAGGAGGGCCGCGTGGTGTCGCCCGCGAGCGTCGAGCTTCCGTACATAACCAGCTTCGCGGGATCATCGATCAGCGCGCTGTTGACGCTCAGGCGTCCCGCAAGACCGGTGATCTGAGACCCCGACGCGTTGATCGCACCGCTGTAGGACGAACCGCCGTCGGTGAACAGAGCGATCTGCGGGCTGCCATCGTTCAGCGCATTCGGGTTCTTCGTGACCGTAACCGAGGCGCTGTCGATCCGGGCGAAAGCGGGATTGTTGAGCACGCTCAGCGACGAGCTCGTCCCGCTGAAGGTGACATTGCCGCCCATTGCGGCATTGAGCTGATCGAGCACCGAGGAGAACGATCCGGAAAAATCGATCCCGATCACCTGATCGTTCGGGTCCGCCGTCACATCGTTCGACAACGGCAGCACGCGGGGGTCATCAACGCGCACGAGGGAGATCTGGCGCTGTTGACCGGTCGCGGCGTCAGTGTAGGTCAGATGCATGACGTTGCCGGATTTCATGCCCGAGATATCGAGCGAAAATCCCGCAGGGGTTCCGGTCGGACCCGGCGGCCCGGTTATCGCCGTGCCGGCTATCGTTTGATCGGACAACGCGCTCGACAGCTGCGCGGCAAACTGGTCGAGCTGGTTCTGTGCCGTGACCAGCGTCTTGTCTCGCAGCTCGGTATAGGCCGCGATCTGGCCCGACTTGATCGCACCGGTGGCGGTGAGATTGATTGATCCGCCACCGCCCGGAAACTCGAGCATGACGGAGCCGAGCTGGCTCTGATTGGGATCACTGCTCCATGTCGTATTCGCGGTGACGGTGGCCTGAGCATTGAATGTCAGGGTCGCGGCTTCGTTACCCACCAACTGGACGCCGGAGCCGGTGAAAACCGTGACCTGGTTGACGCTATTGGTCGTGACACGGATATCCATCAGCTGGGATAGCTGAGTCACATACTGGTCGCGTTGATCGAGCAATGCGGCAGTCGACGCATCCGTCGACGTGCCGCCGGCTGGATTGGACCTCAACTGGTTGTTGATGGACGCAATCTGCTTTAACAGATTGTTGGCTGTCGTAACCGAATCCTTGATGCCGGTCTCGGCCGCGCCGCGCAGGCTTTGGATGCCTTGCGTCATCGAGTTCAGTTGTTGCGTGAGCGTCGACGCCGCGGTGAGAACGCTTGTCCGGGCCGACTGGTTGTCGGCGCTGGTGGAGAGCGCCTGCAGCGCCGTCGTGAGATCGTTGAACGCGCTCTCCAGCGTTCCGATTGCACCAGGATCTCCATAGAGACTTTGCACCTGCTGCAGGACGCTTGAGCGCAACGCGGCGTAAGACGCGCCCGACGTTTCCGTGCGCAACTGCGCCTGGACATACTGGTCGAGTTCACGATTGATCCCGGCAATGACAACGTTGCTGCCATATGCGCCGGAATAGGACGTGACCTGGTTGAGCGTCTTGCGAACATAGCCGGGGGTTTCCGCGTTGGCGACGTTCGACGAGACCAGCGACATCGCCGCCTGATTGGCGCGGAGGCCGGACATGGCGATGGCAAGGGCGTCATTCAGACTCATGACAGGATTACTCTCAACCGGTTACATTCGCGCCGCGTATCAACTACCGCATCACGTTCAGGAGATCCTGGACCATCGTGTTCGTGGTCGTGATCACCTTGGTGTTCGCCGAATAGGCCTGCTGCGTCACGATCAGTTTCGTGAATTCGTCAGCGATGTCCGTATTCGAGGATTCGAGCGACGAGCCTGAGATACTCCCGCCCTTTCCATAGAGCGCCTCTCCGGATTCGTTGGTCACCTCGAAGGCGCCGCCGTCGACACGCTTCAGGAAGTCGGCGCCGTTGAAGGTGGCAACTGAGACCTCTGCGAGATCGATGTTGCGGCCGTTCGAATAGGTGCCGACGACACGTCCCTCGTCGCTGACCGACACGCTTTGCAGTTGTCCCGCGGCGTAACCATCCTGCTGCAGCTGGTTCACCTGCACGTTGCCGTTGGTGTCGGCAAACTGCGTCAGTCCGCCCGTGCCGAATGCCATAGTGACGTTACCCAGGCTGGTGCCATTGACGGTGAGCCCGGCCAGCGTGATCTGACCGACCACCGGCTGCATCTGCCCGTTCGGGCCAAACTTGAAATCCGTTCCGACGTTCTGCCAGGCAACGGTATTTCCGGTCGCATTGGAATTCACCTGGTAGAAAAGGTTCCAAGTGTCCGTCCCGCCCTGCGTGGACGATTCAACCTTGGCCCATCGAAACTGCAGGCTGACCGGGGCGCCGTTGCCGTCATACGCGGTCGTCGTGCCGCCGCTGATCGACTCATTCAGAAAGCTCTGATTGTCGCTGCCAACGACGATGCCGGTGCCGGCCGTCCCGCCGCCCGCACGCATCCCCACAACGGTGCCCGAGAAGCCCAGCGCCTGGAAAGCTGCGACCGCCGATGAAGAGGGACCTGCGGCGAGGCTGAAGTCATTCGCCGTACCGGAATTCAGGGTGATGGCACCGCTGCTCGACACGGTCGACGCAGGTGACGGAGTAGTATTGCCTGTAAGACCGTCGATGGTGGTTAGCAAGCTTCCAACCGTCGCGGTTGCGAGGTCGACAAAAGTGGTGCCGGCGACAGGCGTGGGCGCGGCGCCAGTGTAGAATGAAATCGTCTTGGTTGTGGTGACGCCGCCGTTGGTGGTCTTCAGCACCAGCGTGTCGCCACTGGCAAAGCCCGCCGTAAGCGAATTGGTGCCCGACGCGCTCGCGAGGGCCGTCGCTGCGGAAATCGGCTGCGCTATCGTCTCGAAGTTGTTCCGCGCATTGCCGGTTACGCCTGTATTGGCAAATGGCGTCGCGGCCGTTCCGAGGGTTCGTGGATTGGATATGAAATCCGCGGGCCTCAGCAATTCGGAGCCAGGCACTGACGTCTGATGGTTGGTTGTCAGCGGGTAGCTGGCGAGATTGGCGCGATAGTCGATCTTGGTGGTTGCTTGCGACGGCAGGAAGTCGTTCTGGAATCTCAGGACCTCCGGCGCGCTTCCGGTGGGATTTCCGGTCGTCGGATCAATTTTCACGCCCTCGAGATAGTAACCGGCACCGTTGACGAGATATCCGTTCTGATCCAGCGTGAAGTCGCCGCGCCTTGTGTACCGGTTGACGCCGTCGAATATCGGCTGGTTGTCAGACATGCTGCCGGGCTTCTGCACGGCGAAGAAGCCGTCGCCGTTGATTGCCATATAGGTGGCGACCGAAGCCGACTGGACCGAGCCCGCAATCGTGTTGGTGCTGCGCGAGTTCGCAATCACGCTGCCCGCGAGTTGCGCGTTCGTGCCGGTATCGGGAATGAGGTCAAGGAAGCTGGTGTCGATCCGCTTGAAGCCGGTCGTCTGCGAGTTCGCGATGTTACCGGAAATGTTTTCCAGCGCGTACGAGTTTGCCCGCAGTCCCGCCACGGACGTGGTAAGAGCGCCGAAGATACCCATTACATCATCTCCAATTGGATCCGGGCGGCCGCCGGGATGTTTTGGGTGTCATGGCCGCAACCGTTGAGATCGTTGCAAGCCGCCTGCCAATGAAAAAATGTAATTAAATCAGATAATTACGACTACGAAATGCCGGCGCGACCGGATCAAAATTGCCGAACCGAGCAACTTTTGCCCACCTCATACCGACGTCGTCATGCCGGGCACGTCGTCGTCCCGAGGTCAATTGACCGTGGCGAAGCCAAGCGCGGCGCGGACAGCCGGTTCGATGCGTTCCGGCGTCCAGGGCGGATCGAATGTCATCTCGACATCGACCGAGCCGACGCCCGGAACCTGCGCGGCACAGCTCGCCACGCCTTCCTCCAGGAAACCGGTCGCGGGACATCCCGCCGTGGTCGCAGTCATCGTGATGCGGACGGCATCTCCGACGACCGAGATGTCGTAGACGAAGCCGAGATCGACGATGTTGTGACCGAGCTCGGGATCGATCACGACACGCAGCGCGTCCCGGATGCGGTCGACGAGTTCGTCCGTCATGACGGAGCCCTCACGGTCAGTTCGTAGGTCGCACCGTCGGGCGTGAACCCGCCGAGCCAGCGGTATCCACGCTTCTCCAGCTGCGGGAACAGAAAGACGGGCTCGCGGCGCAGCAGCGCTGAAAGAGTCTCGCCGGGCCCCAGTTTCTCGGCGGCGGCAAGGATCCGGACCATGGGCTCAGGAGGATCGAGATCGCGATTGTCGAGCTTCACGGCGGGCTCCGGCCAATTCTCGAAGCTTGGCGTGGTGGCGGGAGCGGCCGTCTGCTTCGCCGCCTCCGCCGGCGTGAACAGGACTTCCCACTCGCCGCCGTCGAGTGCTCGCTCGGAATGCGTGAACCCTCTGTCTGCCATGACGGCGAACAGCGGGACCGGCTTGAACGTGGCGTAAAGGCGCAGCCCCTGCCCCAGTTCGAGGCGTTCCAGCGTGGCCATGATGACCGAGAACGGCTCACCGCCTGCACGCAGGATCGGACGGACATCTACGTCGATGTATTCGGTCATGCTTCCTCCCCTTCGTTTCGTCCTTAATTCCTCGCGAACAGCAGATGGGGCGCGCGAGCGCCTCCCGGAAGGCGCAGGGGGCTCGCGACATCAGCAAGCTGCCGCGTCCGGATCACTTCGCGAACGATGCCGATGACTCCGGCCGTCATCGCCATCGCGGCGGCTCGGAATCCCGACGGCAGGCCGATCAGCAGCATCAAGGTTCCGGTCCAGACCGCCGCGTAGTAGATCATGAACCACTTCGATGCCCTCCGCTCCGCGACGAGGTCTTGAACGCGGGGAGTCGGTGCCCGTCCCATCACCGGACCATAGGTCTCGAGCCAGGTCAGGAACGCTACGATCTTGTAGAGCTTGGCGAGCACCAGGCCCGACAGCCAGCCGAACACGGCGAGAAAGGCGAACGCTCCGACATGCGCGGCAAAGTTCCCAGTGACGACGAGCGCGGCCCCCAGAAGCGCCGTCCCCGCCAGGCTCGCGAAGGACAACGTCGCCATCCGCGTATTCAGCTCGAGCTGGCGCCGCTTGCGAGCGCGGAAGATTGCGAACAGGTCGCGCCCATATAGAGCGGCAGTAGCGAGGCCGAGGACGGCGACAATCGACAGCACGACGTTCAATCCGGCAAAGAGTCCGATCGCGAGGACGCCTCCGACCACCGTGACGGCGATTGCCAGCGCGCCGGCCATCAGCGTCGTGCCGCTCTTCCGGTCGTCGACATCGGGCGACAGCATGAACATGGACAGCAACCGGTAGCTGACGCCCATCGCCGTCAACGTCAGCCACCCACCAAGACCGGCGATCGCATGCAGCGGCACACCGCCGGCCAAAATCAATTGCCCGACCGATCCCGCCCACCCCGCAAGTGCGAACGCGAAGACTGCGCCGAAGGCGACGGTGGCACAGAGCGAGGCCAAGCCGACGAGGACGAAGCGGGCCGGCCCCACCGGCCGCAGCCATGCGGTCAGCCCGAGATCGACGACGATCAGCCCGAATCCGGCGGTCAGCAGGACCGCGCCGAGCGGGAGCAGCCAGAGCCACGCCGGCAGCCGACCTCCCAATGCCAGGAAGCCTGCGAGCAACGAGGCCAGACCCGCGGTCAGCAGAGCGAGCGCAGGCAAAGCCCATTTCTCCGAAAACAGCGGCCTCGCGACCAGGACAGGCACGAACTGGAACAGCGCGCCACACATCGCCAGGCTGAGCCATCCGATACAGATCACGTGCACCAGGACGAGTGTATCCGGCGCTGCAAGATCGGCCGCGGGAAAGCCGACGCCCGCGACCATCAGCGCCAGCGCGACGAACAGCCAGGCCACCGCCATCGCGAAGTAGCTCATCGTCCATCGTGATATGCTGGCGCCGATCATCGTGATCTCAGAACTTTCGCGCTTTCTGTATCGCCGCTTAGTGATGGTAAGCGTAGGTCGTCACCATCGAGGGCTCTTTGTCGGAGCACAAATTGCCGTGTCGTTTACAGAGGTCTTTGATCCCCGACAAAGATCGAACCGCCCCAAATCTGCAATATTGGATTCGTCATCAACGGAGGACGCGATGCGGATTTTCGAAAGATTGCGACGACGCAGCCGAAGAGATCATGTGATCGAGCGCAAACTTTTCGAGGCCATCACCGACGATATTCTCCGGAGGCTCGAGGAGGGAACGTCGATCCTGATTTTCCCAGAGAGCAAGGCGGCCTGCTGCCCGGCCGAAGAGAAGGCGCGCCAGTAGCTCTGGCTTTGCGCCATATCAATGCACCTACCGCGCTCGGCAATAGAATAGCTATTGATGTTAAGTGCTGCTCCGGACGGCAACGGCCTTTCGCCATTCGGCTAAAGCCCGATGCGATTTGATTGAATCCGCAGCGACTGCTTTACCTCTCCCGCTTGCGGAAGCGCCGGGTGGGGGCTCTCTCCACTTGCAAGGACAGCGTGAATCGCGGAGACACCCCAACCCTCCCGGAGCGAGCTATGCTCGTCTCCCCCGCAAGCGGGAGAGCGAGCGCAGCATCGCCGATGCAAATCGATCTGATCGCATCAAGCACTAGCGAAGCTGGCGCTAGGCCGTCACTTGGACGCGGTCTTGCCGGCTTCGAGTTTATCGAAAAGCGTCGCGAACACCTGCTTTGCCTTGCCGGTCTGTGGGACTGCCTTGGCCTGATCGACGTTGCCGGGCGTTCCGACCACGATCATCGCGACCATGCCCATGCCGTAGTGAGGAAGACACTTCACGCCGTAGACACCCTCCTTGTCGAACTTGACGGCGATATCTTCGCTGTTCTTGCCGACGAAGGGCGTTGCGCCGTCCGGAAGCATGCCCTTGATGGACTCGGCGTTGTGGCCCTTGTCGGTGGCCAGGAACTTCACGGTGTCGCCGGGCGCGATCTTCACGAAGGCGGGCTCGAATACCATCACACCATCGGCTCCCCTGTTCAGGAGCTTGATTTCCACCTCCGCCGCGCTGGCGCTTCCGGCCAGGATTAGAGCCGCCGCGGCGCCAACCAACATCGCAATCTGTCTCATGCTTTCCATTCCTGAAACTTGCGCCCGAGATCCACCGGGCTCCCGCGTGTCAGATATCCCCGCCCCGCCCGGCCCAGGTTGCGCCAGCTCAACTTCGTCGTAGAATCCTGGACTAAGAACCTGACGAGCCGTTGGGGCTTGCACCGGCCGCGGATAGTCCCGCGGCATATTGGAACGAGGATATCCATGGCCGCAGTCGACCGCTCGCTGGTCGCGAACCTGCCGATGTTCGCCGGGCTTACGCCCACCGAACAGGACGAACTGCTGCGCGAGGCGCGTTCGATCCGATACCCGAAGGGAGCCGCGGTGTTCGACCAGGGCGCCGAAGCGGACCGCTTCTTCCTCCTGCTTCACGGACATCTTCGCGTCGAGAAGACGACCTCGCAGGGGCAGCAGTCCGTGGTCCGCTACGTCTCCGCCGGCGAGCTCTTCGGCGTCGCGCAGGCCATGAACCTGACGCACTATCCGGCCACCGCGGTGGCCGCCGTGGACAGCATCGCGCTCGCCTGGCCCTCGTCGTCCTGGCACCGGCTGATCGTCAAATACCCGAGCCTCGCCAGCACCGCGCTCCAGACCGTGGGGAGCCGTCTCCAGGATACGCAAGCGCGCGTCATGGAGATGTCGAGCGAGCAGGTCGAACAGCGCGTCGCCCACGCGCTGCTCCGCCTTGCGAAACAAGCCGGAAAGAAAGTCGATGCCGGTATCGAGATCGACTTCCCGATCAGCCGGCAGGATGTCGCCGAGATGACCGGTACGACCCTGCATACCGTCAGCCGGATTCTCAGCGCGTGGGAGCAGCAGGGTCTGGTCGAGGGTGGCAGGCAGCGCATCGTTCTGCGTGACACGCACAGGCTGCATGACCTTGCCGAAGGCGAAGAAGCCGCTCAGACACACAAGCGCACACTCTAAGCCCGCACACTCTAAGCCGCTTTCGCCGTATCCATAAGCTTCGATACGAAGGCGTTGGCGTCTACGCCGTGTTCGCCGCATGCTTCTTCGATCGAGTGGAAAGCACCGATCGGACAGCCGACACATAGCATCCTGAAGTCGAGAAAGACGCGTATCGCGGATGGCCATCGACGCATCACGTCGTCAACCATCATATCCGCGGTTGGTGTTGCGTTCTTTCTCATGCTGCAACTGTAACGTAGCGGCTTCCAGTTCTCTTTGATCGTCCGCAAATTCTTAGGCAGATCGCTTCGTCGAATAAATCGACCTCTCCTTGTTCCAAAGCAAAGTGCTTGTCGAGCAGATCGTACATGATGCACGCATCGAATTAGGACAATTGAAGTGATGGAGAGCATCATGCTGACGAGAAGGACCGCCCTGATGGGAGCCGCTATCGCGGCGCTGATGATGAGCGTGCCGGCGCTCGCCGCCGACGACCTCAAGCTGCCGCGCGAACGAGTTGAGCTGGTCGCACCGCCGTTCGTGCATCCGCACGAGCAGGCGACCAAGGCCGGACCGAAGATCCTCGAGTTCAAGCTCACGATCCGCGAGAAGGAAGTCGTCATCGATGATGCGGGCACCAAGTTTCATGCGATGACCTTCAATGGCTCGATGCCTGGTCCGATGATGGTCGTGCACGAAGGCGACTACATGGAGCTGACGCTCGTCAATCCCGCGACCAATTCCATGCCGCACAACATCGACCTTCACTCGGCGACCGGAGCGCTGGGCGGTGGCGCCCTGACCAAGGTCAATCCGGGTGAGCAGGCCGTCCTGCGCTGGAAGGCGACGCGTCCCGGCGTCTTCGTCTATCACTGCGCTCCTGAGGGCATGGTCCCATGGCACGTGGTCTCCGGCATGCATGGCACGGTGATGGTGCTGCCGCGTGATGGTCTGAAGGACGGTGACGGCAAGCCGCTGCACTACGACAAGATCTTCTACATCGGCGAGAACGACCTCTATGTGCCGAAGGACGCGAACGGCAAGTACAAGACCTACGACTCGGTCGGCGAGTCCTATGCTGACACCACAGAAGTCATGCGCAAGCTGATCCCGACGCACGAAGTCTTCAACGGGCGTGTCGGTGCGCTGACCGGCAAGAATGCATTGACGGCGAAGGTCGGCGAGACCGTGATGATCGTGCATTCGCAGGCCAACCGCGACACCCGTCCGCACCTGATCGGCGGGCACGGCGACTATGTCTGGGAGACCGGCAAGTTCAACAACCCGCCGCAGAAGGATCTCGAGACCTGGCTGATACGCGGCGGTTCGGCGGGAGCCGCGCTGTATACCTTCCGCGAACCCGGTGTGTACGCCTATCTCAACCACAACTTGATCGAGGCCTTCGAACTCGGCGCGGCTGCGCACATCAAGGTGGAAGGCAAGTGGAACGATGACCTGATGAAGCAGGTCTCCCCTCCCGGCCCGATCCCAGCCGACAAGCTCGGCGCCGCCGACCCGGCAACCTTCAGCCGCTAGGTGGAGCCAAAAAGGGACGGCCCGCGGTCCCTACCCGCGGGCCGTTTCTTGAAGCGGAGGCGACATCATGCTCATCCTGATGAAAATAAAGACGGCCATGCTCGCTGGCGCGCTGGCCGCGCCGATCCTGGCAACCGTGCTCTCGCCCACCCCTCCGCACGATGACGACGGGGCCGTGCGTCTCTCTCCCGCTTCCTTCAGCTATCGGGCTGCCGGCGATTTCTCGCGAAACGGCAGACCGGTCGAAGGGCCCCTGCGCAAACTCAGCCTGCCTGCTGATCTTATTATCATGAAGCGGCAGGTCACGGTTGCCGAGTACGCGCGCTGCGTCGACGACGGAGCCTGTCCAAGAGTGCCGGTCCCCAGCGGCTCACTGGACGTGCCCGTCGTCGGCGTCAGTTGGCATGACGCCTCGGCCTATGCCGCATGGCTGTCGCGCAGGACCGGCGTCACCCATCGTCTGCCGACCGACGAAGAATGGACATTCGCGGCCGCCGAGAGGACTCGCGACGAAGCGTTGCCGCTGGTCGACCCCGCGGATCCGGCGCAGGCCTGGATCGCCCGCTATGAAGCCGAATCCGCCCGCTCCAAGCCCGCCGCGAAGGCCGCTCAACCGGGGGGAACGTTCGGTACCAACAGCAACGGACTGGACGATCTGGCCGGCAACGTCTGGGAGTGGACGGATAGCTGCTTCGTCCGCGCCTCGCTCGATGACGGAGGCGAGCGGATCACCAACACGAATTGCGGGGTCCGCGTCGTGGAGGGAGCCCACCGCGCCTACATGACGGACTTCATCCGCGATCCCAAGGCCGGCGGATGCGCCGTGGGCATTCCGCCGACCAATCTCGGATTCAGGCTCGTCATGGAGCCTTCCAGTTCGGTCGCCATGGCGATCTCCCGGAACGTGGCGAAGCTGCTCCGGCGAACCTGAACGTTCGACGATCAGCGGACGGGTTGAGCTAGAACAAAGTCATTCCCCCACGGGTCCGATAGATGATGCGGAGACGGAGGAGGAAGGCAGATGCGATCGGATTTGGCGCTATCCTACGGGCAGGACCGGCTGCCGCGCTACACCAGCTATCCCACGGCCCCGCATTTTTCGCCGACGGTCGGCGAACACGATTATCGGCAATGGCTCAAATCGGTGTCCATTCGCCAGCCGGCCTCGCTTTATCTCCACGTACCGTTCTGCCGATCGATGTGCTGGTACTGCGGATGTCATACGTCCGTGACCAAGCGTGACGAGCCGATTGCCATCTACGCGTCGGGCCTGCGCACGGAAGCGCTCCTTGTCGCGGAGACGATCGGACACAGGCTGCCGGTCTCTCATATCCATTTCGGTGGTGGCACTCCGACAATCATGTCGCCGGAGACGTTCGCCGACCTCGTCGGCGCCTTGCGCTATTCATTCTTCGTGCTGCCCGATGCCGAGATCGCTGTCGAGATCGATCCCCGCACGCTGACCGAGCCGATGGCGGAGGCGCTGGGCTACTGCGGCGTCAACCGTGCGAGCCTTGGCGTCCAAAGCTTCGATCCGGCCGTGCAGCGGGCCATCAATCGGCAGCAGAGCTTCGAACAGACCGCCGCATCCGTCGAGCGGCTGCGCCGGGCCGGCGTCAGCAGGCTCAATTTCGACCTGCTCTATGGCCTGCCCCTGCAGACGGTCGAGTCGTGCCTGGACACGGTTGCAAAATGTGTAGAGCTGCGTCCGGATCGCTTTTCGGTCTTCGGCTACGCGCACGTTCCCTCCTTCAAGAAGCACCAGCGCAAGATTGCCGAAGAGTCCTTGCCTGACAGCATTGAGCGGCATGTTCAGTCCGAAACGATCGCGCAAGCTTTGCTCGATGCGGGCTATGTGCGCATCGGGCTGGATCACTTCGCTCTTCCCACCGACAATCTTGCCCTGGCAAGACGGGAAGGCAGGCTGCGGCGGAATTTCCAGGGCTACACTGATGATTCGGCCGACACGCTCATTGGTCTCGGCGCCAGCGCCATCGGCCGCATGCCTCAAGGATTCGTGCAGAACGCCGTGCCGACGCGCGATTATCTTGCGCGCATCGTCGAGGAGCGGCTCGCTACGGTCAAGGGCTACGCGTTCACCGAGGAAGATCTGTTCCGCGCTGACATCATCGAGCGGATCATGTGCGATCTTGCCGTCGACCTCCCCAAGGTATCGCGGCTCCACGGCCGCAATCTGGAGTCCGCGATCGTCGATCGGCCGCGGATCGAGAGCCTCATCGCCGATGGCGCCGTGACGATGTTCGATGACCGGCTCGCGGTCAACGACGGTGCAGAATTCCTGGTCCGCAGCGTTGCTTCGGCATTCGACGCGCATCTTCCACGATCCGCGGCCACGCACAGTCGCGCGGTATAAGGCGCGATCCAGCCGAAAAATTGGCTATTGCGTGAGTTGCCGGTAGAGCGCCGGCAAGGCGGCTGGCAGGCGTCGGATGTTGCCAACGATCGCATAGCCGCCCCGACCGAACAGCGTCGGGAAATAGCTCTGGGCGGTTGCATCGATCGTGACGCCGAAGACTGCGGCGCCGAGCCGGCGCGCCTCTTGTACGGCCTTGCGGGTGTCTTCGATGGCGAAGCGCCCCTCATAGTGGTCGACGTCGTTCGGCTTGCCGTCGGTGAGAACGATCAGCAGTTTCTTCCGCTGCGGCTGCGCAGCGAGTTCGGACGCGGCGTGGCGCACCGCCGCCCCGATGCGGGTGTAGTAGCCGGGTTTGAGCGCTCCGATGCGCCGCTCGACCTGCGCACTCATCGGCTCTCCGAACGCCTTGACGGTCTCGAGCCGCACCCATGAGCGCCGACGCGAGGTGAAGGTCAGGATGCTGTGGTGATCGCCGCAAGCCGACAGTCCGTGAGCGAGGACAAGCAGCGCCTCCTTCTCCACGTCCAGCACACGGTACCCATCGACCCAGGCGTCGGTCGACAATGACACGTCGACGAGCAGCGTCACCGCCAGATCGTGACCTTGCGGCCGCATCGCGAGATGAATGCGATCGAGTGTGCCACTACCGGCACGGAGATCGCAACGCGCGCGGACCAGCGCGTCGATGTCGAGGTCGTGCCCGTCGGGCTGTGCCCGCACGAGCTCGTGGCGGGGCCGCAGCGCCTCGAACTGCTGTCGCACCTGGCGGATGCGGCGGCGCGTGGCCTGGTCCGCCGTCCAGCTTTCGCCGGTCTCGCACGCATCCGCCGTCAACACGCGGCAGTGGTCCTCCAGATAATTGCGGGCGCGGTAATCCCATTCCGGATACAGCCGCTCGCCATCGATCCGTGAGGGATCGACCGCTTCCGGCGGCAGGTCGAGATCGAACTTCAGCTTCGTCGCAGGCTTTCCGCTGCGCCGCCCGATCGACAGTTCTTCCAGATCGTCGGCCGCCTTGCGCGCATTCTCGTCCTCGGTGTCGTCGGAGGGACGGTCGACGTTCACCATCTCCGCCATGGCCAGGATCTTCTCGAACCGGTTGAGGATGAACGGATCTCTCTTGTCGGCTCCGTTCTCGCGCTCGCGTGTCGCAAAGCGCTTTCGCGAGTCCGGCGCGTCCGCCTGGGCGTCGTGCGAGGCATCGTCCTGATCCTGCGACACCCGCCCGACGTCGCGGGTCCAGCAATCGCCCCACAACGGGCACGGCAGCACCGGGCGATATCCGGGCGGCGCCCGTTCCGGCAGCGCGTTCTCGCCGATCAGCGAAAACCACAGCTTCCCTTGCGGCGGTGCCGCGGCGCCAAGCAGTGCGAGCACGATCTGTTCGACCTCGCGCTCCACACGAGGCAATGGCCGCTGCGGCCGGGCAGACGCCACCGCCGCGGCCAGTCGCGTGTGGGAGTCTACGAGGCCGGGAAATCGAGCGGCGACCATGGCGGCCGTGGCACGGGCGCGGCGCAGGATCAGGAGATCGCGCCGGAGGGGATCGGTCTCGTCGATCGCCTCCAGCGGCACGGTCGCAAACCATGCGGCAAGCCAACGATAGAGAGCCGCGTTGAGGGCGCGATCCGGAAACAGGGCGATCCGCTCAGGCAGGAAGATGGTCGCCGCGTCGCGCCCGGGGTGGCTAAGGGATTCGTCGCCGAGGCCGATCCGCTGCCTCCAGGCGAGCCGGTGTCCGGACTTGCGAGCGCCCGCGCCGGCGAGCGCGACGCCCGCCTCGCCGCCGAGGGCGCGGAACATGACGGCGATCTGTCCCTGCATCTCCGGGAGTGCGACGGCGTGATCGGCGTGAACCGGATAGGACGCGGTGGCGCCGACAAGGCGATGCCACGCACGGCCAACGGTCTCCTCCAGCTCGAGAAAATCCAGCATCGCGCTTGCCTATCCGATGACGGCCCGCGCGACTTCCACCAGCGCGGCCTTGACGTCCCTATCATCAGTGAGCGGCTCGATCATGCCGGCGAGGACCGCCTCGCTGATTGAGACACCGGCGGCGACGAGGGTGGCGCAATAGACGATAAGGCGCGTCGAGACGCCCTCCTCCAGGTCATGTCCCTTCAGCGCGCGCAGACGTTGGGCGAGTTGGACCAGCGGTCGCACGCGATCCGGCGGAAGCCCGCTTTCCGCCGCGACGACGGCGATCTCCTGCTCCGGCGGCAGGAAGTCGAACTCGATGGCGACGAAGCGTTGCCGCGTCGAGGGCTTCAATGCCTTCAACAGACTCTGGTAGCCGGGATTGTAGGACACGACCAGCATAAAGCCCGGCGGCGCGACGAGTTCCTCGCCGGTCCGCTCGAGCGGCAGGATCCGCCGGTCGTCGGTCAATGGATGCAGCACCACCGTCACGTCCTTGCGGGCTTCCACAACCTCGTCGAGATAGCAAATGCCGCCTTCGCGTACCGCCCGGGTCAGGGGACCATCCGTCCAGACCGTATCGCCGCCCTTGAGCAGGTAGCGGCCAGTGAGATCGGCCGCGGTGAGGTCGTCGTGGCAGGCGACAGTGTGCAGCGGGATGCCGAGGCGTGCGGCCATGTGGGCCACGAAGCGGGTCTTGCCGCAGCCCGTGGGACCTTTCAGCAGCACCGGCAGGCGGTGACGCCAGGCGTGCTCGAACAGCGCGCACTCGTTTCCGCTCGGCACATAGGCCGGAGCCGTCGGAATAGCGCTTGCGACAGCCTGAAGGACAGGTTTCATGATGGTTCTCCGGGACATCCAGGGAAATGGCGGCCGCGACATGCGCGGCCGCCGCCTTGCTCTATTCGGCGGGCTGCAGCGCACCGCCGGCGAAGGACCGCTTCTCACGCCCGGGCACCAGCACGGCCCAGATGAACATCAGCGCAGAGATCGCGACGAACACACCGGAGCCGAGACGAACCCAGTAGAACATCGCGAGCTGGTCCTGCACTTCCATGTAGCTCTGGCCGAGCACGCGCTGCAGATGGACCTGGATGATCCCTGCGAAGGTCAGCGCGAAGGTCATCGTCAGCATCGCCGTGCACATGATCCAGAAGCTTGCCATGCTGAGCCACTGGTTGTAGGGCGCGCGTCCGCGGATCTCCGGGATCGCGTAGGCCATCACCGCGAGATTCAGCATCACATAGGCACCGAAGAACGCGAGGTGCCCGTGCGCGGCGGTGACCTGGGTGCCGTGCGTGTAGTAGTTCACCGAAGATAGCGTGTGCAGGAAGCCCCACACGCCGGCGCCGAGAAACGCCATCACGGAGCAGCCGACGGACCACAACAGCGCCGCGCGATTCGGATGCTTGCGTCCCGCCTTCCAGGTCATCTGCACGGTGAAGATCACCATGGTGAAGAAGGGCGCGACCTCCAGCGTCGAGAACAGCGAGCCGATCCACTGCCAGTATCCCGGCGCGCCGATCCAGTAGAAGTGGTGTCCGGTGCCGAGGATGCCCGAGAACAGCGCCAAGCCGATGATGACGTAGAGCCACTTCTCGACCACCTCGCGGTCGATGCCGTTGAGCTTGATCATCAGGAAGGCGAGCACGGAGGCCATGATCAGCTCCCAGACGCCCTCGACCCACAGATGCACGACGTACCACCAGTACATCTTGTCGACTGCGAGGTTCGCCGGATTGTAGAACGCGAACAGGAAGAAGATCGCAACTCCCCACAGGCCGAACAACAGGATGTTCGTCACCGTGGTCTTGCGCCCCTTCAGCGCCGTCATCGTCACATTGAACAGGAACATCAGGCAGACGACGACGATGCCGACCTTGATGATGAAGGGCTGCTCGAGGAATTCACGCCCCTCGTGGTAGTGGAAGAGATAGCCGACCACCGCGGCGCCCGCCGCGCCGAAGAACATCCAGAACTGGATCTTGGCGAGCAGCGGACTGAAGAGCTCGGTCTCGGTCTCCTCCGGCAACAGGTAGTAGGTCGCGCCCATGAAGCCGATGAGCGACCACACGATCAGGGCGTTGGTATGTATCATCCTGACGATGTTGAAGGGCAGGATGACCGAAAGCGTGTTCGGCAGGACGTAGATCGTGCCGGCGAGCAGGCCAAAGACAACCTGGGCGAGGAAGAGCGTCAGCGCGCCGTAGAAGTGCAGCATCGCGACTTTCTGGGTCTGGTATTTCATCGAAAAGCTCTCATGTTGAAGGGCTGTCGGGACGCGGTGCTCATCCGGCCTTGTTGGGCGGCCAGTCCTGGCGCTTGATGGTGCTGGTCCATTGCAGGAAGTCGGCGAGATCGTTGAGTTCCTGATCGGTCAGGTTGAATTGCGGCATCTGTCGCCGGCCCGGCGCGCCTGATGGCTGCGCCTGCATCCACGACTTCAGGATGTCCCTTGCAGCGGCCGGATCCTCCTTGCCGCCCCAACGGTCCCACACATTGCCGACCTCAGGCGCGAAATAGGCGCCCTCGCCCAGCAGCGTGTGGCAGTTGATGCAGGAATTCTTTTCCCAGACATGTTTGCCGCGCGCGACCGAATCGGTCAGCGTCGAGGCGTTCGTCGAGGTGTTCACCATGTAGTAGTGGCTGTGGGCCGTCAGGCCGAGGAAGATCGCAAAGAAGAAGGCGGATCCCCCATAGAAGACGTTCCGGGCAGCCGTTTTCGTGAGGCGTTCAGCCATCACCTATCCTTTCCCGTTCTTGTTGATGGTGCGAGCGCCGGGCCAATCTACGTGGCGGCCCCATCGGTTCTTTGTGCTGGAGCAACTAGCGCGGCATTCGCCGGATCAGATCAGCAGCCTGGCGACGGACGCGGCCCAGGCGAACAATGCCACGCCGAGCACCCAAGCGGTGACCAGTCCGCGCCAGATTGCGGGCACTGCGCGAAGGCCGAGGAAGTCGAGCAGGATCCATCGCCCCTTCAGCGCCGCGAGCCCGAGCACGATGACGTTGCTCAACCAGGCAACTGGCACGCTTCGGGAAGCGATGAGCGTCGCGATCGCGAGGCCGATCAGGAGGATCAGGGTCGTTTCGAACGAATGACGGACCATGATTTCAACGCACCAGGTAGATGATCGGAAACATCACGATCCAGACCAGGTCGACCATGTGCCAGAACGACGTCCCGGTCTCGACCGCCCCCGCTTCCGCGCCGCGCTGAACCACGGCCAGTATCACCATGCCGAGCACGACGTGCAGCAGATGGAAGCCGGTCAGGAGGAAATACAGGGTGAAGAACGTGCTGGTCTCCAGTCCCACACCGGTCGCGATCTCGCCTGCGTATTCGAGAAGCTTGATCGCGACGAACGTGCATCCAAACGCGATCGCGAGCAGCAGCCAGCGACGGCAGGCTGCTGCCGCATGCGCGCGAGCGGCCGCCGCTCCACGTGCGGCGGCCCAACCGCTGGTCACCAACACCAAGGTGTTGAGGGCCGCAAGGCCGGGATCCAGGACGGCCTGGCCGGAGGCAAATACGACGGGGTTAACGGCGCGGGCGACAGCGAATGCGCCGAGCAGCAGGCCGAAGACCGCAAGCTCGCTGAAGATCAGGACCCAGATCATCGGGTCGCCGGGAAGTTCAGCCAGCAGGCCGCTTTCCTGCATTTCGCAATCTTGAGCCGACATGGATCCTCCGGGCGGGGTCGCTGCTGGGATCGCTATCGGCGATGAGAGCCCCGATCTTTGTCGTAGGACAAAGACGGGTGCAGCGCGCCGCGTAGGGTCCGGTCAGCACGGTCGCGCGAAGGCGGACGGCATTGAGTTGCCGGGAATTGGAGTTGGAACGATGAGCGACGCGCAGGTAGGCCTCGTCACCGCGACGCCTCTGATCATGATCTTCGCTGGCGCCCTGCGAGCGATGGGTGTCCTGTCCACCACCGCGACGATGGCGGCGATAGCGTTGTCGGCCGCGATCGCCGTGGCGCTCTTCTTCACCCAGTAAGCCCGGTCCCGGCGAATCCTTGCGGAGCAAACTGCGAAGGACGCTAAACCTTGCCTAGCCGTTCAGGCCGTGGCGCCGCTCCTGCGCGTAGCGCACCAGCGCGGCGAAACGATAGATGCCGTGGACGAACTTGCCATAGGGCATGGTGATGAACAGGGCGAATACGGCGCCGAGATGCAGCGCGAGCAGTGGTCCCATGGCCGGCGTCACACGTAACAGCAGCAGCGCCATTCCGGTGATGCCCGTCAGGAACAGCATGGCGATGAAGCCGACATCCATGCCGTAGCTGGTATCATCGAGCAGCGCGGGATCACGCCTCGTCTTCGCGAGCAGTAACCCGATCGGCCCGACGATCAGACCGATGCCGCCGAGCGAGCCGAGCACGACCGGCAGGTCCCACCACGCATAGGGCGCCTCGCGTCCCAGGAGATAGTGATAGAGCGTGGCAACCGACGTCGCAGCGAAGCACAACAGGAAGCCGTAGAAGGTGAGATGGTGATAGAGCTTGCGCCGGTCGGTCGGCCGATCGTCCTCGTCGTAGCAACCGACCCCGCCGCCATGGAGATAGCGCAGCTCGCCGGCATCGCGGATCGCCTGGAAGATCGAGCCGCCATCGGCGCGCGCACCGATCGGCTCGCCAATATCGCGCCAGAATGCGCGCACGCTCATGATGAGAGCCATGATCGCATAGACAAAGGCCGCACCGAACAGCGCCACCATCGCGTTGTGCGGCATCAACTTGTAGAAGGCGCCGGGGCCGGTGTGAACGCCGAAAAGCAGGTTCGGATCGTTGAAGGCAACAAAGCCGAGGATGAAAGCGGCCATGCTGAACGCGGCAACCAGGCTGATAACGAGCCCGTTGCGTTCAAACACGCCGGACAGTGCGCGCGGCCAGGCGTAGGCGGCATAGGATTCGGCACGCGCCACCGCCAGCGTCTGCGGAACATTGACGTTGAATTCGTGCGGCGGCGAGAACTGGCAGTCGACATAGCAGGCGCCGCAGGCGTGGCAGAGATTGGCGAGATAGTTGAGGTCGCCGTCGGAGAATGACCGGCGCATCTCCATCGCGGGAAACACCGCGCACAGCCCCTCGCAATAACGACACGAATTGCAGACCGTCATCAGACGATCGGCTTCCTGCAGGGTTGCTGAACTTGCTGTCATTGGTTAGCTCGGTCGATCGGCAAGTTCACCTCACCTCTCCCGCTTGCGGGGGAGGTCGGCGCGAAAGCGCCGGGTGGGGGCTCTCTCCACACGGAGAGTCCCTCCGCGGAGACACCCTCACCCCGGCCCTCTCCCGCAAGCGGGAGAGGGGGAGCAGTACGATCGCGAGTGCAGATCATCAATTTAGTTCCGTGCATTCTTTGCCGCTTCCCGTCCTGCGATCCGGCCGAACACGCTGCCGATGGTCATGCCGATCCCGGCGGCATAGCCGCGTCCCAGCACGTTGCCGGCCATGATCTCGCCGGCGGCGAACATGTTGGCGGAAGGTCTGCCGTCCTTCATCAGCATCCGCGCCTGCTTGTTCACGCGCGTGCCTAGATAGGTGAAGGTGATGCCGGGCCGCACCGGATAGGCGAGATAAGGCGGCGTCTCGATCCGGCGCGCCCAATGCGTCTTCGGCGGCTCGATGCCTTCGGTGCGGCAATCATCGAGGACGGTGTGATCGAACGTGCCGGGCCGTACCGCGGCATTGAACTCGGTGATGGTCTTTTCCAGCGCCGTCGGATCAAGCTCGAGCTTGCCGGCAAGCTCGGCGATCGTGTCGCCCGCGATCGGCGGAAACAGCGTCGGCATGAAGCTGGTTACGACGGTCGAATCGAAAATGATGTGGGCGATCTGATCGGGCTGTGCGGCCACCAGCCGGCCCCAGATCGCATAGCGCTTCGGCCAGATGTCCTCGCCCTCGTCGTAGAAACGCTGCGCATGCTTGTTGACGACGATGCCGAACACGACGGAGTCATGGCGTGTGATGATGCCGCCGTCGAATTTCGGCGCGCGGGCGTCGATCGCCACCGCGTGGCACTGCGTGGGATCGCCGACCTCCTGCACGCCCTTGGCCAGCAGCATCTTCAGGATCGAGCCGCGATTATAGGGCGTGCCGCGGATCAGGAAATTGTCGGCGGCCTCGCCCCAATATTCCCTGAGCCATTCGATATTGGCTTCGAAACCGCCGGCAGCGGCAACCAGCGTCGCGGCCGCGACCGTGGTCGTGCCGCCAACCGGCTGTTTCAGTTCGGCGGAGAGGAACATGCCGTCCTCGATCTTGATATCCACGACTTCGGCGTCGTAGCGGATCTCGACGCCAAGCCGTTCAGCCGTGAGATAGAGCGCGTTCAGCATCGCGCGTCCGCCGCCGAGGAAGAATGAGTTGGTGCGGCCGAGGCTGAGCGTGCCGCCGAGCGAGGGCTGCCAGCGCACCCCCTGTTCCACGATCCAGTTCAGGATATCCTTGGACTCGTGGATCATGAACCTGGCGAGTTCCTCGTCGGTCTCCCCACCGGTGACGCGCAACAGATCGTCCCAGAACTCCTCCTCGGTGTAGGGGCCGGTGAGGATCTCGGTTGCGGCGTCATGGGCGCAGCGCATGTTGCGTGTATGGCGCGTATTGCCGCCGCGGTAGAATTTGGGCGCGCCTTCCAGCACGAGCACGGAGGCACCTGCACGCCGCGCGCTGATCGCCGCGCACAGTGCCGCGTTGCCGCCACCTATCACCAGCACGTCGTATTTGCTGCTCATTCCCTCTGTCCAACAGCGAACGCCATTTTTCGGCGTTTTCCGGAATGCCTGCGCCATTGTCCCCTTTTGTATACAAAGATATACATAAGCACCGCAAGCGCCGTCTTTGCATGGGATTGATGCGCCTGCGACCGGAGGCAGGATGGCAAAGCGGCCGAACAAGGCGATCGGATCGATCTCGCGCGGCTCCGGCGTTCAGCTCGGCGAAGCCGTGTTCCGCTCACTGTGCGAGGCGTTGAAGGCGGGAGCCTACCGCGCCGGCGACCGGTTGCGGGAAGAAGAGGTCGCGCAGCGGCTGAAGGTCAGCCGCACTCCGGTGCGCGAGGCGCTGGGTCGGCTTGCCGCGCGCGGTTTCGTGGCGCCGGCGGGCGGCCGCGGGTTGATCGTCCGCAGCCTTGATATCGGCGAGGTGCTCGAGCTCTATACCATGCGCGAGATCCTGGAAGGCGCGGCCGCCCGGCTCGCCGCGGAGCACGCTTCGCAGCCGGAGATCGATGCCCTGACGGATATCGAGCAGGCGTTCGCGGAACACTCCGACGATCCGGCGGAGATGGCGGAGCTCAACCGCGCCTTCCATGAAGCGATCTGCCGCGCTGCCCGCAATCGCTATCTCGATAACGCCTCAAAGGAGTTGCAGGACTGGATCGCGCTGCTCGGCCCCACCACGTTCTCCGTGGCCGGCCGCCCCTCGACCAGCCGCAAGGAGCATCGCGCCATCATCAGCGCGATCGCCGCCCGCGACGGCGACAAGGCGGAGCGGCTGGCGCGCACCCATATCAGGGAAGCGCTGCGCTGCCGCTTGAAACTCCTGCAGAAGCAATAGCGAACGCTGCGCGCTATCTCCTTGCCCGTCGCGGCGAGCGCGCCGTCCCCTCAAGCGGCGGGGCGACGCGATCGAGAAGCTCGGTCGGTCCGCCCAGCGACCGCGTCAGCCGTGCCGCCGCTTGCGACAGCAGCAATGACATCGTCTTGATGCTGTCCTTGGTGAAGCGCGGCTTGGGACCGGAAAGCGACAGCGCGCCGACCAGCTTGCCGTTCGGCCCGAACACCGGACAGGCAGCGCCGGCGCAGTCCGGGTCGCGCTCGCCGAACGAAACCGCAATGGCGCCGTTCCTGATGCGATCGTAGGCCTCGCCGCTCTCCCCATCGAACGCCAGGATCACGCGTCCCGCAGCGCCGCGATCGAGCGGCAGCAGCATGCCCGCTTCGACGCGATCGAGCGTCGAGTGCTGGGAATCGATGCGAAAGACGCACAGACGGCGCTTGCCGTCATGGCGGACGTGGAACGACGGACTTTCCGTGCCTGCGGCCACCAGTTGCCTCAGGACCGGCATCACCTGGTCATGCAGATTGTTGGCGCGCTGATAGATCGCTCCCAACCGGAACGGCGTCGGACCAAGATGATATCGCCCCTCGGGGAGTTGCACGAGATAGCCGAACTCCTGCAGCGAGGTCATCAGCCGGAGTAGCGTGCTCTTGTACATCCCGGTGTGCCGGGAGAGCTCGGCGAGACTCATCGGCTCCGGTCTTTCCTCGAACGCGCCCAGGATGGTGAGCGCACGGTCGACGGCGGCGACGCCGGGTGAACGCATGGTGTCTCCTAAAGCATGATCCGGAAAAGTGGATACCGGTTTTCCGAAAGATCATGCTCAAATAAACAGCTAAAGCGGGCTGACGATTCGAAGAAAAGTCATCCCGCTTTAGCTGGAGAAGCCGGCGGGATCGATCAGTTTTGCGATGACCGGGAAGTACGCATCTCCCATCCCCTTGTCGATTGTCTCCTCGAAAATGCTGCGCATCAGCGCTGCGCCCCGCAGGTTCAGGCCGGCCTGCCCGCCCAGCTCCAGCGCGTAGCTCAGGTCCTTCAGCGCATATTCGGTCGAGAACGCCCGCAGCGGGAATTCCTTCGCGACGATCGCCTTCATGCCGTGGTTGCGGAGCGCAAAACTGTCCGCCGATCCCTTGGACAGGGTTTCCAGCAGCAGCCTTGGTTCGACGCCGCTGTGGCTCGCAACGGCGACGGCTTCGGCCAGCGCATTGACTGTCTCGAACAGCACCATGTTGTTCAGGATCTTCGTCACCTGGCCGGCGCCGGTGCCGCCGCAGAGGGTGACGTCGGTGGCGAAATGCCGGATCAGCGGCTCGACCTTGGCGAACGCATCGGCCGTCGCGCCGACCATCACGCTGAGCGTGCCATCCTGCGCGGCCTGGCGGGTGCGCGCGATCGGCGCGTCGATCCAGAGCGCGCCCTTTTCCGCCAGCCGCCGCGCAAACTCGCGGGTCATGCCGACCTCGGAGGTGCCCAGATCGATCACGGTCTGGCCGCTCCGGATCGACTGCGCGATGCCATCCTCGAAGACCGATGACACATGCTTGGCACTCGGCAGGCAGATGAAAATGACCTCGCTGCCGCTGATGACATCGGCAACGGATCCTGCGGCCGCGGCGCCATCGGCGACGATCCGCGCCAGCGGCTCCGCCGAAAGGTCGAAGGCCAGCACCTTCCGTCCGCTCTTGCGTACCAGATTGCGGCAGATCGGCTCGCCCATGACGCCAAGACCGATGAATCCGATTGTCCCTGTCATGCAGGCATTCTCCTCACACTTTGGGGCGGCGGTCGATGCGACCGCCCGCCCGTCTCCATATCTTCACTTGACCAGCGGACAGCCGCCTTCGCTCATCGGCCGGAACACCTCTTCGCCGGGCCTGGAGCTGACGATCCTGTAATAGTCGTATTTGTACTTGGATTCTTCGGGCTTCTTCACCTGCACCAGGTACATGGTGTGCAGCACGCGCCCATCAGGGCGGACGACGACATCCTTGTTGTACATGTCGTTGACCTTCATCTCGTGCATCTTGGCGGCAACGGCTGTCGTATCCGTCGTGCCGGCCGCCTTGACCGCGGCGAGATAGTGGTGGACGCCGCTGTAGACGCCGGCCTGGACCATGCTCGCGACCTTGCCGTCCATCAGCGCCGCATAGCGCTTCGACCATGCGCGCGTCTCCTCATTGAGGTCCCAGTAGAAGGAGGTTGTCACCTGCAGGCCTTGCGTCGCCTTCAGCCCGAGCGAGTTGACGTCGGTGATGAAGACAAGAAGACCGGCCAGCTTCTGCCCGCCCTCGACGATGCCGAATTCGCCAGCCTGCTTGATCGCCGTCTGCACGTCCGCGCCCGAGGTCGCGAGCCCGACGACGTCGGCCTTGGAGCCTTGCGCCTGCAGCAGGAACGAGGCGAAGTCCGCAGTGCCGAGCGGGTGTGCGGCCGAGCCGATCACCTTGCCGCCGGCGGCCTCGATGAACTTGGTGGCATCACGCTGCAACGCATGGCCGAACGCATAGTCGGCCGTGACGAAGTACCAGGTCTTGCCGCCGGCGCGCGTGATCGCGTCGCTGGTCAGCTTCGACAGCGCATAGGTATCGTAGTTGAAGTGAAAGCTGATCGGCGAGCACGACTTTCCGGTGAAGTCGGACGAGCCGGGGCCGCTGATGACGAAGATCTTGTTCTTCTGCCGCGCGATTTCGAGGATGGCAAAGCCGGCGGAGGATGCGGCGCCATCGGCGATCATGTCGACGCCTTCATTGTCGAACCATTTGCGCGCGGTGGCAGAGGCAATGTCCGGCTTGTTCTGATGATCGGCGGTGACGATCTCGATCTTCTTGCCGAGGATTTCGTTGCCGAAATCCTCCGCCGCGAGCTTTGCCGCGGCGATCGAACCGCGACCGCCATTGTCGGCGAACACTCCGGATTGGTCGTTGAGCACGCCGATTCGAATGACGTTATCAGCTGCTGACGCGACGCTCTTCTGCGCGGCCAGCACGGCCGCGATCGTCCAACACAACTTCATCAATACGCCTCCCTCACCAAATTCAAGTATTCTGCCCGCTCAGGATCTCTTGCAGCACCGGAGCGATAGAGGCGCGGAACTGCGCTGGATTCTCGCTCATCGGGAAATGGCCAAGCCGCTCCATGATCGTGGCCTTGGCGCCGGGAATGCTCGCAGCCGTGCGTAGCGTATCCTCCGGCGTGCAGGAAAAATCATACTCGCCGGTCAAGAGATAGAGCGGACACTGACGCACATCGATCTGACCAACGCGGCCGCGCAGATCGCCGTCGACCCGGTAGAAATAGAGATCGCCCTTGAAGATGCCGGGGCCGCCCTGCTTGTAGCCCCAAAGGGTCTCGTCGCGCGCCGTCGCCGGACCATTCGGCGCGATCAGGCCCGAAACCAGCGCAGCGCAAACTTCGCCGCCATGGACATCGGGCCGGTTCAGCCACGCCGTGTCGTACCAAGGCTGCTGGAAGTCAGCGGCCTCGAGCCCGATCAGCGCGCGAAACTCGCTGGCATGCGATATCGCGAGATTGAGGACGATACGTCCGCCGATCGAGCAGCCCATCACCACCGGCCGATCGAGCTTCAAGGCTTCGCAAAAGGCGCGGATGGTCGCGGTGTAGGTCGCCGTGGTCAGCCGGTACTCGTTGTCATACTGGCTGTCCGGCGGATTCGACTTGCCATGCCAGGGCATGTCGAACGCGATGATGCGGAACTGCTTCGTGAACTCTTCGTCAACAAGCAAATGGCGCCATTGCCGCGCATCGGAGCCGGCGGTGTGCAGGCAAACCAAGGGAATGCCGCTACCATTCTCCTCGAAATAGATGCGGTTGATCTCACCATCGATCTCGACATGGACGTAGCGCCCAACGATCGATTCAACAAAGCCACTCATGACGCACCCCCGAAACCACTGCGACGCGGCAGCGCCAGGAGATCCTTGAAGTACTGCAGATGCGACATGAAGGGATGCAGGTCGCCTTCCAGCGTCGCCTCTCCGCGCTTGGTGAGCGCCAATAGATCGTGCCAGCCCGGCGGCGGCATCGCCTGCCAATAGGCGCGATACGCAGCCGGCGTCGCGCGATAGGCAAAGCGCCAGGACCGCATCAGCACCGGCGCGGGAGTCATATCGAGGATACGCCCGCTGCGGATGGTCACATGAAACGGCTGCACCGTCGGTCCGAGCAGACACTCCACGTCGAGCCACCGACCGCGACCGATCAGTTTCTCGTCGCGAGACAGCAATTCCGGAATGGTCTTGAACGCTTCGACCACCTGATTGTCGAACGCGACAGATGGCCGGTCGGTCGATGTCGCATCAGGGTTCACGCCGTCTTCCTCCAAGCCGCTGTTCTGCAGAACAGAACGCTGTTCTATTTTGGTGTTACGTTTACACTCACTTCCCGACCGAACTCAAGAGGGATCGGCGGCGATTGGTGGTCGAGCGAACTCAATGGGTATTTTTCTCCGCGCGATCCGAGGGAGCGCGGACATCATCACAATGGCGACGGGGATGATCTAGGAGGAGAAAGGTGCCGCGGAAATTCCCGGTACAGGGCCCGCGGCGGCTGGCCGCAAGATAACATGAAACGTAAGCACGCGGACCGCGGCCGGCGTCAGGGCAGACTCAGATTGCTGTTGCCCGAGCGCCCAGCGCACGCGCGAGCAGCGCCCGTCTTGAAGGGCAAAATCACCGGCGCTGCGGCGTTTCGTCGTCCCGTTGTGAGCTGGCCTCATCGGATGGCGGGAAAATGGAGTCGTAGATCGCGCGCGCTTCTCGAATAAGCCGAGCGCGCTCGAGTTCAGACTTTGGAACAAATCGAACGACTTCACCCATAGCTGCTCAAAGCCCAGACCTGGGCAATCTCCTCTTAAATGACGGATATCATCTGAAGTAGTGCGCCTGCCCGGATCCGCATCCGATCTGTCATGAAGCGGGAATAAAAAGATCGTGAAAGTGCGTGAGAGGGAACCGAGAGGCCCCATCTCGGTGGCGTTGCCATCACGGCGGTTCCAGGGGAAAGCTACGAGGCGCCGGAGATCCGGTCGACAAAGGCTGCGGAGGTCCGAACCGCGCCCAGGTCGCTGCGGCAATCGATATCAGATGAACGTGCGCGCGCCGCGTGCACGCCAACCGACGACCAACATCAGGGAGAGATCCATGACAGGTGCAACCGAAGGCGCGAGAGCGCGGGTCGACATGAAGGAATGGGGGTCAAGCCACGGGCGCAGACGCTCGTGGTGAGAGATGATCCCCACCCTGTTTGCACTTGAGCGCAAACCGACCTCCCCGTTTCAAGGAGAGGTGGGAAGCAGCATGGACTCCGAACCGGAGCGACGACTGGACGCGGAGTGGCTGCGCCGCCCTCAGGCTCGTTGCGGCATCGCCGCGGGCAAGTCGTGCTGCATGGCGGGCTCGTCGGCGGTGATATCCTCCCGATAGGTCTCGGGCCCGATCCACACCGCGATCACCGTACATAGCGACAGGAACACCGCGTAGCACGCGACCGGCCACCAACTGCCGTAAGCGGCGACCAGCGCCGTTGCGACGAACGGCGCCGGCCCACCCGCGAGCAGCGAGCCGAGCTCGCGCGCAAACGCGAACCCCGCAAAGCGCCGCTGCGGCGGGAACAGCTCGGCGAAATACGCCGCTTGCGGTCCGAACATCGCGGCCGTCACCACGGCCCGGGCCAGGATGAAGGCCACCGCGATCCAGATCCATTCTTTGGTGCCGACCATCCAGAAGAACGGGAAAGCCAGCGCTACGCCCGCGAGCGCACCAAACAGATAGACCGGTCGCCGCCCGATGCGATCCGACAGCGCCGCGAAACCGAGGATCGCGAACAGCTCGATGGTGAACGCGAGCATCAGCGCGCTCAGCGCCTCCGATTTCGGTACGCCCACCGTGGTGATGACGTAGCTGAGCCCGAACACCGGGAAGAAATAGCCGAGCCCGTTCTCGGCCATCCGCGCGCCGAGCACGACCAGGAAGTTGCGCGGATGCCGGCGCAGCGCCTCCATCGCCGGATTGCGCTCGACCTTGCCGCGGGCGACGACGGCCTCGGTATAGACAGGCGTCTCCGTCACGCGCAGGCGCACGAAGATGCCGACCAGGATCAACAGGAAGCTCGCCAGGAACGGCAGCCGCCAGCCCCAGCTCAGCATCTCCTCGCGCGGCAGCATGGTCACAAGCGCAAAGGCGCCGGCCGCAAGCAGATTGCCGACCGACACGCCAAGCGGCGCGAAGCCGCCCCAGAAGCCACGATGCCTGCGCGGCGCATTCTCCACGAGATAGATCACCGCACCGCCATATTCGGCGCCGGCGCCAAGGCCCTGGACCACGCGCATGGCGACCAGAAGCAGAGGTGCCCAGATCCCGATCTGATTGTAGGTCGGCAGCAGGCCGATCGCGGTGGTACCGACGCCGATCATCAGCAGCGTGGCGACCAGCACCGGCTTGCGGCCGTAGCGATCGCCCATGATGCCGAAAATGATACCGCCCAACGGACGCACCACGAAGCCGACGCCGAAGGTCAGGAACGCCAGCAGCGTTCCGACGACGGGATCGCTCTTGGGAAAGAACAGCTCGCCGAATACCAGCGCAGCCGCGGTGCCATAGAGGAAGAAGTCATACCATTCGAGCGCGGAGCCGACGCTCGCAGCAAGGATCACACGTAAACGCGATTGGCCGGTGCCGCCGGCCTTGAGCTCGGTCATTGGTTTCCATCCCTGTTGATTTGTTTTTTGATCGTCGCAAGCGCGAAGCCCGCGGGTGTTGCTCCCCGCGGGCTTCGTCGGAATTCTGTCAGGCGGCGCGCGTGAAGTAGGTCTTCTTCGACGCGGACTGCGTTTCGTAGATCGAGCCTTGGCGCTTGGGCGGCGGCAGCGGCATGCGCACTGGAACACTGGTTATCCGCGGCGCGATCACCGAGCCGCCGGCAAGCAGGCGGCTGTCGAACTCCGCAAAATCCTTCACGCCTGCCAGCGGCCAGGCATCGCTTGCCGCAACTTCATAAAGCAGAAGGTTGCGCGGGCGGTTCGAGGTGTTGGTCGCCGAGCCGTGCAGCGCGCGCACGTGATGGAACGACATGCTGCCCGCCTTGCCCATGCAGGGCACGGCCCGTTTGATGTCGTCCTGAATCAGGTCCGGATCGATCAGGCCGGCGAAGCAGCCGTCCTCGCCATGGTGATCCCACATGGTGCCGCCGACATGCGACCCGGGCGTCACCATCATGGGGCCGTTCTCCAGATCGCAGTCGTCAAGCAGCACGCCGATCGCAAGGATGTCGTCATTGGTGTGGGGATAGAACGCCCAGTCCTGATGCCACTCGACCGGCGAGCCGTACTGCGCGGACTTCATGTTGAGCTTGGAGCCATGCAGGCGCAGACCGGGTCCGATCAGCTTGGTGAGGATAGAGATGACCGGCTCGCTGCGGACGATCTGATCGAAGATCGGATGCACCTTGTGCGGCGCCTTGATGCGGCGGACTCGCGGGTTCTCCTGGGTGTGGCCGGGTTCGAGGTCATAGACGTCGGTATGCTCGGTCACACTGGCCGCGCCGGCAACCAGTTCGGCCAGCACGGTGCGGACCTGCGCCAGCGTATCCTTGTTGAGCACCTCGGGGACGACGATCACTCCGTCGCGTCGGTAGGCCTGGACCACTTCGTCTGAAATCATACGGCGGTTCCTCCTTTTGTTATGCTAGCGCTATCATCGCCATATGTTAGCGCTGTCATTCGCAATGCTAGCGCTGTCACTATGGATGCGCAATCTGGAATCGTGCAGATTCACCGCCACCATGGGTTCCGAATTGACTGAGACCGAAACCAGCTCCGACGAGGTCGCCCCGACGCTGTCGGCGGTGGCCAAACGCGCGGGCGTTTCATCGATCACGGTAAGTCGCGTGGTCCGGCTGCCGGATCTGGTCGCGCCGGAGACCCGCGCCAGGGTCGAGAAGGCGATGCGGGAACTGGGCTATGTGCCCAACCTGGTCGCGGGCGCGCTTGCGAGCGCGAAGACCAATTCAGTCGGCGTCCTGGTGCCGACGATCGCGAACTCGATCTTTGCCGACACCGTCCAGGGCCTCTCCGACAAGCTCGAGCCGCTCGGCTATTCCGTGATCCTTGCGCAGTCGCGCTACGACGCTGCGCGCGAGGATCGCATGCTGGCGGCACTGCTGTCGCGGCGGCCGGAAGCGATCATCATGGTCGGCTCGCCCGCGACCGAGGACGGCAAGCGCCTGCTGCGTCACGCCCGGATTCCGATCGTCGAAACCTGGGAGCTGCCGATCGATCCGATCGATGCCGTTGCCGGCTTCGACAATTACGAGGCCGGCGCTGCGGTTGCGCGTCACTTCATCGCGCAGGGCCGTCAGCATCTCGCCTTCATCGGCGGCGACGACCCGCGCGGCACACGGCGGTGGCTCGGCTTCCAGGACCACGCGCTGGCGTGCGGGTTACACCAGCCGCGGCGGCTGATCCTCGAACGCAACGCGTCCGGCAGCGTGGCTGCGCATGCAAATCTGCCCGGCGTCGATGCCGTGTTCGCGGCCAACGACGCCCATGCCATCGGCTTCATGGCAGGCTTGCGCAAGGCCGGGCTGCTGCGCGACGGCCCGGCCGCGGCACAGCCGGTCGCGGTCGTCGGCCTCGGCGATCTCGAGATGGGACGGCTGATCTCGCCAAGTCTCAGCACCATCAGCGTCCATGGCGATGCGATCGGCCGCACCGCCGCAACACTGACGCTCGAGCGCGGCGGCCAACGCCGAATCGATCTGGGCTTCGAACTGGTGCTGCGCGACAGCGGCTAGAGTGTCGTCGACCAGTTGATTATTTCGGAGCGCTCTCTGCCCAGCGCGCCATCAACGTGTTCGACGGCAAGGACTCGTCGACCAGCTTCTTCGCGGTCTCGACGCCCGCCACCGGAAGCTTCGCAGGATCGAGCAAGCCGATCTGCACCAGCACCGAGGCCTGGTCCCAATAGATATGCTCATTGTAGAGCTTGTCGCCGCGGAAGCGGACGATCGCGACCAGCGGGATCTCCACATACTTGCCCGTCGGCGGGATGCCGGGCAGCATCCAGTCGATCTCGATGTCGTGGGTGAAGCAGAACAGCATCTCGTCCACGACGCGGTCGGCACCGATGGTGCGCGAGATCGGCACCAATTTGGTGTCCTGCGGCGTCTTCGGGATGAAGTGGTTCTTGTAGAAGCGCAGCAGGTCGCGATAGCCGACGCCGCCGGTCATGGTCGGGATGTGGTTGACATAGGGCTCGGCGACCATGGTCTTCATGGTCTCTTCGGCCGAGCGCGTCGCGAATTCGAGCTCGGTATGCTTGTCCCACAAGGCGGAGAGATCGTACCGAGGACCCAGCACCTTCCGGAACAGCGCGATCGAACGCGTATGCGCCATCAGCGATGCAGGCTTGTTGAAGCTCGCCCGCTCCGGCGCAGCGAACGCGTGATCGCAACCGGGATAGAGATAGAATTCGACGTCGGGACGTCCAGCAAATGCCGCCTTGATCTGTTCGCGCGCTTCCGCCGGCGCAAAGCGGTCGAGCTCTGCAAAATGAAAGACCATCGGCCCCTTGACGTTGCCGGCCTCGCCGAGATCGGCCTCGATGCCGACTCCGTAATAGCTGACGGCACAGTCGACATCGGTGCGCGCGGCAACGAGATAAGCGAGCTTGCCGCCCAGGCAGAAGCCGAGCGCGCCGACCCCGCCCTTGCATTCAGGACGCGCGCGCAGGACTTTCAGCGCATCGGCCGCATCCTTGATCGACCGGTCGACATCGAAACGCCGGTAGTAGCCCATCGCCTTGCCGAAATCCGCGTCGCTGTAGCCGAGCTCGACGCCCGGCTCCATGCGCCAGAACAGATCTGGCGCGAGCACGACGTAGCCTTCCTCAGCATAGTAGTCCGCCACCGCGCGCATCGAGGCGTTGACGCCGAAGATTTCCTGCAGGAGCAGGATGCCGGGACCGGAGCCCGAGGCGGGCACAGAGAGGTATCCCTTGAAGCTGCCGCCATCCGTTGCGGCGATGTCGATCCACTGTCCGGCCATCGTATCGATCTCCTGTCGTTTCTTTGTTTGAGCATGATCTTTTCGGAATCATGCTTCGAGGCGCTTGGAATCCAACTTGGAGATACCGCCCGCCAGGGCGGTCGACGCCGGTCAGGCCCGGCGATGGCGTGATCGTGATGACGACTTTGGAGCGCGCTGCTCGCGCAACGCCTCGGCTGACAGACAAACCACTTCGGAAATCTGCATAAGCTGCCTCGCCAGAGGGCTGGTCTTGCGCCAGACCATGCCGATGGTTCGCGACGGTTGCGGGTCCTTGAAGCGGGCGACGGAGACCGATGCCGAGCGCGTCTCCACCCCCACAGCCATTTCCGGGATCAGGGTGACGCCGATGCCGGCGCCGACCATCTGAACGAGCGTGGACAGCGAGCTTGCTTCCAGCACCTCCCGCGGCGGCGATGACTGCATGTTGCAGAACGATAGCGCCTGTTCGCGAAAGCAATGTCCCTCCTCCAGCAGGAGAAGCTTCATCTCGCGCAGCGCTTCGCTGCTAGGCACCGGCGTGCCCTCGTCCTCGCCCGGCCGCACCAGCAGGAAATTTTCCGTGAACAGCGCGACCTCGGTCAGCGAGGGCTCGGACACCGGGAGGGCGACAATGGCCGTGTCGAGCCGGCCTTCCGCCAGTTCCTTGATCAGCTTCGGCGTCACCGTCTCGCGAACGTGAATGTCGAGTTCGGGATGCATCTGCGTGAGATTGGCGATCACCTTGGGCAGCAGATAGGGCGCAATCGTCGGGATCATGCCGATGCGCAGCCGGCCGACGAGCTGGTCCCGCGACGCACGCGCAAAGTCCCCGAGTTCATCGACCGAGCGCAGGATTTCGCGGACGCGCTGGGCGAGTTCTTCGCCGAACTTCGTCAGCACGACCTGCCGGGCGCTGCGCTCGAGCAGCACGCCGCCGACCGCTTCTTCCAGTTCCTTGATCTGCATCGACAGCGCCGGCTGCGTGATGGCGCATGCCTCGGCTGCACGTCCGAAATGGCCATGACGCGCCAGCGCGTCAAAATAGCGAAGCTGTCGCAGGGTAAACTGGATCATCAGAATATCTTATCGCAACAATCACTAAAGTCAATTTCACCTGATGATAACGGTTGTTTAGACTGATTCCAGACCCCCACCAGAAACTGCCGCAGGAGGCAATCATGGACGACAAAACAAAATGCCCGGTCGCGGGTGAAAGACACGGATTTACAAACCGTGACTGGTGGCCAAAACATTTGAACATTGATGTCCTGCATCGGAATTCCAGCCTGTCCGATCCGATGGACAAGGACTTCAACTACGCCAAGGAATTCAAGACGCTCGACCTGAACGCGGTCATCAAGGACCTGCGTGCCGTGATGACGGACTCGCAGGAGTGGTGGCCGGCTGACTTCGGCCACTATGGCGGCCTGATGATCCGCATGGCGTGGCATAGCGCCGGCACCTATCGCATCACCGACGGTCGCGGTGGCGCCGGCGCCGGCCAGCAGCGCTTCGCGCCGCTCAACAGTTGGCCTGACAACGCGAACCTCGACAAGGCGCGCCGGCTGCTCTGGCCGGTCAAGCAGAAGTACGGCCGCAAGATCTCCTGGGCCGACCTGATGATCCTGGCCGGCAACGTCGCCCTCGAGTCGATGGGCTTCAAGACCTTCGGCTTTGCCGGCGGTCGCGCTGATGTCTGGGAGCCCGAAGAACTGTATTGGGGTCCTGAGGGCACCTGGCTGGGCGACGAACGCTACAGCGGCGAACGCCAGCTTGCCGAGCCGCTCGGCGCCGTGCAGATGGGCCTCATCTACGTCAATCCGGAAGGACCGAACGGCAAGCCAGACCCGGTCGCCGCGGCGCACGACATCCGCGAGACGTTCTTCCGCATGGCGATGAACGACGAGGAGACCGTCGCGCTGATCGCCGGCGGCCACACGTTCGGAAAGACCCACGGCGCCGGCGATCCGTCCCTCGTCGGTTCGGAGCCGGAAAGTGGTGCGCTGGAGGATCAGGGCCTCGGATGGAAGAGCAAATTCGGCACCGGTATCGGCGCTGATGCGATCACCGGCGGCCCCGAGGTGATCTGGACCCAGACCCCGGTCCAGTGGAGCAACTATTTCTTCGAGAACCTGTTCAAATATGAATGGGAACTGGTGAAGAGCCCGGCCGGTGCCTGGCAGTGGCAGGCAAAGGGAGCCGAGGCGACAATTCCGGATCCCTTCGACAAGTCGAAGAAGCGCCTGCCGACCATGCTGACCACCGATCTCTCGCTGCGGCTCGATCCGGCCTACGAGAAGATCTCGCGCCGCTTCTACGAGCATCCGGATCAGTTCGCGGACGCATTTGCCCGCGCGTGGTTCAAGCTCACGCACCGCGACATGGGTCCGATCGCGCGCTACCTCGGCCCGCTCGTGCCGAAGGAGACGCTGATCTGGCAGGACCCGGTCCCGGCCGTCGATCATCCGCTGATCGACGACAAGGACATCGAAGCGCTGAAGGCGAAGGTCCTCGCCTCAGGTCTGTCGGTGTCGCAGCTGGTGTCGACCGCCTGGGCGTCAGCGTCCACCTTCCGCGGCTCGGACAAGCGCGGCGGTGCGAACGGCGCTCGCATCCGGCTGAGCCCGCAGAAGGACTGGGAGGTGAACGAACCGGCGCAGCTCAAGACCGTGCTGCAGAAGCTCGAAGCCATCCAGAGCGAGTTCAACGGATCGCAAAAGGGCGGCAAGAAGGTCTCGCTCGCTGATCTGATCGTGCTCGCCGGCAGCGCCGCGGTAGAGAAGGCTGCGAAGGACGGCGGCACCGACGTGAAGGTCCCCTTCGCGCCGGGACGCACGGATGCGTCGCAGGAGCAGACCGACGTGGCCTCCTTCGCTCCGCTCGAACCGCGGGCCGACGGCTTCCGCAACTACATTGGCAAAAGGCATCAGTTCATGCTGCCTGAGGAAGCCTTGGTGGATCGGGCTCAACTGCTGCGGCTCTCCGGGCCGGAGATGACGGCTCTCGTCGGCGGACTGCGCGTCCTCGGCGCCAATGTCGGCCAGTCGAAGCACGGCGTCTTGACCGACAAGCCCGGCAAGCTGACGAACGACTTCTTCCTGAACCTGCTCGACATGCGTACGCAGTGGAGCGACAAGGGGGATGGCGTCTACGAGGGACGCGACCGCAAGTCGAACGAGCTCAAGTGGACCGGTACCCGCGTCGACCTGATCTTCGGTTCGCACTCGCAGCTCCGCGCGTTCGGCGAAATCTATGCCTGCGCGGACTCGAAGGAGAAGTTCGTGAAGGACTTCGTGGCGGCCTGGACCAAGGTCATGAACCTCGATCGCTTCGACCTCGCAGGTCGTTGAGATCCTGAAGGCTGTCGCAAGCCATCAGCAAGAAAGAGGGCGGCGTTTCAATCCGAAACGCCGCCCTCTTTATGTCCGCCGTCCCTGCGTCAGATCTACGCATCCGCGTCGACTGACCCTCTCCGCACCACAATCCCACGCCAGATATCATTGCGGCGCAGCATGCAAAATGAGACTGCCCGTCAAGCCGCGCGGCGCGGAGACGTCCGCGCTGCATCCGCCATCGGTTAGCCTTCGCCCAACAACCAGACGTCGCAGCCAGCGCAAACGCGCGGGCCGCATGCAAGACGCTGCAAAATGGGAGGAGGACAGCAATGTTGAAAGGCAGTGTGGGACTGATCGCGCTAGGCAGCCTGTTGCTTTCAGGCGCCGCAGTCGCGCAGGAGAAGATCAAGGTTGGCGTTACCGCAACCCTCGAAGGCACCTACACCGTGCTCGGCGAGGACGGCATCCGCGGTTTCCAGACCGCGCTCAATACGCTCGGCAAGAAGGTCGGCGACAAGGAGCTCGAATTCGTCATCGCCTCGACGGATGCGACGCCCGATTCCGCGGTGCGCGCCGTGCGCAAGCTGATCGAGCAGGACAAGGTGCAGATCCTGCTCTCGCCACTTTCCGGCGACGAAGGCATCGCGGTGAAGAACTTCGCCAAGTCGCGCCCCGAGCTGACCTTTATCAACGCCGCTTCCGGTGCGCAGGAGACGACCTATGTCGACCCTGCTCCGAATTTCTTCCGCTACAACATGGACGGCGCGCAGTGGCAGACCGGTCTCGGCAAATATGCCTATGATAGCAAGGGCTATCGCAAGATCGCGACCGTCGGCGAGGACTATTCCTTCATCTACACGCAGGTGTTCGGCCTCGTGCTTGAATTCTGCGGCGCCGGCGGACAGGTCACGAACCGGCAATGGGTGCCGCTCGGCACCAAGGACTTCGCCTCCGTGATCGCCGCCCTGCCGGACGATGTCGATGCGATCTATCTCGGCCTCGGCGGCGCTGATGCCGTCAACTTCCTCAACCAGTATCAGCAGGCCGGCGGCAAGGCGCATCTGATGGGCGGCTCGATCATGATCGACCAGACCATCCTGTCGTCCAAGGGCAGCGCCAAGAACGCGCTGATCGGCACCATCGCCGCGAGCGGCCAGGCCGACACCTGGGAGGATCCCGGCTGGCAGAAATTCGTGAAGGCCTATCAGGACTCTTTCCCGCCGAACAAACGCTTCCCGAGCCCCTCGCTGCTCGCCACCAATTATTACGGCTCGACCATGGCGCTGATCCTGGCGCTGCGTCAGGTTAATGGCGACCTCAGCAACAACCAGGCGAAGCTCAAGGAAGCGCTGGCCAAGATCGAGCTCGACGCGCCCAACGGCAAGATCAAGCTCGATTCCAACCGCCAGGCGATCGGCACCAATTTCGTGACCGAGGTGGTGGACGACGGCAAGGGCGCCCTGTTCAGCAAGGTCGTGAAGGTGATTCCGAACGTGAACCAGACGCTCGGCTACGATCCGGCGGTGTTCGCCAAGATCGGCTTGCCGAGCCGCACTATCCCGGAATGCAAGAAGTACTGACCTAATTTTTGCGGGTGCGAACCGACCGTTGGCTGACGGGCGCGCGGCGTTGACACGCTTGCGTTCTTTTCCCGGATGTTGAACGCTAGTTGAAAAAGATGAGAACATCCCGCGGGAGGGAGGGCATGAGCAAAGCGCTTGCCGTCTTCCACGGCCGGTTCGGTCGCGCGACGGTCTATCAGTTGAACCGTCCCTTCAACGTGCATGCGCACCGCGAGGGACATCTGATTTTCCATGTCGGTGGCACGCCGGCGCAGATCGACGTCTGCGATCAGCGCCGGCTCCTGACCGAGGATTCCGTCGTCGCGGTCAACCCGTGGGAGCCGCACAACTTCCTGCCGACGGACATGGAACGGGGCGCGATCTTCTTCGTGCTCTACGTCAACGCCGAATGGTTCGCGCCTGACGTGTCCTGTGCGCAAGGCCTTCGCTTCGGCCGCACCCATTTCAAGCGCAGCGACATACTCGACCGGCTGATCCGGCACACCGCGGCGCTTGTGTGCGGCGCACCTTCGCTCAAGAGCCTCGATGGCGAATTGCGGCGCCTGATCGATCTCAGCTACGAGGAAAGCTGGCGGCAAACCGAAACCTGTCAGGAAATTCGCACCGCCGCCGCGATCACCGATTTTCGCATCCGCAAATCCGTCAAGCTGCTGTCCGAAAGCCCCGGCGCCGAGATCGAGCTGGATTCGATCGCCCGCGCCTCCGGCCTGTCGCGGCCTCACTTCTATCGGCTGTTCCGCACCCAGACCGGCGTCACGCCGCATCTCTATCGCAACACACTGGTCATGGAGCAGGCGCTGGACGCGCTGGTCGACACCGAGGCGCCGATCGCCGATATCGGCTACGATCTCGGCTTCTCCTCGCAAAGCGGCTTCACCCGCTTCTTCGCCGCCAATGTCGGCATGGCCCCAACCGACTACCGCCGCGCCGCCAAGGTGCTGCGTCCCTGATAAAAGATACTCCCGGTCAAATCCGCCGCCTCGGCCTCCGTTAGGATACGAATAACGCGATCCGCAAAGACGATCGCGAGGCCTTGAGGGAACGCACGTCGATGGCACGGTTCATCGAACGCCATCCGGCATGGGCGCTGATCGCGATCATCGCGATCGCGCTCCTGCTGTGGCTGGTCTTCGCGGTCTGGCCGCCGGGCCTGGAGCAGGCGATCGGCCGCAAGCGCGTCTTCCTCAACGCCGTCTTCAACGGCATCACGCTCGGCGGCCTGTATTTCCTGGTGGCCAGCGGCTTCACGCTGATCTTCGGCTTGATGCGCAACGTCAACCTGGCGCATGGCTCGCTCTATCTGTTCGGCGGCTATGTCGGATACGCCATCAGCGCCTGGACCGGTTCCTGGATCCTGAGCTTCGTAGTCGCCTTCATCGCGGTCGGTCTCGTCGGCGTGCTGCTGCAGATCCTGGTGTTCCGCCGCATGGAGGGCCAGGACCTACGGCAGACGATGGTGACGATCGGGCTTGCGATCGTGTTCGCCGATTTGATGCTGTGGGTGTTCGGCGGGGACTTCTATCAGATCCAGACGCCGAGCTGGCTGGTCGGCCCGGTGCAGCTACCCTTCATCACCGCGGTCAAATCCTCCGGCGAGCCGGTCTATCTGCAATATCCGATGGTGCGGCTCGCGATCTTCGCCGCCTCCGTCGTGATCGGAGTTGCGATGTGGCTCGCGCTGAACCGCACGCGGATCGGCATGATCGTGCGCGCGGGCGTCGATGATCGCGATATCCTGGCCGCGACCGGCGTGCAGATCCAGGCCGTGTTCGTGCTGGTGTTCGCGCTCGGCGCCGGGCTTGCCGGCATCGCCGGCGTGGTCGGCGGCACCTTCCAGTCGATCTCGCCGGGTGAGGATACGCGCTTCCTGCTCGCCTCACTCGTGGTCGTGATCGTCGGCGGCATGGGGTCGATCCCGGGCGCTGCGCTCGGCGCCATCATCATCGGCCTCGCCGAGCAGCTCGGCTCCGTCTACATCCCGACCTACGCCATCGTCGTGACTTTCCTGATCATGGTCCTGGTCCTGGCGGTGCGGCCGCAGGGCCTGCTCGCGAGGCGATGACATGTCGTTGACGCAGCTTCATGCAACAGCGACTGCGGTAGAGCGCCCGAAGTTCCGCGCGTGGCCCGAGCTCAACAATCCGGCCGCGTGGCTGGTCGCCCTGATCCTCGTGATCATGCCGCTGATCGCCAACGGCTTCTTCCTGATCGAGATCTTCGGCACGACGCTGATCCTCGGGATCATCGCGCTCAGCCTGATGTTCCTCGCCGGCTATGGCGGCATGGTCAGCCTGATGCAGCTCACCATTGCGGGCTTCGCCGGCTACATGGTCGCGGTGTTCGGCGTCAGCGGCAACGCCAATATCAGCCTCGGTTGGCCGTGGTGGCTGGCGACGCCGATAGCACTCGTGCTCGCGACGATCTTCGGCACGCTCGGCGGCGCGCTCGCGGTCCGTACCGAGGGCATCTACACCATCATGATCACGCTCGCGATCGGCGCGGCCTTCTATTATTTCACCAACCAGAACTGGGCCATCTTCAACGGCCATACCGGCATCAACACGGTCGCCACGCCGCAGTTCTGGGGCGTCGACTGGCGCTCCGACATTCCCTTCTACTACCTGATCCTCGGCGTCGCCGCGCTCTGCTATTTCGCGGTTCAATACGTCTCGCGCACCCCATTCGGCCTTGCGCTGCAGGGCGTTCGCGACAATGCCCGCCGCATGGCGGCGCTCGGCTTCAACGTCAACGCCCACCGCGTCGCCGCCTATGCGTTCGCGTCCTTCATTGCCGGTCTCGGCGGCGTGCTTCAGGTCTGGAACTACCGGCAGATCTCGCCCGGCTCGGTCGGCGTCGAGCGCTGCATCGACATCCTGATCATCGCCGTGGTCGGCGGCATCACGCGGCCAGTCGGCCCCTTCATCGGCGCCTTGATCTTCGTGATCCTGCGCACCTTCGCGCTCGACGTCCTGATCAAGTTCGGGCTCGACGGCAACCGCTTCCGGCTCCTGATCGGACTCGGCTTCCTGGCCATCGTGTTCTGGTCGTCGGATGGTGTGATCGGCCTTTGGGAGCGCTGGCGCCGACGCCAAGGACGCGCCTCAAGTTCCACCACGGGGCGCGGCCATGGATAGCGTCGCCCACCGCCTCTCCGCAGTCGGCGCCGGCGCCGCGCTGGAACTGCGCGGCGTAACGCGGTTGTTCGGCGCACTCGCCGCGCTGACCGACGTGACGATGACGGTGCGGCCGGGCGAGCGGCGCGCGGTGCTCGGCTCGAACGGCGCCGGCAAGACCACGCTGTTCAACTGCATCACCGGCGATTTCCCGCCCTCGTCCGGCACCATCCGCTTCTTCGGCGAGGACGTCACGCGCTTCCCGCCCTATGAACGGATCCGCCGCGGCCTGCGCCGCACCTACCAGATATCGGCGCTGTTCCCCGGCCTCACCGTGCAGGACAATGTCTATCTCGCCTGCCGCGGCGTCTCGCGCGGACGCTTCTCCTTCCTGCGTCCCGGCGCGAACGACGCGTTGATGCACGCGACCGAAGCGCTGGTGCAGGCCGTTCACCTGACCGCCGTGAAGGACCAGCGCGTCGCCGAGCTCGCCCACGGTCAGCAGCGCCAGCTCGAGATCGCGCTCGCGCTCGCCGGCGCGCCGCGCTTCATCCTGTTCGACGAGCCGGCGGCAGGCCTGTCGCCGGCGGAACGGCTCGAGCTGATCGAGATCCTGACCTCGTTGCCTGCGCATATCGGCTACATCATCATCGAGCACGACATGGACGTCGCGCTGCGCGTCGTCGAGAGCGTCACGATGATGCACAACGGCCGCGTCTTCAAGGAGGGCCTGCCGCGCGAGATCGAATCCGATCCTGAAGTGCAGGAGCTCTATCTCGGAGGCGGACATGGCTGATATCCGCCGCGCCGCGCCCGCTTTGGAGGTTAGAGGCCTCGACGTCTATTACGGCCATTCGCACGCACTGCAGGGCGTCGACCTCACGCTCGATTCCGGCGTGTTCTCGGTGGTCGGCCGCAACGGCATGGGCAAGACCACGCTGTGCAAGACCATCATGGGCCTGGTGCGGGCCAGCGGCGGCTCGGTGCGCGTTCGCGGCGAGGACGTCACGCATATGAGCCCGGCCCGGATCGCGCGGCTCGGCGTCGGCTACGTCCCGCAAGGCAGGCGCCTGTGGCGCTCGCTCAGCGTCGACGAGCATTTGCAGCTCGCCGGCGGGATGCGCCGCGGCCCGTGGACGGTCGAGCGGATTTACGACACCTTCCCGCGCCTTGCCGAGCGCAAGGAGCATGGCGGCAGCCAGCTTTCGGGCGGCGAGCAGCAGATGCTCGCGATTTCGCGCGCGCTTTTGACCAACCCGCACCTGTTGATCATGGACGAGCCGACCGAGGGTCTGGCGCCGGTGATCGTCGCGCAGGTCGAGGAGATGCTGGTCCGCCTCGGCGAAGACGGCGACATGTCGGTGCTCGTGATCGAGCAGAACATCGGCGTGGCAACGGCGGTTTCCAAGAATGTCGCCATCATGGTCAACGGCCGCATCAACCGCATCATCGATTCCGTACGGCTGGCTGCCGACCGCGAGTTGCAGCAGCGCCTGCTCGGCGTCGGGCAGCACGGCGATATTGCAGCCGATGTCGACGCCGGCCCCGCAAAGCCGGAGCCGGATGCCACGCCGCAGCCCGCGCGTGCCAAAGGCCCGGTCCGCATCTACATCTCGAACCCCACGCCGCCGACGCGCTGGTCGCAGCCGGTTTCGATCGCCCGCATCGAGGCGGTCGCGCGAACGCATTCGGCTGGCGTCACGCGGCTTGAAGAGGGCACGCGGCAGCGGCGTGAACCCGCTGCCGCACAAACCGCCGGCCCGCCGGTAGTACTGGTAGTCGGCACGCTTGACACCAAGGGACCGGAGCTGCGTTTCATCCGCGACATCGTCGCGGCGAGCGGGCTGCGCAGCAGATTGGTCGACGTTTCCACCAGCGGCAAGCAGACGACCTGCGATGTCTCGGCCCAGGAGATCGCGCTGAACCATGGCCGCGGCGGATCGGGCGTGTTTGGCGCCGATCGCGGCGCTTCGGTCAGTGCAATGGCGGATGCCTTCGCGAAATGGCTGCGCCGCCAGGGCAATGTTGCCGGCATCATCTCGGCCGGCGGCTCCGGCGGCGCCTCGTTGGTCGCGCCCGCGATGCGCACCCTGCCCATCGGCGTGCCCAAGATCATCATCTCCTCCGTCGCCTCGGGCGACGTCGGTCCCTATGTCGGCCCGGCCGACATCATGATGATGTATTCGGTAACCGACGTCCAAGGTCTCAACTCGATCTCGCGCACGGTGCTCTCCAACGGCGCCAATGCGCTGGTCGGCATGGTGAAAGCACGTCTCGACGAGCGCGGCGCCCGCCAGCGCGAGACCGGCAGCAGCCTTCCCGCCGTCGGCATCACCATGTTCGGCGTGACCACGCCTGCGGTGCAGAAGATCGCGGCCGAGTTGAAGGACGATTTCGAGTGCCTGGTGTTCCACGCCACCGGCGTCGGGGGCCGCTCGATGGAGAAGCTCGTCGATTCCGGCCAGCTCGCCGCCGTCATCGATCTAACGACTACTGAGGTCTGCGATCTCCTGATGGGCGGTGTCTTCCCGGCCACCGACGATCGTTTCGGCGCGATCATCCGCAGCCGCGTGCCCTATATCGGCTCCGTCGGCGCACTCGACATGGTCAATTTCGGCGCGCACGACACCATCCCTGAGCGCTACCGCCAGCGCAAATTCCACGTCCACAACCCGCAGGTCACCTTGATGCGGACGACAGTGGAAGAGAACGAGCGCATGGGCCGCTGGATCGGCGAACGGCTGAACCAGATGGACGGTCCTGTGCGCTTCTTCCTGCCCGAGGGCGGCATCTCCGCGCTCGATGCGGCAGGTCAACCGTTCTGGGACCCCGATGCCGATGCGGCATTGTTCCGCGCATTGGAGCGCACCGTGCGCCAGACCGGCAACCGCCAGCTCATTCGCGTCAAGCGCAACATCAACGATCCCGAATTTGCGGCTGCGATCGTAGCCGCGTTCCGTCCTCTGCTCGGACGCGCCGGTGGACGGCGGAGAGTGGCGAGGTGACCCATGGCCAGGTTTGAACGTGCGGCGCTGCTCAAGAAGTTTCGCGACATGGCGGCCAGGGGCGAGCCGATCGTCGGCGGTGGCGCCGGCACCGGACTCTCGGCCAAGTGCGAGGAGGCCGGCGGCGTCGACCTGATCGTGATCTACAATTCCGGGCGCTACCGCATGGCGGGCCGCGGCTCGCTTGCTGGCCTCATGCCCTATGGCGACGCCAATGCGATCGTGCTCGAGATGGCGGGCGAAGTGCTGCCGGTCGTGACCAAAACGCCGGTGCTCGCCGGCGTCAACGGCACCGATCCGTTTCGCGACATGGATCTGTTCCTTGACCAGCTCAAGGCGCTCGGATTCTCCGGCGTACAGAACTTTCCGACCGTCGGCCTGATCGACGGCACCTTCCGCGCCAATCTCGAGGAAACCGGCATGTCCTATGCGCTGGAGATCGAGATGATTGCCAAAGCCCACGACAAGGACATGCTGACGACGCCCTACGTCTTCAGCGAGACGGAAGCGGCGGCCATGGCGATCGCCGGCGCCGATATCATCGTCTGCCATCTCGGCCTGACCACCGGCGGCTCGATCGGCGCGCAGACCGCGCTCAAGCTCGAGGATTGTCCGGCCCGCATCGATGCCTGGGCCGAGGCCGCGCTCAGCGTCAATCCGCACATCCTCGTGCTCGCGCATGGTGGCCCGATCGCGGACCCCGCCGACGCTGATTTCATCATGAAGAAGACCCGCAAATGCCACGGCTTCTATGGCGCTTCCTCGATGGAGCGCCTGCCGGTCGAGCGGGCACTGACAGATCAGGTACGCAGGTTCAAGGCGATCGGCGCACGCTAGCGCCGAGCAAGGGAGGTTAAGATGTCAGGGATGCTCATTGGCGAATTGATCCTCTGGCTCATCGTCGCAATCATCGCGATCGTCGTCATCGTTTACATCGTCAACTGGCTCTATCACCGCTCGTCGAAAGAGGTGTCCTTCGTCCGCACCGGCTTCCTCGGCGAGCGTGTCGTGATCAATGGCGGCGCCTTCGTGCTGCCTTTCATCCACGACTACACGCCGGTCAACATGAACGTTCTGCCGATGGGGATCGTGCGCTCCAGGCAGGATGCCGTCATCACCCGCGACCGCATGCGCGTCGATATCGAGGCGGATTTTTACGTCCGCGTGCAGCCCACCCGTGAAGCCGTCTCGATCGCCGCCGCCACGCTTGGCCGCCGCACCATGGAGCCGGAACAACTTCATACGCTGCTCTCCGGCAAATTCGTCTCCGCCATCCGTTCGGTCGCGTCGGAAATGACGATGGAGCAGATGCACGAGCAGCGCGGCGAATATGTCGCCCGCGTCAAGGCCGCGGCGGCCGAAGCGCTGGCCCAGAACGGCCTCGAGCTCGAATCCGTTGCGATCACCGACCTCGACCAGACCGACCTCGAGTTTTTCAACCCGTCGAACCGCTTCGATGCCGAAGGTCTCACCCGTCTGATGGAGGACATCGAGGCCAAGCGCAAGCTGCGCAACGACATCGAACAGGACTCGATGATCAAGATCCGCTCCCGCAACCTGGAGGCCGAACGGCAGGCGCTCGAGATCGAGCGCGAGAGCGAGACCGCGCGGCTGGAGCAGGAGCGCGACATCGAGATGCGCCGCGCCCTGCAGCGCACTGAAGTGGCGCGCGAACGTGCGCTCCGCGAGAGCGAGGCCGAGCAGGCCCAGATCACCGCGCGCGAGGCGATCGAGAAGGCACGTATCGCCAATCAGCGTTCCGTCGATACCGCACGGATCGCCTCCGAGCGCGAAGTGCGCCAGCGCGAGATCGAGCGCATGCGCACGGTGGAAGAAGCCGAAATCGCGGCGCGCGAAGCGATCGAGAAGGCGCGCATCCAGCAGGATCGCGTCGTGACCGATGCGCGCATCGCCAACGAGGAAGAGACCCGGCGGCGCGAGATCGAGCGCACGCGCACGGTCGAGGAAGCCGAGATCGCGGCGCGGGAAGCGACCGAGAAGGCGCGCATCACCCAGACCATGACCGTCAATCTCGAGCGCATCTCCTCGGACGAACGCACCCGGGCACTGGAGATCCAGCAGGTTCGCGCCATCCAGGAAGCCGAGATCGAGGCGCAGCGCGCCGTCGAAGCCGCGCGTATTGCCCGCGAGCGCACTCTCGCGGCCGAGAGGATCGCCGCCGAGCAGAATACGCGGCAATTGGAGATCGAGCGCAACCAGGCGCTGGAAGTCGCCGGCATCACCGCGCGTGAAACCACCGAGGCCTCCCGTATCGCCCAGGAGGAACGCATCCGCTCGCTGGAGATCGCGCGCAACCGCGCCGTCGAGGAAGCCGACATCGCCTCGCGCGAGGCGATCGAGGCCGCAAGGATCGCGCAGGAGAAGGCTGTTGCGGCCGAGCGCATCCAGGCCGAACGCGAGACGCGCGCCCTCGAGATCGCGCGCACCGAGGCCATCGAGGCGGCAGACCTCAAGCGACGCGATGCAATCGAGCGCCAGCGCATCGGAGTGGAGCTTGCGCTGGAGTCCGAGCGGATCGCCTCCTCCAGGACTCGCGAGGTGCTCAATATCGACCAGAAGAAGACGATAGAAATTGCCGACGAGGAGCGCGTGATCGCGCTCGCCGCCAAACGCTCCGAGCGCATCGATGCCGACCGCCAGATCAAGCAGGCGGAGATAGTGGCGCGTAAGGAAGTCGAGACCACCGATGTCTCGCGCGAGCAGGCGCTGGAGGCAGCGCGGCTAGAACGCCGCCGCGCCATCGAGCAGCTCGAGATCGCCCGCGTCCAGTCGCTGCAGGAGGCCGAGATCGCCTCCCGCGAGGAGGTCGAGCGCGCCCGCATCGCCTCAGACCGCGGCCTCGACGAGGCCAGGATCGGCCGCGAGCGCGACCTGCGCCGACTCGAGGTTGGTCGCGAGAAGGACGTCGAGACCGCCTTGATGGAGAAGGCGATCGCCCTCTATCAGAAATCCCTGGAAGAATCCGCAGCCAAGGTGGCGGCGGAAGATGCGCGGGTGCGCGCGACCGAAGCCGCCGAGCGCGTCGTCACCGCGCGCGAGAGCGAGATCGCACGGCGTCGCAAGACGGTGGAGGTGCTGCTCGCCGAGAAGCAGGCCGAGGAGACGCGGATTGCCGCCGAAGCCGAGCGGGTGCGCGCCGCCGTGGAGGCCGAAGCGCAGCGGCTGCTCAACGAGGCCGAGAACGTGCTCACCGACCAGGCGCGCTACTCGCTGTTCCGCCGCAAGCTGCTCGACCGCATCGAGGGCATCGTGCGCGAGAGCGTCAAGCCGATAGAGAAGATCGAGGGCATCCGCATCCTCCAGGTCGACGGCCTCAATGGCAACGGCCATGGCAACGGCGGCTCTTCCCGCAGCGCCACCGACGAGGTGATCGACTCCGCGCTACGCTACCGCGTGCAGGCGCCGCTGATCGATTCGATCCTGTCGGACATCGGCGTCGAAGGTGGCAGCCTTGCCAAGATGCCCGGCCTGATCCGCGAGGCGCGCGACATGCAGGGCATCAAGGAGTCGGCGACCCGCAAGAGCGGTGAAGCCAAGCCGTCCGCAAGCCCGGCCACGGCCGAGCCGCGCCCCCCGCGCAAGAAGGACTGAGCACGCGCCATGGCCAGGGTCTATGTCTCCACTGTCGTCAACGCCCGCAACGATCGCGTCTGGGCCCGCGTGCGCGACTTCAACGGCCTGCCGAACTGGCACCCGGCAATTGCCGAGAGCCGCATCGAAGGCGGCGAGCCCGCCGACAAGATCGGATGTATCAGGGATTTCCGCCTGCGCAACGGCGACCGCATTCGCGAGAAGCTGTTGGGACTGTCGGACTACGACATGTTCTGCACCTACTCGATTCTGGAATCGCCGATGGGCGTGGAGAACTATGTCGCGACGCTGCGGCTGACGCCGGTGACCGACGGCGACCAGACGTTTCTCGAATGGACCGCCGAGTTCGACTGTGCGCCCGAGCGCGAGGCCGAACTCGTCGGCAATATCGGCGGCGGCGTGTTCCAGGGCGGCTTCGACGCCCTGAAGCGCGCGTTCGGAGGCTAGCGTGCCGCATATCGTCAAGAGCACGATCATCGATGCGCCGACCGACACGGTGTGGGGCGTGCTCCGCGATTTCAACGGACACGACCGCTGGCATCCGGCGGTGGCGACCAGCACGATCGAGCGCGCACATAGCGCCGACAAGATCGGCTGCATCAGGCGCTTCAAGCTCAAGGACGGCTCGGAGCTGCGCGAGCAGTTGCTGGCACTGTCCGACCTCGAACAATCCTTCAGCTATTGCCTGCTCGATACGCCGATCCCGATGTTCAACTATGTGGCGCATGTCCGCCTGTTGCCCGTCACCGACGGCGATCGCACCTTCTGGCATTGGGAATCGCGCTTCACGACGCGGCCCGAGGATGGCGTCAGCATCACGCAGATGGTGTCCGAGCAGATCTACCAGGCCGGTTTCGAGGCCATTCGCCGGCATCTGAAGGAGGCTGCATGAGCGCGGAGGAACGCCCATGAGCGTGACGGTAAGGACTTTCACCAGCACCGGCGAGGCAGCCGCTGTGCTGTCGTCGGACCGCAGCGCTCGCTATCTCGGCGGCGGCACGCTGGTGATGCGCGCACTGAACGAGGGCGACATCTCGATCTCCACCATCGTGCGCGCCAGCGACCATGCGCTGACGCGGATCGATGCGACCGGCTCCCGCATCATTATCGGGGCCGGCGTCACCTTTGCCCGTATTCTCGCCGAGCGCGATCTCGGCTTCCTGCACGCCGCGGCCCGCTCGATCGGCGGACCGGCGGTGCGCAACATGGGCACGGTCGGCGGCAATCTCTTTGCATCTATCCCATATGGCGACTTCACCGTCGCGTTGCTCGCGCTCGACGCCGTCGTTTCCGTGCAGGGCGGCCTCGGCAGCCGCGACATGCCGATCGAGGAATTCCTGCAGACGCGCGAGCGGCAGACCGGCACGCTCGTGCTTTCGGTTTCCTTTCAGAAGCCCGCGAGCGCGGATGCGTTTCGCTATCGCAAGATCGCCCGCATCAAGCCGAAGGGCGGCGCCGTGATCACGCTCGCGGCGCATCTTCCCGTCAGCAGCGGCCGCATCGCCGGCGCGCGCATCGCGCTCGGCTCGATGGCGCCGACACAAATCCGCGCCCGCGCCGCTGAGCGAGCCCTCGAAGGACGCACGCTCGATGCTGCGACGATCAGCGCCGCCACCGCTGCTGCGGTCGAGGGCATCGCGCCCGCCGATAATGCGCTCGCCTCCGGCTGGTACCGACGCGAGGTCGTCGGCGTTCATCTCCGACGTTTGCTGTCCGGTCAGGAATAGGATCACCATGGCCAAGACCGCCCTACAATTCCAACACAACGGCCGCGACGTCGCGATCTTCGTCGACGGCGGCACCAATCTTCTGGTCGCGCTGCGCGAATTGATCGGCGACATGACACCGAAATTCGGCTGCGGCCAGGGCGGCTGCGGCGCCTGCAGCATCCTGATCGACGGCGAGTTGCATCTCTCCTGCCTGACCCTGGCCGAGACGGTCGCCGGTCGCTCCGTGGAGACGCTCGATGGCATCAAGGAAGGCCCAAACCTGCATCCGCTGCAGCGCGCCTTCGCCGACAACTTCGCCGCCCAATGCGGTTACTGCACGCCGGGCATGCTGATGGCCGCCAAGGCCTTACTCGACCGCAACCCGCAGCCGAGCCGCGCCGCGGTCGTCGAGGCGATCTCGGGCAATATCTGCCGGTGCACCGGCTACGAACCCATCATCAATGCCGTGCTGGCCGCCGCCTCGGGTGGCCGCGCCCGCGCGTAAAGGAAGAGGCCATGCTGGAACTGCGCAAGGACATCTTCGCCGACGAGCGCGACGACAATCTGAAGGAGATCGGCAAGGGCACGCAGCGGCAGGACATGCTCGGGCATGTCACGGGCACCTCGACCTATTTCGATGACCACAAGCTGCAGGGCATGCTGCATCTGAAGGTGGTTCGCAGCACGCATGCCCATGCGCGGCTGCGCCGCATCGACACCAGCGAGGCCGAGCGCTCGGCGGGCGTGCGGCGGATCATCCGCGGCAGCGACGTGCCACGCAATCTCAACACCCTGCTCAGCCTGATCAATTTCGGCAAGGACGACGAGCCGTCGCTCGCGGTCGACAAGGTGCGCTACAAGGGCGAGCCGATCGTCGCCATCGTCGCCGACAGCCCGCGCGAGGCCTATGAGGCGATGGCGAAGGTCAGGATCGACTACGAGCCGCTGCCGGCTGTGCTAGACGTCGAGGACGCGCTGAAGCCCGGCGCGCCTGTCGTCAACGACACCTATCCGAAGAACGCGTTCATCTATCACGACGTCTACGATCACCAGAAGCTGCGCTTTGGCGATGTCGAGCGCGGCCTCGCCGCGGCCGATCACGTGCTGGAGCAGCGCTACCAGATGTCGCCGATCGAGCACGCGCCGACCGAGACCAATGGCTCGATCGCCGCACCCGACACCAACGGCCGCTACATCGTCTACACCTCGACCCAGGCGTTGTTCTTCTCGCTCGACACCTGCGCGAAGATTCTCGACGTGCCCTCGAACACCTTCCATTTCATCGGCGGCACCGTGGGCGGGGGTTTCGGCGGCAAGGTCGATACGCTCACCGAACCGCTCTCTATCCTCGGCGCCATGCTGACGGGGCGTCCGGTGCGCTACCTGTTCGGGCGCGAGGAAGAGATGCAATATGGTCCACCGCGCGGGGCCGAGCGCATCTACATCAAGGACGGCGTGATGCGTGACGGGCGGATCGTAGCGCGCAAGATCCGCGCCTATTTCGATAGCGGCGCCTATACGCGACTGTCGAGTTATGCCGCCGTCAAATGCGCCGCGCATCTGCCGGGCCCATACACGATCCCCAATGTCTATGGCGACGTCTATTGCGTCTTCACCAACCGCACGCCGGCAACCGCGATGCGCGGGTTCGGCGTCACCGCGATGGATTTCGCGATCGAGTGCCAGATGGACAAGCTCGCGCATCTCGTCGGCATGGACCCGATGGAGTTCCGCATCCTCAACGCCTATCGCGACGGCGACATGAAGGCGCATCGCCGCGAAGCCAAGAACACCGCGCTGATCGAATGCGTCCAGGTCGCCGCCGAGAAGGCCAAATGGCCGATCCGCGAGGAGTTCAAGCGCGCCTCCTCGCGTAAGGAAGGCGGCGGCAGCCGCGCCGCGATTCCGCCGACGCCGCGCGAGTCCTACGCGCCGGCAACGGCGCCGTCGCAACAACGGACGACCTATGACCGCGCGCCCGCCACCTCGCGCGAGCCGCCATCGCCACCACCGCCCCCTCCCCCGCGGCCGCTGGCGCCGTCGCATGGCGCGGCCCGCTTCTCCTCCGTCTTCGGCACCAGGAGGCGCTGACCATGACCAGGCATCGCGGACGCGGCATCGCGTCGATCAACTACCCGATCGGGATGAATCTCGGCGGCGATCCCAGCCAGGCGCTGGTTCATTCCAATCCCAGCGGCAAGTTCACGGTGGCGCTATCCTCGATCGATCTCGGCCAGGGCATGAAGTCGGTGACGCGGCAGATCTGCGCGGAGACGCTCGGCGTGCCGGTCGAGGACGTCTATGTCGACACCGCCGATTCCGACACCGGCCCCCATTGCATGGGCTCGTTTGCCTCCCGCGGTACCCATCGCGTCGGCAATGCAGTGATGATGGCCGCACGTGAGGCACGCGGCGTGATGATGGAGGCGGCAGCCGAGGAGCTGGAGGTGAACGCGGCTGATCTCGAAACCGACGGTCGCGGCAACATCCACGTCAAGGGCGCACCGCACCGTTCCATCTCGACCAAGGACGTCGCGATCGCCGCACAGTTCAAGCAGGGCAAGACGATCTCCGGCCGTGGCATCTTCCTGGTGCCGCTGTCCGACGTCGATCCTGAAACCGGCGAGATGTCGCCCGCGACATGTTACGCGCATGCCTGCCTGGTCGCCGAGGTCGAAGTCGACGACGAGACCGGCGAAGTTGCGATGGTCCGCATGGACAGCGCCTACGAGCTCGGCCGAGCCCTCAATCCACGGCTGGTCGAGCAGCAACTGGTCGGCGGCGCCTGGATGGGCATCAGCCACGCACTCTACGAGACGCCAGAGCCCTATTATCCCGACCCGAGCCACGGGCCGCGCGACTTCGTCGAATACCTCATGCCGGGGCCCGGCGACATCTGCCCGCACGATATCGCGGTGCTGGAGCGCCCTGCGGCCGATGGGCCGTTCGGCGCCAAGGGTCCGGGCGAAATGTGCGCCAATCCGGTGCTCCCGGCCGTGGCGAACGCGATCTTCAACGCCGTCGGCGTCCGCATCAACGAATTGCCGATCACGCCGGAACGCGTATTGCGCGCGATCAAGGCGCAGGGCGGCGCGCGGCCGCAGGCGCGGCGCTAGAGGCAGGACACATGCCGGTCCGCAGCAACATCGTCGGCATCGACTCGCCGGAAGCGCTGGAGAAGGCGCTGCGCGCGGCCTACTATCTCGCCGATGATGGTATCGCGACATCAGCCTATCTTTCGCTCGCGCTCGGCAAGCCGTTGCTCTTGGAAGGCGCTCCCGGCGTCGGCAAGACCGAGGCCGCCAAGGCGATCGCCGCCGTGCTCGGCCGCAAACTGATCCGCCTGCAATGCTATGAGGGCATCGACGCCGCGGCCGCTCTCTACGAGTGGAACTATCCGCGCCAGATGCTGGCGATCCGCCAGGCTGGTGACGAGACCATTGACATCTATGGCGAGACCTTCCTGATCGAGCGGCCGATGCTCGCCGCGCTGCGCGCACCCGACTCGACGGTGCTGCTGATCGACGAAATCGACCGCGCTGACCAGGAGTTCGAGGCCTTCCTGCTCGAATTCCTGTCCGACTTCCAGATCTCCATCCCCGAGCGCGGCACGGTGCGCGCGTCGGAACATCCGGTCGTGGTGCTGACCTCGAACCGGACGCGCGACCTGCACGAGGCGCTGCGCCGCCGCTGCGTCTACCACTGGATCGACTATCCGACCGCCGAGCGCGAAGCGCGCATCGTGATGATGCGGGCATCCAGCGTCGCCGAATCGACCGCCCGTGCCGTCGTCGCCGCGGTCGAAAAACTCAGGCGCGAACCCCTGAGCAAGGTGCCCGGCATCGCCGAGGCCGTCGACTGGGCGGAGGCTGCCACGCTGCTGCACAAGGGCGGTGCGCGCTGGCCGGATGCGTTCAAGCGATCGATCGGCGTCGCGCTGAAGGATGAGGAGGATCTGCATTTCATCTCGCCGCGACTCGACGCACTGATAGCGGAGGCTGCTGCGTGAACGACGAATTGCCGCTGCCACGAGCCGCACAGGTATTCGTCTCCTTTGTCGCGCTGCTCCGCGGCAACGGCTTCGCGGTCGCGCCGGAACAGACCACCGCCTTCCTCGCCGCCATCGCACTGCTCGGGCCGCGCAGCCTAGAGGACATCCGCCGCGCGGGTCTCGCGACGCTGGCGCCGCCGCCGGAGCGGCGCGCGACCTATGACCGGCTGTTCGATATCCATTTCCGCGGTGCCGAAACGATCGAGCGGGCCGAGGGCGAGGACGAGGAGATCGTCCGCCTGCAGGAAGAAGGCCGCGGCGAGGACGAACCGCCGCTCGCCGACGAGGCCAACGAATCCGGCCTCACCGCTGCCCGCACGGAAGCCCTGGTCGAGCGGCGCTTCGCGCAGGGCACCACCAGCGACGTGCTGCGCCGGCTCGCGCGCGAAGCGCCGCGGCGGCTGCCGCGCCGTCGTGGCCACCGGCGAATGCGCGCGCGCCGCGGGCCCTTCGCCGATATCCGCCGCACCTTGCGCGACAGCGTGCGCAACGACGGCGAGGTGCTGCGGCTCGGGCATCTGAAGCGGCGCTTGCGTCCGCGCAAAATCCTGCTCCTGATCGACGTCTCCGGCTCGATGAAAGTGCGCACCGAGGAGAACATGAAACTCGCCCACGCGCTCATGCAGGCCACGCGCAATGTCGAAGTGTTCACCTTCGGCACCAGGCTGACGCGCGTCACCCGCGCGCTGCGGCTAAAGCGCCGCGAGCAGGCGCTGAATGCGGCCGCGCATCTCGTCAGCGACTGGGACGGCGGCACCCGCATCGGCGACGCCTTGCAGGCGTTCCTCGCCGTGCCGCGGTTCGGCGGCTACGCGCGTGGCGCCGCCGTGATCGTTGTCTCCGACGGATTGGAGCGCGGCGATGTCTCCGCGTTGCGCGACGCGGTCGCCAAATTGTCGCGACGCGCGTGGTCCTTGAGCTGGCTGACGCCGCTTGCGAGCGGACCCGGCTTCAAGCCGCAGACCGAAGCGCTGATCGCGATCGAGCGTTTCGTCGATGATCTCTCCGACGGCGGGTCGAGCGCCGCCGTCGTATCGCATCTGTTGTCGCTCGGAGGAAGGAGAGCCGCATGACCGACATTGTCGACGCCCACCACCACATCTGGCGGCAGGCGGATCTCGCCTGGCTGTCCGGCCCGATGCAGCCGCGCATCTTCGGCCCCTATGAGCCGATCCGCCGCGACTATCCGATCCGCGAATATCTCGACGATCTCGCCGGCACCGGCGTGATCCGCTCGGTCTATGTCCAGACCAACTGGCCCACTGATCGCTTCGAGGACGAGACCGCCTGGGTGCAGCAGACGGCGGGCGAGCACGGCTGGCCACATGCCATCGTCGCCTATGCCGACTTCTCTGCCAGCGATGTGCGCCCGCAACTCGATCGCCTCGCGCGCTATCCGCTGGTGCGCGGCGTGCGCATGCAACTGCACTGGCATGAAAACCCGCTCCACCGTTTCGCCGCACGCGCCGACCTCTGCGCCGATCCGATGATCCGCCGCAACGTCGCGCGGCTCGCCGACTACGGCTGGAGTTTTGACCTGCAGGTGTTCGCGCCGCAGATGGCCGATGCCGCCGGCCTTGCCGAAGCCTGCCCCAACGTGACCTTCGTCCTGCAACACGCCGGCATGCTGGAGGACCTGACGGCGGAAGGCCGCGCCGCCTGGCGCGCCGGCATGGCGAGGCTGGCAAGCCGCCCGAATGTGGTCTCGAAACTTTCGGGGCTCGGCACCTTCATCCATCGCAACGACCTCACGCATATCCGTGGGATCATCGAGGACACCGTCAATATCTTCGGTGCCGAGCGCTGCCTGTTCGGCTCGAATTTTCCGATCGAGAAACTCTGGACCAGCTATCGCGAACTGATCGCGACCTATCGCGCCGCCACGGTGCAGCTTCGAGGCGAGCAGCGCGACGCGCTCTTCAGGGCCACCGCGATGCGCGTCTATCGCATCAATCCGTGACGGCACAAGAGATCGCCGCACAAGACAAAGATCAATCGGGAGGGAATGGATGCCGTTGGAAATCAAGATCCTGGACTATGGCGATATCGAATTGGAGTCGAGCTTCCTCGTGCTCGGGCGCGACTGCGGCCGCACCCGGCGCGTGCTGACGCTCGGCTTCCTGATCCTCGGCGGTCCCTATCCTGTCGTGGTCGACACCGGCTATCGCTCCAACCAGATCATGGAGACGCTGGGCATGCGCGGCCTGCAGTTCCATGAGAACATGATCGAGAACCAGCTCGCCCGTCACGGCGTGCGCATGGGCGACGTGCGCTTCGTCTGCCACACCCATCTTCACATCGACCATGCCGGCAAGGACGACCTGTTTCCAATGAACACCACGGTTGTCCTTAATCGCCGCGAGCTGGAATATTCCGTGTCGGGCCTGATGCATCCGCAATATCCCGCGCCCGACATCAAGCATCTGGTCGACCGGCTGCACACCAAGGGCGCGCTGCGCTTCCTCGATCTCGAGATCACGGGCCCGATCGAACTGATGCCCGGCGTCTATTGCGACGCGGCCAATGCCCACACCGAAGGCTCGATGAACATCCATGTCCACACCGCCGACGGCATCGCCACGATCTGCGGCGACGTGATCTATGACTTCAACGACCAGATCGTGACGCCCTTCAACGAGATCCATGACTGGGAGCCGCGCACGACCGGCAACCACGGCACCAGCAAGCGCGCGGAGAAAGCCGCGATCAAGAAGCTGCTCAGCGGCTCGCGTTATCTGCTCCCGGTGCACGACCGGCCGGCCAAGATCGAAGGCGGCGCGGTGGTCGGCCGGCTGCACGACCAGGTCCCCGGCCCCATCGTGCAGAGCCTGCCGGAGCGCCACTGGTTCCCGGCGTGAGCTCAAAAGGACTTCAGCCGATGACGCACGTCACCCTGCGGCCGGAATTCGAAAACCTGATCGATCCCTATGCGCCGGTCGGCCAGGTGGGCACGGGCTTCGAGTTCACTGAAGGGCCGATCTGGCATCCGACCGATCATTATCTGTTGTTCTCCGACATGCCGGCCGACGTGCGCCGACGCTGGGATGCACGGCGTGGCGTCGTCGAGGTCAGGCGTCCCTCGAACAAATGCAACGGCATGACCTATGACGCCGACCTGAACCTGATCGTCTGCGAGCATGCCACCTCCTCGCTGATCCGCGAGCGGCCGGATGGACGCCGCGAGGTGCTCGCCTCGCACTTCGAGAACCAGGAGCTCAACAGTCCGAACGACGTCTGCGTCCATTCGAGCGGCGCGATCTATTTCTCCGATCCTTGGTACGGCCGCATGCCGGTCTATGGCGTCGAACGGCCGCGCCAGCTCGGTTTCCAGGGCGTCTATCGCGTGCCGCCCGGTGGCGGCGCGCTCCGCCTGCTTGTCGACCGCAATTTGTTCGAGCAGCCGAATGGACTCTGCTTCTCGCCGGATGAGCGCGTGCTCTATGTCAACGACACCGTGCAGGCGGTGATCCGCGCCTTCGACGTCGAAGCCGACGGCGCGCTATCCAATCCGCGCGTCTTTGCCAGCGGCATCCGTTCCGAGTTCGAGCCCGGCGTGCCCGACGGCATGAAATGCGACCAGCACGGCAATGTCTGGGTCAGCGCGCCCGGCGGCGTCTGGGTCTATTCGCGCAATGGCGAGTTGCTCGGCAAGGTGCGTCTGCCCGAGCTTGTCGCCAATCTCACCTGGGGCGGCGCAGATTTCCGCACGCTCTACCTGACCGCGACCCACTCGGTCTACGCGATCCCGACCAAGGTCGGTCCGCGCCACGAGCCTTATATGAGTGGCAGGCGCGGCGGCGCTACTGCGGCCTCTTCGGTCCCTGCCCCCAACCTGACCAATGGCGACATGCGGCTTGATCCGCAGCGCTGCGCGATGATCATCCAGGATCTGCAGAACGACGTAATCATGGACGGCGGTGCATTCGCGGAATCAGGCGCGCCGGCGCATGCGCGGCAGCAGCACGTCGTCGACAATGTCCGCCGGCTTGCGGAAGTCGCGCGCTCCCGCGGCGTCGTCATCATCCATGTCTGGTTCATCGTCGAGCCGGGCGCGCCGGGCGTCACGCTGAATGCGCCGCTGTTCGAAGGCCTCGTCGACAGCAAGGCGATGGTGCGCGGCAGTTGGGGCGCGGCGCCCGTGTCCGGGCTCGAGCCGCGCGCGGGCGATTTCGTCGTCGAGAAGATGCGCATGAGCGCCTGGGAGGGCACGCGGCTCGAAACCATCCTGAAAGCCACCGGCCGCGACATGATCATCAATACCGGCGCCTGGACCAACATGTCGGTCGAGCACACCGCCCGCACTGGCGCCGACAAGGGCTACTTCATGATCGTGCCGGAGGATTGCTGCTCGACCATGAACGCGGACTGGCACAACGCGTCGATCAACTTCGCGCTGCAGAACGTCGCCGTCGTGACCAACGTCGACACCGTCATCAAGGCCCTGGGATGAAAGGCGCAAGGAGGTGGCAAAACTCCTTCATCTCGCCTGCTCGCCGCGCGCCGATTCGGAATCGGCCGCCGGTGCACGCGTCTTCCTCGACCGTTTTCGCAAAATTCGGCCGGACTGGGACATCGATCTGATGGATCTCTGGCGCGATCACCTGCCGGAATTTTCCGGCGCGATCCTCGACGCCAAATACGCCCGCCTGAAGGGCCAGGCCTTCACGGACGCGCAGCGTGACGGCTTCGCCGCCGCCGAGCGCATCGCGCTCCGCCTCGCGCTTGCCGACCGCGTGCTGATCTCGACGCCGATGTGGAATTTCGGCGTTCCCTACAAGCTGAAACAGTGGCTCGATGTAATCATCCAACCCGGCCTGACGTTCCGCTTCGATCCGTCGCGGGGCTATCTGCCCCTGCTCACGGACCGGCCGACGCTCGTCATCCTCGCAAGTGGCAGCGACTTCGTCACCGGCATGAATCGCGGACGCATCGATATGGCGACGCCGTACTTGCGCGAGGCCCTTCGCTTCATCGGCATCAGCAGCGTCCGCTTCGTGCCGATCGGCCCGACCACCGGTCTGGCCGACGCGATTCGGACCGCGCGCGAGAACGCCCATCGCCGCCTTGCCGAGATCGCGGTGAACTTCTGATCCGGGATGACAGCGCGTGCATGTCGTCCCGGGCTTGACCCGGGACAGCGTAGGGTGGGCAAAGCGAAGCGTGCCTACTGTCACGAGCGAAACGCGAGATGGTGGGACGGCGCTGATGCGCCTTGGCCCACCCTACGGGTTCTGCGCGCGCAGTCTTGCGATCCAGCCCTTCTTCTCGCCGGCTTCCGGCTGCGCTGCATCCGATGTCCCGCCTGCCGCAACGGCAAAGCGCGTGAAGAATTCACCGGCGAGCTTCTTTGCCGTGGAGTCGATCAGCCGCGAGCCGAGTTGCGCAAGCTTGCCGCCGATCTGCGCATCGACCTCGTAATGCAGCACCGTGACATCGGCACTCTCCGCCTCCAGCCGCACCGTCGCGCCGCCCTTGGCGAAGCCGGCGACGCCGCCGGAGCCTTGGCCCGAGATGCGATAACTGTTCGGCGGATCGAGATCGGACAGCGTCACCTTGCCACCGAAGGACGCCTTCACGGGCCCGACCTTGATGACGACGGTCGCCGTCATCTCGGTCGGCGACGTCATCTCCAGCGCCTCGCAGCCGGGAATGCACTCCTTGAGCACCGCGGGATCGTTCAGCATCGCCCACACCTTCTCCTTCGACGCGGGGATACGCTGGCTGTCGTTCATCTGCATGATCGGTTACTCCGTGACTTCAGGCGGAAACCGGCAAGCGCTGGCCGCGCCGCCGTTCGATCGTGATCTCGGCGAGGATCGACATCGCGATCTCCTCCGGCGTGATGGCGCCGAGGTCGAGGCCGGCCGGCGCCTTGACCCGATCCACTAGCGAAGAGGCCACCCCCTCGCCGATCAGCTTGGCGCGCAGCGAAGCCATCTTGCGGCGGCTGCCGACGAAGGCGTGATAGCAGGCATCGATCGCGACCGCCGCGCGCAACGCGGCTTCGTCGCCCTTTCCTTGCGTCGACACCACGATGAAACGCTTCGCGTCGTTCAATTCGCCGAGCTGGAAGCCGTCGATCCGCTCGTCGGCATCCGGCTGGGCGGGAACATCCGCGGCTGGTGCGGCCAGCGTGACGTGATAGCCGAGCGTGCGCGCCTGCGTGGCCAGCGACAGCGCCACCGGGCTCGCGCCAAGGATGATGAGCGAGGGATGCGGCAGCACCGGCTCGACGAAAATATCCATGGTGCCCTTGCTCGGGCACATATTACTGGCAAAGCGTATGCCCTCGCGGCTCTCGCCGGCCTTGACGCCGAGTTCGGCGAGCAGGTCCTGCGGCTGCACTGACACCATCCGCGGTGCGCCGTCGGCCAGCGCCTCGCGCGCCGCCTTCAGCACAGCGGCTCGTGCGCAACCGCCGCCGATCCAGCCCGCGACGATGGTGCCGTCAGGCGCGATGATCGCCTTCGCGCCGGCCTTCGCCGCGGTCACCGAGACTGTCCGCACTACCGTCGCGAGCACGAAGGTGCGTTCGGCCGACTTCATCTGCGCGACCAAATCCATGACTTCGACATGAGCGGTCATCGGACAACTCCTTTAAAGCGTTTTCGAGCGAAGTGGACACCGGTTCGCGTGAAGAAAACGCGTCAAAACAAAACTCTAGAGCTTCGCCAGATAGGGTTCGAGCGCGCGCAGGCTCTGCAGCGTATTGGCGGGCGCGTAGAGATCGACATGCGGCAGCGCCGCCTTGATGCCGAGCGCCTCCGGCGCATAACCCTCCCAGGCCATCATCGGGTTGAGCCAGACGATGCGACGACAGCGCCGCGCGAGCGCCGCCATCTCGCGGCCGAGCAGCGCCGCATCGCCGGTCTCGTAGCCGTCGGACACGATCATCACGCAACTGCGCGAATGGATGACGCGCGCGGCATGCCAGCGGTTGAACGTCTGCAGGCTGTCGCCGATCCTGGTGCCGCCGCCCGCGCCCTGCGCCATGATCGAGAGCCGGTCCAGCGCGCGGCCGGCGTCCCTCTCCTTCATGGCGTCGGAGACGAAAGCGAGGCGCGTATGAAACAGGAATGCTTCGGCCTCGCGGAATTCGTCGAGCACGCCGTGGATGAAACGCAGGAATACACTGGTGTACATGCTCATCGAGCCGGACGCATCCAGCAGCACGATCAGCCGCAACGGCTTGTCCTTGCGCCGCCGCTTCACCAGGCTGATCGGCACGCCGCCATGGCTGATGTTGCGGTGGATGGTGCGGCGGAGATCGAGCCGGTAGCCGCGCCGCCGCGCGAGATCACGCCGCGTCAATCGCGTGCGCATGACCTTGGCCAGTTGCGCCGCAGCCTCATGCGCCTGCGCAACCTGGTCGGCATCGGCGAGCTTGCGGAAATCGACCTCGGCGAGATTTTCCGCGCGCGATGCGCCTTCCATCCGTCCCTCGCCGCTACGCCCCTCAGGCGCGTCGTCGGACGACGGGACCTGGTCGGTCGCCGACTGGCTGGCGCCCGGCTCGGGTCGGCCCTCCAGGCTCTTCAGCGAAGGGCTGTTCGCCGCCTGTCCCGACGCCATCGTCCGCGATCGCGAGCGTACCCGCTTGCGGAGCCAGAACGCATCGAACAGCCCGTCGAATTTCTCCCAATCTGACTTCCGCGCCGAGAACAGATGCTTGAACGCCGATCGCAGCAATCCAGGCCGTGCCGCATAGCCTTCGGCCATCAGCGCCGCGGCATCGCGGCCCTCGGCAAGGCCGATGCGAAAGCCGTTGTCGCGCAGCGTGCGGAGAAAGGCTGCAAGCCGGCCGGAGACGAGGCGCGAGACCTCGTCAATCTCCTCGAAGCCCGGATTGGTGCCACAGCAGCTCATGCGACTTTCCCCAATAGCCGCTGCGTCACTTCCGGTGTGAAGCGGGCGCGGTCCTCATGAGTCTTGAGCAGGCAGATCAACGTCTCATGCACCGTCTCGGGTGCATCGTTGAGATCGCGGATATCGAGCCCGACCAGCGCCGCAGCCCAGTCCAGCGTTTCGGCAACGCCAGGAACCTTGCGCAGATCCTCCTTGCGGATCTCCTGCACCATGCGCGCGATCTGCAGCGACAGTGACGGGCTCGCATTCTCGATCCGCGCCAGGATGATGCGCGTCTCGCGGTCGACATCGGGATAGTCGACGTAATGGTAGAGACAGCGCCGCCGCAGCGCATCCGAGAGCTCCCGCGTGCCGTTGGACGTCAGCACGACGTGAGGGATCGTGATGGCGGATATGGTGCCGAGCTCTGGGATCGAGATCTGGAAATCCGACAGCAGTTCGAGCAGGAACGCCTCGAACTCGTCATCGGCGCGATCGATCTCGTCGATCAGCAGCACCGGCGCCTGCTCGCGGCGGATCGCGGCGAGCAGCGGCCGTTCGAGAAGATACTTCTCGGAGAATATCCGGTCCTCGACCGCATCCGCATCCTCGCCATGATGCGCCTGTATCGCCAGGAGCTGCCGCTGGTAGTTCCATTCATAGAGCGCTGCCGACTGGTCGAGCCCCTCATAGCACTGCAGGCGGATCAGCTCGGTCGAATGCGCCTGCGACAGCGCTTTCGCGACCTCGGTCTTGCCGACGCCCGCCTCGCCTTCCAGCAGCAGCGGACGCCGCAGCAATTGCATCAGCGAGATCGCGGTCGCAAGCTCCGCATCGGCGATGTAGCCCGATGCGGCAAGTCGCTCCGCGATCTCCTCACGTCTCTTCATCTAGGCGACCGCTCCCAGATTCTTCGCCGCCTGCCAGTTGCGCCAGAAATCGTGCGGCATCTGGATGTGGGTCGAGCCCAGGAACGAGAAGGCGTCGTTGACGGCGTTGGAGAACGCCGGCACGCCGCCCACATTCGGGCTCTCGCCGACACCCTTGGCGCCGATCGGATGATGCGGCGACGGCGTCACGGTGAAATCGGTCTCCCAATGCGGCGTCTCGACCGCGGTCGGCATGAAGAAGTCCATGAACGATCCGGTCACGACATTGCCGGTGTCGTCGTAACGGATCTCCTGGCCCATCGCGATCGCGAAGGCTTCGGTAAGCCCGCCATGCACCTGGCCCTCGATGATCATCGGATTGATCCGGGTGCCGCAATCATCGAGCGCATAGAAGCGCCGGACCTTGTAGACGCCTGTATCGACATCGATGTCCATCACGCAGAGATAGGCGCCGAACGGATAGGTCATGTTAGGCGGATCATAATAGCTCACCGCCTCCAGCCCCGGCTCCATGCCCGGGGGCACGGAGTTATAGGCCGCCCAGCAGATATCCTTCATCGACATGAACTTCTCCGGCAGGCCCTTGACGCGGAAGCCGTCGATATCGAACTCCAGATCGTCCTCGTGGACTTCGAGCTTGTAGGCCGCGATCATCTGCGCCTTGGCCTTGATCTTGCGCGCAGCCATCGCGATCGCGGCGCCTGCGACCGGGGTCGAGCGGGAGCCATAGGTGCCGAGCCCGTAAGGCGCGGTGTCGGTGTTACCCTCCTCGACCTGGATGTTGTCGGCAGGAATGCCGATTTCCGTGGCGATGATCTGGGCCCAGGTGGTCTCGTGCCCCTGGCCCTGGCTCTTGGTGCCCATCCGGGCGATGCCCGCGCCGGTCGGATGCATGCGGATCTCGCAGGAGTCGAACATCGCAATCCCTAAGATGTCGCAATTCTTCGACGGGCCGGCGCCGACGATCTCGGTGAAGAAGGACACGCCGAGCCCCATGATCTCGCGGGTCTCGCCGCGCCTGAAGGCCTCACGCTTCTCTGTCTGCTCCTTTCGGAGCGCGGCGTAATCAGTCGTCTCCATCATCTTGCGCATGGCGGTGTGGTAGTCGCCGGAATCGTACTCCCAGCCGAGCGCGGAGTGATAAGGGAACTGCTCCGGCTTGATGAAGTTCTTCAGCCGCAGCTCCGCCGGATCCATGCCGAGCTTCTGCGCCAGGATGTCCATCGCACGCTCGATGCAATAAGCCGCCTCCGTGACGCGGAAGGAGCAGCGATAGGCGACGCCGCCCGGCGCCTTGTTGGTGTAGACGCCATCGACAGACAGATGCGCAGTCGGGAAGTCATAAGAACCGGTGACGATGTTGAAGAAGCCGGCCGGCCATTTCGACGGGTCGGCGCAGGCATCGAACGCGCCGTGGTCGGCGAGCACATGCACGCGAAGGCCGGTCACCTTGCCCTCCTTCGTCGCCGCGATCTCGGTCGTCATGTGGTAGTCGCGCGCAAAGGAAGTTGCGGTCAAATTCTCGATCCGGTCTTCGACCCACTTCACCGGCTTGCCAGTGACGATGGAGGCGACCGCTGCGCAGATATAACCGGGATAGGCGCCGACCTTGTTGCCGAAGCCGCCGCCGATGTCGGGCGCGATCACATGGATCTTCTGCTCCGGCAGTTTGGCGATCAGCGACACCACGGTGCGGATCACATGCGGCGCCTGGAAGGTGCCCCAGATCGTCAGCTCGCCCTTAACCTTGTCGAAGGAGCAGACGCACTGGCAGGTCTCGAGCGGCGACGGATGGGTGCGATGATAGGAGATCATCTCCTTGATCGTGACCTCGGCCTTGCGGAACGCCGCATCGGTCAGGTCCTTGTCGCCGACCGTCCATTCGAAGATGTGGTTGTGATGCTTGCGCGGCCCATGCGCGCCGGTGGTCTTGCCGTCGAGGTCCTCGCGCAGCACCGGCGCATTGTGGTCCATCGCCTTGAACGGATCGACCAGCGGCGGTAGCGGCTCGTATTCGACCTCCACCTTGTTGATGCCGTCATCGGCGGCGTAGCGGTCGGTCGCAACCACGAACGCCACCTCCTGGTTCTGGAACAGCACCTTGCCGTCGGCCAGCACCATCTGCACATCGCCGGCTAAGGTCGGCATCCAGGCGAGGTTGACGGTCTTCAGCGTCTCGGCGGTGATCACCGCGAGCACGCCCGGCACCTTCAGCGCTTCTTCGGCGTTGATCGACTTGACGCGCGCATGCGCATGCGGCGAGCGGACGAAATCGCCATGCAGCATTCCGGGCAGCTTGACGTCGTCGACATAGTTGCCCCTGCCTTGCGTGAAGCGGATGTCCTCGACCCGCTTGCGCTTGCAGCCCATGCCTTCGAGCGCGGCGGTGCGTTGTTCCCGCGTGGGAGTCATGTCGTTCATTCCGCGGCCTCCTTGAATTCGACATTGTTGAGCTTGGCGGCGGCGTACTGGATCGCCCGAACGATATTCTGGTACCCGGTGCAGCGGCAGAGATTGCCCGACATACCCATCCGGATGTCCTGCTCGGTCGGCGATGAGTTCTCCTGCAACAACCGGTGCGCGCGCATGATCATGCCGGGCGTGCAGAAGCCGCATTGCAGCCCGTGCATCATCCGGAAACCTTCCTGCAGCGCCGAGAGCGTACCGTCGGGATTGGCCATGCCTTCGACGGTGATGATCTCGGAGCCATTGGCCTGCACGGCGAATACCGTGCAGCTCTTCACCGACATGCCGTCGAGGTCGACGGTGCAGGCGCCGCAATGGGTGGTCTCGCAGCCGACGTGGGTGCCGGTAAGTTGCAGGTTCTCGCGGATGAAATGCACGAGCAGCGTGCGTGGCTCCACGAGGCCTTCGACCTCCGCGCCGTTGACCTTCATGGTCACATGTGTCTTTGCCATGTATCCCTCTCCTCTAAGCGGTGCCGCCAGCGGCGCGCTGCAGCGCCCGCATCACCATGATGCCGCCGACATGCTTGCGGTATTCGACTGGTCCACGAGCGTCCGCCGCCGGCGCCATGATCGCTTCCGCGGCGGCCGCTGCCTTCTTCAAGGTGGCCGCATCAAGGCTCGTGCCGATGACGGCATTGGCGGCATCCGTCGCGAGCAGCGGCGTCTCGTGCAAATTGGTCAGCCCGATCGCACAGGTCGCGACCTTGCCGCCCGCCATCGTCAGCACGACGGCCGCGGCAGCGGTGGCGTAATCGCCAACCTTGCGCTTCAGCTTCTCGTAAGCATAGCCGTGGCCGGCCGGCGGCACCGGAATGGAGATCGACGTCAGGATTTCTCCTGGCTCGAGCGCGGTGAAATAGGCGCCCTGATAGAATTCGTTCGCCGGCACGTCGCGCTCACCGCCTGGTCCGTTCAGCCGGAAATTCGCTCCGAGCACCATCATCAGCGCCGGCATGTCGTTGCCGGGATCGCCATTGGCGACATTGCCGCCGATGGTGCCGCAGTAGCGAACCTGGGGATCGGCGATCAGCGCTGCGGCCTCCTGCAGGATCGGCAATGTTTGCCGGATTTCCCCGGACGCCAGCAGTTCGTGCTGGGTGGTCATCGCCCCGATAACGACCGTGTCGCCGTAGCCGCGGATGCCTTTGAGGTCGGCCACATCGTGAAGGTCGACCAGATGAGCGGGCGTGGCGAGCCGCAGCTTCATCATCGGCACCAGGCTGTGTCCGCCCGCCAGCGGCCGGGCGTCGTCGCCCAGATCGGCCAGCAATTTGACCGCGTCGGCTAGGCTTGCCGGCCGGTGATAGCTGAAAGGTCCCGGGATCATCGTTTCCTCCAATCGTCCTTTGGCGCCGGTCGGGCGCGTGGACGTTGGCGGGACGGTCTCTCCGGTTTTTCCCGATCGCAATCGTTCGGGCACGGAATGGGGTTTTTCGCACGAAATGCGGACGGCGGGACACGAATTGCGTCAGCCGCTGCGACCTATGGCGGGCTGCCGGGCCTAGGCATGGCGACGGCTGAGACCGAGTCGCGCCTTGACCTCGGCGATCTTGGCGCGGCTCACGGGAACGCGATGCGGCGGGGAGCCGTCGAGCTCGATGATCGCCCCATCGCCCTCCCTGCGAACGAAGGCCACATGGGGGATCGCGACGATGTGGCTGCGGTGCACCCGCATGAACAGAGCGGGATCAAGCTGCGCTTCGGCCTCGGAGATCGACCACGGACACATCCGTTCCCGGGTCCCGTCATGGACCCGGGTATAATGAGCGTCAGCCCTGAGGCTGCGCACATCCGCGATGTCTATGAAGTGTGTGCCGTCGGCGCCTTCCACCGGCAGCCGCGGCGCCGGCGCCGGGCGGGGCGGCCGGCCGACGCCGCCGAGCGGCGCCATGCTCATTCGCGGTGCAGCAATCGCTGCGACCGGTTCAGGCACGAGCACATCGGCCGACGGCGCCAGATCGCCAGCCATGGCCGGAACCAGATTCTGCCGCCGCGGATCCGGCACCAGCGACAGCAGGAAGCCAGCCGCGATCACGAAGCAGAGCACCGCAACGATGATCGAAAGAATTTGTTGCGACGCAACAAGACTGCCGCCGAGATGCTGATGCGCACCCGCCGCAAGCGGCACGAAATGCATCCCGGCCATTGCCGTGTAGTGCATGCCGGAGACGGCGACACCGTAGGCAATCGAGCTGACGACCAGGCGAAAGCCTTCCTGCTGCGCAAGGAAAGCGCGCAGGCCGCCATAGGCCGTCACCATTGCCACGACAACCGACAGCAGCACGAATCCGTCGTCGTGCTCGATCGTGAAATGACCGGACAGACCGTGGATGCCGACATAATGCATGCTGGCGATGCCGGCGCCGAGCAAAATTGCCGACGAGACCACGCGTGTGAGCGACGGCTCGCCAATGCTGACGAAGAACAGGGAGATACCGACCACCAGGGCGCAGATCAGAAAAGAGATGATCGTGGGTAGGACCAGATAGACGGTGTCGGGCGGCAACGGCGCCGCCAGCATGCCGACGAAATGCATGGTCCAGATGCCGACAGCCAGAAACGCGGCGGCGCCCGCGAGCAGGATGCGATTGCTGCCGCCCGGCGTGCCGCGAATCCGCGCCGCCAAGCTGAAGCCCGTATATCCACCCAGGATCGCGATCGCCACCGACAGCGCGACGAGATAGGGATCGTGTCCTTCGAACATGATCGTCTCGGCCGCCCGTTTCCACGGGCTGGCCCCTCCCTAGCCTCCCTACATAACCGGACAGTCAGAGACAGTCTACCGCCGCAGCGGCACCTTGTTCCCTTCGCAAATGCAATGTTAATTGCAACGCGATACCGTCATCATCTTAAGGGCGAATGGCAGCGTGACTCCAAGCCGGGACCAAGAGAGGCAACGTTAGTGGATGGAAGTCGCGGCCGTCGTCTCGAAAAGCTTGTGGTTGCGCGAGCACGTTCAATTGCGAAAGACATCGTCACGAACATTGTCATTTGGTAACCAAGTCACAGTTGCCGCATACAAGGAGACGAACCCATGGAGAAGGTCGCGCCGTTCGGGGCAGCCATCCTCATCCTGCTTATGACGATTCCGCCGAGCCACGCCGGTCCGTGCGGGGACTCGATCGCGCGTGTTCAAGCCCAGGCGGATGCCGCCATCGAGAAACGCGCCGGCGCCGGGGGTTGGCAGAAGGAGAGTCTCGACGCGACGCGCAACTACCAGCCGACGCCGCGATCGATCGCGGCCACCGAAGGCAAATATGGACGGCGTCTGCAACGCGTCCTCGCTGCGCTCGACCTCGCCCGCGCCGCCGATCGCGCAGGCGATCTGGCACAATGCAACACCCAACTGGACAAGGCGACTCGCGCGCTCGCGGGGGCGCGCTAAGCGGTCCCATGCTGCCGGCGTTACCAGAGCATTTTCGAGCGAAGTGGAGAATCTAGAGCTTTGGTTCTGATGCGATCAGAACCGAAAATGCTCTAGGCAGCCTCGCCGGCGGCATAGTGCGCGTTTCGCCGCTGGGCCGGCGTGCTTCCTGCGATCCGCTTGAACACCGTGGTGAAATGCGCCTGGGTCTGGAAACCGACACTCAGGGCGACATCGACGATCGTCATGGTCGTGTTTCGAAGCAGTTCGTCGGCGCGGCGAATCCGCTGTCGCAGCAGATATTCGTGCGGCCGAACGCCGGTCGCCATCCGGAACTGCGACGCGAAATGCATCCGGCTCAATCCCGCGACCGCCGCCAGATCCGACAACGTGATCTTCTTCGACAGATGGCTGTCGACATAGTCCGCGACGCGCTTCAGCCGCCATTTCTGCAATCCCACCACCGCCCGCTCGGCAGGGTCCGTGGTGACAGCTCCATCATCGACGGATGAGCGGTTCTCAGCCTGCAAGCCAAGCAGCCTGATGGCGACAGCGAGCCGCAGCGCATCGGCGCGAATTCCGGCATGACGGTCATAGGCCCGCTTGGTATCCGCGAGCGCATCCGACAGGCATCTGATGACGGGGTCCTTGAGCCTTTCGATCGCAGCCTTGTGCTGGAAGACGTCGAGGCTGCTGGCGGCGTTCAACAGTGCGTCGCGCTCAGCGGCATTCTCCTCCACATAGCCCTGCGCTGCGATCGCGAGCACGAGGTGCAGGCGTTCAAAGGCAAGCGCCATCCTGTCATCGACGACAGGACGGCCGGGCAGCAGCACCGCGGCTTGCGCCGGCTTATCCCGACGGTCGGTTGCGGCTGTCTTGCGGCGATATGACCCTTCGTGGACTGTCGCGCGAACCGACAAATCATCGTTGAAGCGTACGTTGTCATCTCGTCGAAGCTGAATCTGCGGCATGGTACCATCTTTCTGTCGTCATGGTGACCGTACGCCGGAAGGCCTCTTCAAGTTACCAATCGAGAGATCACTCTTCCTTGAGCGTCTCTCCTCGAAGCGGCCGCGTTCCGACTTCTGCCTTGGAGAATATCGAGCACCAACGCGCGCTCCATTCTACGGGCGTTTCCACGCACGTATATTGTGGGCTAGGCACATCATACCTTGGTATCTGCTGCGTGCGTTCGACGGGTGGGGCGTGCGTTCTTGAAATACCGTCGCGGAAGCCGGGAAGTAACTTTTCGGAGAGCTTAACCTCCGGAGAGCCGTCCTATGACAGGTCCGCTTCGGTCGAGGCGAAACCAGCTTTCGCGCACGTCCGGACGACGATCCCTGATCGCCGCACTCGCCGCTTGCACTTCGCTGTGGCTCGCCGCCGAATCGATGTCGCTCGAACCTGCAAGCGCGCAGGCAGCGACGCCTGGCGTGCAGCCATTTTCGAACCTGACCTCGCCGCTGGTTTCGACAACGGGTTCCGCCATCCGGCCGGCAGGCATTCCGTTGGGATCGACCGAACTTGCAATACCCGGCACCAGTCCGGTGCTGCCGCAATCCGGAACCGGCGTGAATTTCGGAAACGAAAACTGTTTCGTCGCCAGCAAGCCCGGAGCGGTTTTCGATGGCGGAGGGCTATCGGGAAGTTCATCGACCGGCTGCGGCGCGCGCGGCACGACGAGCATCGTGCGTCCGATGACTTCGACATCGTCAACCGTGGCGCCGATCGGAATCCCCTTGGGCGCGACTGAACTGGGCGGTGCAGGTCTCAGCCCGGCGCTGTCGCTCCCATTACCTGCGTCGTCGCCAATAGGCTCTTCGCCTCCGACCGAGGCGATGCCTTGCCCGACCGATGGCGCGACAATCACGACAACGGCGGCAGGCGGTTGTTGAGATAAACACATTTGCGAGGCATGTCGTGAAGCGAAAGATCGCGATCGCAGTAGCCGCTCTGCTCGTGGCACTGGCGGGCAGCGGGTTCTGGTATTTCAAGCGCTCGCTGACGTTGGAGCAAGCCGCTGCGGTGCCGGTGCCGGCGCCGATCCCGGTGGTCGCAGCGACCGTCACCAGCGGTGATGTCCCGATCTATCTGACCGGTGTCGGCACGGTGATCGCCTACAATACCGACCTGGTGCGCAGTCAAATCCAGGGACAGATCACCCAGATCACCTTTGTCGAAGGACAAACCGTCAAGGCTGGCGACCTGCTGGCGCAGATCGATCCGCGGCCCTACCAGGCGGAGATCGAGCAGCTGACCGCGAACCTCGCGCGCGACAATGCACAGCTTGAGAACGCGCAGGCCAATCTGTCGCGCTACACCCAGCTCGGCAACAAGGGCTATGCCACCCCGCAACTGGTGCAGACCCAACAGGCGCAGGTGGCGCAGCTGCAAAGCGCGGTGAAGGCGGATCAGGCCCAGATCGACGAGGCCAAGATCCAGCTCAGCTACACGCGCTTGACGTCGCCGATTCCCGGCGTAACCGGCGTGCGCCAGATCGACGTCGGCAACATCATTCATCCGACCGATCCGAACGGCCTCGTGGTCGTCACCCAGATCGAACCGATCTCACTGATCTTCACGCTCCCGGAGACCTATCTGCCGCGGATCCAGCAGGAGATGGCGAAGGGCCCGCTGAAGGTGATCGCCTACAGCCAGGACAACAAGATCAAGCTGGACGAAGGCAAGCTGCTGCTTGTCGACAACGAGATCGTGCAGACGACCGGCAGCATCCAGCTCAAGGCCGAATTTCCGAATGCCGCGCACCGGCTCTGGCCCGGCCAGCTCGTCAACGTCAACCTGCTGCTTGAAACCCGAAAGGACGGGCTGACGATCGCCGCTTCCGCGGTCCAGCAAGGCCAGAACGGCTCCTACGTCTACGTGGTGACGCCGGATGGGACCGCGCAATTGCGCTCCGTGAAGGTCGGGCAGATCAGCCACGGGCAGGCACTGATCGATGACGGACTCAAGGCCAAGGAGACCGTCGTCGTCGACGGCCAATACAGATTGCAGCAGGGCAGCCGCGTCAAGGAATTGCACGGCAAGGCCGCGACGGAAGCCGATCTGCAGAGCTCGGTGCAGAAGGCCATTCCATGAATCTCTCTGCGCCGTTCATCGCCCGGCCGATCGCCACCGTCCTGCTGATGGCCGGGCTATTGCTGTGCGGGCTTGCCGCCTATCCGTTGCTGCCGGTTGGCGCACTGCCGAATGTCAACTACCCGACGATCCAGATTTCGGCGCAATTGCCCGGCGCCGATCCACAGACGATCGCATCCTCCGTCGCGACGCCGCTTGAGCAGCAATTGAGCCAGATCCCGGGCGTGACGCAATTGACATCGTCGAGCGCGCTCGGTGTCGCCCAGGTCGTCGTGCAATTCGAACTCTCGCGCACAGTCGACAGCGCCGCCGTCGATGTGCTCTCGGCGATCAATGCCGCGAGCCCCTATCTGCCGCAGAACATTCCCTACCCACCGACGATCCGGAAGGTGAATCCGGCCGAGACGCCGATCATGCTGATCGCGCTGACGTCGGACTCGCTGCCGATGACCACGGTCGATGCCTACGCCGAAAACATCCTGCTGCCGAAGATATCGCAGATTCCGGGCGTCGGCCTGGTCGGCATCGGCGGCCAGCAGAAACCCGCCATCCGCATCCAGGTCAATCCGCAAGCACTCGCCGCAAGGGGAATAAGCCTTGAGGACGTCCGCACCGTCATCGCCGGCGCCAATGTCGATCTGCCGAAGGGCACCCTCAACAGCCCACGCGTGACCTATACGCTCAACACCAACGATCAACTGCTCAACCCCGCCGCCTATGACGATTTGATCATCGCTTATCGCAGCGGCTCGCCAGTGCGAATTCGCGATATCGGCAAGGCGATCGAGGCTCCCGAAAACGATCTGCTGGCCGGGTGGTATGACAAGCAGCCGGCGATCATCCTCGCGGTTCAGCGCGTACCCGGCGCCAATGTCATCGAGACCGTGGACCGCATCAAGAAGCTGCTGCCTACGCTTCAGGCGTCCATTCCGCCCGCGATCAAGGTGACGATCGCGGCCGATCGCACCACCACCATCCGCGCAGCCGTCGCCGACGTCCAGTTCACGCTGATGCTGACGGTAGCTCTGGTGGTGATGGTGATCTTCCTGTTCCTGCGGAATCTCTGGGCGACCGTGATTCCGGCAGTGACCGTTCCGCTATCGCTGATCGGCACCTTCGCGGTGCTTTACGTGCTCGGTTACAGCCTCGACAACCTGTCGCTGATGGCGCTGTCGATTGCGGTCGGCTTCGTCGTCGACGACGCCGTCGTCGTCATCGAGAACATCGTGCGGCATCTCGAGAAAGGCCTCACCCCGATGCAGGCCGCGCTCAAGGGTTCGGCCGAGATCGGGTTCACGATCGTCTCCATCACGCTCTCGCTGATCGCGGTGTTCATCCCATTGTTTTTGATGGGTGGCTATGTCGGCAAGCTGTTCCAGGAGTTCGCGATCACGATCACCGCCTCGCTGTTGCTGTCGCTCGTGATCTCGCTGACGCTGACGCCTATGATGTGCTCGCGGCTGTTGAAGGACGACAGCCACAAGAAGCACGGCAGGATCTATCTCGCCTTCGAGTGGGCCTTCGATTCCCTGCTCGCGCTTTATGCCCGCGGCCTGAAAGTCGTGCTGCACCATCGCTTCACGACATTGATGGTGATGCTGAGCACGGTCGCGCTCACCGCCTATCTCTACGTCGTCATTCCGAAGGGCTTCTTCCCGCAGGAAGACACCGGCCAGATCGTCGGCATCACCGAAGCCGCGCAGGATATCTCGTTCCCGGCGATGTCCGAGCGGCAGCAGGTGCTGGTCGACACGCTGCTGAAGGATCCCGCGATCGATTCGGTCGCGAGCTATATCGGGCCGGGCGGGCCGACCGCGACGCTCAATCAGGGGCGCATCTTCATCATGCTCAAGCCCAAGCCGCAGCGCAAGGCGAGCGCGGACGAGATCATCAACCGGCTGAGGCCGCAGCTCGCCCATATCCAGGGTATCACCCTCTATATGCAGGCCGCGCAGGACATCACCATCGGCGCGCGCCTGTCGAAGACCCAATATCAGTACTCGCTGACCGATGCGGATTCGGACGAACTGACGCATTGGGCGGCCATCTTCCTCGAACGGATAAGGGCCCTGCCCTTCGTCACCGACGTTGCCAGCGATCAGGCCAACGCCGGACCGATGCTGGATGTCACCGTCAACCGCGAGGTGGCGTCGAGCTTCGGCATCCTTCCCTCCACCATCGACAACACGCTGGATGACGCCTTCGGCCAGCGCATCGTCTCGACCATGTTTACCGCGTTGAACCAGTATCACGTCGTGATGGAGGTCTATCCGAGCTTCCAGTACGGCCCCGAGGCGCTGAAGGACATCTACGTGAATTCCGCGAGCGGCCAGCAGGTCCCGCTCAGCCAGCTCGTGAAGAGCGAGATCAAGCCGGCGCCGATCCTCATCAACCATCAGAGCATGTTTCCGTCAGTGACGATTTCCTTCAACCTGAAGCCCGGCGCGTCGCTGGGCGAGGCGGTGGCCGGCGTACAGAATATCGAAAAGGAAACCGGCAAGCCGGCGTCGCTCGCGACGTCGTTCCAGGGGAACGCCCAGGCGTTCCAGTCCTCGCTCTCGGGCACCCCGCTCCTGATCGGCGTGGCGCTGATCGTCATCTACATCATTCTCGGCGTGCTCTATGAGAGCTTCATCCATCCAATCACGATCCTGTCGACGCTGCCTTCGGCGGGCATCGGTGCATTGCTGCTGCTAATGGCCGTGCACATGGATCTCACCGTGATCGCCATCATCGGCATCATCCTCCTGATCGGCATCGTCAAGAAGAACGGCATCATGCTGGTCGACTTCGCGCTGGAGGTCGAGCGCAATGAGGGCTTGAGCCCGGAAGAGGCGATCTATCGGTCCTGCACCATGCGGTTCCGGCCGATCCTGATGACGACAATGGCGGCGCTGCTCGGCGGCGTGCCGCTGATGGTCGGTACCGGCACAGGATCGGAGCTGCGCCAGCCGCTCGGCTACACCATCGTCGGCGGCCTGATGCTGTCGCAGGTCCTGACCCTGTACACGACCCCGGTGGTCTACCTCTATCTCGACAGGCTGGGCCAATGGCTCGGCAGTACCGGCAAGCAGTCCGCCAAGAAAGTGGTTGCGGCGGCCGCAGAATAAGGAAGCAGACATGGATGCACGTGAACTATTGAAGCTCGACATGAGCGCGGAGACGACAATCGTCGTGAGACCGGAAATGACGGTCGGACATTTCGTGCCGGGCATGCCGCGGGTCTATGCGACACCGATGATGATCCTGCACATGGAGATCGCCGCAGGCGCCGCCATCTCGGCCGCGCTGCCGAAAGGATTCGTCAGCGTCGGCATGGAGGTGAACGTCCGCCATCTCGCGGCAACCCCGGTCGGTCACACCGTGCGCGCGACCGCCCGCGTCGTCGAGCTCGATTCCAAGCACATCCTGTTCGCGGTCGAGGCCTGGAACGAGGAGCGCAAGATCGGCGAAGGCACGCACCGCCGCGGCATCGTCAACGTAGCGGAATTCGAGAAGCGGTTCGGCGTGAATGAGAATGCCGCCGCGTGAGTTCTCTAGAGCGCGCAACCGCTCGACCATGATTGATTGACCAACCGCGGGTTCACTTGACCTCTCCCGCTTGCGGAGGAGGTCGGCGCGAAGCGCCGGGTGGGGGCTCTCTCCACACGGTCGAACAGCGTGCATCGCGGAGACACCCTCACCCCGCCCTCCCCCGCAAGCGGGAGAGGGAGCGCAGCACACATAGCGACCGCAGAACGGGAGAAGGAGTAATCGTCACTCGCCTTGAGCTTCCGCCACCGAGCGCACGATCCGAATCGGAATGCCCTTGGAAGACGGGGTGAAGCTCATGGGATCATGAGCATAGAGCGGCACCAGCGGGTTGGTCTCGGGATAGTAGGCAGCGCAGCAGCCGTTCGGGAAGGAATAGCCGACCACCCGGAAATTGTGCACGCTGCGCTCCATCCCGTCGGTCGAGAGCGTAACGAGGTCGACCCGGTCGCCGTCCGCAAGGCCTCGTTTCTTCATTTCCAGCTCGTTCAGGAACACCACGTCGCGCTGACCGTACACGCCGCGATAGCGGTCCGACATCGAATAGAGCGTCGTGTTGTACTGATCATGGCTGCGGATGGTGCTGAGCCAGAGCATCTCCGGATCGCTTTCGCAGGTATCCTCGCCCAATCCTGCGAACAGCAGGAAATTGGCTTTTCCCGACGGCGTCATCCAGATCCGCTCGCGCGCTGTCGAGGTGAGATGGAAACCACCCGGCACGCGAATGCGGGCGTTGTAGCCCTGGAAGATCGGGAACACGTCTTCGATCGCATCGCGAATGCGGTCGTAGTCGGCGACAAGGGCCTCCCAGTCCACCACGCTGCGGTTACCGAGGGTGGCGCGCGCCATTCCGGCAACGATCGCAGGCTCGCTCAGGAGATGGTCCGAGGCCGGCTTGTTGCGGCCACCGGAGGCGTGGACCATCGACATCGAATCCTCGACCGTGATCGATTGCGGTCCGGTCGCCTGGATATCGACCTCTGTGCGCCCGAGGCACGGCAGGATCAGCGCCTCGCGCCCGTGGATCAGATGGCTGCGGTTGAGCTTGGTCGACACATGGACCGTGAGGTCGAGACCACGAAGCGTCGCCTGCGTCTGCTGCCAGTCGGGAATCGCCGCGGCAAAGTTGCCGCCCATGGCGACGAATACCTTCACCTCACCGCGCAGCATCGCCTCCAGCGCCGTCACCACGTTATGGCCGTGTGCAGTCGGCGGCTTGAAATTGAACCTATGCTCCAGGCGATCGAGGAATTCCTTTGTCGGCACTTCGGTGATGCCGACGGTGCGATCGCCCTGCACGTTCGAGTGGCCGCGCACCGGACAGAGGCCGGCGCCCTCGCGTCCGATATGGCCGCGCAAGAGTGCGAGATTGGCGAGCTGCTGCACATTGCATGCGCCGCGCTTGTGCTGGGTGATGCCCATGCCATAGACGATGATTGCGCGCTCGGCCTTCATATAGACATGCGCGGCGTGCTCGAGATCCTCGCGCGCCAGACCGGACTGCCGTTCGATATCAGGCCATTGCGTCGCTTTCAGGTCCGCAATGAACGCCTCGATGCCGACGGTGTGACCACGGATGAAATCCCAATCGAGGATCTCGGGCTTGTCGCTTGCGCGCGCGGCCTCGTCTTCCTCGACCAGCACCTTCATGATGCCCTTGAGCGCGGCAATGTCGCCGCCGACGCGTACCTGGTAGAGTGGCGAGCTGATCTTGGTCGCCGACAAGGTCGCCATCTCGATGGGATTCTGCGGATATTGGAAACGCTCCAGCGCGCGCTCGCGGAACGGATTGAAGGAGATGATCGCTGCACCCCGGCGTGACGCCTTCCACAGGTTCGTCATCATGCGCGGGCTGTTGGTGCCGGGATTCTGGCCGAAGATGAAGATGCAGTCCGCCTTGTCGAAGTCTTCGAGCAGCACGGTGCCCTTCCCTACCCCGAGCGACTGCGGCAGGCCGACGCTGGTCGCCTCGTGGCACATGTTCGAGCAGTCCGGAAAATTGTTGGTGCCGTATTCGCGCGCGAAAAGCTGATAGAGGAACGCGGCCTCGTTCGACGTGCGACCGGAGGTGTAGAACTCCGCCATGTTCGGGTCGGGCAGCCCGCCGAGGTGACGGCCGATGATCGCAAAAGCGTCGTCCCAGCTTACGGGACGGTAATGATCGGATGCGCGGTCATAGACCATCGGGTGGGTGAGCCGACCGACCATTTCGAGTTCGTAGTCGCTCCAGCCGGACAACCCCGTGACGGAGTGCTCGGCGAAGAACTCCGGCGTACAGCGCTTGGCCGTCGCTTCCCACGCGACCGCCTTGGCGCCGTTCTCGCAGAATTCGAACGACGACGTGTGCTTCGGATCCGGCCAGGCGCAGCCGGGACAATCGAATCCTTCCGGCTGATTCATCCGGCTCAGCGTCGTGGCGCCCTTTATCGGAACGCGCTGCTCGATCAGGTGCTCGCTCAATGCCTTGAGCGCGCCCCATCCGCCAGCCGGTTGATGATAGGGACGGATGGATTTGCGAATGGTCATCGGCAAACACCTTTGAAAGCGGCCAGGATCGGTTGAGTAAAGGAGAGCTGTCCAACAGATGTCTTTCCAAAACGAGGTCGGATTTGCTCAATCGCACCGCCCGCCGCGTGAAGATCCTTCGCATCGCGCTCACGCAGCTGTGCGTTCTCTGTCATCGCGGCAGTGCGTTCCGGAAAAACGCGTGTCATTACGGAAGTGAAACGAGGATCGCCAGTCTAACTGTCGATGAATGGGGCCGCTGATGAGCGGGCCCGTGCCGGTTTGACCTTCTCTTTCTGGAGTCTCAGCCCATGTTCTCGCGACGAGACCTTCTGGCGGCGTCGGCTGTAGGAGCCGCAATGACCGCATCCGCGCATGCTGCAAGTTTCGGTAATCCGGACGAGCCGCCTCAGGGCGCGATCAACGCCAAGTCGCCAGGAAGTTTGACCGATCCCGGTCCGCAAAATCCGGCCATTGCCAAGCAGTTTCCGTCCGCATTCACTCCGCCTGCAACCGACGTAGGCGGCCTGCCCACGACCTGGGCGTCCTTCAACAATGCACCGAGGCGCATCCAGAACGGCGGCTGGGCGCGGCAGGTCACGGTCGACGATTTCGCGATCTCGAAGGAAATCTCCGGCGTGAATATGCGCCTCGCCGCCGGCGGCATTCGCGAGCTGCATTGGCACCAGGCCGCCGAATGGGCGATCATGACCTACGGCGTTTGCCGCGTGACCGTGCTCGACGCGGACGGGCGTCCTTATGTCGGCGACGTCAAGGCAGGCGACCTCTGGTACTTTCCGGCCGGTACACCGCACTCGCTGCAGGGACTGGGACCCGACGGGTGCGAATTCGTGATCTGCTTCGATGACGGCCACGCCGACGAATTCAATACGCTGCTGCTGTCGGACTGGATGGCGCATACGCCGCCCGAATTGCTCGCCAAGAATTTCGGCGTTCCCGTCGAAAGCTTTGCGAACATTCCGCTGCACAACCTCTGGATATTCCAGGGCACCGTGCCCGGCGAGCTGGCTGCCGACCGCGCTGCGATCAGCAAGAACGCGGACATGCCGCCGCATCCGTTCATCTTCTCGCTCGAAGGCTCGCGTCCGCGCAGACAGTCGGATGCGGGCAGCATCCACGTTGCCGACAGCACCAACTTCAATGTCGCAACGACGGTGGCGTCGGCACTGGTCACGCTCAAACCGGGCGCTGTCCGTGAGATGCACTGGCACCCCAACGCCGACGAGTGGCAATACTACCTCAAGGGCAAAGGTCGGATGACGGTGTTCAACACCGGCCCCAACGCGCTGACGATGGACTTCAACGCGGGTGACATCGGCTACGTCAAGAAGAACTACGGGCACTATGTGGAGAATGTCGGCGATACCGACCTGCAATTCGTCGGCGTGTTCCGCGCGCCACGCTACGAGGAAGTCTCGCTGACGAACTGGCTCACGCATACGCCGCCCAAGCTGGTGGCGCAGTCTCTCAACGTCGACGAAGCGACCATCGCGAAGTGGCCCGACAACAGCCCTGGTATCATGCCGAAGGCATGAATGTGGGTATCATTGCCAAAGGCATGAACCTGGGTATCACGCCGACGGCGTCAGCTCAGTCGGGAAGGCTCATTGCGCCCGCCCGATATCCTCATGGAGCGGCAGAGTGAACTGGAAGGTCGCGCCGGGCCCGGTGTTGCGGCAGGCGGACAGCTTTCCGCCATGGGCTTCGACGATCGAGCGGCAGATCGACAATCCCAAGCCAAGGCCGGTCGACTTGGTGGTGAAGAACGCGTTGAACAGCCGCTCGGCATTGTCGTCAGAGAAGCCGACGCCGCAATCGGCCATGATCAGGATGGCCTGATCGGCGTCGAAACTGCGCTGCGACCGGATCAGCAATTCGCGCGGCCGGTCCGTGACCGGCTGCATCGCCTCGATGCCGTTCATCACCAGGTTGATGACGACCTGCTGCAATTGGACCCGGTCGGCCCGGACGATCAGCGGATCGGCGGCGAGCTCGGTGCGCAGCGTGATATGCTTGCTCGAGAGCTCGCGCCGCATCAGCACGCGCGCTTCGTTGACGACCTCGTTGACGTCAAGAAGCGCCCGTTCCGAATCGGTCTTGCGCGCCAGCGCCCGAACGCGCCCGATCACGTCGGCCGCCCGGCTGACATCCTTGACGATCCATTCCACCGAGCGCCGCGCATGCTCCAGGCCTGCCGCGCCGCGATCGAGCCAGCGCAGGCAGGCTTCGCCGTTGGACATGATCGCGGCCAGCGGCTGGTTCACCTCGTGGGCGATGGAGGATGTCAGCTCGCCGAGCGTGATCACGCGCGTCGCGTGCGCGAGATCGGCCTGCGCGTCGTTGAGCGCGGCTTCGGCCACCTTGGCGGCCGTGACGTCGGTCACGGCGCCGACGTACTCGATGCCATCGTGACCATCCTTCACGGCATGGGCCAAGGCACGGATGTGCTTTATCGCGCCACTCGGCATTACGAGCCTGGCATCGTGACCGAAATCCACACCGTCCCGGGAGGCCTCGTCGAGTATCTGCCGCACGAAATCCCGGTCTTCAGCGTGCATGCGCTGAAGGACGAATTCCAGTGTCGGCGTCGTCGCCGGATCGCATTCGAAGATCCGAAACGTCTCCTCCGACCAGCTGATTTCACCGCTCGCCACCTTCCAGCCGAAACTGCCGGTCCGGCTCAGCCGCTGGGCCTCGGCCAGGTACATTTCACTCCGCAGCAGCTGTGCTTCGGTCCGCTTCTGCTCTTCGAGCGAGGCCAAGAGGTCGCGGCGGGAAAGCTCGAGCGATCTCGTCGCCTTTCTCTGCGCCGCACTGATCCAGTTGACGAACAGTGCCGTGATCAAGAACAGGCCCACGCGCGGGACCTGATGAACATCGATCTCGAACGAATGGGTCGGAGATGCCACGAAATACTCGAACCCCAGACCCGCAAGCGCGGTCGACACCAGGCCGGGGCCGAGGCCGCCAAACCAGGCAGCAAACATGATGGCGCACAGGAACAGCGATACGTACGGTTCGATGTCCAGGTACTGGACCGCGGCCTTGGAAGCGATTAGCGCCGCGGCAACCGACAAGATCGCAACGGCATAACGGGAGAACGTCGCCCAAGGCGTCTGATCGATATCCGTCAGTCCCAAACGCCAATCTGAGGAGCCGCGCGGCGCATCGACGGACAAAACGGGCGCACCTGTGTCGCTACTACGCTGGCCCGGATACATGCGCTATGCTCCTTGTGCCGCCCAATCGTGGTATACCTGCTTACGGTCGCCCGGGAGTTCTTCCAACTCAAGACCCGTTGAGTTTCCGTGTGCCACGACTGGACGAGCCGTGAAGGGCGATCAAGCTGCAACTTTGGGCATAGTCAGGACCTGTCCGGCCTGCTCGCCGATCGGGTCGAAAAGCCCGCCGGCCGAAGAACTCAGATCTTAACTGTCGGACCTTGCTCACCACGCCCCTGCAGGGCCTGTTCAAGGTTTTGAATCAGATTGTCCGTCTCGAACGGCTTGGTCAAGAGACAGACCGCACCGGCGCGGGAGGCCTGCGCGGACACGGCCGCCTCGGGAAAAGCCGTGATGAAGATGAAAGGCACCTGCGCCCCCCGGGCGCGCAGGCGAAGCAGGAGCTCAACGCCGTTGGTGCCGGGCATATTGACATCGGCGATCACACAGGAGGTCTGGTCGAGCACGTCCGACTGCAGAAACTGGTCAGCCGACTCGAACGTGAGAACGCCATAACCCAGGGACCTCAGCAGATTATCGGTCGCGGTACGGACGGACGCATCGTCGTCGATGATGGAAATCATCGGTGTTGTCGGCAAAATCGCTGTCCTTTTGGGGGGAACGGGAATAAGGATCCGCTAGCGCGCGATGACTTTTCCTCGAATCGTCAGCCCGCCTAGATTCTTGTCTGGCACACGATCTGCGCCCAAACGTTCGCCGTTTGTTGCGCGGAAAAGCCGGTACCCGCCTCTCTGGACCGTACGCTTGTAATGATAAAATGCGCTCTATCGGCGCACCCGGGAATTATACTTAGGTTTCTCGCCCACACCTATCGGCGGCGAATCCCGATTATTTCGGCCATCCTGACCAGATCGGCCAGCGATTTTGCGCCCATCTTCTTCATGACGCGGCCGCGATGGATTTTGACGGTTATCTCGGCAACCCCAATCTGCGCCGCGATCTGCTTGTTCATCAGCCCGGCAGCCACCAAAGCCAGCACTTCGCGTTCACGTTCGGTCAGGGTCTCGAAATGTTCCCGCAGACCCGTCACGGCCTTGTCCGACTCGCGCCTTTCGCGATCGCGCTTGATCGCCGTCGTCACGGAATCGAGCATGTCCTGATCGCGGAACGGCTTGGTCAGGAAATCGATCGCCCCGCCCTTCATGGCCCGCACGCTCATCGGAATATCGCCGTGACCGGTCATGAAGATGATCGGAATGTGGATGCCTGCTCTGGCCAATTCGAGCTGGAGGTCGAGCCCGCTCAACCCGGGCAGCCGGATGTCCAGCACCAGGCAGCTCGCGACGTCAGGCAGCTTGCTCTGCAACAGTTCCGCGGCCGAGCCGAACTCCTGCACGGCAAGGCCAACCGACTGGAACAGGTTCGCAAGCGCCCGTCGCACGCTCTCGTCGTCGTCAACGACGAAGACGACCGATTCCTCGCCGTTCGTCAGGCCGTGGGGCGACGCAAGGGACTTCATGCGCCATCTCCGCATGCAATGGCCGAATGAAAACTCCACCGGACGGCAGCAGACAAATGTTTCGGATTCAAAACTGATTTTCCGGGTATCGCTGATCCCTGACGTTAGAACACATCAGGGAAATCTCCGCAATTCTACGGGGATGCCGGGAACGCGACGCAACCATGCTCCCGCGGCACTTTGCGATGCCTGCGACAAAATAGCCGACCGGGATCGACGGCCAAACTGCGGAAGAGCCTAGCGGCCGACTTCCACGCTGGCCGTCGTGCCGGCAACGAGGCGCACCCCATCCGGCACCTGGTCGATGTGAATACGCACCGGTATGCGCTGGGCCAGCCGCACCCAGGTGAAGATCGGGTTGACCGAAGCGAGACCGCTCTGCCCCGGCTGCGCATTGGCGACCGTGATGCCGCGCGCGACCCCGGCGACGTGGCCACGGATGAGCTGGCTATAGCCCATCAAGCGGACGGTCACCGCATCGTTGTCGCGAATCCTTCCAAGGCTGGTCTCCTCAAAATAACCGTCGACCCAGAAGGAATCGGCGTCGACCAGCGAGACCAGGTTTTGGCCGATATTGGCGTAGTCGCCGCGCTGGGCCAGCAGGTTCGTCACATAGCCATTGACCGGCGAGCGAACGGTGACGCGGCTGAGATTGAGCTCCGCCTTGGCGACAGCGGCCTGATCCGCGGCAACAGCGGCTTGCAGCTGATGCAGCGAACTCGCCGATTGCTGAAAGACGTCCGTCGAGACCCAACCTTCTCCACGCAGCGTCGCCTGCCGTCCTTCATTGGCGCGCGCATATTCGAGCGCGGCCTGGTCGCGCGCGACCTGGGCGTGGGCAGCGTCAAGCGCGATCTGATAATCGGCCGGTTCGATCTCGAACAGCACGTCGCCCTTGTGCACCATCTGGTTGTCGGCGACCGGCAGCTTGACGATCCGCCCGGCAATCTCCGGCGCGACTGTCACCACATAAGCCCGCACCATGCCGTCGCGGGTCCACGGCCGCCCCATATAGACATCCCACGCGAACCAACCGAACAACGCTGCCACCGCGACAGCGCCCAGCGTGAGCAATACCGGGATCACGGAACTGAGCGGCTTTTTGCGGCTCGCCCTGCTTGCCGAAGGGCGTGGCACAGCTTTCCGATCGCCCGGCTCGCCAGCCAATCGCGCCTGAACGTCAGACATCGCTATACCTCAGCTAGCACAAGAACCACGCATGAAAGCACAATAATATAAACCGCGAGCTCAAACAGCGCCGGATGCCAGACATGGCGTAGCAGACCGAAACGCGCCACCATCCGTCGCAGCGCGATCAGTATAAGCCAGGCCGCCGCCATCAGCAGCGAAATAGGAGCGACGTAGACGCCAAACAGGTTGATCTCGAAAAAGCTCATGGCGGCGATGCTTCGAAATAGGTCTTATGCTGTGCGAGCGTTTCCGACAGCACGAGGATGCTGCCGCGCGCCCGCTCCCTGACGCGCAATCCCGGCGTCGTGCGCGCGACCGCGGCAAGCTCCGCGTCGAAGTCGGCGAGGCGCTCGATCGCGCTTGTGATGTCGGCTTGCGCGACCGCATCCAGTGCAACGGAGAATTCCTGATCGAGATCAAAGCGGCCGGCGACGGGACGAAGCCGGATGATAGCGTTGCCGACCACCAGCGCCGACAGAAGGTCAGAGCGCGCCATCGGCTCAGTCTGTGCGGGCAGCGCCTGCAGGTAGTTGTAGATCCGCTCTTCCCAGGCTTCCGACGTAAGTTGGAGCCGGTCGGTGGCAAGCTGCCGTATTTCCCGCAGTGTCCGCCGCAGCAAGCGGCGGACACGGAGCTCTGCCGATAGTGGCGGCACCATGCGGAATGCAAGCGCGGCCGACGCGAGTCCCACGAAGATCGCCAGCGCGACATTGTAGAAAGCCAGCGTATTGTAGGTCATCTGGTTCGCCGGCCCGAGCAGAGGAATGAACGTCGCGACCAGCGCGATGAAGACCGGCGGCAGCCAGGGCTGGGTCATCAACGCACCGGCCGGAACGAGAACAAGCCCGATCACAAAGCACAGGCCGGCGAAGGATGTCATCTGCGGCAGGAGCGCGAAATTGGCGATGGCCGCGAGCACGGTCGTGATGGCGGCGCCGACCGTGAACATCATGGTGATCGCATAGGCCTGATCGGGCCGGGCCGAGAACAGGGTGAGCGCGATCGCCGCGAAGGCGATGGCAAACGCGCCGTTCGGCCACGCCGTCACGATCCAGAGCATTTCGACCGCGGCAATAGCGATGAACGCCCGCACCGCGTTGAGAATCGACGGAGCATAGTCCGGAACAGGCAGTCTTTCGCGCCGCCGCGCCCGAACAGGCTGCGCGGGATCAGTTAGCGCGAGCAAGCCGCCGAGCGCTTTTCGAAGCGCGAGCAGCGACCGCGCCGCCTCATCGGCGATCAGCTTGACCGACGGCGTCGCACATCGCATGGCGAGCAATGCACGCACGGCCGCAGCGCATGACCTGCGCAAACGAACCGGATCGGATTGCGCGATCATCGCGGCGCTGGAGGACTGCACCGTCAGTTCCGTCGGAAAGCCGCGCGCGATCTGGCCGATCTCATCCCGGCCCTGCTCGCTTGGCAACAGATCGAGATGGACGGCCACCCTTCGCCAGGCGGACAGCGCGCGGAGGAGACCGGTCGACGCCGACTCCAATTCCTGCATGTGATAGCGAATCTCGTAGGACTCGCCGCCCGCCTCATCCATGACGGGATCGAGAGCACCGATCCGTTGCGCCAGACCGAAGCCGATCCGGCGGGATTCTTCCGGCCGCTCTCGCCTTCCCGCCAACGTCGCGACGAGCTGAGCCATGATTTCAGTCGCCAGTGCAGCCATCTCCTTGGCCAGCCGGCCTGGCGCATTGCCGAAATCCGTCATCGTCATCACCAGGCCCGCGCAAACGATGCCGACGCAAATCTCGCTGGCGCGGCTCACTGCAAGCGTGAAGACCTCGCCATTGGCGCCGCCGGTGGCGCCGAGCAAATCGATTGCGACGATCGCCGCCGTGAAGCCGGCGAGCGCTGCCGAATAGGACGCGAAATTGCGCAGCAGCGTCGCCATGAAGGCGCAGCCTGCTCCCCACAGCGCCAGTCCAAGCAGGAATCCGACCCGTTGTTGCGGAAAGAATGCCGCCAGTACCACGATCGCCACAGCGCCGATCGCCGTCCCGATCAGGCGAAACCAGCCCTTGCGCAGCGCGGCTCCAAGGTGCGGCTGGCTGACGATGGCCGCCGACGCGCCGGCCCAGGATGGATTCTCGAGCTGAAGCCAGAAGCTGAGATAGAGGGCGAGGCAAACGCCCGCCCAGAGGCGCAACCCAAACAGCAGCGCCGACGCCGGGACGCGCAGCCGGCCAGCAAGCCGCCTTGCGTCGGGAAGCCGACCCGCAGTCCAATCAATCAGGAGCGACCCCGCCCTGGTCATCTGCCTCACCTATGCACATCGGGCAGACTGCGCGCTGATCTCAATCGAGCTCATGCCGCATCAGTAATGATCGGTCATGGGACCAACCTTACCACGGAACACGCGGTAGCCGATCACGATGTAGAGCAGCATGAGCGGGAACACGAACAGGCCCTCGCCCCAGAACATGAAGGCGAGGCTGGAATGCGGCGCCGCGGCCTCCTCAATCGTAATGACAGAGGGGATCATATAGGGCCAGAACGACAGCGCCAATGTCCCAAAGGCGGTAACGAAGATCGTCGCCACCATATGGAACGGCCAGTAATCGTCATGGCGCAGGATGCTGGTGGCAAGCACCAGCGCCGCCGCGGCGCCGATCGCCGGAAACACGAACAGATACGGCCTCTCGGTCCAGCGCTGCAGGATCGGAAGATTCTCGATCAGCGCATGGGCAAAGACGACGACCAGGAACACCAGCACCGCGATCGCAAGCACGGGAATCTGCCGGCGCGCGGTGGCGCGAACGGACCCCTCGCTCTTCCGCACCAGCCAGCAGGCTCCGAGCAGTGTGTATCCGAGGCAAAGGCCGATACCGCACAGCACCGAAAATCCGCTGAGCCACCCAAGCGCGCCGCCGGAATATTCGCCATTGGTAAATTGCAGTCCTTCGACCAGCCCTCCGACCATCACGCCTTGCATGAAGCTTGCGGCGAGTGAGCCGCCCGAAAAGGAAAGGTCCCATACCCAGCGCGAGGCCAGCGCCTTGTTGCGGAACTCGAAAGCCACGCCGCGCAGGATCAACCCCAGCAGCATGACAATGACGGGGATATAGAAGGCGGAGAGCAGTATCGAATAGGCCGCGGGAAAGGCGCCCCACAGGATCACGCCCGCGACGACGAGCCAGGTCTCGTTGCCATCCCAGACCGGCGCGACGGTGTGCAGCATTTCGTTTCGATCCTTCTCGTTCTTCGCCAGGCCGAACAGCATGCCGACGCCGAGATCGAATCCATCGAGCAGGAGATAGATCAGGATGCTGATTGCGAGCAGCGCTACCCAGAACATCACCATGTCTATTCTCCTGCGCTGATATAGCTGCGTGCGGCGACCGAGGACTGGTCCGCCATCGACATTGGCCGGTTCGGCGCCGCTTCGCCCGGCTCGGTGGTTGGAATTCCGGCCGGGCCGGCGCGCAGCAGCCGATAGATGTAATAGGTGCCAAACGAAAAGATGAAGGCGTAGACCAGGACGAACAGGATCAGCGTGGTCATGGCAGCGGAGGCCGTAAGGAATGGCGTCACCGCATCCGCCGTGCGCAGCACGCCATAGACGGACCAGGGCTGACGGCCGACCTCCGCGGTGTACCAGCCGGTGAGGATCGCGATCCATGGCAAAGGAAAGCTGAGGAAGATGCCCCACAGCAGCAAGCGATTCCGCTCGATGCGATGCTTGAAGCTGAGATAGGTCCCGAGCCAGGCCAGTCCCAGCATCACGAGGCCGCAGCCGACCATGATGCGGAAAGTGAAGAACGGGATGATCACCGGCGGCCGGTCCTGCGGCGGGAAGCTGGTCAGTCCGACCTCCTTCGAGGTCAGGCTCATGCTCCCGATGATGCTGCCGAGGACGGGAATGCTGATCGCATATTTGTTGGACTCGGTGCTCGGATCGGGGATTGCGATCAGCACTTCGGCGGCAGGCTGCTCGTCATGCCAGCGGGCCTCGATCGCGGCGAATTTGGCCGGCTGATAGTCGTGGACGTAATCGCCCACGAGATGTCCGATGAAGAGCTGGACCGGAATCAGCACGGCCGCAAGCGAAAGGCCCATGCGCAGCATGACACGTGCCTCCGCGTGATAGGTCCGCCGCAGCAAGAACCATGCTCCCGTCGCCGCCACACAGAACGCGCCGGTCAGATAGGAAGCAATCAGCATGTGCGGAAACCGCACCCAGACCACGCGATTGAAGAGGATCGCCACCCAGTCATCAGGGACAAACTGGCCATTCTGCAGCACATAGCCGACCGGCGCCTGCATCCAGCTGTTGTTGGTCATGATCCAGAATGCCGAGAGCGTGGTGCCGAGCGCCACCATCGCGGTCGAGAACAGATAGAACCATGGCGGTACGCGACTGCGGCCGAAGATCAGGATGCCAAAGAAGCTGGCCTCCAGCATGAAGGCGGTGAACGTCTCGTAAGAGAGCAGCGGCCCCTGGATCGGTCCCGACATCTTGGCCAGCACGCTCCAGTTGGTGCCGAACTGGAAGCCCATGACGACACCTGACACGACACCCATGCCGAAGGCGACACCGAATATCTTCAGCCAGAACTCGAACAGCGTCCGGTACACCTGTCTGCCGGTACGCATGTGCATCGCTTCGAGGACGGTCAGCCAGGCGGCTAGGCCGATCGTGAACGACGGGAAGATGATGTGAAACGAGATCGTGAAGGCAAACTGCAATCGTGACAGAAGAAGTGCCGTGGCGTCCATCGGAAGTCTCCTGTCCCCTCAAGCCCGCTGCGCAGTTGGCGTAGCGGCCGGCGGCGGAATGTTGTCGATCTTCAGCACCTCGGCGGTGGTGGCACGGATACGCCGCAGGAAATCCGCATCATCGATCAGCGATATGCCGTAGGATGGGATGATCTGCCTCAGCTTCGGCAGCCATGCATTCGCCGTGAGCTCGTCGGCAAAGCACTTCTCCAGCACGCTGATGGCGATGAAGGCCGCTGTCGAGGCGCCCGGCGACGCGCCGAGCAGCGCGACCAGCGAATGGTCCGCAGCGCCGACCAGTTCGGTCCCGAATTCGAGCAGTCCGCCGCGCTTGACGTCGGGCTTGATGATCTGGACGCGCTGGCCCGCGACCTGCAGCCTCCAATCCTTCGGATCGGCCTTCGGATAGTACTGGTCGAGCGTCGCCAGGCGATGGCTTTCGGATTGCAGCACCTGCCCGATCAGATATTCGGTCAGGTCGAAATTGTCGCGCGCCACCGCAAGCAGCGGTTCGACATTGGCGGGCCGGACCGACTCGAACAAATCAAGCCGCGAGCCGTGCTTGAGGAACTTGCTCGAGAAGCCGGCATAGGGCCCGAACAGGAGCGAGTGCTGCCCGCCGATGACGCGGGTGTCGAGATGCGGCACCGACATCGGCGGCGAGCCGACCGCGGCCTTGCCGTAGACCTTGGCGTGGTGACGCTTGTTGACGGCGGGATCGTCGCAGCGCAGCCAGATTCCCGAGACCGGAAAGCCGCCATAGCCCTGACCCTCCGGAATGCCGGATTTCTGCAACAGCGGGAGCGCGCCGCCGCCGGCGCCAATGAACACGAACTTTGCCTTGACCGACCGCTTCTCGCCAGTGTCGGTATCGCGGACCTCGATGCGCCAGCGACCGTCCTGATCGCGAGCGAGATCGGTGACGAGGCTCTTGTAGTGGACCGCGCAGCCGGGCTGGCTGACGAGATGATGAACCAGATGATGGGTCAGCGAGCCGTAGTCGACATCGGTGCCGGTGATGATCCGCGTTGCGGCGACAGGATCGTCGCCGCTGCGGCCTTCCATCACCAGGGGCACCCAGTCAGCGACCTGCTTCGGGTCCTCGGTATACTCCATGCCCTCATAGCAAGGATGGGCCGACATCGCCTTGAACCGCTTGTTGAGGAAGGCGACATTGTCGGCGCCGTATACGAAGCTCATATGCGGCACCGGGTGAATGAAGGTGCGCGGATCTGTGATCGCGCCTTTGCCGACAAGAAAGGACCAGAACTGCCGCGACAGGTCGAATTCGACATTGACCTGCAGCGCCTTGGAAATATCGATGCTGCCGTCGGCACGCTCCGGCGTGTAGTTCATCTCGCAATTGGCCGCGTGCCCGGTGCCGGCATTGTTCCAGGCATCCGAGCTTTCCAGCCCGGCATCCTCGAGAACCTCGAACATGGAGATCGAGAGCTGTGGCTCCAGTTCCTTGAGAAAGACGCCTACCGTGGCGCTCATGATGCCTGCGCCGATGAGGACGACGTCCGGTTCGCTAGTGGGAGTGCTCTGCATGGATGTCTCCTTCCGGTTGGATGTCGCAGTCCTGAATGGCTCATGCCGACGCCGGCTGGTGCTCCCTGGATCATGATCCGATTAGACGTAATCGGATCATGATCCCGTCTTCTTTGTTTGAGCATGATCTCCGCGCAAACGCTTCGCGTTTGTCGCGAGGGAAAACCGGTTTCCACTTTTCCGGATCATGCTCTAACGCGGAACGGCACATGCGCGCCGGGCCGCAACACCACATAGGCGCGGCGCCACGACGAATCGTCGGTCAGCTTCCAGCTATGGCCGGAGCCGACGGTGTCTTCCGCGAGCAGGATGTCGCCCGGATGCAGCAGGAAATGCTCGCCGTCACGGGTCTGGAAATCGAGTGTGCCGGAGAGCGTGATCACGAATTGGCGGACCGGCGCGGTGTGCCAGGCAAACGCGCCGCCCGATGCAGTCTCCTGGAAGGAGATGGTGACGACGTCGGCCTTGCTGCTGAGCCAGTCGCCGCGCTGGCCCGGCTCGAGCTCGATGAGCCCTTCCTCGAAATACGAATTGTTGTCGTCACCGGTCCATAACCTGACGCATCTGATCATGCTGTGCTCCTTCAGCCTGTCGGTGTGCCGACTTTGGCCGGTGCGTTGCCTTGGGCCACATAGGGCTTGACCATCTTGGCCGGATCGACGATGCGGTCGAACTCGGACTCGCTGACGAAGCCGAGCTTCAGCGCTGCGGCTTTCAGCGTGAGGTCGTTGTCCATCGCATAGTGCGCGATCGCCGACGCCTTGTCGTAGCCGATCACGGGCGCGAGCGCGGTGACCAGCATCAGCGAGCGCTCGACATATTCGTTGATCTTCTTCTGGTTCGGCTTGGTGCCTTCGACCAGGAACCTTCGGAAGTTCGTGCAACCGTCGGTCAGGATCGTGATCGACTGGGCGATGTTATGGATCATCAGCGGCTTGTAGACGTTCATCTCCAGATAGCCGCTGGCGCCGCCGAACCCGACCGCGACATCGTTCGCCATCACCTGCACCGCGATCATCGTCAGCGCCTCGGCCTGGGTCGGATTGACCTTGCCCGGCATGATCGAGGAGCCCGGCTCGTTCTCCGGGATCATCAGTTCGGCAAAACCGGCACGCGGGCCGCAGGACATCAGGCGGATGTCGTTGCCGATCTTGTAGAGCGAGACCGCGAGCGTGCGCAGCGTGCCGGAAAGCTGAACCAGCGCATCATGCGCGCCCTGCACGGTGAACTTGTTCGGCGCGCTGACAAAGGGCAATTTGGTGAGGCGCGCAATCTCCGCGGCCACTGCCTCGGCGAAGCCTGGCGCCGCATTGATGCCGGTGCCCACCGCCGTACCGCCAAGCGCGAGCCTGAACACGCCCTTGAGCGAATCCTCGATGCGCGCGAGGTCGTCGGCAAGCATGCCGGCATAGCCCGACCACTCCTGGCCGAGCGTCAGCGGCGTCGCATCCTGCATGTGGGTGCGCCCGATCTTGACCACATCGTCCCACTGCGTGGCCTTGGCATCGATCGCATCGTGGAGGGCCTTGACCGCAGGAACAAGGCGCTGCGTCACGTTGACGGCGGCCGCGATGTACATCGCGGACGGAAAACTGTCGTTCGACGATTGCGACATGTTGACGTGATCGTTCGGATGAACCGGATGCTTGCTGCCGAGTGGCGTGCCCGCGAGCTGGCAGCATCGGTTCGAGATCACCTCGTTGACGTTCATGTTGAATTGCGTGCCGCTGCCGGTCATCCAGACGTGCAGCGGAAACATGTCGTGATGCTGGCCCTGCAGGATCTCGTCGCAGACGTGAACGATCAGCTTGTGGACCTTGGTGTCGAGCCGCTTGCCGGCATGGTTGGCGTTCGCGGCCGCCTTCTTCAGGATCGCGTAGGAGTGGATCATCTCGCGCGGCATCAGATCCTTGCCGATGCTGAAGTGTTCGAGCGAGCGCTGGGTCTGGGCGCCCCAGAGCTTGTCGGCGGGGACATCGACTTCACCAAGACTGTCGGTTTCCTTGCGGAAGTCACTCATTGTCGCCTCTCTTTGCGCGCTGTTCGGAAGCAGGCATCGGCATAGCAACGAGGCTACGTGTGGTGCCGCGTGCAGGCTTCCTGAAACGAACGTCTTTTACGGATTTGCATTGAGGACTGCGCTTCCGCGATCTTTCCGAGTTTCTGTCGTCGGCTGCGGATTGGCTTCACCTCTCCCGCTTGCGGGAGAGGTCGGCGCATAGCGCCGGGTGAGGGCTCTCTCCTCTTGGGGAGTCCCAATGCGGAAACACCCCCACCCCGGCCCTCCCCCGCAAGCGGGAGAGGGAGCGCAACTTCATCGTGGCTGCACCCGACTTGAGCGATTCATTCTCAGTTCACGCCGGCGCAAATCCGTCGTCCGTCTCAACAGAACGCCGACGCATTCCCTGTGCGAAGACGATGCGTTCGGGATGCGTGAACACTTCGTAGCCGTCGTCGCGCGCAACCGCGATCAAGGTGATTCCCGCTTCATCCGCGGTCTTGATCGCGAGCGTCGTCGGCGCGGAAACGGCGACGATGACGGGAGCGCCGATCATGGCCGTCTTCTGCACCATCTCGACCGAGATGCGGCTCGTGAGCAGAACGGCGCCGTTCGCAACCGACCTGTTGTGACGGACCAGCGCGCCGGCGAGCTTGTCAAGCGCATTGTGGCGGCCGACATCCTCACGCACCGGACCGACGCCGCCATTGGCCTGCCAGAAAGCGGCCGCATGCACCGCGCGGGTTTTCCGGTTGAGGTCCTGCAGGGAGGGAAGCGTGCGCATGCCCTCCAGGAGATCACGCGCGTCGAACGTTGTTCCCTTCTTCACCCTGGGAACGGTACGTCTCGCCTGCACCAGGCTTTCGATGCCGCAGAGCCCGCAGCCGACCGGGCCTATCGTGACGCGCCGCCGCGCGAACAACGCCGCTGTCCGGCTTTCTGCGAGCCACATCCGGACCTCGATGCCGAGATCGGTCTCGATCAGATCCAGGCTCCTGATCTCGTCGGCGCGGGCAACGACGCCCTCCGTCATGGCAAAGCCGACGCCGAAATCCTTCAGATCGGCGGGCGTCGCCATCATCACGGCATAGGTCGATCCGTCGAAGGTCAGCGCGATCGCCGTCTCCTCCGCCACCGCCCGCGACGAGGAACTCGCGCGGCCACCGCGCCAATTGAGGCCGGCCCGTTCGGTGAAAGCACAATCGGCGGCCATGATGACCTCAGCTTTGATATGACGCAGGATGCCGCGAGGCGCGATGCCCGCCACGACGATCCAGGGCCGACCCGATGCCGCCGAGGATGAGATCGGCGACGCCGAGCGTAACGAACCGACCCCATTTCCCGCTGATGGCGTGAATGGCGTGGCCCAGACCTGGTCCGATGTTCGCTGCGTCCGTCATCGGTCAGCCTCCTCGGGGCATCCGTGCGGCTCTGGTCAGGAGTTCCTGTTCCGCGTCGCTTCGTAGAGGAACCAGGTCCTGCGCTCGGTCTCGTCGATCCAGTTTTCCAGCAGGCTCGCGGTGGCGACGTCGCCATACTCGTCACAGACATTGTGAACCTGGCGCATCTCGCGCGTGAGCTGCTGATTGTCGCTGCCCAGCTCGGCCAGCATGTCCAGCGGGTCGACATAGTCGGCATCGTTGTCGAGGATGCGCTGCTGGCGCGAGATTTGACCGATCGAGCGGATCGTGGTGCCGCCGATCTTGCGCGCGCGTTCGGCGATCGGATCGGTCATTGCGAAGATCTGGTCGGATTGCTCGTCGAGCAGCAGATGGTAGTCGCGGAAGTGGCGGCCCGACATGTGCCAATGGAAGTTCTTGGTCTTGACATACAGCGCGAACACATCGGCCAACAGAGCGCTGAGCGCCGCTGAAATATCGCGAGTCGCCTCGGGTTTCAGGTCGGTCGGGCTTTCCAATTCGGGGCGCGTGGACTTGAGCATTCGTGCCATCCTTGTTTTTTGGTCAGCGGCCTCACCGTTTGCGGGCCGTCCTTGACTGTTGCGATACCGTGCATCGGCAAGGGTATCTTTCCAGAGCCTGCCGGCTCTTTCGGATTCGCACGGATTTCGGGACAATCTTCTACACCGGCTGCGAACCCCGCGAAATGGGGCGGCTCAGACTTTGCGAAAACTCGCGCGATATTGGCTCGGCGTGATCCCGAGGCGCTTGACGAACACGACGCGCATATGCTCGGCGCTGCTGAAGCCGCTTTCATGCGCGACCACTTTCAGCGGGAGGTCGGAACCTTCGAGGCGGTTGCGCGCGGCATCGACACGCACGCTTTCGACGAACTCGGCCGGCGTCACATTGGTCTCGCGCTTGAACGCGCGGGCAAAATTGCGCGTGCTCATTCCGGCCACCTGGGCCAGCACATCGACGCCGTTCGCCTCGCGCAAATGCGCCATCACATGGGCGTGGACGCGCGCGATCGGCGAATCCTTCTCGGCCGGCGGCACGAGATAGGGGCTGAACTGGGACTGCCCGCCCTGCCGCTGTGCAACGACGACAAGCCGCTTGGCGACCGCGAGAGCGACTTCCGGCCCGTGATCATCCTGCACGATCGCGAGCGCGAGATCGATTCCCGCGGTGACGCCGGCCGAGGTCAACAGCGGCCCATCGCGGAGATAGATCCGGTCGAACTCGACCCTCGCCTTCGGGAACTGCCGGGCAAGGCTGGCCGCATTCTGCCAATGTGTCGTCACCGACTTGTCGTCGATCAGGCCGGCATGGCCGAGCGCGAACGCGCCGGTGCAGATCGAGCCATATTGCGGGCAGCGCGAGGCGCTCTCGCCAAGCCAGTCGACAAGCCGCGGATCCGGCGGCGTGGTCGGAAGCTGCGGTCCGCCGGCGACCAGCGCGAGGTCGAACGTTTGCGGCGCATCGGCAAATGTCATCTCCGGCGTGATCGACATCCCGTTCGACGCCCGGTACGGCTGCCGTTCGGCGCCGATCAACGTGAGCCGGTAGCCGCGATCCGTTCCCACGAAACCATTCGTCTCGACGAACACGTCGAGCGGGCCTGCGACATCGAGCGCCTGCACTCCCGGAAAGATCGCCAGAGCGACCGCCTTCATCGACCAACAATCCAGTTCCTGCGCGTGGATGCGCGCGACGACTATGCATGGAATCCTGCCAGCCGGCCATGCATTTCAGCCAGCAGCTTCTTGCACGAACGCCATCGGCAGAAAAGCGTGGTGTTTTGACGGTTTCGCAGGGATCGGCGGCGTTGTTCGCGCCAACGCAAAGCATCAATAAATATGCAAGCAACTCACCAAGACCGTAAGGAGATCAGGTCATGACCAAGATCATTGCCGGCATCACCATTCCCGACAGCAAGCTGGCGCGAGAGGTCGACGAACTGGTTCGCGACACCGAATCCGAACTGCTCTACCACCATTCCAACCGCGTCTTCCTGTTCGGTGCGCTGACCGGGCAGCGCCGCGGGCTGAAGGTCGACCATGAACTGCTCTATGTCGGCGCGATGTTCCATGACATGGGCTTGCAGCCGCCCTATGCCAGCACCGACGAGCGTTTCGAGGTCGATGGCGCCAATGCCGCGGCAAGCTTCCTACGCGCCCACCGCATCAATGAGCGGGACGTCGAAGATGTCTGGGACGCGATCGCGCTGCACACCACGCCGGGTATCCCGCAGCACAAGCGGCCGGTGGTGGCGCTGGTGACGGCCGGCGTCGAGATGGACGTGCTGGGGCTGAAATTCGACTCCTTCACCGCCGCACAGCGCCATGAGGTCTGCGCCCACCATCCGCGCGGCCACGGCTTCAAGAACGGCATCATCGATGCATTTGCCGCCGGAACGATCAAGAAGCCGGAGACGACCTTCGGCAACGTCAAGGCGGACGTGCTGGCGCTGCGCGACCCGACCTACCACCGGATCAATTTCTGCGACGTCATCCTGAACTCGAAATGGTCGGAATGACGAAGGCCCGCATCAACGATCAAGCATGGAGAACGGGGGCGAAACAACCACCGCCAGCGGAGCGGCTCCGATGATTGGCGCCGCTCCGCATCCAAGAGAGCGAGGAGATTGATGGACGGCATCAACTGGGTTTAGTCATTGCCTTTGCTGCGTCGTGAGAGCTTGCATATCCTGTTTGATATATCCACACCCCGTCGTCGTGTCCGCTTCTTAGAATCTCAACGACTTCATCCAAATTAGCGGCTGGCGGAACGTCCACTGAGAAGAGCAACCGCACTCCAATACTCAGTTTAATTTGGCCGCTTTCGTATGTGCAGCCACCATCCCCCAGCCTCTTCCAATACTGGCCTCTTCGGCTCTCGGTGGGGTCGACCAGAATCATGTAGGTGGAATGATGGCCCCGCTCGACAACCGATTCGAAATCAAACTGCATTGGATCATCGCTGGGCGACGCCTTTACGATATCGCAATAGCTAATTCCCTGTTTGAAGAAGGGACTATTCTTGATTTCGAAAAGGCCGGTATCGAGCCTTGCAGCCCATAACTTTTCACCTCCATGGCCATGCCAGTCCTCAGAGTCCAACCGAAACCGAACTTTCACGAGTTGATTGCTCATGGCTAGTTACCACTTCCAGTCCGAAGGAACAGGCGCGCTGTTGGGCGCCTCTGTCACCGGCTGATAAGCCGTGACTTGAGATCCGTCACACTCACCTGCCATTCCTGCAAGTTCTTTGCGCCGTCTTCCTGCATCAGCTCTTGCGTCTCGGAGTCCTTGCCGACCCGATCGACGGCTTTGACCGCCAGCTCTATCAGGTCGCGATTTGCATCCTTCGAATGGAGCGCCGCCCATTCCTTGCATGGAGCAGATAGATGCCGTGATGGACTTCCCATCATAGCCGCAACAATTTCGGCGGCTGCCAAAGCGCGCGTAGCTTGCTCGTCGTTGACAGGCGAACCAGAGGTCAAAGCGGCGTCGAGAGCACTACGGATCAATTCGACACTGCCGTTTGGAACAATCTGGTCCAAGAGATCCAATGCAGCGTCGTTGGAAAGCGTATCGGCGGCCCAGACACCGGCTGAGGCCGGGCCGGAGCATAGAAGAACGGCACAGAAGGCGATCGGCAGGGCAACGCCGCTGATCCGCTTAGGCGGGGCCATGCTGTACGCCTTCTTCGTAGTTGGAGATCAGTTTTTCTTGCATCCCAACCATCCGTCGCGGCCCACGAGCCCTAGGCGAGTTGTCTGGCAAAGCTCCGAACAGGGTAGTTGATTGCCGCATGAAAGCGAAGGATAGATACCTTACCACCCATGCGGATTCGGCCTGAACCTCCGATCTGGGAGCCGGTTGCCTTAACCTGCAGCGCCCGGCATGCTGGGCTTCCTCGATCCATTCCCTCCGAGAAGGCCTGAACACCGCAATGTCTGACCAGTTCTCCAACACGCAGCAGATCCGCAAACCGGCCGTCACCTCCAAAGGCGGCGTCGTCGCTTCGCAGTCGCGAAGAGCCGCCGAGGTCGGTGCGGCCGTGCTGGCGGCGGGCGGCGATTGCGTCGACGCCGTGGTCGCGACCACCTTTGCGCTCGGCGTGGTGGAGCCCTGGATGAGCGGCGTCGGTGGCGGTGGCGCGATGGTGCTCTACCGCGCCCGCGAAAACCGTTATGAGGTGATCGACTACGGCATGCGGGCGCCGAACAGCCTTCGCATCGAGGACTATCCGCTGACCGGCGACGGCACCGCCTCTGACCTGTTTCCCTGGGCGCGGGTGAAGGACGACCGCAACCTGCATGGCCCCGGCTCGATCGCGGTGCCCGGCGTGGTGGCGGGCATGGAGGAGGCGCATCGCCGCCATGCCAAATTGCCGTGGAAGGAATTGCTCGAGCCCAGCGTCGATCTCGCCAGCGAAGGCCTGTTGGTCGACTGGTGGACCACGCTGATGATCGCAAGCTCGGCCGCCGACCTCCGCCGTTATCCGGCAAGCGCCGCCGGCTATTTGCACGACGGCCTGCCGCCGAATGCGCAATGGGGAATCAAGTCGGTGGTGCGGCTGCCCCAGGACCGGCTGAAGGCAACCATGGCGCAGCTTGCCGCCGAAGGACCGCGCGACTTCTATGAGGGTGGCCTGGCCCGCAGCATCGCCGCTGACATCCGGGAAAGTGGTGGCGCATTGTCGGTCGAGGATTTGGCGGCGTTCCGCGCCCATGTGCGCGAGCCGCTGCGCATCCCCTATCGCGGCGGTCATGTCTATGCGACGCCCGAACTGACTGCCGGGCCGACGCTCGCGCATACGCTGCGCCTGTTGCAGCAGAGCGTGCAGCCCTCAAGCACCCCGGATGCCGCCGCCTACACCGCTTACGCGCAGGCGCTACAGACCGCCTATCGCGAACGCCTGCAAGGCATGGGCGATGCCGACGGCCGCCGCTCGCTCGGCGCGGAAGCGGTCGCGCCCGCCTGCACCACGCATTTCTCCGTCGTCGACCGCGACGGCAACATCGCGGCGGTGACGCAAACGCTGCTGTCGACCTTCGGCTCCAAATTCGTGACGCCGCAGACCGGCATCACCATGAACAACGGCATCATGTGGTTCGATCCGACGCCGGGCACGCCGAACTCGCTGGCGCCGGGCAAGCGCTGCCTCACCAACTACACGCCGGTCGTGGCGCAGGCCGCCGATGGCCGGCGCCTCGCCGTCGGCGCCTCCGGCGGCCGGCGGATCCTGCCGGCGGTGACGCAGCTTCTCTCCTTCGTGATGGACTACGGCATGGACCTCGATGCTGCGATCCACCAGCCCAGGATCGACGCCAGCGAGGGCGCGATCGTGATCGGCGACGCGCGGCTGCTGCCAGGGGCCCGCGAGGCGCTGCGCTCACGGTTCGACTATGAGCAAGCACGCCTGCAGACGATGCCGCTGAAATTCGCCTGCCCCAGCGTGGTGCTGCGCGACGGCGACACCAACAGCGGCGCCACCGAGCCGTTCCACGCCTGGAGCGAAGCGGTGGCGGAAGGCTAGAGCATTTTCGAGCGAGGTGGACACCGGTTCGCGTGAGGAAAACACGTCAAAACAAGAATCCGGAGCGCGGACTGCTCAGCCCAGAATCGCAGCTGACAGCACCGCTTCGAGTTCCTGCCTGACCATCGTCGAGCGGCTGACGATAGTGGCGCGATGACGAATGCTGACAACGAAACGGAGGGAATATGACCACGCCAGGCAGCATCCGCACTGAAGCACACGACCACATCTTCAAGATCATCATCGACAACCCGACGAAGAAGAATGCCTTCTCGCCGCAGATGATGGAGCAGCTCTCCGACGCGCTGACCGAGCTGCACAACAACGATGCCTATTGGGTCGGCGTCATCTGCGCCGAGGGCAAGGATTTCACTGCCGGCCTCGACATGCCGAAATTCTTCGGCCCCACCGCCGAGAAGCGTAACTTCAAGGAAGGCAATGTCGACGCATTCGGTCTTTCCAAGCGCTGCAGGAAGCCGATCGTCACGGCCGTGCAGGGCATCGTGTTCACGATCGGCATCGAGCTGATGCTGGCGGGCGACATCGTCGTTGCTGCCGATGACAGCCGGTTCTGCCAGATGGAAGCAAAGCGCGGGATCGCACCGCTGGGCGGCGCGCATTTCCGCTTCCTGTCGCGCACCGGTTGGGGCAATGCGATGTATCACCTGTTCCTGTGCGACGAATTCACGGCGCAGCGCGCCCGCGAGATTGGCCTGGTGCAGGAGGTGGTGCCGGCGGGCCAGCAGATCGCCCGCGCGATGGAGCTGGCCGCGACGATCGCGCGCAACGCGCCGCTCGGCATCCAGGCAACCAAGGAAGCGGCCGCGAAATATATCGAGGGCGGCGAGGCCGCCGCGATTGCCTTTATCCCGTCGATCCGCGAACGGGTCCTGAACAGCGCCGACGCCCGCGAAGGCATTCAGTCCTTCATCGAGCGGCGGGCTGCGGTGTTCCAGGGACGCTGACGCGGCTCAGTTCTAGAGCCCCGTCAGGAGATCATCGATCCGGATCGGGAAGCGGCGCACGCGAACGCCGGTGGCGTGCCAGACCGCATTGGCGACCGCACCGGCACTGCCGGTGACGCCGATCTCGCCGACGCCCTTGATGCCGAGCGCGTTGACATGCGGATCGTGCTCGTCGACGGTCAGCACATCGAGGGACGGCACGTCGGCATTCACGGGGATATGGTATTCGGCGAGGTTCGCATTCAGGATCCGGCCGGAGCGATGATCCATGACGGCTTCCTCGTGCAGCGCGAACGATACGCCCCAGATCATGCCGCCGAAGAGCTGGCTCTGCACCATCAGCGGATTGATGATGCGGCCGGCGGCAAAGGCGCCGACCAGGCGCGTGACGCGGACCTGGCCGAGCTCGGGATCGACCTTCACCTCCGCGAACACAGCGCCATGCGCATGCATGGCGTAGCTCGACTGCGCTGCCGGATCGGCCGCGCCGCCGCCGCTGGCTTCGATCTCGGCGACGCCGGCACGCGTGAGGATATCCGCATAGCTCTCGCTGCGCGTTTCGTCGTCACGACGAAACAGCCGCCCTTCCCGCGCGATCACGCCGGTGTTGCCGGCGCCGAACAGCGGCGAGCGCTGGTCATTGGTCGCGAGATCGGCGAGCTTTGCGATCACCGCAGCGCCGGCATTGTGGATCGCAGCACCGGCGGTCGCGGTATGGGCCGAGCCGCCGGCGATGCCAGCATCCGGCAGATCCGACGTGCCCGACCTGAACTCGACCTGGTCGATGCCGAGCCCAAGTCCATCGGCTGCGATCTGGGCGAGCGCAGTCCAGGCGCCCTGCCCCATGTCATGCGCGCCGCTCTCCATCACGCCCGACCCGTCGCTGCGGATCACCGCGCGCGCCTGCGCCTGGAACATCAGCGCCGGAAAGGTCGCCGTACCCATGCCCCAGCCGACCAGGAAACCATCATCGTCACGCATCTGCCGCGGCGCGAGCGGACGCCGTGCCCAGCCGAAGCGTTCCGCGCCTTTGGCATAGCACTGCCGCAGCGCCTTCGATGAAAACGGCTTGCCGGAGATCGGCTCAACCTCGGCATAGTTCTTGAGCCGAAAGTCGAGCGGGTCCATTCCGCAAGCCACGGCAATCTCGTCGATGGCGCTCTCGAGCGCAATCGAGCCGGTTGCCTCTCCCGGCGCGCGCATGAACAGCGGCGTGCCGCTATCGACACGCACCGCCTCATGCGAGGTCTTGATCGCGGGGCTTGCATAGAGCGTGTGCGAAGCGTCGGCGGCAGGCTCGTAGAAATCATCGAAGGTGCTGGTCGTGACCTTCGCGTGATGATCAATCGCTGTCAGCCGTCCCTCACTATCGGTGCCGATGCGCAGCGTCTGCCGGGTCGGCGGACGATGCCCGACCGGGCCGTACATCTGATCACGGCGCAGCACCAGCTTGACCGGACGTCCCACCAGCTTGGCCGCCATGATGCCCAGCACTTGCGGCCCGGACACCAGGCCCTTCGAGCCGAAACCACCGCCGAGGAACGGGCTGCGGATATAGATATTGCCCGGCGGAATGCCGAGCAGTCCACCGAGCCGCATCTGCGCCATCGCCATGCCCTGGCTCGGCGTATCGATCGAGAGCTTGTCGCCCTCCCAGGCCGCGACCATCGCGTGCGGCTCCATCGCATTGTGGTACTGCGCCGACGTTTCATACGTCGCCTCGATGCGGTTCGATGCGCCGGCGAGCGCGGCGTCGACATCGCCATGTTGTACGACGGCCGGATTGCCGATACCGACCACTGGCGGCACATAGCTCTCCGCGCCATCGAGGCCGACCCGCGCGAGTTCGGTGTGATATTGCGGCGACAGCAGTGCCGCGCCTTCGGTCGCAGCTTCCAGCGTCTCAGCGATCACGACCGCGATCGCCTGGTTCGCATAGCGCACCTCGTCGTTCTGCAGGAGCTCCATCTTGAACGCGAAAGGATTGGGCTTGCCGTCCGGGTCTTCGGCAAGCGGCGGCTTGTGCGAGGGCGTCATGACGTCGACGACGCCGGGATAGCGCTTGGCGGCATCGACATCGAGGGAGGTCACGCGGCCGCGCGCGATGGTGGAGACGGCGATCACGGCATAGAGCATTCCTGCCGGGTGATTGTCGGCGGCATAGCGGGCTTGGCCCTTGACCTTCAGGACGCCGTCACGGCGGGTCAGCGGCTGGCCGATATTCGAGCCGTGCCTGAGATGGGCAGGATCGCGGGTGAGCTCAAGCGACATGGCGCACTCCTGATGAGAAGGGAGAGCCGGGAAGCGCGGGAATGCGCGTCGGCGTGCCCGCACTGGCAAGCGTCAGCGCCCGCACCACGATGCGCTGGGCGAGTTCGATCTTGAACGCGTTGTCGCCGGAGGGCTTTGCATCGGCGAGCGCGATGCGCGCAGCCTCGCGGAAGCCGGCGACATCGGGTGCGACGCCGGCAAGACTCTGCTCCGCGTCCCGCGCGCGCCACGGCTTTGCCGCGACGCCGCCGAGCGCCAGCCGCGCCTCGCGGATCGTGCCTTGCTCGATCCGCAGACTTGCGGCGGCAGACACGACGGCGAACGCGTAGGATGTGCGCTCGCGAACCTTGATGTAGCGCGCGTGCGCGGCGAAAGCGCGTGCCTCGGCCGGTAGCCGCAGCGCGACGATCAGATCGCCGCGATCGAGCAAAGTCTCCCGCTCCGGCGTATCGCCGGGCAGGCGATGCAGCGCCTCGAGCGCCACCTCGCGTCGCCCGCTCTTGCCTTCGATCTCGACGACCGCGTCGAGCGCCACCAGCGGTACGCAGAAATCGGAAGGATGCGTGGCGATGCAGGCCTCGCTCCAGCCAAGCACGGCGTGCAGCCGGTTCTCGCCCTGGCGCGCATCGCAGCCGGCGCCGGGCCAGCGCTTGTTGCAGGCGCTGGGGGCGTCGTAGAAATAGGCGCAGCGCGTCCGCTGCATTAGATTGCCGCCGACGGTAGCGGCATTGCGAAGCTGCGCGGACGCGCCCGACAGCAGCGCTTCGGCCACTGACGGAAAAGCGCGGACGAATTCCGCATCGTGCGCGAGGTCGGCATTACGGACCAGCGCGCCGATCCGGACGCTGCCATCGGCAAGATATTCAACGCGGCCGAGTCCCGGCAGCCGCGTAACGTCGACCAGGCGCCTCGGATGGCAGACGCCGCCCTTCATGAGGTCGAGCAGATTGGTGCCGGAAGCAAGATAGGTTGCGCCCTTTTCGGACGCGGCCGCGACCGCCTCGGCGACGGTCAAGGGCCTGACGTAGTCGAAATTCATCATGCGGAGCGCCTCTGATCGGAATTCGCGATGGTTTTCTGGGCCTCGAGCACGGCTTCGGTGATCCCGGCATAGGCGCCGCAGCGGCAGAGATTGCCGCTCATGCATTCGCGCACGCGCTCGGGATCATCGCCGGCCTGGCCTTCGGTGATCAGTCCGATTCCGCTCATGACCTGGCCGGGTGTGCAGAAGCCGCATTGGAAGGCGTCATGGGCGATGAAGGCGGCCTGCACCGGATGGAGCTGGTCGCCATGCGCGACACCTTCGATGGTGAGGATGTCAGCGCCGTCCTGGCTCACTGCCAAGGCGAGGCAGGAGTTGATGCGCCGCCCGTCCACCAGGACGGTGCAGGCGCCACACTGGCCGCGGTCGCACCCCTTCTTGGTGCCGGTCAGATCAAGACGCTCGCGCAAGAGATCGAGCAGGGTGACACGGGGGTCGTCGAGCTCGATCTCCCGCCGCACACCGTTCATGGTGAGGCTGATGGAGAAATTCATGCAGGGCTCCGATCAGTGCTATGGTGGAATTGTTACAGTGGTAACGCGCCGCCGGCGGCCGCCAATGTGTCAATCGGCGGACCTTTGCAGGCCGGGTGTTCATCGCATATACGGAGGATGCCTCCGTTTTACAAGGGAGGGATGATCACAAATCTGATGGCCAGTCAGTTCGCAGGAATAGTTCGCAAGCCACGGGCAGATGCCGTGCGCAACCGGGAGCGCGTGTTGGAGGCGGCGAAAGCCGTGTTCAGCGCCGGTGGTCCCGAAGCCAGCCTGGAGGCCGTGGCGCGGCACGCCGGGGTCGGCATCGGCACGCTCTATCGCCACTTCCCGACTCGCGAGGCTTTGTATGAAGCGGTGTATCGGCGCGAGGTGGATCAACTCGGCGATCTCGCGGACCAATTGCACGATGAAGCCGATCCGGTCGAAGCGCTGCGGCATTGGCTGCACGCCAACGTCGAATTCGTCGCCACCAAGAAGGGCATGGCGGCCGCGCTGGCGCTGGTCGCCCACGGCTCCCCCGAGCTTCACGCCTACTCGCTCGACCGACTGACCAAGGCGATCGCCGCGCTGCTTGCCCGCGCAGTCGCCGCCGGCGAGATCCGCGCCGACATCAGCGCCGAGGACGTCCTGCGCGCGCTCATCGGCCTGTGCTACATGCACGACCAGGCAGGCTGGCAATCGACCGTGCTGCGGCTGTTAGATGTGTTCATCGACGGGCTACGCCTGCAACCGGCGAAGGTGGTGACGGCGCCAAAGCCAACGGCGGTGAAGAAGGCTGCGAAGCGAAAGCGCTAGCGCATGATGCGTTTTGGTTGAATCGGCCCGTCCACGCGTTTCACCTCTCCCGCTTGCGGGAGAGGCGTAGGCCGCCTATGGCGGCCGTCCTTAAGAACGCCGAAGCGAAGCTTCGGCTATGGCGCAAGCGCCGGGTGAGGGCTCTCTCCACGCGGTCGGACAGCGTGAATCGCGGAGAGACCCCCACCCCAGCCCTCCCGGAGCGAGCTATGCTCGTCTCCCCCGCAAGCGGGAGAGGAAGCCCAGCAGCGATCGCGGATGCAATTCGACCTGATCTCATCGCGCGCTAGCGCATGACCATTTCGGACTGCTGCGACGGCAGCAGTTCTCCCTTTCACCGTTCTTACGGGGAGAGGGTTGGGGTGATGGGCTCTCTCCGCGAACACGGCGACAGATGTACTCGTGGAGACTCCCTCACCCGAAATTCAAGCTTCGCTTGAATTTCGACCTCTCCCCGCAAGCGGGGCGAGGTTGATCCGCGCCCGCTTCACTCAACCGAACCGGTGATCGTAGCGCGCGATCGACAGCTCGCTCACATCGATCTCCGGCTTGCGTCCGGACAGCAGGTCCGTCAGCACCCTGCCCGACCCGCAGGCCATGGTCCAGCCGAGCGTACCGTGGCCGGTGTTGAGATGGAGATTGCCATATCGTGTCGCACCGATCACCGGGGGTCCGTCCGGCGTCATCGGCCGCAAGCCGCTCCAGAACGTCGCCTTGGCGAGATCGCCGCCGCGTGGAAACAGATCCGTCAGCGAATGATCAAGCGTTGCGCGACGCGCGGCATAGAGCTTGTCGGAATAGCCTGAAATCTCCGCAGTGCCGCCGACGCGGATGCGGTCGCCGAGCCGGGTGATCGCGACCTTGTAGCTCTCGTCCATGACAGTCGATTCCGGCGCACCGGTGGCGTCCACGATCGGCACCGTGATCGAATAGCCTTTCACGGGATAGACCGGCAGCGAAATGCCGAGCGGCCTGAGCAGCCGCGGTGACCAGCTTCCGAGCCCGACGACATAGGCGTCGGCCTGCAGCACGCCATTGCTGGTCGCAACGCCGGTGATGTGCGAGGCATCCGCGATCAGTCCGTCGATCTTGACGTTGAACTGAAAGCGCACGCCAAGCTTTTCCGCTTCGAGCGCGAGTGCCTGTGTGAACATGTGGCAATCGCCGGTCTCATCCTGCGGCAACCGCAGCCCGCCCGCGATCTTGTCCTTCACGGCGGCGAGCGCCGGCTCGGCGGCAATGCAGCCCTCACGATCGAGCAGCTCGAACGGAACGCCATATTGCTTGAGCACCGCGATATCGTCGGCGGTGTGGTCGAGCTGGGCGGCGTAGCGGAACAATTGCAGCGTGCCGCGGGAGCGCTCGTCATAGTGGATGCCGATTTCGCCGCGCAACGCGCGCAGGCAGTCGCGGCTGTATTCCGCGATCGGGATCATCCGGCTCTTGTTGACCGCGTAGCGCTCCGCGGTGCAATTGCGCAGCATCTTCAACAGCCAGATCCACATCGCAGGATCGGGCTTCGGCCGCACCACCAGCGGACCGTGCTTCATCAACAGCCATTTGATGGCCTTGATCGGCACGCCAGGGCCGGCCCAGGGTGAAGAGTAGCCGGGCGAGACCTCGCCGGCATTCGCAAAGGACGTCTCGAGCGCCGGCTTTGGCTGCCGGTCGATGACAGTCACTTCATGACCGGCACGCGCGAGATAGTAGGCCGACGTGACGCCGATGACGCCACTGCCGAGGATGATGACTTTCACGCTTTCCAGGCTCCCGCCGCGGCATGACTTGCCGCTGCAAATAATCTCCGCAACGGCTGGAGCAAGGGTCAGGCCACTCGCTTGATGGCGTCACCGAGGATCGACATCATCTCGTCGATATGGCTGCGCTCGACGATAAGGGGCGGCGACATCGCCAATGAGTCGCCGCTCTGGCGAAGATATAAGCCGCGATTGAAACAATCGACCATCATATCATAGCCGCGTGCGCCGATCGCATCCTTGCGCGGAGCGACTTCGATGGCGCCCATCAGGCCGACATTGCGGATGTCGATCACGTTCGGCAGGCCCTTGAGCTGATGCAGCGCGTCGCGCCAGTAGTCAGCGAGCGAGGCGCCGCGCGTCAGCAGGCCTTCGTCCTTGTAGATATCGAGCGTCGCAAGGCCGGCGGCACAGGCCACCGGATGCGCGGAATAGGTGTAGCCGTGGAACAGTTCGATCTGGCTTTCCGGCCCGGTCATCAATCCGTCGTAGATCTTGCGGCTGGCGAACACCGCGCCGCAGGGAACGGTGCCATTGGTGATGCCTTTTGCGGTCGTCATCAGATCGGGTGTTACGCCGAAGAATTGCGAGGCGAACGGCGTGCCGAGCCGGCCGAAACCGGTGATGACTTCGTCGAAGATCAACAGAATGCCGTGCTTGTCGCACAATTCGCGCAGCCGCTGCAGATAGCCCTTCGGCGGCGGCAGCACCGCAGTCGAGCCCGGCACCGGCTCGACGATGACGGCGGCGATGGTCTCGGCGCCGTGCAGCGCCACCAGCCGCTCGACGTCGTCGGCGAGTTCGGCGCCATATTCCGGCAGGTCCTTGGAGAAGGCGTTGCGGGCAAGGTCATAGGTGTGGCGGATATGGTCGACACCAGGCAGATGGGTCGCGAAAGCGCGGCGGTTGGCCACCATGCCGCCGACCGACATGCCGCCGAAGCCGACGCCGTGATAACCGCGCTCGCGGCCGATCAGGCGCGTGCGGGTGGGCTGGCCAGCTGCGCGGTGATAGGCGAGCGCGATCTTCAGCGCGGTGTCGACCGATTCCGATCCCGAATTGGTGAAGAAGACGCGATCCAATCCCGTGGGCGCGAGCGCGGCGAGGCGTTCGGCGAAATCGAACGCGATCGGATGGCCCATCTGGAACGACGGCGCGAAGTCCAGCGTCATCAATTGCCGCTCGACCGCTGCGGCGATCTGCTTGCGGCCGTGGCCGGCATTGACGCACCAAAGCCCGGCCGAGCCGTCGATCACCTTCCGCCCGTCGACGCTCGTGTAGTACATGCCCTCGGCGGAGGCGAACAGCCGCGGCGTCTCCTTGAACTGCCGGTTGGCCGTGAACGGCATCCAGAACGAATCAAGCTTGATGGTGTTCGGAATCTGATGAACGGTCACGGCGTCGCTCCACTGCTGAAAACCAAGCCGAACACGCTCTCAAACGCGCAACAAGTCTTTTTCTTTGCCGCCGCAACCCATTGATCTCATTGGGGCGAACGCGGCATATTTGCGCGATCCGCAACACCTGCAACAGGGATTGTCCCATGAGCGTCGATATCGGTGGCCGGCTGCGATTCATTCGCGCGCAGCAGAAGCTGTCGCAGCGCGAACTCGCCAAGCGGTCCGGCGTCACCAATTCGACGATCTCGCTGATCGAGTCCAACCAGATGAATCCGTCCGTGGGGGCGCTGAAGCGCATCCTCGACGGAATTCCGATGGGACTGGCGGAATTCTTCGCGCTCGAGCCGGAGCGCCGCCGCAAGGTGTTCTATCGCTCCGACGAACTGACCGAGATCGGCAAGAAGCCGATCTCCTACCGCCAGATCGGCGACAACCTGTTCGGCCGCAGCCTGCAAATACTGAAGGAGCGCTACGAGCCCGGCAGCGATACCGGGCGCGTACCGCTGGTGCATGACGGCGAGGAAGGCGGCATCGTGGTCTCGGGCAAGCTCGAGGTGACCGTCGATGACGAGCGCCGCATCCTCAATCCCGGCGACGCCTATTATTTCGAAAGCCGCCGCCCGCATCGCTTCCGCTGCGTCGGCGGCAAGCCCTGCGAGGTGATCAGCGCCTGCACCCCGCCGACATTCTGAATGCGGCAGGCGCCGCGCGGTCTCAGAGATTACGGGTCTGCTTGTCGCCCCAGGCGATGGCCGCAGCGATCGTCACGAACATCGCCGTCACGCCGATGACGACCAGGATGGTGTCGAGTGTCATGGCTTTTCTCCATGGTTGCTGGAGAAAAGCTAGCGGATTGTCGCCGATCCGCTTTGCGCTCGATCAATCCCGCGGGACTTTGGGGTACGGAAACCGGGCGTCCTTCGCACCGACGGCGTTCAGGGGGCTCAGCCGAAATATCGCGCCAACACGCTCTTATCGACCTTGCAGATGTAGGTATATTTCGGATTGACCACCTGCGTGCAGCGCGCTTCGGCGATCTGGCCGAGCAACATGTAGCCTTCGGCGGCCGGGATCTTCCAGTCGTCCTCCAGCCAGTAGACCATTTCCTCGAACGCGATCCGCATCGCGTCCTCGAGCGGCCGGGCGCAGCCGAGCGTGCCGATATGCGTCGGCGTCTCGATCCGCGGATGGTTCAGCCGCGGCGGCGCCTTCTCGAGCGACACCCTCACCGTCAAGGTCGCCGCGATCTCGATCGCGCCCATCCCGTTGCATTCGCCGTCGCCCTGAATCGCATGGCAATCGCCCATGAACAGATGCGTGCCGTCCTTGTTGACGCGGAACATCACGGTGTTGCCGCTGGTGATCTCCTGGACGTCGAGATTGCCGCCGTGCGGACCATTGTCGACCGTGAGCACCGCGCCGTGAACCGGCGCGACGCCGAGCACGCCGATCATCGGCTTGACAGGCAGCTTGAGGTGCTCGTTCCAGTGCACAAGGCCGTCCTTGACCTCGACCACCCGGGTCTGGATGCCGAATTCCTTGCGGCGAACCCAGTCGGGAAACATGCCGATGCCGGGCCACAATGCCGTAAAGCCGAGCCGGTCCAGCTCCATCTTGACGATCTCGACCTTCAACATGTCGCCGGCTTTCGACCCGCGAACCTCGATCGGCCCGGTCGCACCGTTGACGAATGGAAAAGTGACATCCTTCTCGGTCAATTGCTGGCCGAGATGACGGATCGTGCCGTCATTGGCGTTGATTGCGCACTCCACCACGAAGGTTTCGCCGGGTTCGACGCTGGCGATGAAGCGCTCGTCGCCGGACAGCGCGTATTTGATGTTGTTTTCCTTGGTGATGCGCTTTGACATCTTCACTCCGCCTTGAATGACCGTTGCAGGATTCTTTGTTTGAGCATGATCTTTTCGGAAAACCGGTTTCCACTTTTCCGGATCATGCTTATAGCCGCCGCCACGGCATCAGCAGCCGTTCGATCTTGCCGACGATGAAGGTCAGGATCAGCGCCAGCGCGATGGTGGCGACCAGTGCCGCGAACACCTTTGGAATGATGTAGAGCGAGCCCGCCTTGAAGATGGCGTGGCCCAGCCCTTCCGATGACGACATGAACTCGCCGACGATCGCGCCGATCAGGGCGAAGCCGACCGTGAGCTTCAGCCCCGCGAAGATGTCCGTCAGCGAAGCCGGCACCACCAGCTTGCGAAAGACCTGGAACTTGGAGGCGCCGAGCGTCCGCATCAGATTGATCTGGTCCGGATCGACGCCGAGCGCGCCTTTGTAGGAGGTCACGAGCGCGACGATGACGACCGACAGCGTCGACATCGCGACCTTCGAGATCAGCCCGGTGCCGAACCAGATGATGATGATCGGCGCCAGCGCGATGATCGGGATCGAGCCGATCGCGATCACGAACGGCTCGACGACGCGGGACACGAATCGCGAATACCACAGCGACAGGCCGATCACCGTGCCGACCAGGTTGCCGACAAAGAATCCGAGCAGAGTTTCACTGCCGGTCACATAGAGGTCGCGCCACAGGCTGCCGTCGCGCGCCATCTGAAGCAGGAATCCGCCGATCGCCGAGGGCGAACCGAACATGAAGGCGGCCGCGCTGTTGCGCGAGGTCATGTGACCCCAGAAGACAAGGAACGCGATCAGGATCGCGACCTGTGTGGCCAGCACGAGCGCGGTCGCGCGCAGCCGCTTCCACCGCCGCCGTCGCGCGGCCGTATCCGGGATTGGCGTGGAGGCGCCCGTCGAACGAGCCATTCCGGCATCCACCTCCGCGGTCATTGCAGCACCACGTCGAGGTCGGCCCAGATGCGCCGGACATAGTGGCTGAATTCGGGACTCTGGCGCAGGCCGATCATGTCGGTACGCTCGGCGCCGAGCGCGATGTCGTAGACGGCCTTGATGCGGGTCGGCCGCTTCGACAGTACGATGACGCGATCCGCCAGCGACACCGCCTCCTCGATATCGTGGGTGATCAGCAGCAGCGAACGCCTGCCTTGCCGGACCAGCGACGCGGTATCATTCTCGATCAAGAGCTTGCTCTGGAAGTCGAGCGCTGCGAACGGTTCGTCGAGCAGCAGAACATCAGGCTCGTGCACCAGCGTGCGCGCGAGCGCCACCCGCTGCCGCATGCCTCCCGAGAGCGTCGAGGGATAGTGGTCGGCAAAGCCGTGCAGGCCGAGTTGATCGAGCATCGCGCGGCTGCGGTCCTCGGCCTCGGCGGCGGCGGCGACGCCGCGAATTTCGAGCCCGAGCATGGCGTTGTCGAGCGCGGTCCGCCACGGCAGCAGCAGGTCCTTCTGCAGCATGTAGCCGACATTCTGCGGCTGGCCGGTGACCTCGCGGCCATGCCAGCGAATGCGTCCGGAGTCCGGACTGAGCAGACCGCACAGCGTGTTGAGCAGCGTGGTCTTGCCGCAGCCGGACGGCCCGACAATGCTGACGATCTCCCCTTCCCGCAGTGTCAGGCTGAGATCGCCGATCACGGGCACGATCTCGCCGTTGACCTCATAGCCCTTGGAGACGTGTTCCACGACCAGCGGCGGAACGACGGCGCCGCCGGCTACCGCGCTTGCAGCGCCGGCGGTCTTTGCATTGCCGACATCAGTCATTTGAGGCTGGCGACCGCCTTATCGGCAAAGGAATTGTCGATGATCTGCTCGAACGGTACAGAGCCCTTGGCGTTGCCGAGATAGACCTGCATGTCCATCAGGTTCTGCCACTGGTCCTGCTTGGTCACGACCGACTGCGCCGGAATCAGGAATTTGAGCTCGGCATCGATCGCCTTGTCGACGACGTCGCCCGGCAAATCCGGAAACTCCTTGCGCGCGACTTCCTTGGCGAAGGCGGGATCGGCGTAGGTCTTGCGCGACGCCTCCTCGAACGAGGTCACCAGCGCCTGCACCATCTCCGGGTCCTTCTGGATCGTGGTTGGCAGCACCATGATGCCGGTGTTGCAGAACGGCCCGATATAGCTGGAGAAATCGAACACCACCTTGGCGCCCTGCGCTTCGGCCGCGGCCACGCTGGGCTGGTAGGCGATGGCGATATCCGCCTGCCCCGCCAGCATGGCGGCGATCTCGGTGCCGGGATTGACCGGCACGATTGTGGCATCGACGCCGACCTTGAGGCCGGCCTTCTCGAGCAGCCGCTTGGCGACGCTGTAATTGGTGTTCGGCTCGGGCGAGGTGACGATCTTCAGCCCCTTGAAGGCCTTCGGATCGGTGATCGGCTGAAGCGTCTTCGACACACCGAAGTAATGCGCGCGCTGCACCACCGTGCCGACCACGACGCCGGGGCCGCCGTTTTCGCGCGAGATCTGCGCCATCGTCGCATCGCCGATGGCGAAATCCGCCGAGCCGCCGAGCACGGCCGCAAAGGTCTGGGTGTCGCCGCCGGCGGCGCTCACCTGCATATCGAGGCCGTTCTTTTTGAAGATGCCGGCGTGCATGCCGACATAGAGGTTGATGTAACCGAGATTGTGCACGGCCTCGCTGAAACGAACGGTCTTCAATGTTGCAGCACGCACGCTGCGCGAACCGACCAGCGACGACGCGCCCAACCCACCCGCGATTGCCGCCGCGCTGGTCAGGAAACGCCGGCGGTTGAAGGAATGGCTGAAGAGCGAACGGCGATGGTCAGTCATGGTTCAGGACTCCTCGCACAACAAAAAGGCGGTGATGCGCGGGAGACTAGTGCGCTGAATGAATGGGCAGCAAGTTGAAAGAAACGACAGCGATTGCCCGGTTCGTGCCTCTACAGTTCATTGCGTCACTCGCAGTGACACAATGATCTCGTGACTGATCGCGGCTTGTAATTTAGCTGCTTCAGAAAGAGGCACGATGAGCAATTCGACGTCACACAGAATCCCATAATGTCAGTTTTGACATTATCGCCGCCCAAAGAAACGTCACCTTACGACGCAAGAACCAGCGCCTGTCGGTCGCGGGATTGCGCCATCAGGGATTGACACGGACCGACGCAAAGCGTCCGGTCACCGCGCCGCCGCACTTTTTCGCCGCGCTGCGGATCGCCTGCTCCTGCCGGCGCGCTTTGTCGTCCCCCACCGCAGCGATCGCAACCGACGGCGGATCGGCAGCGGGTTCGCGCAAACGCTCGAACAGATTGCTGACCAGGCTCCGCAGCCTTGCGTTTTCGGCGGTCAATTCCTTCATCTGCTGGACGGCCGGCACGTTGAGACCGCCGAACCGGCGGCGCCAGCGGTAGAAGGTTCGCACCGACACGCCGGCGGTGTTGCAGATTTCAGCAACGGAGACGCCGGCGCTTGCTTCGTAAAGCAGATGCAGGATTTCGTTTTCGGTGAATTGCGAACGCCTCATCGGATGCTCCCTCCAAGCTTTCACCGGGCTGCTCCCACGCTTTGGTCGCAGCGCCGATGGATTGATTGGAGTCTCGGAAATTCAGAAATCGTGCCATCTCGCGGAAGCGTTGCCGTTGCCCGGCCCGCAGGCGTGGTTTGGCAGGCGATTTGCTTTCTCCGAGATCGGAGTACAACGCCATGCCGAGACGACACGAACTTCCGAGCACCCCCGACGTTATGGTATGGGGCTACCTTGATAGCTCCACCCCTCCCGTTCTTGAGGTCAGCTCGGGCGACACAGTCACGTTCCACAGCTTTCCCGCCGGCGGGAAAGAGACGCTGCCCGACGATCTCAGCCTTGTCAGCGCCGATTACATAACGGCGCTGGAAACGCTGCCGCCCGGACCCGGCCCGCACTTCATCACCGGACCGGTCTATGTGCGCGGCGCCCGCGCCGGCGACACGCTGCAGGTCGACATTCTGGACGTGAAGGTCCGGCAGGATTGGGGCTTTGTCTCGATCCTGCCACTGCTCGGCACGCTGCCCAACGAGTTCACCGACTACGAGACCATTCACCCCTCGATCGATCGGGAGCGCAATGTCTGCGTGATGCCGTGGGGCACGGAAATCCCGATCGATCCGTTCTTCGGCATCATCGCGACCGCGCCGCCGCCGAGTTGGGGCCGCTGCGGATCGCCGGTGCCGCGCTCATTCGGCGGCAACATGGACAACAAGGAACTGCGCGCCGGGACCACGCTGTATCTGCCGGTGTTCAATGATGGCGCGCTGTTCTTCGCCGGCGACGGACACGCGGTGCAGGGCGACGGCGAGGTCTGCATCACCGCGCTCGAGACCGGCGTCACCGGCAGCTTCCGCCTCACCGTGCGCAAGGACATGGCGATCGAGTGGCCATTCGCCGAGAGCGCGACGCATTTGATGTCGATCGGCCTCGACGAAGATCTCGATGATGCCGCTAGGCAGGCGGTGCGGGAGATGGTCAAGCACGTCTGCGCCCGCACCAACCTCTCTCGCAACCAGGCCTACATGCTGTGTTCGCTGGCGGGCAATTTACGAGTGACGCAGTTGGTCGACGGCAACAAGGGCATCCACATGCTGTTGCCGAAATCGTGCCTGTGACGACGGCGAAAAGCTCTACGCCATCGCCAGCCGCTGTCGCGAGCGGATCAGCAGCATCAGCATGATGGTGACGTTGAGCGCATTCCAGGCGAGCCCGTTGGCGAAGGCGGCGGCGTAGGAGCCGGTGGCATCGAAGATCACCCCGGAGACATAGCCGCCCAAGGACATGCCGATCACGGAGGCGAAGATCACGATGCCGACGCGGGTGGCGGCCTCTGCGGCCGGCATCGCCTCGCGGATGATGATGGCGTAGCTTGGCACGATGCCGCCCTGGAACAGGCCGAACATCGCCGAGATGATGTAGAGCGAGGTCAGGCTGTCGAAGAACAGATAGAACAACAGCGCCGTGCCCTGCGCGACCGAGCCGAGCAGGAGCGTGCGGATGCCGCCGATCCGGTCGGCAAGGAAGCCCGAGCCGATGCGGCTGATGATGCCGAAGCCGAGCATCAGGGACAGCATCTCGGCGCCGCGCGCCACGCCATAGCCGAGATCGCCGCAATAGGCGACGATATGCACTTGCGGCATCGCCATCGCCACGCAGCAGGCGACCGCGGCGAGCGACAGGATCGCCGTCAGCGCATTGGTGGAGAGCCGCACATTGACGCGCGGCGGCGCGGCGTTGAGATGGCTGCGCTGGCTTGCCGCGCCCGTCAGGCGCCGCAGCACGAACAGCGCGACCGTCATTGCCACCGCCGTGAAGATGCCGATCGCGACATGCGTGGTGCGCCAGCCGAATTGCTGCATGCCGAGATTCACCAGCGGCGGCCAGATCGTGCCGCCGATATAGTTGCCGCTGGCGGCGATCGCGACCGCAAGCCCGCGGTAGCGGTCGAACCAGTGCGAGGCTTCCGCCATCAACGGCCCGAACGTCGCCGATGACGACAGCCCGATCGCGAAATGAAACAGGATGAACGACCAGATCGAGGGCGAATAGCCGGCGCCGATATAGCCGAGCCCGAGAATGCCGATGCCGAGCCCGATCGCGGTGACGATGCCGTAGCGATCAGTGATCTTGCCGGTCAGAACCCCGCCGGAGCCGAAGCCGATCATGACGAGGGTGAAAGCGAGCGACGCGGTCCCTCGCGTGGCGCCGAAATCCCCCTGCACCACCGGCAGTGCCACCACCACCGACCACATGCCCACGCTGCCGAGCGAGCCGATCACCACGGCAACGGCAAGCCGCAGCCACGCCCGGCGCGAATCGGGAATGAACAGGTCCGGATTTGGGCTGAACTGAGAAGGAATTTCCACGGCGGCGCCAAACTTCGTCGCGAATTGCCTCCCGGTCAAGCGTTTTGGCGAAATATTGGGCATGCGGAAACGCGCCCACCATTCCCGTCATTCCGGGGCTTGCGCAGTGAGAACCCGGAAATCCATTTCACCATGGCGTATGTGGCCCAATGGATTCCCCGCCTGCGCCTCACGGCGCATCCCGGAATGACCACCGTGTTCCGGTCCCCCACCCATTTTGCGAGCACGGAGCCCTTCCAGCGACCGGCCACCTGTGCGAAACTTGGCGCATGGACATCCGCCAACTGCTCAAGCTCATGGTCGCGCTGCTGGTGACGGCAAGCCTGACCCTGGCGCCGCTCGCCACTCCGGCCGCGGCGGAGCATTTGCTGTCGTCTGCCGGCGTGCAGATGGCGCCGATGGCGGATGATCATGACATGACGGATATGGATATGTCCGACATGATGGCGGACATGCCCTGCTGCCCGGACAAAGAGAAGAGTCCGGCTTGCCAGGATTGTCCGCTGGTTGCGATCTGCATGATGCAGGTGCTGCTGGCCGGCCCATCGACCAGCATGGTTGGAGTGAACCGGCGGCTCGACGAACAGTTGCGTCCGCTGGACGACATCATCGCGGACGGACTGGCGCGTCCACCTCCCGACCATCCCCCTCGAACTTTGGCCTGACCGGCGTCACGGCGCCGGGCGCTGCCGCGCGGCTTGAGACGCCGCGCGGATGACACGTGCTGCGCAAGCAGCAAGACCAAAGCAATCGAGGAATGGAAAATGAAAGCGTTCAACACCAGGCGCGCCGTCTCGGCGGCGCTCATGGGCATGGCCATGCTGGCCATGACCGGCACCGCGCGGGCAGAGATCAAGGACTACGAGTTCCAACTGGTCGATCAGAACGTCCAGGCGGGAGCGGACAAGATCATCGCGGTTCGGCTGGTCAACAAGAGGACCGGCAAGCCGGTGCCGGATGCCGTGATCTTCGCCACCCGGCTGGATATGGCGCCTGACGGCATGCAGGAGATGGCGACCAGGGTCACCATCGTGCCCGGCGGCGAGCCTGGAACGTACAAGTTCAAGGCCACTCTGGGCATGGCCGGCCGCTGGCAGCTGTCGCTCGGCGCCAAGGTGCGAGGCGAAACCGGCGCGGTCGAAAACAAGCTCGTCGTCACGGCGCAGAAATGACCCGCGCCATCATGATCGGCGCCGCCGCTGCGACCTTCGCAGCGGCGGGCATCGCCATTTTCGCCGGCGGACTTCCGTCGAAGCTCGCGGGTCACACAGTCTCGCACGCAGCCGCCGCCGAGAGCGGCACGCCTGCGAGCACCCGCAAGATCAAATACTACCGCAACCCGATGGGGTTGCCGGATACGTCGCCGACGCCGAAGAAGGACTCGATGGGGATGGACTACATCCCCGTCTACGAGGGCGAGGAGACCGACGATGGCTCGATCAGGCTGTCGCCGGGCCGGATCCAGCGCACCGGCGTCAAGTCCGAACCGGTGATGCTGCACATTGTCAGCACAGTGGTGCGCGCGCCGGGCACGATCCAGCTCGATGAGCGCCGCGTCTCGGTCATTGCCATGCGTGCCGAAAGCTATGTGCACAAGGTCGCCGACGTCACCACCGGCAGCCGCGTCGCCAAAGGCCAGCCGCTGATGGAGATCTACAGCCCCGCAGTCTCCTCGGCCGCCGCCGAATATCTGGCGACCATCACCTCGAAGACCACGGCGGCGATCGAAAGCTATGGCCGGGGCTCCCGGCAGCGGCTGATGAATCTCGACGTGCCGGAATCCGCCATCGCGACGATGGAAAAGACCAAGGCCGTCCCGATCGTGATCCAGTGGTCCGCGCCGCGCGACGGCATCGTGCTCGAGCGCAATGCAATCGAGGGCATGCGCGCGCAGCCCGGCGACGTGCTGTTCCGCGTCGCCGACACCTCGCTCGTCTGGGCGGTCGTCGACGTGGCGGAACGCGATCTCGGCGGCGTGGCAGTCGGCCAGCCCGTCATCGTCCGCGCCCGCAGCTTCCCGGGCCGAACCTTCGCCGGCAAGGTCAGCGTGATCTATCCGCAGGTGAACCGCGAAACGCGCACCGCCCGCCTCAGGATCGAACTCGATAACGCCGACCTCGCGCTGCTTCCCGACATGTATGTCGATGCGGAGATCGAAGTCGGCAGCCAGGATCCCGTGCTCGCCGTACCCGACAGCTCCGTGCTCGACACCGGCAACCGGCAGACGGTCATCATCGACAAGGGAGGCGGCCGGTTCGAGCCGCGCGAGGTCAAGGTCGGACATCGCGGCGGCGGTTATGTCGAGATCACGGAGGGTGTCAGCGAAGACGACATAGTCGTGACCTCGGCCAATTTCCTGATCGACGCCGAGAGCAATCTCAAGGCGGCGCTGAAGGGCTTTTCCGGCGCGGGCAGCGCGCAGGAGACATCATCAACCAGCGGCATGGGAGGACGACCATGATCGCCCGCGTCATCGCCTGGTCGGCACGCAACCTTTTGCTGGTGCTGTTCGGCACCGGCTTCGCCGCGGCGGCCGGCATCTATGCGCTGCTTCACTTGCCGCTCGACGCCATCCCTGATCTCTCCGACACCCAGGTGATCGTCTACACCGAATATCCGGGCCAGGCGCCGCAGGTGATCGAGGACCAGGTCACCTATCCCTTGACCACAGCGATGTTGACGGTGCCGAAATCGAAGGTCGTGCGCGGCTTCTCGTTCTTCGGCGTCTCTTTCGTCTATGTGATCTTCGAGGACGGCACCGATATCTATTGGGCGCGCTCGCGCGTGCTCGAATTCCTCAATTCCGCTGCCTCGCGCCTGCCGGCCGGCGTGACGCCGACGATCGGCCCCGACGCGACCGGTGTCGGCTGGGTCTACCAATATGCCGTGATCTCGAAAGAGCTGAACCTCGCCGACACCCGCACGATCCAGGACTGGAATCTGAAATTCGCGCTCGCCAAGGCCGAGGGCGTCGCGGAGGTCGCTGGAATCGGCGGCTTCGTCAAGCAGTACAATGTGATCCTCGATCCGCAGCGGATGCGCGACCGCGGCATCACCATGCAAAGGATGCGCGAGGCGATCCGCGCCAGCAACGCCGATGTCGGCGGCCGCACCGTCGAGCTGTCCGAGTTCGAATATGTCATCCGCGGCAAGGGCTACATCAGGGATATCAACGATCTCGGCAATATCGTGCTCAAGACCGCAAACGGCACGCCGGTGCTGCTGCACGACGTCGCCCGCGTCGAGCTCGGCCCGGACGAGCGGCGCGGCATCGCCGAGCTCAATGGCGAGGGCGAAGTCGCGAGCGGCATCGTGCTGCAGCGCTTCGGGGTCAACGCGCTCGATGTGATCGAGAACGTCAAGAAGCGCTTCAAGGAGATCGCAACCAGCCTGCCGAAATCGGTCGAGATCGTTCCGGTCTACGACCGCTCGAACCTGATCAACGCCGCCATCGATACCTTGAAGCACACGCTGGTGGAGGAGAGCGTCGTCGTCGCCCTGGTCTGCGTCGTGTTCCTGCTGCATGTCCGCAGTGCGCTGGTCGCGATCCTGATGCTGCCGGTCGGCGTGCTGATGGCATTCGGCGCGATGAAGCTGCTCGGCATCGGCTCCAACATCATGAGTCTGGGCGGCATCGCCATTGCGATCGGCGCCATGGTGGACGCCGCCATCGTCATGATCGAGAACGCCCACAAGCATCTCGAGCGTGCCAGGCCCGGGCAGTCGCGGCTCTCGATCCTGATCGATGCCGCCGCCGAAGTGGGGCCAGCGCTGTTCTTCAGCCTGCTGATCATCACCGTCTCCTTCATGCCGATCTTCACGCTGGAATCCCAGGAAGGCCGGCTGTTCAGCCCGCTGGCCTTCACCAAGACCTTCGCGATGGCGGCCGCCGCCCTGCTGTCGGTCACGCTGGTGCCGGCACTGATGGTGATCTTCGTCCGCGGCAAGATCGTTCCGGAGCACAAAAATCCGATCAACCGCTTCCTGATCTGGATCTATCGTCCCGTCATCACGGGCGTATTGCGTGCCAAGACGCTGGTCGTGCTGCTTGCGCTCGCCGTCCTCGCTGTGACGATCTGGCCGGCGCGACAGCTCGGAACGGAATTCATGCCGAACCTGAATGAAGGCACCCTGCTCTACATGCCGACCACGCTGCCCGGCATCTCCGTGACCAAAGCCGCCGAGCTGATGCAGATGCAGGATCGGATCATCCGCGCGTTCCCCGAGGTTTCATCGGCCTACGGCAAGGCCGGACGCGCCGCGACCGCGACCGATCCGGCGCCGACCGAGATGTTCGAGACCATCGTCAACCTGAAGCCCAAGGAGCAATGGCGCGCGGGCCTCACGATCGACAGCCTGATCGCGGAGATGGACAAGGCGCTGCAATTCCCTGGTGTCTCCAACGCCTGGACCATGCCGATCAAGGCGCGCATCGACATGCTCTCGACCGGCATCCGCACGCCGATCGGCGTGAAGGTTGTTGGCACCGACCTGATCGAGATCGATCGTCTCGCCAGGCAGATCGAGCAGGTGCTCAAAGCCGTGCCGGGGACATCGTCGGCCTATGCCGAGCGCGGCATCGGCGGCTATTATCTCGAGATCACCCCGGACCGCACGGCGCTCGCGCGCTACGGCATGTCGGTCCAGGACGTACAGGATACGATCGCGACTGCGCTCGGCGGACAGACGGTGACGACGACGGTCGAGGGCCGGCAGCGCTTCACCGTCAACATGCGCTACCCCCGCGATCTCCGCGACAATCCGAAAGCGATCGGAAGCGACATCCTGGTGCCGATGCCGGCGGGAGGCGCGGTGCCGCTCGGCGAGGTCGCAACCATCCAGCCGGCGCGTGGGCCGACCTCGATCCGGACCGAGAACGGACAGCTTGCGACCTACATCTATGTCGACATCCGCGACCGCGACCTCGGCGGTTACGTCGCCGACGCGCGGCATGCCGTGCAGGCAAGCATCCAGTTTCCGCAGGGCTACTATGTGATCTGGAGCGGCCAGTACGAATATCTCGAACGCGCAATGGCGCGGTTGAAGATCGTCGTGCCGGCGACACTCCTGATCATCTTCCTGCTGCTCTACCTCAACTTCCGATCGGTCACCGAAACCGCCATCGTGATGCTGTCGCTGCCGTTCGCGCTGGTCGGCGGCCTCTGGCTGATGTGGTGGCTCGGCTTCAACCTCTCGGTTGCGGTCGCGGTCGGCTTCATCGCGCTCGCGGGCGTCGCCGCCGAGACCGGCGTCGTGATGCTGATCTATCTCAACCAGGCGCTGGCCGAGATCAGGGAGCGTCGCGTTGCCGAAGGACGCGCGTTGACCCGGAGCGACCTGCGCGATGCGATCATGGAGGGCGCGGTCGAGCGCGTGCGGCCGAAGATGATGACGGTGGTCGCGATCATGGCCGGCCTGTTGCCGATCATGTGGAGCACCGGCACCGGCTCCGAGATCATGCAGCGGATCGCGGTGCCCATGATCGGCGGCATGGTCTCCTCGACCTTGCTGACGCTGATCGTGATCCCCGCGATCTTCGGCATCGTCAAGGGTTTCGGCCTGCCTTCCGACGACCTGGACCAATCACATCCGCCGGTCGCGGCGCCGGTGACGGCGAGCAAGGCGCGCGTTCCGGAGCTGGCCGAATGATGCGAACCGAAGCGCGCGCCTGACTCTACTTTGCCAGCGGCTTCCCCGCCGTTTCGGGCGCCATCGCGATGAAAGGCAGGCCGACCACGTAGATCAGCGACAGCAGCGAGATCGCGAGCGGATAGCTCCCGGTCTTTGCAGCGAGCGCGCCGATCAGGGTCGGGCCGGCCGCGCCCAATACGCGCCCCATGCTGAAGGCAAAGCCGGAGCCGGATCCCCGCAAGGCGGTCGGAAACATCTCCGGCAGCCAGATCGTGAACAGTCCGAAGACGCCGTTGGTGAAGAAGCCGAGCACCGGAAGCAGGACCAGGAACAGCGCGAGGTTGTCGAGCTGCTCGATGGCGATCTTGTAGCTCACCACCACCGAGATCAGCGAGCCCATGAAGAACAGCACCGCCGTCCGGCGGCGGCTTGCGAGGTAGCCAGTGATCCATGGCATCAGCAGGCAGCCGGTCAGCGTGCCTACATTGGTGATCAAACCCGCGACCGCACCCATCTGCTGCGCATGGGCCGGCGTCGCGCCCGCCGCGGTGAGCTTGGTGATGATCACCGTCGGCGCCCAGAAGTTGGATGACCACAGGCCGAAGATGATGCAGGCCATCATCAGCGCGGCCGCCCAGGTGGTGCGCGCCTGCGCGCCCGAGAACAGCGCCGCCACGGAGGTCTTGGTCTTGGACGCGTGGCTGCGGGCGGGCTCTGGGATGTTGCTGCGCAAGTACGCGATCAACAGCGCCGGCAGGATGCCGAGCAGGAACATGCCGCGCCAGCCGAGCACGCTGCCGCCGATCAGCGTGACGGCAGCGGCGAGAAACAGTCCTGTCGGCGTCGCCGTGTGCAGCCAGCCGGCCAATCTCACCCTTGTGTGTTCGGGCACGGATTCCTGCAGCAGCGGCGTACCCGCCGCCCATTCGCCGCCGACGCCAAAGCCCGCCATGAAGCGAAACAGAGCGAACATCACGACGCCGGTGGCAAGCCCACACAGTGCCGTGAACAACGAATAGACCAGCACCGTCCAGCACATGATCCGGACGCGGCCATAGCGGTCAGCCGCCCAGCCCCACACCATCGAGCAGGCCCAGCCAAGCATGAAGATCGAGAACAGGAGGCCGCCATAGATGCCGATATTGGCGTGGCTCGCCTCGATCCCGCTCGCCGGCAACAATTCCGAGAGCGCGCCGACCAGGATATAACTGTACATGGAGGAGTCGAAGCCATCGAGCATCCATCCGAACCAGGTCGCCCAGAACACTTTCCTGGGCGATACCGCCCCGCCCTCCTCGACCGGCGAAGCGATCGTCTCAATGGTGCTCTCCGTCATGTTTCCTCCACGTTTCTTTTTCGGCGCGAGACTATGACGACGTTTGCAGGATGCGACATCTCCGCCAAATGGGACGGAGGCATCTTGTGGGAGAATACCGGCGCATGACGACGTCACGCACCAGCGAGTGCAGCATTGCAGAAGTACACTTGCGGCGATCAGGTTCTCCAGCTTGTAGCAGACAGAACTCGTCGAGCTCGGCCCTTGCTATCTATAGCGCTATAAACTATAGTTTATGGAATTAGAGAAGAGCTTGTGCGCATCTTTAAGACCAAGACGCTTGCGAGGTTCACCCGTCAGAATGGCATCCCCGATACCAGTCTGGTTTCCGCCGTCGAACGCGCACGGCGCGGCTTGATCGACGCCGACCTTGGCGGCCGCATTATCAAACAGCGTGTTGCGAGGCCGGGAGAGGGTAAGAGAGGAGGCTTTCGCCTGCTTGTCGGGTTTGGCTCTCATCGAGCCGTCTTCCTGTTCGGCTTCGCGAAAAACGAACGCGAAAATATCGATGATGCGGAGTTGGTGACGTTGCGGCAGATCGCCGAGTCTTTCCTGAACGCCAGCGATCCAAAGATCGAACAAGCCCTCAAGGACGGAACCTTGATCGAGGTGCGACATGGCAGCGAAGACTAAGAAGCCAAAGACGAGAACCAGCCGGCTCACCAAAGAACTGTTGGAGACGGCGCTGGACATGCGCGCGAGCGGCCTGCTGACAAAAGCCGAGCACGAGAAGATCACCATGCGGCACAAGGCCGAGATCCCTCCCGCCGTCAAGGCGTCGCTGACGGGACGCCAAATCAGGGCTCTCCGCGAACACGCCAACCTTAGCCAGGCGGTTTTCGCGCGTTACCTCAACCTGACCGTGGGATACGTCTCGCAGCTTGAACGCGGGGTTAGACGTCCGACCGGCCCGGCGCTTGTCCTGCTTGACGTAATCCGTCGCAAAGGTATCGAAGCGATTCTCTGAGTTCGTTCGCTGCTGACCGGCCGTTGGCGGACGTCCCCCGGCCCAATCGAGCGTGGGAATCATTGAGCAGATGCAAGTCGGTAGAGCGCTACGGCACGGCGCGGGCCGAAAGGCGTTATACAAGTCCGTGAACGGAGCCCGCATCGGATTCGTTGTATGGAAGATGGCTGCAAAGGTGAAAGCGAGACGGCCGTGCGACGGATTGAAGATCAAGGTTTCCTGCTGCTGCTGTTCGTCGTCACCCTGGCGTTCGCCTGGATCCTGCAGCCGTTCTATGGCGCGGTGCTCTGGGCTATCGTCGTGGCCGTCATCTTTGCGCCGGTCAACCGGAGGATATTGAGATCGGTCGGCGGAAGGGAGACCCTCGCCGCCTCGATCACGGTCCTGCTTATCATCGCGATGGTGCTGCTGCCGCTCGCTATCATCGCGACGTCCCTGGCTCGAGAAGCTGCCGGTCTCTACTCAAAGATACAGTCCGGGGAGTACAACTTCTCCGGCTACGTCCAGCGGGTTTTCGATGCGCTGCCTGCGTGGGCGACCGGCTGGCTGGATCGCTTCAACCTGGGCGATCTTTCGGCCCTGCGCGAAACGTTGACGTCCGGCCTCATGAAGGGCGGACAGGTTCTGGCGCCTCAGGCGCTCAGCATCGGGATGAACACATTCGATTTCGTGATCAGCCTGGGCATCATGCTGTATCTTCTGTTTTTCCTGTTGCGCGACGGCAAGGCAGTGGCTGATAGGATCAGGGAGGCCGTTCCCCTCGAGGCCGATCGGAAGTCCGCGCTGTTCACGCGATTCGCCGATGTCGTCCGCGCCACCGTCAAGGGTGGCGTGCTGGTCGCGATGGCTCAGGGCGCGCTCGGCGGACTGGCGTTCTGGTTTTTGGGCGTTCACGCGCCGATCTTGTGGGCCGTGTTGATGGCCTTCCTGTCGCTATTGCCGGCGATCGGCGCCGGGTTGGTCTGGATCCCCGTTGCCATCTATTTCCTGGCGACCGGCGCCATATGGCAGGGCCTCGGTCTTATTGCCTATGGCGTGCTCGTCATCGGCTTGGTGGACAATGTGCTGCGTCCCTTCCTGGTCGGCAAGGGCACCAAGCTGCCCGACTACGTCGTGCTGATCTCCACGCTCGGCGGCATCGAGGTCTTCGGCCTGAATGGGTTCGTCATCGGCCCGCTGATCGCCGCGATCTTCATGGTGAGTTGGGATATCTTCGCCACATCGAGGCGGACGTCGCGAGACAGCGCGTAGACGCGTAGGATGGGTAGAGCGCAGCGAAACCCATCACCTTCATCCCGGAGAGTAATGGGTTTCGCTTCAGTCGATGCGATTTGATGGGTTTCGCTTCGCTCTACCCATCCTACGTTCTACATTCTTCTACTCCGCGGCCACGCCGATAGGCACCGCCCCCTCGTCACCCAGCCCGGCAAACCGGCGCAAGGCTTCGGCCATCCGCACACGTCCGCTGACGCCGGTGATAATCACGTCGACCATGGTGAACGAACAGTGGAAATGGCCGCGGGCGTTGAGCTGCTCGACCGGTACGCCGGCAGCAGCGAGCGCTTCGGCGTAAGCCATCCCCTCGTCACGCAGCGGATCGAACTCGCAGGTCACCACGAAGGCCGGGGGCAAGCCCTCCAGCTTGCCGCGTAGCGGCGAGACGCGCGGATCGGTCCGGTCGCCGGGCGAGCAGTAGATGTCCCAGAACCAATACATCAGCGAACGCGTCACGAAGTAACCCGTCGCATTGTCGGTGTAGGACGGCCGGTCGAACGTGCAGTCGGTGACCGGGGTCAGCAGGAGCTGTCCCGCGATCTCGGGGCCGCCGCGATCGCGCGCGAGCTGGCAGGTGACGGCCGCGATATTGCCGCCGGCGCTCCAGCCGGCGACCAGCACCGGTCCTGGCACACCGCCGAGTTCGGCCGCATGCTCGGCAATCCAGCGCGTCGCGGCAAAGCCATCCTCCGCCGCGGTCGGGAAGCGGTGCCAGGGCGCATGCCGATAGCCAACGCTGACGAAAATCATTCCGCTTCGCCGGCACATGTCGCGGCAGAACGGATCGTCCGACTGCTCGTCGCCCAGCACCCAGCCGCCGCCATGGAAATAGACCACGATCGGATGCGGCCCCGGCGTCGCCGGCCGATAGAGGCGATAGGGCAGCGGACCGTCATTGCCGGGAAGCGTGCCGTCGACGATCTCTCCGACCGGCCGGCCCGCGGGACGGCCCTTGTTGAACTCGTCGAGGAAGTCGCGCGCGCCCTGGGCGCCGAGGGACTCGATCGGCGGCAGGTTCATGTCCGCGAGCATGCCGAGCACGAGCCGCACATCCGGTTGCAGGCGTACGACCTCGCCGTCGTTGCATTGCTCTGCAACGTTCGGCCCGGTGAGCTTGAAGCCGAGCATGCCGCGGCTGACGATCTCGTTGCAGATGCTGCGATACGGGCCGACGCCGCCGGTATACGGCATCACGCCGCGCGCCTTGCCCGGAACGTTTGCGCCCGTGTACCAGGTGTTGGCGAGCCGATGCAGCGTGACCGTCGCGCAGTCGGCCATGTGCTGCGCCCAACCGGCCTGCGCCGTCTCGGTCGCTTCGATGGTGGTGAAGCCCGCCTCGCGCAGCGCGATCAATCGATCGACCACCCAGTCGATATGCTGCTCGATCGATACCGCCATGTTCGACAGCACCGACGGGCTGCCCGGCCCCGTGATCATGAACAGGTTGGGAAACTCCGCGACGGTCAGCCCGAGATAAGTCTGCGGTCCGTGCGACCAGACGTCGGACAGCGATTTTCCGTGACGTCCCGTGATCGGATGCACCGCCTTGATGGCGCCGGTCATGGCGTCGAAGCCGGTGGCGAACACGATCACATCGAGATCGAAGCTGCGCTTCTCGGTCGTGATGCCGGAGGCCGTGATCTCCTTGATCGGCTCCTGCCTCAGGTTCACCAGCGTGACGTTGGGACGGTTATAGGTGGCATAATAGTTGGTATCGAGACAGGGACGCTTGGCGCCAAACGGATGGTCGCGCGGCGTGAGCGCCTCGGCCGTATCAGGATCCTTCACGACTGCGCGGATCTTCTCGTGAATCAGCTCGCTGACCAGCGTGTTGCCGTCGACGTCCACGCCCTGGTCGGCCCAGAGCTGCGTCAGCACATGGACGAGGTCGCCCGCGGCCCAGGCCTGCTCGAAGCGCTCGCGCCGCTCGGCATCGCTCAATTGCCAACTCACCACGGTCTGCTGCGGATATGGCACGCCCGTGAGCGACCAGCGCGCCTGCTCGCGATAGCCGGCGCGGTCACCCTCCAGCATCGCGAACCGATCCGCCGGCTGAGGACCGTTGTGCGCGGGCAGCGCAAAGTTCGGCGTGCGCTGGAAAACCGTGAGGTGCGCCGCCTGCTCCGCAATCATTGGGATCGACTGGATTCCCGACGATCCCGTGCCGATGACGGCTACGCGCTTGCCGGCGAGGTTGACTCCCTCATGCGGCCAGCGGCTGGTGAAATAGACGTCGCCCTCGAAGTCCTTGACCCCGTCGATCTCCGGCGGCTTGGGCGCGGAGAGACAGCCCGTGGCCATGATGTAGTAGCGGCACGAGACGGCCGCGCCACTATCGGTCGTGAGCAGCCAGCGCTCCGCGGCCTCATCCCACGTCGCCGCCGTGACCTTGGTGCCAAAGCGGATATGACGCCTGAGGTCATAACGATCGGCGACGAAGCCGAGATAGTGCAGGATTTCAGGCTGGGTCGCGTATTTCTCCGACCATTGCCACGCGCGCTCCAGCTCCGGATCGAATGTGTAGCTGTAGTCGATGGTCTGAATGTCGCAACGCGCGCCGGGATAGCGATTCCAGTACCAGGTGCCGCCGACGTCGTCGGCCTCCTCCAACGCCACCGTGCTGAAGCCAGCCTTGGCCAACCGGTGTAAAAGATAGAGGCCGGCGAACCCGGCCCCCACCACCGCGACGTCGACCTGTTGCGCCGTGCCGTTTGTCGCCTCTGAAGCACGTGCTGCAACCATTGCGTCTGGCATGCCATCCTCCCGTGCATTTGATTTTTCGTGAGGCTACATCTCCTTTCCCCGGTCTGTCATCGGACAATTCAATCTTCGGTTGCTGCATCGCAGCGACCATTTGTTCCTATTGGGAAACAGGCCGACACGATGCGACGCTGACGCCCGGCAGATAGCCGTCGCCCTCTGGAACACGCGATCGCTTTGGTGAACTTGCGCGGAACGCTTCAGCCGAAGCCGGCGCCCTCAGCGAGCCCGGCGCAGCATTGGAAACAGTGGCGGCGATGTCCCCGCCTGGATCGTGCCGAGGAGCTCGAAGCCATGTCGCTGATACAGCGGGATGTTGGCCGGGTTGGTGGATTCGAGATAGGCCGCAACATGATCCCGATCGAACAGCCGAACGGCGTCTCCCAGCAGCGCTCCGCCACGACCCTTGCCGCGATACACCGGATCGACACCGATCAGCGGCAGATACCAATGAGGCTCATGGGGATGATAGGCCGCCATCCCTTCGAAAACGGCAGCCATCTCGGACTCTCGCCCTGCCGGCATGGTCGCTGCGAGGGCCGCCTCGTCGGGCTCGATGCCCGGCGGCAGCCACAGCGCCACGCCCACATAGTCGTCGGCACAGCGCGCCGTGTCTTGCTCAAAGGCGCGGCCGCCGAATGCGCGCACGAACGCCGGGAGTGATGCGAGGTACTGGTCCGGATCCGGATAGGTCCAACGCGCCACCGGATCGGTGCTGAAGGCAAGCACCAGAACGGAAATGGCCCGTTCGATATCGGCTGGCGCAACGGCAGTCACGACCGGACCAGAAACTGCGTTCACGGCGCTCATCAGATGATCTCCATCCCGGCCCCATTGCCAGGTTCAAGAGCAAGATCGAACCACAGATCTGGGGCGTCAATCAGGAGGGACGGTCAACAAGATGTGCGTTATCGGTTCGTCCGCGAAATGCACGTCGCAGTATGCAGCGGGGCGACGGACATCGCCATGCTTCGACATGTCGCGGAACCGATCGGAACATCCGATCAGGGATTTGTCAGGACTGCGGACGCATCGCGACGTCGATTGACATGGCCGGCAGCAAGGAGTTTATTTTGCCTCACGGGGATTAGGCGATCTCCCCGCGAGGCGACATGCCCAAGTATCGCGTCCTTAACGATGAGGGACGCAGCATGTCTTCATACACATCCATTTCCCCTGACAAGCTTTCACGATTGATTGGCACGGCCAGCGTGCCTGTTCTGATCGACGTCCGCCTTGATGACGACTTCGCGGCGGATCCGAGACTGATCCCGGGCGCGACGCGCCGCTCACATCTCGACGTTCACGACTGGGCGCGAGAGCTGGCCGGGCGCTCGGCGATCGTCATCTGCAACAAGGGCGAGAAGCTCAGCGAAGGCGCCGCCGCCTGGCTCCGCCACAACGGCATCGCGGCGGAGATCCTGGAAGGCGGCCATCTCGGCTGGAAACAGGCGGAACTGCCCACCGTGCCCGCCGAGAGGATTCCGAAGCGTGACGGGCGCGGGCGCACCGTCTGGGTGACGCGATCGCGGCCGAAGATCGATCGCATCGCCTGTCCCTGGCTGATTCGCCGGTTCGTCGATCCCGCCGCGGTCTTCCTGTTCGTCACTCCTGCGGAAGTCGTGGCGGTCGCCGAGCGCTTCGCGGCCACGCCGTTCGACATCGAGAATGTGTTCTGGAGCCACCGCGGCGAGCTCTGCACCTTCGATGTGATGGTGCAGGAGTTCGGGCTGTCCACGCCCGCACTCGAGCGGCTCGCCGTCATGGTGCGCGCGGCCGACACCGCGCGGCTCGATCTGTCTCCGGAGGCGCCGGGCCTGCTCGCGGCGTCGCTCGGCCTGTCGCGCATGTACGACGACGACCTCGAGCAGCTCAACGCCGGCCTGCTTCTCTACGACGCCTTCTATCGCTGGTGCCGCGACGCGACCAAGGAGACCCATAACTGGCCGACCAGCAAGGTGAAGCCATGACCACCCTCGCCGCAGACTCCAAAGCCGCTTCGCCCGGCGAGGCGCACGGCATCGCCTTTACCGAGGCGCTCGCGGTCTGGCTGCGCGTCGCGATCCTGAGCTTCGGCGGGCCGGCCGGGCAGATCGCGGTGATGCATCGCATCCTCGTCGAGGAGAAGAACTGGATTTCGGAAGCGCGCTTCCTGCATGCGCTCAACTACTGCATGCTGCTGCCCGGACCCGAGGCGCAGCAGCTTGCAACCTATATCGGCTGGCTGCTGCACCGGACTGTCGGCGGGGTCGTGGCCGGAGGCCTGTTCATCCTGCCCGGCGTCGTTGCCATCATGGCGCTGAGCTACATCTACGCCGCCTACGGCAATGTCGGCTTCGTCGAGGCGCTGTTCTTCGGCCTCAAGGCGGCCGTCCTCGCGATCGTGATCCAGGCGGTGGTCCGGATCGGCAAGCGCGCCCTTCGCAACCGGGTCATGATCGCGATCGCGGCGATCGCGTTCGTCGCGATCTTCTTTTTCGCGGCGCCGTTTCCCTTGATCGTCGTGGCTGCCGGTGTCATCGGCTACATCGGCGCACGGCTCGACAGGCCGGAATTCGCCGCGCTCGAGCACGGCGGAAAGAATCCCGCCGCGATCGACAGCATGCTCGACGAAGCAGTCCCAGAGCACGTTCGGCCAAGCGCGTCCCGGGCGCTGCGCGTCGGTGCCATCTGGCTTGCGCTCTGGCTCGTTCCCGTCACCGCGCTGCTCGTTGGCCTCGGCCCGTCGAATGTCTTCAGCCAGATCGCGATCTTCTTCAGCAAGATGGCGATGGTGACGTTCGGCGGCGCCTATGCCGTGCTGGCCTATGTGGCGCAGCAGGCGGCCAACTACTATCACTGGGTCGAGCCCCGCGAAATGCTCGACGGCCTCGGCATGGCCGAGACGACGCCGGGACCGCTGATCATGGTCGTCCAGTTCGTAGGCTTCATGGCGGCGTTCCGTGAGGCAGGCGAACTGTCTCCGATGCTGGCGGGCACGCTCGGCGGGCTGCTCGCGACCTGGGTCACGTTCACGCCCTGCTTCCTCTGGATCTTCCTCGGCGGTCCCTACATCGAGACCATGCGCGGCAACAAGGCGCTCGCCGGTGCGCTCTCGGCGATCACCGCCGCGGTCGTCGGCGTCATCCTCAATCTCTCGATCTGGTTCGCGCTGCACACGATCTTCCGGCAGACTTTTCCAGTTCAAGGCTTCGGCCTCTCCTTCGATGCACCGGCGCTGAGCAGCGTGGATTGGGCGGCGCTGGCGTTGTCGATCGCGGCCGCCACCGCGATCTTCCGCTTCAATGTGGGGATGCTTGTCGTCCTTGCGGCGTCCTGCATCACGGGCATCCTGTTGCGCCTGACCGGCATCATCTGACCGCATGCGGAGGCCGGCAGGATGACGATATCAACAAGACAAGCGGGCTGGAGGCACAACCCGGGAGCAAAGACCATGATGCGACTGATCTCCGGTGCAGCCCTTTGCCTGATGATGACGGGCGTGCTGTCGCCTGCATACGCCCTGACGCAACAGGAACTCGTCGCGAAGCTCGAATCCGCCGGCTACTCGCAGGTCGGTGAAATGAAATCGACGGCCGAAGGCATCGTCGTGAAGGCCGTCAAGGACGGCAAGGAAGTCCAGATCGTCGTCGACAGCAGCGGTCAAATCAAGGAGCGGCGGTAGAGCTGCGCGCTGCCGCCGCGAGCACAAGCATCTCCAGTACACGAACTCCAACAAGAGGAGCCAATCCCCATGACCATGAAAACTCGTTTTGCCGCCATCGCCGCGGCCTTGCTTTTGCCGAGCCTCGCGTCGGCGCAGCCCGTCGACTGGAACATCTTTGCGGAGCCGTTCATCTCGGAAGCTCACGCGCAGGCGATCGACTGGAAGAAGGTGGACGCAGCGCTCGGCAAGACCGCCACCGTCAGCGGCGAGGTCCATCGCTATGGCCTGCCGCGGTCCGATCTGCACGTCACGCTCGACGGCGTAGCTATCAAGCCCGCGCTCGCGCTTGGCGGCTGGGTGGCGTTCACACCGATGGACGGCCAGGCGATGGTGATGGGCGACCTCGTCCTGCTCGAATCCGAGATCACGCCGGTCATGACGAAGCTCTTGAACAGCGGCCTGGACATCACGGCGGTCCACAACCACATCCTGCGCGCTTCGCCCGCGACGTTCTACATGCATGTCGCCGGCCATGGCGATCCGGCGAAGCTGGCCACCGCGATCCACGAGGCGCTGTCGACCGGCAGCAAGACGCCGTTCGAACCACCGGCGGCGACGACCGGCGGATCGACACCCGCCGTCGACCTCGACACCGCGAAGCTCGACGAGATCATGCACGCCAAGGGGAACGTCACCGGCGGCGTCGATCAGTTCACGATCCCGCGCCGCGAGCCGGCGACCGAAGCAGGCATGGCGGTCACCCCCGCGATGGGCGGCGCCAACGGGATCAACTTCCAGCCGACCGGTGGCGGCAAGGCCGCCATCACCGGCGACTTCCTCGTCACCGGCGACGAGGTCAATCCGCTGATCCGAGCCCTGCGCGCCGGCGACATCGAGGTGACCGCGATCCACAGTCACATGCTCGACGAGCAGCCGCGGATGTTCTTCATCCATTTCTGGGCCAACGACGACGCACTGAAGCTCGCCCGAGGCATCCGCGCCGCGCTCGACAAGACAGCCGTGGCGCAGAAGTGAGAAAGGAGCCCATGTGTGCGCCCGCCGCGATTGGAGCGGTCCATGATCCCTGCGGATGCCGCTGCTCGCGATAAGCCCTGCGAGCTCCTGCGCGTGGAAAACCTCACCAAGCGCTATGGCCGCGAGATGGCGGTCGCGCACGTCTCATTTTCCGTCGCGACCGGCGAAATCCTTGGCATTGTCGGTCCGAACGGGGCCGGTAAGACGACCTTGCTGGAAGCGCTCGTGGGCCTGCTTGCAGCGGAGCAAGGCGCCGTGTTCTGGTGCGGCGAGGAATTGCCGCCGCCGCGGAGAAAGGAAGCGCTGTTCTATCTGCCCGACGGAGTACGGCCCTATCAGGACCGGTTCGCGATCGACGCCATGACCTTCTTTGCGCGGGTCTACAAGCGAACGCAGGCGCAGGCAGCCGCAACGGTCACTGCCGTCGGATTGACGCCGGTCCTTGGCAAGCGCGTGCATGCACTGTCCAAGGGTTATAATCGCCGGTTGCTGTTGGGGCTCGGCCTGCTGACGCCGCACGACGTGCTGGTGATGGACGAGCCGTTCGATGGATTCGACATCAGGCAGACGCGAACCATCATCGACCTGATCCGCCAGGAAGCGGCGCGGGGACGCACCTTCATCCTCGCCATCCACCAGCTCGCGGATGCCGAGCGTGTCTGCGACCGCTTTCTGCTGCTCGCCGGAGGAAAGGTGCGCGGTATCGGCACTCTCGGCGAATTGCGCGCGAAAGCCGCGCTGACGGGCGGTTCGCTGGAGGATATTTTCCTTGCGCTCACCTGAACCATATCTCGCTCGCGAGGCGCCGCTCACTCCGTTGCTTGCAAAGGAACTGGCCGAGATCGTCTGCGGCCGCGCGCTATGGACGATGCTGCTCCTGGTCTGTCCGTTGATCGGCTACAGTTTCGTTCAGGCCGTCTCGCTCTATGGCGAAGCGAGCGCGTCCGCGCGGCAATCTCCAGTTCTGGCGGCAAGCCTGTCGCCGCTCGACGGCGTTCTGGTGCCGACATTCGGCGCTTTCTACGTCGCGGTCACGCTGCTGTTCCCATTCGTGGCGATCCGCGTGCTGGGGCAGGAAAAGGAGTCGGGCGCGCTGCGCCTGTTGATCCAGTTGCCCTATCGATCCTCGACGCTCATTCTTGCCAAGCTCGCCGCTGTGCTCGCGGCCTGGATCCTGGCAAGCATCCCCGCCCTTTCAGCACTCGCGATCTGGGCGATGATGGGTGGGCATCTTGCGGCGTCCGAGACCGTCAATCTCCTGTTCGGCCATCTGCTCTACGGCCTGCTCGTGGGCGCGATCGCACTATTCGCCGCGACCATTGCCGACAGTTCGGCCACTTCAGCCATCATCGCGCTGGCGGTGACGATCGGATCATGGGTGCTCGATTTCACCCTCGCCGGCCATTCCGGCGTCGCGGCCTTTGTCGCACAACTATCGCTGACGCAAGCGCTGCGCCCGTTCGAACAGGGCTTGTTCTCCGCCGGGCCGGTGCTCGGCATCATCGGCGCAATCGCAGGCCTGTCCGCCCTCGCCTCCGTCTGGCTGCCGCCCGGCACGCCAACGCAAACCAAGTGCATGCGTTCTGTCCCATGCGTGCTCGCCGTCTTGCTGGCCCTCGGCATGACGACGCAGATCAAGCAATCGGTCGATGTCACCCAGGACCGGCGAAACTCCTTCCCGGCTGCCGACCAGCGGCTGCTCGCCACGCTCCGATTGCCTCTGGTCATCAAGGTCAATCTCGCACCCGAGGATCCACGCTATGCCGATCTGCAGCGCAACGTGCTGGCAAAGCTCGATCGCGCGATGCCGAATGTTTCGATCATTGTCATTGGCAGCCATCGCGATGCCGCCGGCCAGCCGGCCAACGATGCTTATGGCGAAATCGAATATTCCTACGGCGCCCGATCGGACGTCAGCCGCTCGACCAGCCCGCGCGAAGTCCTGCCGCTGTTGTACGCTCTCGCCGGCATGCAACCGCCCGCGTCCGCACCCGGCGACGAATATCCGGGCTATCCGCTGGTCGCCACGGCGGATGCGGCACTGTTCTGGTTCGTCGGCGGACTACCGCTGTTGATCGCGGGCGCGTGGTGGTGGAGCCGACGCCCGCCGGCCAAATCCCCGTTCACCTGCAGAGGAGCTCAATCATGACCGCAGGAGGAAGCATCAGGCCCGTCGCTGCTGCGATGATTGTCGCAGCGCTAGCGCTGCCGGCGCTCGCTGGGCAGCCGACGAAGATCGACTTCGGAGATGAAACCGTTGGCGCCGAACCGAAATCGCTCGTGCCGGTCGTCGGCATCTGGCGGATCGAGAACGATAGCGGCAAGAAGGTGCTCGCGGTGGACGGCCGGCAGTGGAGGGAGGGAGAATCGTCTGCCGAGATCGCCGACAAGGCGCGCGCGCTTTATGGCGAGCGCTACGCGGAGTTCCTCGACCGGGTCCAGGCCTATGCCTATTTCCCCTACGTGATCGCGCCCAACATCCAAGACTTCACCAATGGCGAGATCACGGTGCGCTTCCAGGGATTGTCCGGCCGCATCGATCAGGGTGCCGGAATCCTGTTCAACCTGAAGCCGAACGGCAACTACCTGACCATCCGCGCCAACTGTCTGGAAAACAACCTCGTGCTCTGGAAGTTCGAGAACGGCAAGCGCTCGTCGGTCAAATGGGTGCGCAACACGCCGACCGCCACGCGCCAATGGCACGACCTCAAGGTCCGCATCGTTGGCACGAAGGTCGAGGGCTATCTCGATGGCAAGCTCTATCTAGAGCACACATTGGCCCAGCCCGTCTCAGGCCGCGTCGGTCTATGGTCGAAGGCCGATAGTCACGTGCAATTCGCCGACTACGTCGTCACGGCAGCCGACTGAGAGATGCGGCAAACGCAGCTTTTACGACAGACGAGCGCGCGCCGAGAGCGCGATGAAATCAGGTCGAATTGCATCCGCGATCGCTGCTGGGCTCCCTCTCCCGCTTGCGGGGGAGACGAGCATAGCTCGCTCCGGGAGGGCTGGGGTGGGGGTCTCTCCGCGATTCAAGCTGTCCGACCGTGTGGAGAGAGCCCTCACCCGGCGCCTACGCCATAGCCGAAGCTTCGCTTCGGCGTTCTTAAGAACGGCCGCCGTAGGCGGGCCTACGCCTCTCCCGCAAGCGGGAGAGGTGAAACGCGTGGACGGGCCGATTCGACCAAAACGCATCATGCTCTAGGCAGCGACGCGACCGGCCTCCAACTGGAACTCCAATTCCTCGATGAGCTGCGCCAACCGCTCGAGCGTAAACAGATCGGTCGGTTCCTGTGCCAGCCGTCGGGTTTGCGCAAGCTTCCGTTCCAACTCTTTACGCTCGCGGCGCAACATTTGGAGCTCCTTGCTACATGGGCTAGGTCAGTCAAATTGATCAATAGAAGTTTACAACTTGTTAAAGCCGCGAGCGCGCTTTGACCCTCGGTCCATTGCGCCAATGATGGCGGTTATGCCTTCCACCCCATGCACAGCAACTACGGTGTCGTGCCGTCAGGCCTTGCTGTTGACTGCATGGCAACCAATCGCCAGCCGGCCGGGGCAAGTCGCCACACGGACATGATTGTCAGCGCCCTGTCGACAGGCTCCGCCCCTGCACCGAGGCGCATTCTGGCCGATACGAACTGGACCAGGACAAAGCAGCCCTCGACCTGCCAGAAACGGTCGGCGGTCACCGATATCTCGTCATAGGTGATCCGGCCCTGACGAAGGCTCTCGATGTACTCATCCTTGCTGTCAGCCTGGCCGTTCGAATGAACATAGATCAGATCGTCGTCCAGTAGTGCAGACAGCGCTGTGAGATCGCCCGACATCATTGCCGAAAACCTGGCTCTCTCCAGCGAACGAATATGTTCCAGCATCCGGTGCCTGCTCCCTTTCGCTCGACGCCATGGATCAGATTCTGCTTCGGTCTGAACGGCTCTGCTATCCGGCAATCCGAACCGGCAGGGTCTCATAGCCATTGATGAAATTCGAATACACTCGCTTGGGTTCGCCGACCACCTCGATGCGCCCGAAACGCTTCAGGATCTCTTCCCAGATGATCTTGAGCTGCAGCTCGGCGAGCCTGAGCCCGACACATCGGTGAATGCCAAAGCCGAACGACAGATGTCGGTGCGGCCGCTCGCGATCGATGCTGAAGTCGTACGGCTTCTCGATCGCATCTTCGTCGCGGTTGGCCGAGACGTACCACATAGCGACTTTGTCGCCCTTCCTGATTTTCTTGCCGCGAAACTCGATGTCGGCAAGTGCCGTCCGTCGCATGTGCGCAACCGGCGTCTGCCAGCGGATCACCTCCTGCACGAGACTGTCTATCAAGGCAGGATTCTTCCTTAGCTTCTCATACTGCGCCGGATGCCGGTTCAGCGCATAGATACTGCCCGACAAGGTATTGCGGGTGGTCTCGTTCCCGCCAACGATCAGCAGCAGCAGATTGCCGAGGAAGTTGCCCGGGTTCACGTCGCGCGTGCCCGCGCTGTGCGCCAGGAGCGACAGCAGATCGCTCTTCGGCGGCTGATTGATGCGAGCTTCCCAGAGCCGGCTGAAATATCGCACGCATTCTTCGAGTTCAGCCTGCCGCTGGTCCTCGGTCGCGACGACGCCTCCAGGGCCCGGAATTGTCGTTGCGACGTCGGACCAGCGCGTGAGCTTGCGGCGATCCTCCCAGGGGAAATCAAACAGCACAGCCAGCATCTGCGTCGTCAGCTCGATCGAGACCCGGTCGACCCAGTCGAACACCTCATTGGTCGGCAGATTGCCGAAGCATTCGACAGAGCGCTTACGGATGCCGATTGCGAGCTGTTCGAGATGCGTTGCGGTGAACATTGGCGCTATCGTCTTGCGCTGCGCGGTATGGCGCGGAGGATCCATGTTGATCAAGCTCTCACGGCGCAGGTCGGACGCCACGTCGACCAGGGTGATGCCGCCAAGCGCCGAGGCCGAGGAGAACACCTCATGATTGGTTTCGACATCCATGATGTCGTCGTATTTGGTGATGGACCAATACGGGCCGAACATGCTGTCGCTGGTGTAGTGGACGGGATCTTCCTTGCGCAGCCGGTCGAAATAGGGCCAATGGGTATCGGAGCGGAACAGCTCGGGATCTCCGGGGTCGAACTCTTCCAGCGGCAGGGAGAGAGCCCGCTCACGGGCACTGTCGTATCGGCTGTCTCGGCTAGGATCGAGTGTCCTGTGCATGGCCGGCTCCTTCTATCGTTTCCTATTTCTTCTGAGAGCAGGTACTAGCAGGCGACGGACACGAGCCGCCCTACCGCGTCGCTGCAGGACAGAACCTCAGCAAAGGCGAACGCCAACGTGGCCAGCGTGTGTCTTTGCAAGTCAGCGGCGCCGATCATCTCTCCCTTGGAATCTGCAAGATCGAACGTTGCGGTACCGTCGCTAAGGAACAAAACCTTGTACTCACGGGCGTGAGCTTCCCGCGCAGTAGTCTCGCAGCAGAAATTTGTGGCGATCCCTCCGATCAGAACCGTGTCGATCCCTCGGGCGCGCAGGAGTGAGTCCAGCGAGGTGCTTTGAAAACAGCCGAATTGGGGCTTGCCCAAGATGATGTCGGCCTTCCCCAGATCAACGGCAGCATGGAGCGCTGACGAACGGCCGTCCTCGTCGATGATCCCTGCACTCACCGGCGGAGCAGTGATCCCCAAGATCCCAACATCCGCATGGTCCGGACGCACCACGTGCCGAGTCCAGACGATGAGCGATCCAGCCTCTCGAAACCTGCGCACGAGGCCGTTGATCCGCTCGACAACGCGAATGCCGTCCGGCACTGCCACGGGTGAATTCTCTACGAAGCAATTCTGAAGATCAATCGCCAGAACCGCTGTCGTTTTGGGATTGACGGAAAAGGTGACCACCGAACGCCGCGCTCCTGGCAGTTAGAGCTTGCGGGGAGCCACTTGATCAACATGCTCAGTCGACATCACCGCAAATGTGGTCGGCGGGCCGAAGTCTCGTGAACTGTTCGGAAATCGATCGGGCGTGGCGCAGGGCAAACTGCGCAAATTTTTGGGCCACTTTGCCCGCCGTCGGGACATTCTGGCCTTCCCATCTATGTCTTCGACAATGCGCATTGCACTCTCCCAATGCAATTGGCTGGAGATCATGAACTTTCGGTGTTGCCGCAGTATTTCCAGGCCCGCGGAGAACGCTACATCCGTAATGCCGTCGCGAATCGATCAGCCTTCACTCGGAAGCCAACGTCTGCTTCCGGAACCGCGCGATAGACTGGCTTGCGCCGCTTGGGTGAAGGGCCGGCATTCAAGGCTTTTCGAAGTGTATCCGCTCGTGAGGCACGACGGCCGCCCTTTGCCGCCTCCGCGGGGTGCGGTGGAATTCGTCGATCGCGCTTGTGAGCGGCAATGCCGGCCTTCGGCGCAAGGAAACAGTAGGTCGCAGCTTGTGTAGCTGCGCCACCCCCTTGAGAAAGCGCCCCGAGCACGAGTCAGAACACACGAATTCTTGCAGTGATTTCAACGTGATTTGCTCCGTCCAGCCTTGCCGCAAAAAACATATCGCTTTCGCCGTCGGGCAAATCAGTGATTTAACTCCGCGCGTCTCACCCGAATGAGGGGCGCATCGCGATCGTCACGAACGTTGCGGTGAGATGCGGTGGACGCGGGTGCTGTGAACGACGAACACAGCATCAGCGGACGGCGAAGTCGTGTGGTCCTGGCGCCCCGACGCTGGCGCTAAG
>NZ_AUEZ01000006.1:0-30527 GCF_000426245.1 Bradyrhizobium sp. Ai1a-2 | reverse complement strand
TTTTGTTGCACGGGACCCACGGGTGCAACCGGCACCCGGCTTTCCCTGCGCCCTCTGATATCGAGGAGGGTGGAAAGTGAAGCAAAGCTCGGGCGCAAGGCGTCGCGAGAATGCGAACTCACATCCGCTATTTAAATCCACGTAGGATGGGTAGAGCGAAGCGAAACCCATCATTCGCGCAGCTTACTCTGATGGGTTTCGCTTCGCTCTACCCATCCTACGGGACCGCTGTTTGAAAATTTTGAATCGGACCTTTCCCCGCGTCGTCCCGGGCTTGCCGCGGGACCCCGAAGGGCGAGGCCACAGTCCAGGCCTCATCTTCCTCCAGCGCCCCGAAAGGACAGTACCGTTAACCCTTTGCTAACCATACGCTGGGCAAAAATTGCCGGGTGAAGTCGAGTGTCGTCGATCGCGTATAACGGGAGGAGATCCCCGTGGACGCCAGTGCGGTGCCTCACTTTCGGAGCGGCGGCCCGCAAGCCGCCGCGCAGACATTGGGCGACCGCGGCCGGCGGGCGCGGGGGGATCGGGCTACCATGGTCGACGTGACGGCGGGTCAGGGCACGGCATCCGGCGGCTTTTCCCTCGCCGACATCACCAACGTCCTGAAGCGCGGCGACATCGCGCTGGCCTTCGGCATCCTCACCATCCTGGTGGTGCTGATCCTGCCGCTGCCGTCGATCGTGCTCGACCTGTTCCTGGCGATCTCGATCACGCTGTCGATCCTGATCCTGATGACCGCGCTTTTCATCCAGGCGCCGCTGGAATTCTCCTCGTTCCCGACCATCCTGTTGATCTCGACCATGCTGCGGCTGTCGCTCAACCTCGCTTCCACGCGGTTGATCCTGTCGCGCGGCCATGAGGGCACGGCGGCGGCCGGCCACGTCATCGAGGCCTTCGGCAATTTCGTGATGGGCGGCAATTTCGTGATCGGGATCATCGTGTTCGCGATCCTGGTCATCGTCAACTTCGTGGTCATCACCAAGGGTTCGGGCCGCATCGCCGAAGTTGCCGCACGCTTCCACCTGGATTCGATGCCGGGCAAGCAGATGGCGATCGACGCCGACCTGTCGGCCGGCCTGATCGACGAGAAGGTCGCCAAGGAACGGCGCAAGGAGCTGGAGGACGAAAGCGGCTTCTTCGGCGCCATGGACGGTGCCTCGAAATTCGTCCGTGGCGACGCCATTGCGGGCCTGCTCGTCGTGTTCATCAACGTCGTCGGCGGCATCATCATCGGCGTTGCCCAGCAGGGCCTCGGCTTTGCCGAGGCCGCGCGCACCTACACCGTGCTGACGGTCGGCGATGGCCTGGTGACGCAGGTCCCGGCGCTGATCGTCTCGACCGCCGCGGGCCTGCTGGTATCGAAGGCCGGCGTCTCCGGTGCTGCCGACAAGGCGCTGATGAATCAGCTCTCGGGCTATCCGCAGGCGCTCGGCATGTCGGCCGGCGTGATGATCGTGCTGTCGCTGCTGCCGGGCATCCCGATGATCCCGTTCCTGGCGCTGGGCTCCGGCGCCGCCGCGCTGGCCTGGACCGCACGCAAGCAGAAGCATGCCGCCAAGGCCGCCCAAGCCGCGGCTGCCGCCGCCCCTACTGCTGCGGCTGCGGCCGCCGCAGCGGCCGCCGAGGAGCCGATCTCGAGCGCGCTCAAGATCGACGACCTCAAGATCGAGCTCGGCTATGCGCTGCTGCCGCTCGTCAACGGCCCCGACGGCACCGACCGATTGACCGAGCAGATCAAGGCGCTGCGCCGCTCGCTCGCGGTCGAGATGGGCTTCGTGATGCCGGCGGTGCGCATCCTCGACAACGTGCAGCTCGAGGCCAACACTTACGTCATCAAGATCAAGGAGGTCGACGCCGGCACGGGACGTATCTGGCCGAACCAGTTCATGGTGATGGACCCCGCCGGCAACCAGGTCGCGATACCCGGCATCCACACCGTCGAGCCGACCTTTGGTCTTCCCGCGACCTGGGTCGACGCCGCGCTGAAGGAAGAGGCCTCGCTGAAGGGCTACACCGTGGTCGATGCCGCCACCGTGCTGTCGACGCACCTGACTGAGCTGCTCAAGAACAACATGTCGGACCTCTTGTCCTACGGCGAGGTGCAGAAGCTGCTGAAGGAGCTGCCGAAGGAGCAGGGCGAACTGATCAAGGACATCGTGCCGAACCAGGTCACAATCTCGGGCATCCAGCGCGTGCTGCAACTGCTGCTGGCAGAGCGCGTCTCGATCCGCGACCTCTCGACCATCCTCGAAGGCATTGCGGACGCGCTCGCCTTCTCGCGCAATCCGGCAACCATGGTCGAGCATGTCCGCGCTCGCCTGGCGCGGCAGATCTGCGCGCAGAACACCTCCTACAATGGCTATCTGCCGTTGATCGCGCTGTCGGCGCGCTGGGAGCAGGCGTTCGCGGAATCGATCGTGGGCACTGGCGAGGACAGGAGCCTGGCAATGCAGCCGTCGAAACTGTCGGAGTTCATGACCTCCACCCGCAACGCCTTCGAGCAGGCCGCGCGCGAAGGCGAGGCACCGGTGCTGGTGACCTCGGCCGCGATCCGGCCCTTCGTTCGCTCACTGGTTGAACGGTTCCGCTCGCAGACCACCGTTTTGTCGCAGGCGGAGATCCATCCGCGGGCCCGCCTGAAGACGGTCGGCAGCGTGTAACCGGGGGCGCAAATCAGTTGATTTGCCGCGAAGCATTTTCGTCACATGCAACTGGTTTGTGGAAAATGGCTTAATTTCAACGGCTTATGGCCAAGATGCCTAATTTGCGATCTAAACCATTGCAATAACTAGATAATATCCTCCTCAACGCTGATTTCGATCGCGCCTGATCACGCCTGTTCACGGGTTTGTGATGACCCCTACGGAACGGAATCCGCGATTCCTATGTTGGAAGGGCGCAAGGATGTTGAACCTGTCGGAACAGGTAACCGACAAAACTAAGCGACAGGGAAGGCGGCAGGAGACTTCCATGAACCACTCGATCTACAGCGCGGATCGGACGACCCATTTGAAGATTGTGGTCGTTGCACTCGTAGCGGGTGTGGTTGTGGCCGGCCTTGGCATCATGGCGCGGAATAGCGCGGATGAGTATCAGACCGCGCGGGTGATGAAGGCCGGCAAGCCGGTGGCCATCACCTCAACGAACAATTCGCTCGTACGCTAGAGCAGGAGAAGAATTTACGGAATTCACGTGGTTCTTTACAGCCCCCCAAAGGCCACGTGGATATTAAGACCCCCAACTACCCCCAAGTTGACTATCGAAAACGCCCGCTCCCCACGGGCGTTTTCTTTTTATTTGAATCAGCGGTTCGGCGCCGGCGCGCCCGGCGGCACGCTCTCGATCAGCCTGCCGGAAAAGATCGGCGCCGAGGTCGGGCTGCCGGTCGGTGATCCGCCCTCCGGCTCGACGGTGACCGCGTAGGTCGCGTCATTGATGGTGGCGGCATCGTAGGATGACAGCGCCGGGCGCTCGGTGAACTCATACGCGCCGATCACGCCGAGCGAGCGCGGCTGCGGCAGCTTGTCGGAGATCAGCCACAGCTCGAAGCTCTTCCCGGGCTCTGGCGTCGCGCCGACCCGGCGCACCGTGAAATTCCTGGTGGCGGCATCGACGGTCAGGATGAAGGCCGGCGAGTTACCGTCCTGCTGTAGCACGGCGACAAATTGTCCCGATGGCGGCGCGGGGGGTGTCTTCACCTCCACGATCTCCGTGCGCGGCTTCGGACGGATGGCGTCAGGCAAGGCATCGGGCCGGTAGACGTGAAGTCCCAGCACCACCAGCAGCGCCGCCGCGATCGCGCTGACCGCCGACGCCAGGCCGCGCCAGCGCCTGAGCCGGCTTGTGAGTTGGACGACCCGCCCGTCGTCGACGACCGGTGCCTCCTGGATGGGTGCCGCCTCGACGATTCTGGGCTCGACCGGCGGCGGCGGAGGTGACGGCGCTTCCGGCGGCACGGCCAGGGGCACTTGCGGCCCGGAGGACTGTGCGATCGCGCTCTTGATGTTCTCCCACACGATCGGCCGCGGCTCGACCAGGCCCACCATCTGGTTGAGCGGGCCGAGCCTGAATTCCCAGGCCTGCACGAGGGCGGCGAACTCCCTGTCCATCGCCATCATCGTCTCGACCTGCGCGCGCTCCTCCGCATCGAGCGTGCCCAGCGCATACTCGGCGGCGAGCGCGATATGGTCCTCGTTATCAGCCATCACACGATGTCAAAATCCAAACCTTGAAAATCCAAACCTTCAAAACCCAAGACACTCCCTGATCTCCAGCAAGCTGCGGCGCAGCCATGTCTTCACCGTGTTCACCGGCGTGTCGAATTTGGCAGCGAGCTGCTCGCGGCTCCAGCCATTGTAATAGGCGAGCAGCACGAGCTTCTGCCGGTCCGGCTCCAGACGACCGACGCACTCCAACAGCCGGCGCAATTCCTCCGTCATCTCGCGCCGCGCCAGCGGATCGGGCGTCTCGGCCGCGACCTCCATCGCCGCAGGCTCTTCCTCCAGCGAGATTTCGCCCTTCTTGCGGACCAGGTCGATAGCGCGGTTGCGGGCAATGGATGCCATCCAGGTGATCGGCGACGCCAGCGCCGGATTGAATTGTCCTGCGCTGTTCCAGATCTTGACGTAAGTGTCCTGAATGACCTCCTCGGCAAGATCCTGTCGCCGCAAGATACGGAGGACGACCCCGAAGAGTTTCGCCCGGGTGGCCACGTACAGACGCTCGAAAGCGGCCTCGTCCCCCTTCGCAACTGCCGCGATCAGCCAGACCAGTTCAGCCGGCGTCAGCATTCAGCATCCCCCAAATCGCGATCCCTGTTCGCCTGATGCCGGGAATTAATCCTATCCCTTCGTAGCATAGTTTGGCAGCCCGCGGTCTACCAGACGGTCGGATTCGGGACCTTTCCAAAGCAAAACCCGGGCTTCGCAGCCCGGGTCGGTTCCCGTCCAACGTGCCGCATTTCAGGGTTCAGGCAACGCCGAGACGTGCGCGCATCAAGCCGATCGAGTCCATGTCGGCCTGCTCCCGCGCGCTCTCCTCAGCGCGCTCGCGAGCCTGGTCGCGCTCGTCCAGGAGCTCAACCTTCTTGAGTTCCTCGAAGGCTTCGCCGAGCTGCGCCTTGGCCTCTTCAAGCTGGATGCGCAGTTCGTCGGCGGATCGGGTCAGGTTTTCGCGGCGCTGGATCGCAGCCTTGGCATAGGTCGGATAGGCAAAGTGAGCGGGATCGTTGATCCCGGCCCGCTCCTGCTCGACCTGAATCTCGCGCTCAAGCTCCACCGACATACGGTGGAAATCGGCGATCATGCCTTCGATCTGGGCGACCCTGCGGCGCTTCTCGTCGACCTGAAATTTCTTCAGGCGGATCAGCGTGTCACGTGACTTCATCGACTCATACTCCCCAGAAGTCCCAATTCTGAACGCGGGACAAGGCCGGCTCCCCCTGGGCCCTGCCGGCGCGACTAATGACCTGCGGCGGATGATGGCCTGACAAAGTTAGCGTTCCGTTTCCAAATTCGAGAGGATTTGCGCCAGTTGCCGGTAGCCGTCGGCCAAACTGACCGACTCGCCCTTGGCCTGGCGGAGGAATGCCTCCAAAGGCTCGTGCAGGCGGATTGCCTCGTCCACTTCGGGGCTGGAGCCGGCCCGGTAGGCGCCGAGCCGGATCAACTCTTCCATATCGGCATATGTCGCCATCACCTGGCGCGACCTGGTGATAACGGGGAGAAACGCCGGATCGGCCGAACGCGGCATCGTGCGGGAGACCGATTTGAGGATGTTGATCGCGGGATAGCGCCCGCGCTCGGCAATCGAGCGCTGCATCACAATGTGACCATCAAGGATGCCACGCACGGCATCGGCGATCGGCTCATTGTGGTCGTCGCCATCGACCAGCACCGTGAAGATCGCGGTGATGGCACCGACCCCGGTCCCCGGCCCTGCCCGTTCCAGAAGCTTCGGCAACTCAGTGAACACCGTCGGCGTGTAGCCCTTGGCCGTCGGCGGCTCGCCGGCGGACAGGCCGATCTCGCGCTGCGCCATGGCAAAGCGCGTCACCGAATCCATCAGGCACAGCACGTCCTTGTCCTCATCGCGAAAATACTCCGCGATCGCGAGCGTGAGATAGGCGGCCTGCCGCCGCATCAAAGCCGGCTCGTCCGAGGTCGCGACCACAACCACCGAGCGCGCGAGGCCCTCCTCGCCGAGGTCTTCCTGGAGGAATTCCTGCACCTCGCGGCCGCGTTCGCCGATCAGCCCGATCACCGAGATGTCGGCGTCGACGTTGCGCGCCAGCATCGAGAGCAGCACCGACTTGCCGACGCCGGAGCCGGCGAAGATGCCGAGCCGCTGGCCGCGGCAGCAGGTCAGGAACGTGTTGAGCGCGCGGATGCCGAGATCGAGCGGACTGCCGACCCGCTTGCGCGAATGCGCCGGCGGCGGCGAGTTGCGGAAGGGAACGGGAGAGGCGCCCTGCGGCAGCGGGCCCTTGCCGTCGATCGGCTCGCCCATCGCGTTGACGACGCGGCCGAGCCAGGCCGGCGACGGCCGCACGAAGCCGGCGGCATTTGCGATCACCGCGCGGCAGCCGCGCCTGACGCCTTCGAGACCACCGAACGGCATCACCACCGCGTTGCTGCCGGAGAAGCCGATCACCTCCGCCGGGATGAAGCGATTGCCGCCAACGTCAATCACGATGCGGGCGCCGACCGACATCGCGTGGATGGGCCCGGCGATCTCGACCATGAGCCCGCGGACGCCAACCACGCGGCCATAAATATTGACGCCGTCGATGTCGCCGATCTGTTCCGCAAGCGCCTTCATTGCGAAAACCTTAAGTTTCGCCGATTTCTCGGCATCCGCTTAACTTCGTGTTTACCCGCATCATTAATCATTGCGTCACTGTCTTTGGGTGACTGAGGTCGCTTGCCTGTTCAGAAGAAGGGCGAGTCGCGAGAGTCGGTTAGTCCGGCCTCTTAATGTGGAGCTTGAACGAGAACGGATGAGAAAAACTGCTTCTATGCAACATCTTAGGGCGATTCGAAAAAAATTGCACCGCGGACCTTGCGAATGGGAATCAGTTTTTGTTAACCATGTCTCGTCAGGATCCGAATCAGTTGTGCAAAGGCGTTTTGTGAGTGCCGCAAGTGCGGCCGACCTGACGCCCAGGAGCGGCGACTAAAGGGGACTGGCATGCGCGTTTTGCTGATAGAAGATGACAGCGCCGTCGCGCAGTCGATCGAATTGATGCTTAAATCCGAGAGTTTCAACGTCTATACGACGGACCTCGGAGAAGAAGGCGTTGATCTCGGCAAACTCTATGACTACGACATCATTCTTCTCGACCTGAACCTGCCCGACATGTCCGGCTACGACGTGCTGAAGCAGCTCCGGGTCTCCAAGATCAAAACCCCCATTCTGATCCTCTCCGGCCTCGCCGGCATCGAGGACAAGGTCAAAGGTCTCGGCGTCGGCGCCGACGACTATATGACCAAGCCCTTCCACAAGGACGAACTGGTCGCGCGCATCCACGCCATCGTGCGGCGCTCCAAGGGCCATGCCCAGTCCGTCATCCAGACCGGCGACCTCGTGGTTAATCTCGACACCAAAACGGTGGAAGTCGGCGGCCAGCGCGTGCATCTGACCGGCAAGGAATACCAGATGCTGGAGCTGCTCTCGCTGCGCAAGGGCACCACGCTGACGAAGGAAATGTTCCTGAACCACCTCTATGGCGGCATGGACGAGCCGGAATTGAAGATCATCGACGTCTTCATCTGCAAGCTGCGCAAGAAGCTCGCCAACGCCTCCGAAGGCCGCAACTTCATCGAGACCGTGTGGGGCCGCGGCTACGTGCTGCGCGAGCCGCACGAGGCCGACGAGCGCATCCCGGCCTGATCACCCCGATCTCGCTGCTCCAACGAAAACCCCGCCGAAATGGCGGGGTTTCTGTTTTGCACCGACCTCAAATTGGACAGCAGGATTCTTCGCCATGGCGATCTTCAACCGGCGGGAATAATCGAAACTTCGCAAAAGCTGCTACGATGAGCCAAACTGGGCTGATGGAGTTTGCGACGCATGTCGAACCTCGATCTGGCACTGTCGGTTGGCCTTGGCATCGGCCTGGCCGCCGCGACCGGCTTCCGGCTCTTCCTGCCGATGCTGATCCTGAGCGTGGCCGCCTACACCGGACATGCGAACCTGAACGAGGGCTTTGCATGGCTCGGCACACCTGCCGCGATCATCATGCTTGGCACCGCGGCCATAGCCGAGATCGCCGCGTTCTACGTTCCCGGTGTGGACAACCTGCTGGATACGGTGGCGACGCCCGCTGCCGTCGTCGCGGGGACCATCGTTTCCGCCGCTGTCATGACTGACTTGCCGCCGATGGTGAAATGGACGGCGGCCATTATCGCGGGAGGCGGCATCGCCGGCATCACGCAAGGTTTGACCGCAATGCTCCGGGCAAAATCGACCATCTTCACCGGTGGCCTTGGAAATTCGGCGGTCGCAACGGCCGAACTCGGGAGCGCCTCGCTGATCTCACTTCTGGCCCTGGCCGCGCCGCTTGCCGCGCTCGGGCTGATCATCCTGCTCGGGTGGCTGGCATTCCGCCTGCTCCGGGGGACGGCTCAACGACCGCATCGGCCAAACGAGCAATAATTCTTCGATCACTCATGCGATGTTCAGCACGAAATCATAGCGGCCGATCTTGCCCTCCGATGCGTTGTCGATGCGCATCAGCAGGCGGCGGTCGAATATGCCATCGCTGCTGTTGGCACGCGCATCGCCAGGGAAATAGAGCTGTGTGGTGAGGACGCGCTGGCCAGGCGCCGCGACCTTGACGTGGAAATGCCGGGTCCGCCCGGGATACAGCCCCGGCACGATGGTCTCAAAGGCATATCGTCCCTGCCCGTCGGTCACCTGGTATCCGCGCAGCCGATAGCCGGTATTGTCGTAAGCGCCCCGCGCGTCAGCGTGCCAGAGATCGACGACCGCGTTCGCGACAGGTTGGCAGCGCCTGTCGATGACAAAGCCGGTCAATGTGATGGCCTCGCCCGCCGCATCAGCCCGGAAGTCGCGCTTCAGGGGCGTACGCGGCGTGTAGAACGGCCCTTCGGTTTGCGAAACTGTCGGCGCGTTTTCGGCACCACACGACGGCGTTTCGGGCAGCATTTGCGCTTGTGCCGGATCGGACTGCCACAGCTCCGACGCAGCAATGCCGAGCGAGGTTGCGGCCAGCCAGCGACCGATGGCCTGACGCCGCGTCAACAGATGATCTTTCATCAGGGACCACCGACCTGTTTCCATAGGCACCGCCGAGATGCGATTGAACCGGCCATTGTCATGCGCCGACCAACGGATCGTGCAATTCTGTTGTCGGACGAATCGGGGCACGCTCGGCAAGACCAGCATTCGGTTTTGCGTTGCCGCGCCGAAACAATGATACGGCGCGCTGAATGATCCTGCAATCGCTTGCCGGACTTCCGGCTTTCCTCGTCTATTTCTGCACGGCGCTGGTCGCCGTCATGGCCTATCTCTTCGCCTACACGCGCGTCACCGCGCACAACGAATTCGAGCTCATCCGCGAGAACAACGTGGCAGCGGCGATCGCGCTGGGCCTCAGCCTGTGCGGCTTCGTGCTGCCGGTGGTGAGCGCGATCGCGCATTCCGCCAATGTCATCGATTGCCTGATCTGGAGCGTGGTCGCGCTGATCGTCCAGATCATCGTCTATTTCATCGTCAAGGTGCCCGTGCCGAACCTGTCGGGACGGATCGCCGACGGCGAACTCGCGCCCGCGATCTGGCTCGGGCTTTCCTCGCTCGCCGCCGGCGCCCTCAACGCAGCCTCCATGATCTACTGACCCACATCTACTGACCAATGTCGAATGCCCCATCCAAAGAATTCGGAACGCGAAAGCCGGCCCCCGCGCCGCCGCACCCACCGACCAAACGTTCGGCCGAGACCGTGCTGATCCTGATGGGCACGCTGGCGGTTGGCGCCACCGCCTACGCGCTGATGCCGAGCGAGGATTGCGTGCGGTCGCCGAACGACCCGGCGCCCTCGCTGCTGCAGAGCAGCAACGCCGAATGCCGGCAGCGCGGATCTTCGTCCAGCAGCCACGGCTCCAGCGGCGGCTCGCGCTATTACGGCAGCGACTCTTCCTCAGGCCATTCGGCTTCCGGCACGTCCGATTCCGGAGCGAGCCACGTCACGCGCGGCGGCTTCGGCTCGTTCGCGCACGCCTTCGGCTTCTCCGGTGGTTGAGAAGAGCGAATCCTTCGCACATCGCCGTGAAATGCACGCTTTCGCTTGCCTTGGCATCGGCCGGTGTTGGAGACTGCGCCACCGCAAATGGCGGAAGAACAGGACTGCCGTCATGAAACGCTCGCGCCGCGTCGTCCTGAAATTGATGGGAAGCGTTGCGGTCGGCGCCGTCTCGATGGGGCTGGTACCGCGTACCGATTGCGGCCCCGGCAACACGGCCGTGCCCGGCCCTGGCGGCAAACCCTATTGCCGCCCGATCTATGGCGGCTTCGGCGGCACGCCACGCCGCTACAACGCGCGTGGTGACGTTGAATTCGACCCGTCGTATGGCGGAAGCTGATATCCGTATGCGCCGCATCCTTTGTTCAGAGCGTGACGACTGGCGGTCGACCGCCGAGCGCGCTGGATTCAGTTTCCACAGCATCGACGGCGAGCGCTACTGGGACGAACGCGCCTATTACGCGTTTACGCTGGACGAGATCGAGCGCGGAATCGAGGAGCCGACTGGCGAGATCGATGCGATGTGCCTCGAACTGGTCGATCGCGCGACCGGGGACGAAAAATATCTGCGCCGATTGAAAATCCCCGAAACCTTCTGGCCGCTGATTGCGGAAAGCTGGCGCCGCGACGATGGCAGCCTCTATGGCCGGCTCGATCTCAGCTTCGACGGGCGCGGACCGGCCAGGCTGCTGGAGTACAACGCCGACACGCCGACCTCCATCTTCGAGGCGGCGGTGTTCCAATGGACCTGGCTCGAGCAGGCGATCGAGCGCAATATCATCCCGAAGCGAGCCGACCAGTACAATTCGATCCACGAGCGGCTGATCGACGCCTGGAAGAAACTGGCGTCCGGCAGACACCTGCATCTTGCCGGCATGACCGGCAATGCCGAGGACGCCGCAACGCTGGCCTATCTGGAGGACACCGCCTCGCAGGCGGGCCTTGCGACCACGCTGCTCGATATCGAGGACATCGGCCTCACCGAGGAGGGTCGCTTCGTCGATCTGGATAGCCAAGCGATCGATCTCGCGTTCAAGCTCTATCCCTGGGAATGGATGTTCCACGACGCCTTCGGCGCCAAGCTCGCGGGCGCCCCGACGCGCTGGGTCGAGCCGCCGTGGAAGGCGATCCTGTCGAACAAGGGCATCCTGCCGCTGCTATGGGAGATGCATCCGAACCATCCCAATTTGCTGCCGGCCTATTTCGAGGATGATCCGAACGCGCAAGCGCTCGGCAGTTCGTTCGTCCGCAAGCCGATCTATTCGCGCGAGGGCGCCAATGTCGCGCTGGTCAGCGCCGGCACCACGCTGGTCGAGCAGGAAGGCCCATACGGCGCGGAAGGCTTCATCCGCCAGGCACTGGCGCCGCTACCGAATTTCGCAGGACAACATCCGGTGGTCGGGAGCTGGCTGATCGATCATACCCCATGCGGGCTATCGATCCGCGAGGACGAGAATCCGATCACGGGCAACACGTCCCGCTTCCTGCCGCACGCGATCCTTTGAGGGTGCCGCCACGGCGACGGAGTCGTAGGATGGGTAGAGCGCAGCGAAACCCATCATTGCGTGCCGCTCTCTCATCGCGATGGGTTTCGCTCCGCTCTACATCCTACGGGACTGCTGGACTCTAGCGCGCCGCGGAAGCGACCGCCTTGAGCCCGATCGGCGCGCCGGCACGCGCGACCGGCGCCGTGCCCAGGCAATAGAGACCGCGGCGGTCCGGATAGGGCTTGAAAACGCTGGTGATACCGACCACGGATTCGGCCGCCCCGAGCACCAGCACGCCATCGGGCTCGAGCATTCTTGCAACCCGCGCGAAGATGTCCGTCTTCGTCTCCTGGTCGAAATAGATCAGCACGTTGCGGCAGAAGATCACATCGAACATGCCGAGATGGGAGAAGTCCTGCAGCAGGTTGAGCTGGCGATGCTGCACCATGGCGCGGATATCGGCATTGAGCTGCCAGAACTCGCCGATCTGCGTGAAGTATTTCACCAAGAGCTGGATCGGCAGGCCGCGCTGCACTTCGAACTGGCTGAAGATGCCTGCCCTGGATTTTTCCAGGACCGCCTGCGACAAGTCGGTCGCGACGATCTCGGTGCGCCAGCCCGAGAACGCTGCGCCCATTTCCTTCAGACACATCGCGATCGAATAAGGCTCCTGCCCGGTGGACGACGCCGCGCACCAGATCCGCAGCGAACGCCGCGCGGCGCGCGCCTGCAGCAGCGCCGGAAGCACCGTCTGCCGCAAATGGTCGAACGGTATCTTGTCGCGGAAAAAGAAGGTCTCGTTGGTGGTCATCGCCTCGACCACTTCCGATGTCAGCGCCTCGGCGCCGCCGCCCTTCATCTTCTGGACCAGTTCCGGAATGCCCGCCAGCCCCGACTTGCGTGCGAGCGGCACCAGTCGGCTCTCGACCAGATATTGCTTGTCGGACGACAGGTCGAGGCCGGACCGCTCCTTCAAGAGTTTGCGAAGATAGTCATAATCCAACGGCGTCACGAACGATCTCCCGCAAACAACCGACTAAGTTTCGGTCCGATCTCCTTGAGCGGCAGCACGGCCGCGCAAATCCCCGCATTCGCCGCCGCGCCCGGCATGCCCCACACGACACTGGTCGCCTCGTCCTGCGCAATCACGCTGCCGCCGGCGGCGACGATGTCCTTGCCGCCACGCATGCCGTCCGACCCCATGCCGGTCAGGATCACCGACATGATGCCGCCCTGCCAGACGTCGATCGCGGACATGAACATGGGATCAACCGCGGGCTTGCAGAAATTCACCGGCGGCCCGTCATCGAGCGCGATCGCGATCTCGGCGCCGCGGCGCGCAACGCGCATATGGCGGCCGCCCGGCGCGAGATAGATCTGGCCGGCCTTGACGATCTCGCCGTCAACAGCTTCATGCGCCGGCCGGCGGCTGGCACGCGCGAGATGCTCGGCCAGGATCGTGGTGAAGGTCGGCGGCATGTGCTGGGTGATCAGCACCGGAAAGCGGTCGATCACCGGTCCGATCTCCGCGACCAGTGCCATCAGCGCCTGCGGTCCACCGGTCGATGAACCGATCAACAGCACCTTCGGCGCCAGCGTGCCGAACGGGCGGCGCACCAGCGCCTGCTGCGGTGCGGCCGGACGTGTCGCGGCTTCGCGCGCCTTATCCGGCGCAGGGGCGGCTACAGGGCTTGCGACGACCGGCGCCGCGTGGCGGCGCACCTTGGCACCGAGATGACGGATCTTCTGGATCAGGTCGTGCCGGAAGGTTTCGGCGGCGCCCGCCTCGCGCGTGCTCTCCGGCTTGGGGATGTAATCGGCAGCGCCGAGCGACAGCGCCTTCAGGCTGATCTCCGCATTGCGGCGGGTCAGCGTCGAGGCCATGATGATGACGAGGTCGCGCTTCTTGGCGAGCAGCTTCGGCAGCGCCGAGATGCCGTCAAGGTCCGGCATTTCGATGTCGAGCACCGCGACATCAGGATTGGCGCGCTCGAGTTGATTGACGGCATCGAGACCGGTGCGGAAAGAGGCCGTCACCTGCATGTCGGATTCGGCGCCGATCCAGCGCGAGATCATGCCGCGGATGACGACGGAGTCGTCGACCACCATCACCCGCAACGGTTCCTCTCGCATTGAGGTCCGGACCGGGGCATTTGTCAACGCAACGCTCATCACTTCACCATCGGCTCAACGGCACGGCCTTCTCCGGATCATGCTCTCATGCCGATGGCTGTCAGCCGCCGGATCGAACACGACACTCAGATCAGGCCGACCTCCTGGAACTTCGCGGTGACGATGTCCCGGTCGAACGGTTTCATGATGTATTCATTGGCGCCGGCATGCAGCGCGCGGGCGATATGCGCGACGTCGTTCTCGGTGGTGCAGAACACCACCTTGGGCTGGTCGCCGCCGGGCATGCGGCGCAGATTGCCGAGGAATTCGTAGCCGTCCATCACCGGCATGTTCCAATCGAGCAACACGGCGGTCGGCATGGCGCGCTTGCAGGCTTCGAGCGCCTTCTCGCCGTCCTCGGCTTCGACGATCTGGAAATCCAGGCCTTCCAGGATGCGACGCGCGACCTTGCGAATGACGCTGGAGTCATCGACAACAAGACAGGTTCTCATGTTGGCCTCTACTTCCTCATCCCGCAAGGGACGTTTCCGTTTCAATTCTTCAATAGGCATGCCTGCCTGGAGCGCTAGAGCGTGATGACTTTTCTTCGAATGTCATCTCGCTCTAGTTCTTTGTTTGAGCATGATCTTTTCGGAAAACCGGTTTCCACTTTTCCGGATCATGCTCTAGGCCGCCTTCGCATCCGGCATCAGTTCGAGGACGCGGTCGACATCGAGGACGACCATGAGCTGACCGTCGAGGCGATGGACGCCGCCGGCGAGCTTGGCCATGCGCGGGTCGAGATTGACGGGATTCTCTTCGCGGCTGTCATCGGGCAACCGCAGCACCTCGCCGATCTGGTCGATCAGGAGGCCATAGGATTCGCCGCGGAGATCGACGCCGACCGCCATCGGCGGCTTGCCGTCGTCATTCTTCGGCAGGCCGAGCCGCGCGCGCATGTCGACCACCGTGACAATGCGGCCGCGCAGGTTCAGCACGCCCGCGATCTCGCTGGAGGACAGCGGCACGCGCGTCAGCCGCTCCGGCATGAACACGTCCTGCACGCGTGAGATCGGCAGGCCGAACAATTGCCCGCCGATCACGGCGGTGACGTATTCGGCCATGGTGCCTTCGATGGTGTCGGTCTTGCTGGTCATCGTTTCAGTTCCTTGTGCCCGGCTCAACCTGCTCATGCCGCTTTCTTGATCTCGGCGGTCTGTTCCTTCAGCGCCGCGATCAGGCCGGGACGGTCGAATTTGGCGACGTAATCATGGAAGCCGGCTTGCCGACCGCGCTCGATCGCGGCCGGCGAGACCATCGCCGACAGCGCGATGATCGGAACGCTGCTGAGGTGTTGATCGGAGCGGATGCTCTCGGCGAACTCGAAGCCGTTCATCTCGGGCATCTCGATGTCGGTCAGCACCACGTCGAACGCCTGCCCCGAACGCAGCACTGCGAGCCCTTCCTGCGCATTCGGCGCAGTACGCACCTTGTAGCCGGCAGCCTTCAGGACGGGAGCCAGCATGTTGCGGAAGAACGCGCTGTCGTCGACCAGAAGCACCGATTGCGCGTTGGAGGACGGCCGCATCTCCTTGCGGCTGAACCAGTCGGCGAAGGCCATCGGCAGGAAGTGGCCGACGTCGATCACTTCGGTCGCCTGCCCCTTGATCACGGCCGAACCGAGAATGCCATCCTGCGAGCCCGTGACCTCGATGTGGAGCCGCTCCTCCACGATGTCGATGATCTCGTCCACCACAAGTCCCATCGAGCGGCCATCATCGGCGAACACCAGGATCGGCTGCGAGCCGGAGGTCTGCACACTGACATCGGCCATCTGTACCAGCGGCATCAATTGATCGCGGTACTGCACCATGTAGCGGCCGTTGGAGAGCTCGATCTTGTCGGTGGCGATCTCCTCGAGGCGCGTGACGAGGCCGAGCGGCACCGCCTTGGGCTGGCTGGTGCCGGCGCGGAACACCAGCAGCGAGGTGAGCTGCTCGCCGCTGACATGCGCCGCGGCATTGTCGTCCGCCATCTCATGGGCCGACGAGCCGGCAGCACCGAGCGCCTTGGCGATGCCGTTGGGATCGATGATCATGATCACGGCGCCATCGCCCAGGATGGTATTGCCGGAGAACATTTCGATGTGACGCAGCTTGGTCGACATCGGCTTGACCACGATTTCCTCGGTGTGGAACACGCCGTCGACCACGATGCCGAAAGTCTGGCTGCCGACCTGCGTCACCACGATGAAGCCGTTCTCGGGATCGCTGGAGGATCCGTCGTCGATCTTGAGCAGCTTCTTCAGGTGCATCAGCGGCAGCAGCTTGTTGCGCAGACGCAGCACGGCAGTGTCCTTGATGCGCTCGATGCGGTGCTCGGAATTGGCCCGTGCGCGGACCAGTTCAACAACCGAAAGCTGGGGGATCGCAAAGCGGTCGCCGGCTGCTTCCACGATCAGCGCAGACACGATCGCGAGCGTCAGCGGGATCTTGATGGTGACGGAACAGCCCTCGCCCGCGACCGACTTGATGTCGATGGTTCCACCGATCTGGTCGATATTGGTGCGCACCACATCCATGCCGACGCCACGGCCGGAAACCGACGTAACCTGTGCAGCGGTCGAGAAGCCCGGCGCGAAGATGAATTTGTGGATCTGCGCTTCCGTCATCTTCTCCAGCTCAGCCTCGGTGACGAGACCGTTGGCCAGAGCTTTCGCCTTGATCCGCTCGGTGTTGAGGCCGCGGCCGTTGTCGGCGATGCAGATGATGATGTGGCCGCCTTCATGATAGGCGGAGAGACGGATCGTGCCCTGTTCCGGCTTGCCGGCCGCCGCGCGCTCGGTCGTGGTCTCCAGACCATGGTCGGCGGAGTTGCGCACCATGTGCGTCAGGGGATCCTTGATCAGGTCGAGCACCTGGCGATCGAGCTCGGTGTCGGCGCCGTGCATCTCCAGTTCGATCTGCTTGCCGAGTTCGCCCGAGAGGTCGCGCACGATGCGCGGCAGCTTCTGCCAGGCGTTGCCGATCGGCTGCATGCGCGTCTTCATGACGCCTTCCTGCAGCTCAGCGGTGACGTTGGAAAGGCGCTGCAATGGCACCTTGAACTCGGTGTCCTCGTTGCGGCGGGAAATCTCCAGCAACTGGTTGCGCGTCAGCACCAGCTCGGAGACCATGGTCATCAGGTGCTCAAGCGTATCCACGTTGACGCGGATCGACTGGTTCGCGACCTTGTCGGACTCGTGCATGTCGCCTTCGGCGGCGGCCGTCTTCCGCGGCGGCTTCTTCTCCTTGGCAACCTCTGCGGCCGGCTCATGCGCAGCGGGCTTGGCCGCAGGCGCGGCGGTAGGTGCGGGCGGCGACACTTCGGTGGCGGTTTCGCGGAATGCGCGCTCGAGCTCATCGAGCGAGACTTCACCGGGACGCAGCGGACGTTCGAGCGTCTGCACCACCAGCGTGCCTTCCGCCACCGCGGGCTGCAGCGGCGGCGCGGCCACGACAGGCTCCGCCGTCTCTGCAGCCGGTTCGGCGCCGGCATCCGCAGCCATCGATTCGAAACTGCGCTCGGCCATCTCGTGCAGCTTGACGATGAGGTCTTCGTCCGATCCTTCCGGCTCGGCCTCGGTCGCTTCCAGTCCTGCGAGGATCTCCTTGATGCGGTCGATGCTCGACAGGATCAGCGTCACCGCTTCCGCCGTGACCGGCATGCCGTCGCGGAATTTGCCCATCAAGGTCTCGCCGGCATGCGCCAGCGATTCCAGTCGCGGCAGGCCCAGGAAGCCGCAGGTACCCTTGATGGTGTGGACCAGGCGAAAAATGTTATCGAGAATCTTCGCGTTGTTCGGCTCTTGCTCGAACTTCACCAACTGATTGTCGACCGTGTCCAGGCTCTCGCTGGTCTCGGTCAGAAACTCCCGCATCAAATCGTCCATGAACCCTGGCCTTCGTACGCAGCGGCGCGCGACATCGACGCGCCTTACGGAAACTGGGCCAGCTTCCATGCAAAGCGTTTAAGTTTGGTTGAGTATGTGGAAAAGAACGGGATCAACAAAGAGATAAGAAGAAAAGATCGAAATCAACGCCAAGTTGCGAACAATTGGTTAACGCTGTGGCTGCCGTCGCTGCAAACGACGCGCTCGCATCGCGTCTCGGATCATGCTGTGCGTTGTCGATCGAGCATGACCTCTTGCACGCCTGCGCGCCGGGAGTTCATGCAGCCATCGTCAGGACGCGCTTACCACTACCGTCTCACCCTCCGGGGCAAGCTTGACGGTCAATCCGCAGGCCTCCGCCAACAGCCTGGTGTAATAGGGCTGCACGGCATGGGCATCGACTGCGGCAGTCGTGCTGCCCAGCATGTCGACGATGTTCTGCGGGACGCGGGCATTCAGTCCGGCCGCGGCAATGCGAAAGCTCATCGTCTCGCCTTCGCCGACCGGATCGATCGTCAGCGTGCCGCCGCGCGGAATCGTCTGCTGCGCGATCAGCAGCATGTTCAGCAGCAGCTTGACGCGGTTCTTGGGCAAGAGCAGCCGCGGCAGATTCCAGGTCAGCGTCACCTTGCCGTCTTCGATGTGCCCCTTCGCCATGGCCTGGGCGTCGCCGAGATCGATCTGCGCGCCCGACGACCCGGCTGCACCGAAGGCAAGCCGGCAGAACTGCAGACGGGCAGACGCGGTCTTGGCGCTCTTGCGGATCAGGTCGAGCGCGAAGTCGCGATCCTCGGGTTTCGGATTGTCGTCGAGGACCTCAAGGCCATTGACGATCGCGCCGACAGGACTGATGAGATCGTGGCAGACGCGCGAGCACAACAGCGCCGCCAGTTCGAGGGCATCGGGAGCAGGACCGGGAGACGAAGTGCCAGACATGAAGTGTTCCTGGAATGCCGCGACACGCGCGGACGAGAGCGAATCACGCACGCTTTTGGGTTTGATACACTGCGGAAGCGCATGCTGCCAGCTTGCGGCGGAAGTGATATGGGAACACCAGATCATGATCCGATTGGACCGAATCGGATCATGATCTCATCGCTCTGTTTGAGCATGATCTTTCGGAACTGGTTTCCACTTTTCCGGATCATGCGCCAGCCTGTGAGAACCGCTTATGAATGAGGCATGCCCGCCCCTGATCGACGGCGATGCCGCGGCCGCGCTGATCGAACCGTTGACGGAGCTGGTGATGCGGGCCGGCGAGGCCGTCCTCGCGGTCAATCGCAGCGCCATGAAGATTGAGGGCAAGAGCGACGGCTCGCCCGTGACCGAGGCCGATCTCGCAGCCGACCGCATCATTGCCGAGGGCTTGGCGCGGCTTGCGCCGAACGTGCCGTCGCTCTCCGAGGAGCGCACACGTCTGGCCTCGCCGCCCTACAGGGACAGCTTCTTCCTGGTCGACCCGCTCGACGGCACCAAGGAATTCGTCGCCGGCCGCAACGAGTTCACGGTCAACCTTGCCCTGGTGAGCGAAGGGACACCGCTGCTCGGCATTGTCGGTGCGCCGGCCCTGGGCGTGATCTGGCGCGGCATTGTCGGCCGCGGCGCCGAGCGGCTGATCGTTCGCGATGGCGCGCCACCAGTTGTCGAAGCGATTCGTACCCGCCCCCACCCGCCGCGCGAAAAACCCTGGACGGTAGCGGTCAGCCGCTCCCATGGCGATGCGCGCACGGAAGCCTTTATCGCCGAGCGAAGCGGCGCGGTGCGGGCCGAACTCGGCTCCGCGGTGAAGTTCGGACGGGTGGCCGAAGGCAAGGTCGACGTCTATCCACGCCTTGCGCCGACCTGCGAATGGGACGTTGCGGCCGGCCATGCCGTGGTCACCGCCGCCGGCGGCAAGATCACGGATTCCCGGGGGGCGGCGCTGCGCTTCGGCCTGCGCAACGATTTCATCGTGCCGGAATTCATTGCCTGGGGCGATCCCGCTGCGGCGCCCTAGAGCATTTTTCGGTTCTGATTGAATCAGAACCGAAGCTCTAGATTCTTGTTTTGACGCGTTTTCTTCACGCGAACCGGTGTCCACTTCGCTCGAAAACGCTCAGGGGTCGTCGCGTCGACGGCGCTACTGCGCCAGCGTGCGCTCGAGCTCCGGCCAACGGGCGGTAGCGTCTTTCAGGAAGCGTCCGGGATCGACGATAAAGGCGTCCCGATTGTCCTCCCGGCCGAACAGATAGAGCCGCTGCCCGGCCACCGCCCAGAATCGTGGATTGCCGGCAAAAGTGACGCCGCGACCGAGATCGACCGGGTCGTAGCCACCGAATTGCGGACCGTAGATTTCCGGATGGGCGACAAAGGAGGCGCGGTTGCCTTCATTGCGGAAGCGCCAGACCGCGCCGGCCTGCGAGACCTCAAAGTCCGGCAAGCCCTCAAGGGCGGCTCCGTCGGTGAAATAGGCCACCGGGTCGAATCCCTCGATGGCGAGGCCGGAATAGTGATTGACGACCACCCGCTCGGTCGTCGCGGCCCGGACTGCCGAATCAAGGCCACTCAAAGCTAAAAGGAAGACGACGAAAGCGAAAAAGGCTATTCCGGGGCGTCGGCGGCATATTTCCTGCCGTTGTACCGTCATAGTTGCTATCGATAACATTCGAGTCGAGGGGACACTGGGCGCAAGCTAGAGCCGACCTTGTTGGCGTCAGGTTAAGGCCGCGACCAGAATTTCGATCGCAGGGGTTCTTTATGAGTTTCGCATCACGCTTCGCCGCGGCAGCGCTCGCTGCGCTGATGTGCTGGATCGCGCCGGTTGCCGCCCAGCAGGCCCCGCCGCCGCAATACCCGCCGCCGCAGCGCGAGCCCGGTCCGAGCACTTATGGGCCGGACGAACTTGTTGCCGCCGGCCACAAATTCTTCGGTAACGTCTCGCGCGGGCTTGCCTCCGTCATCGAACGCGCGGTCAGCCAATGGGGCCTGCCCAACGGCTATGTGCTGGGCGAAGAAGGCTCCGGCGCTTTCGTCGCCGGCCTGCGCTACGGCGAGGGCACGCTCTACACCAAGAATGCCGGCGACCTGCGGGTCTATTGGCAGGGGCCCTCGGTCGGCTTCGACTGGGGCGGCGATGGCGCCCGCACCATGACGCTGGTCTACAACCTGCCCTCCACGCAGGCGATCTACCAGCGCTTCGTCGGCATCGACGGCTCGGCCTATATCGTCGGCGGATTTGGTATGACCGCACTGACGGCCAACAATATCGTGCTGGTGCCGATCCGTTCCGGTATCGGGCTCAGGCTCGGCGCCAATGTCGGCTACCTGAAATATACCCCACGCGCGACCTGGAACCCTTTCTGACGCCGCCGTTAACGCCTTAACGTGAATTCCTGACTGCGGACAGGCATTTGGCTGGCCTTCCGCCGGCCGCCCGTGGCATTGTGATTAACGATTTATTATCGCGGGAGTAACCTTTCATGGTCGAACCGATCATGTATCTGGCGATCGGTTTTCTGGTCTCGATGCTGTGCGGTCTGATGATCGTGCCGCTGGTGCATAACCGGGCGGTGCGGCTGACCACCCGGCGGATTGAGGCCGCAACCCCGCTATCGATGGCTGAGATCCAGGCGGACAAGGACCAGTTGCGCGCGGAATTCGCGATGTCCGCGCGGCGGCTGGAGATGAGCGTCGAGCAGCTCAAGAGCAAGACCACGAGCCAGTTGGCCGAACTCGGCAAGAAGACCGACGCGATCAACCGCATGAAGATCGAGCTCGGCGAGAAGAACGCCGCGATCTTCGCCCTCGAGGCGCGCGAAAAGGCGATGAAGGATCGGGCCGGCGTCACCGAAGAGGAGTTCGCCGCCAAGACCGAGCAGTTGCGCGCTGCCGAGCGGGCGCTGACGGACAAGCAGAACGAGCTCGGCAAGATCAATGCCGACCTGAACGACCGCTCGATGGCGGCGGACAGCCGCCAGATCGAGCTGATCTCCGTCCGCACCCAGATCGAGGAATTGAAGGACCGGGTCAGCGACGCCGAAAGGGATTTCGCCGCCACCCAGGCCCGCTTGGCGCAGGAACGCAGCGCATCCGAAACCGCGACCCGCGAGCTCGCGGAGGCGCGGAGCCAGGTCGAGAATCTGAGCAAGCTGCTGGCCGAGCGGGAATCCGAGAACAATCAGCTCCGGCAGGCCAATGAGGCCGCCGAGGGCGCCGTGAAGGAACTGCGCGACGAGATCGCGGCGATGAACGGCGGCAAATCGCCCGCCCTCGAAAAGCTCAAGAGCGAGAAGGCGACGCTGGAAGAACAGCTGCGCATCGCCCGCGACGAACGGGCGAAGCTGCAGCGCGACATCAATGCGATCCAGCAGCAGGCGGAGAGCTCCTGGGCGACCGAGCGGATGGAGAACGCGCTGCTGCGCGAGCGCATCAACGACATTGCCGCTGAGGTAGCGAAGCTCGCGATCCAGCTCGAAGGGCCGAATTCGCCGATCGAGGCCATGCTGGCCGCAGAGCCTGCCGTACCGGCCAAAGGGGAAGCGAAGGCGGGATCGAAAGCCGGCAATGGCGCCGCGAACGGCGTTCCCGCCGCCAGCGGCCTGCCCGAAGGCGGTGGAACGCTCGCCGAACGCATCCGGGCGCTGCAATCCCACGCTTCCCGCGCCCGCCAGCAGGGGGCATAAGGCTCTTTGGCGCTTTACAGGGTCGGCTTTGGCTTGACACCCCGCCCCCACCCTTCGTAAATCGCGGCTCCGGCCGCAAGGCCATTTCCGGTCGGATCCATTTCCGGCTTCCGACCGCGCCAAGATCCCGGACGCATAGCTCAGCGGGAGAGCGTTCCCTTCACACGGGAGAGGTCCAAGGTTCGATCCCTTGTGCGTCCACCATTTAAGCTCTTTGGTTTATGGGGTTTTTTCTTGTTCTGCGACCGAATCCCATCAGGCCGTTACAAGCAGAACAATGCCCAAACATGGCACCAGCGGCAGACTGCTGGATGATGGGAGCCGTGAGCGCAAGTTACTGGCGTTCTCGCGGCTCATCATGTTGCAGTGCTAATTAGTCCGCTGCGCTATTGTGGCGATGACCGCCACGAGCGTCCGCCAAGATTACATCGCTGGCCTTCTCGCTGATCATCAAGATAGGAACCATTGGAAAGTAGCCTGGGATTCGCGGAAACACCGAAAAGTCCACTACCCGCAGATTCTGAGTTCCGAAGACTTTGAATTCGCTATCGACCACTGCCATAGCGTCCGACTTTGGACCCATCCGATTGCTGCAGCAGGCGTGGTGCCCCCATGCTTCGTTCTTCACGAAGGTGCGAAGGTCTTCATCGCTTTTGACTGCCGGGCCGGGTATCACCTCCGAAGAAGCAATATTCGAGATCCGTTTGTTCATCTGCCGGATCGTTCGAACGCCGTCGATCACCGCGTCAAGGTCTTCCCCGGCATGGTCGGTGCCTTCCTGGAAGTAATGAAAGTTGATTGCTGGCACGTCGCGCGGGTCGTTTGATCGGAGCAAAACAGTGCCTGCCCGATTTTTGGTATGCGCCTTGAGCACCGCCCAGCCGAATTGCGTGGGATTAAATACTTTCTCCCAGCCAGGAAAGAAACCCCTGAATGGTCCAGACGTGAGGTTGATGAACAGATCGCGATCCACTCGGGAACGATCCGATTTGCGCACGACGCTAACGGCCACCGTTGTTGTGTAGACCCCCTGCCCCTGCTTCCAATCTAAAAGGCATGGGTCCGTCGGAGAGCCAGCTACGCACTTCTCGAACAAGGTTGTCGGACTCTTCAACTCTGTCACGACCGAAACTTCGTAGCGGTCCATCATTCCCGTTCCGACCCCGGGCAGGTCAACGCGCGTCTTGATACCGAATTTTGACAGCTCGTCTCTCGGACCGATCCCTGAGAGCTTCAGAATTTGCGGACTGTTGAACGTGCCTCCCGAAATAATTACTTCTCGCAGGGCTCGAATTTGCTGTCTCGGCGGCGGCGCCGTTGGCTTCGTCAGAGGAGAGGCACGATAAAGACTCGGACCCTGCATGTATTCGACGCCGGTCGCCGTGTTTCGGTCATCCAGAAGGACGCGCGTCACGAGGCAATCCGTCATGATCTTCAGAAACGACGGATACGCCTTTGCCGTCTCCATAACACGTTGACGGACGCCAAATCTCACTCCATCTCGTGAGTAAAGCGGATTGGCGTATAAGCCTTCCTTATTGGCCTTCGTCACTCTGTAATCATTCGGGTCCAGCTTGTTTGCCAGATATCTATCAAGGTCTCCCGGTTGGCCAGCCACGTCGACCGCGGACGCCAGGACTTGCCTCATCTGGGGATCGTTGTAAAAAATTCTGGGATCTGGCATTTCGATCGGCTGCCAGCCTAGAAATCCGTGCCGCGCTGCCTTGTCCGCCGGGTTCGCGTAACGGTTTTGCTCCAGACGCTGAAAGTAGTTGCGCATCCGATCAGGAGCCCAGCTCTGGTCGCCGGTCAGCTCGACGATGTGCTCCCAGTCAGAGTCACTCGGATATTGCATGATCTCGCCCGTATGAACCGAGCAGCCACCGATCGTACTTGATCGCGGGTACAGAATCCCGTCCCTATCGGCAACGTATTTACTGTCGTTCTTTTGCTGTGCTTCATCGGAGTAATGTCGGACGAAAAATTCCCACGCAACGCGGGGGTCTGCTGAAACCAAACCGCCGTTCGCGGGTATTGCGATGTTGGTTTCAAGATCGGCATCCGTGGCCGCTCCACCCGCTTCGATGAGGCAGACTGTATATCCGGCTTGCGCCAGATTGCAGGCTAACGGACCACCACCAGGACCTGATCCAACCACGATGTAGTCGAATGCCCTTGACTCGGTCTCAGCCATGGAAGGCGCGCCGGAGACGAGTGCGGCCGCACCCGCGGCGGCCGATCCTTTCAAGATATCCCGTCGGGAGATCGCTTCTCTCGACGGTTGATCTACGCTTTCGACTGTCATGCTTGTCATCCCTGAATGCGTGGTTGGGTTGAGTACATTCAAAAGGAACGCAAAATGTCGTCGGCTGAGCGCTTTGATTCAAAGGGAGGGAAGTGTGATTCAAAGGAGGGAAGATCATCTACGGGGGGAAGATCATCTTCGCTTGTTACCGTATGATTTCGCTCTTGTTGCGCACGCTACTTCTGGAGCGAAGCTGAGCCGAGCCGCGAGTTCAGTCTCGAGCCGGACTCGCCTCTCCTCCATCTGCGGCCTCATGGCCGGGATGTGCTCGTCCCGCACTAGCGAGCCTCGGTGATCTCATCCGTGGACATCGCCCGCGCGATAGCGGTGCCGCTCCCGGACGTCAGATCGCGCTTGTCCACCCATCCTTGTACCAGGCCGGGAGCTCGTCCCAGTTCCTGAGGAGCTGCTGGCAGAGCTGGTCGTAGGCCTGATCATCGAGCCCGAGCCTGTCTCGACCTCATAGAGGTCGCAGCACCAGATGTGCCCAACGAACCAGCCCAGGGGTTGCAGACGCGAGAATGCCTGAGCGCGTCGGGCCCGCCCAGCATCACGCTCGATTGGATCGCGGCGCTGGTGCGGGAGTTCACGCGCCGATCACGGACAGCTGATCGCGGCGATGGAACCGGACGCATCGCGGTTCCGTTGAAAACCGGGGGCCAACTTGGGAGAACCATCCAATGCGCAAACTGATTATTGCCGCCACCGCTCTTGCTTTCATTTCGTCGGCCGCTTCAGCACAGACGTCCGACAAGGCCGGCGGCACTGCTGCCCCCGCGGCGCAGAGCGACAATGCGGGCAAGGATGATGCGTCGAAAATGGCGCCGAAGAAGAGCTCGAAGAAGGTCGCCAAGAAGTCGTCGAAGAAATCCGGCGAAGCCACGATGCATCAGTAAGACAGGATTCATGGGGATAAAGGCCGTCCTACGGGGCGGCCTTTTTTCGAGGTGCGCTCGCCCGTCCTTCCTTCGGATTTCCACTGAATTTGCAGGCCATTGTGCACACCGAGAGGAACATTTCCCTTGGTGTCGAATTACCGGCTGAAGACCTGTGGGCATGGACGCGTGATGCTGAACCTCTCTGACGATTCGGACGAAGCAGCGATCGAAAAGATCCTGGCGCATCACACCGCCATCAGCGCCGACGCCGACGAGACCGGCTCCCAGGAGCAGCAGTTTCGCGATGTGCTTCAGGCGCTGCCCGCCGCGATCTACACGACGGATGCGGAAGGCCGCGTCACCTTCTTCAACGAGGCCTGCATCGAGTTTGCCGGACATGTGCCGAAGATCGGCGACATGTGGTGCGTGAGCTGGAAGCTGTTCCACCCGGACGGCACGCCGCTTCCGCATGATGAGTGCCCGATGGCGGTCGCGCTTCGTGAGAACCGCCCGGTCCGCAACATGGAAGCAGTCGCCGAGCGGCCCGACGGCTCGCGCATCTGCTTTATGCCCTATCCCACACCATTGCGCGACGCTGACGGCCGGCTGATCGGCGCCGTCAACATGCTGGTCGATACCACCATGCGCAAGCAGGCCGAGGAGCGCATGATGCGGCTCGCCTGGGAGGTCGATCATCGCGCCAACAATCTGCTCGCCGTGATCCAGGCGATCCTGCGCCTGACCAAGGCCGATACCGCGGAGGAGTTCCAGGCGGCCTTCCAGGGGCGGCTCAGCACGCTCGCCAATGTGCAACGGCTGTTCTCGGTGTCGCGCTGGACCGGCGCCAACATCCGCGCGATCATCGAACAGGAGCTCAAGCCCTATGCGGTGCGCGACTCGAGGCGGGTCGCGATCGACGGCGGCGATTTGAGGCTGACCGCCACACTGGCGCAGGCGATCGCGGTCTCCGTGCATGAGCTCGCCACCAACGCCGCCAAATATGGCTCGCTCTCCAGCCCCGCGGGAAAGATCGCCGTCAGCTGGCGGACCGATAACGCCAACCTTTCCCTGCGCTGGCAGGAGAGCGGCGGTCCCAGGGTGGCCGAGCCCACCCGGACCGGATTTGGCGTCGGCGCCGTCGACGGGGTGGTCCGCACCTTGAGCGGAACCATCACCCGGCAGTGGAAGCCGGAAGGGCTGATCTGCGAATTCCGCTTCCCCGACATCGCGGCGTAAGCCGCAGGCCCCCTTACATCTGCACTTCGATCAGCCTCGGTCCCGGCTCGGCGATCGCTTCCGCGAGCGCCTTGTTGAACTCGTCGGCGGTCGTGACCGCGCGGCCCGGTACGCCCATGCCCTTGGCGAGCGAGACGAAGTTGATGGTCGGCCGGTCGATCTTCAGCATGTCCTGCGCCCGCTTGCCCGGCTCGCCGGCGCCGACGCCGTCGAACTCGCCGCGCAGGATCTGATAGATGCGGTTGGCGAACACGATGGTGACGACGTTGAGGTTCTCGCGCGCCTGCGTCCACAGCGCCTGGATCGTGTACATCGAAGAGCCGTCGCCGACCATGCAGATCACCTTGCGATCGGGAGCGGCCACCGCGGCGCCGGTTGCGACCGGCGGAGAGAAGCCGATCGAGCCGCCCATGTTCTGCAGCCAGTCATGCGGCGCGGCCGCCGCCGTCGGCGGGAAGAAGCCGCGGCCGGTGGTGATGGATTCATCGACCACGATGGCGTTCTCCGGAATCGCGCACGCGATCGCCTGCGCGATCGAAGCATGCGTCAGCGCACCGGTCGGCTTCGTAAGCTCGACGAGCTTCTGCGGCTTGACGTCCTGCGGCTTGGCCCCGAGCGCGCCGGCGAGCGCCTCCAGCGCCGCTACCGAATTCTCCCCACCCGAGGTCATGCGATGCACCTCGCAGCCCTCCGGCCTCAACAGGCTCGGCTTGTTCGGATAGGCGAAGAAGGCCACGGGATCGTTGGCCTCGACCAGCACGATGTTCTTGAAGTCCTTGAGGATCGGCAGCGCCTGCTCGATCACATAAGGGATGCGGTCGATCAGAAAGCGGCCCCTGCCGCGGGCCATCTTCGGATTGTAGGTCTGGCCCATCACCTTGCAGCCGGTCTTGCCGGCGATCTGCTGCGCCAGCGCCAGCCCGTGCTCGGTCAGGGCGCTGCCGGTGAGCAGCAGCAGATTCTGCGTGCCACCTTCGCGCAGCACCTTGGCTGCCGCTTCCACCGCCTGCGCCGAATAGTTCGGCCGCTGGCTTTCGGCGGGGACCTGCGCGATGCCGTCGGCCTCGTTCCAGGCAGTGTCCGCCGGCAGGATCAGGGTCGCGATCTGCGGCGGCGTGCTCTTGGCGGCGGCAATCGCGGCAGCGCCGTCGGCGGAAACCGACTTGGCGTCCGGCGAGGTCCTGACCCAGGCCGACATCGGACGCGCCAGGCCCTCGATGTCCGAAGTCAGCGGCGCGTTATAGGCGATGTGGTAGGTCGCGTGCTGGCCGACGATGTTGACGATGCCGGAATTGGCCTTCTTGGCGTTGTGCAAATTGGCAAGGCCGTTGGCGAGGCCCGGGCCGAGATGCAGCAGTGTCGAAGCGGGTGTTTCCTTGATACGGAAATAACCGTCGGCCGCTCCCGTCACCACGCCCTCGAACAGGCCGAGCACGCAACGCATGCCCTCGACCCTGTCCAGCGCGGCAACGAAATGCATCTCCGAAGTGCCGGGATTGGTGAAGCAGACGTCGACGCCGCCCGCGACCAATGTCCGCACCAGACTTTCCGCACCATTCATATCTCGCTCCCGCACTCTCGTGACGTTGTGTTGGCCCCGGCTCGGCCCAGATCAACCATTGTTCACCCGTTTCGTCAAAGGTTTAGCCGAACATTGCTGCCATCGTTTGAAGTGTGTTGCCTTTTTTAACCGCGGTGTCCGATAATGCGTTGCTCACGGTCGCGTGGGTTGCGAATTCGCAGGAGTTGTGGCCTCACTTTGATGAGGCTGGAAATAACGCGAGGAAAGCAATGACACGGGGCAGGGTTTTGCTGGCTGCGGCGCTCTTGATGCTGGGAGGCGCCGGTCAGGCGCAGGCCCAATTCTTCGACACCCGCGATATCATGGGCGGCGGCCTGAACTTCTTCGGCACGAGCTCGAGCCCGATCCAACGGGCGACCGTGATGTACCCGACCAATTATGCGCCGGGCACCATCATCATCAGCACCGGCGAGCGGCGGCTGTATCTGGTGCTCCGCGACGGCCAGGCGCTGCGTTATGGTATCGGAGTCGGCCGCGACGGCTTCCGCTGGAGCGGAACCCATCGCATCACCGCCAAGAAGGAATGGCCGAGCTGGACGCCGCCGTCGCAGATGCTGCGGCGCCGCCCCGACCTGCCGCGCCACATGGTCGGCGGCATCGAAAATCCGCTCGGCGCCCGCGCAATGTATCTCGGCTCGACGCTCTATCGCATCCACGGCTCGAACGAGCCGGAGACGATCGGACAGGCGGTGTCGTCGGGCTGCTTCCGCATGACCAACGAGGATGTGGTGGACCTCTATAACCGCGTCTCCGTCGGCACCACCGTCGTCGTCAGGAACTAGCACGGCGCGGGAACCGACGCTGCCATGCGCAAGCGCGTCCCTATGCTATCTTGCGTGCGCAGGGTGATTGCGGCAGCGTCATAGCGATGTGCCTGCTTCGCCGTATCCTGGCTATCCTCGTCCTCGCGATCGCTCCCGCAGCGATCACGCCCGGCTTCACCACGCCGCCGGCGTGGTCGGGCGAGAACCCATCGATCGCAGCGCGCCAGCGCAACGAGAAGAGAGCCTTCACCGACAGCGAGATTACCGAAGGCTTCATGAAGACGGCGTTCGGCGCCGAGTACCACCTCGCCGGCCGCGTCGACCGCATCCGCAAATATGACGGCCCGATCAGGGTGTTCGCCGACGGCACCCGTGCCGACCGCAAGGCGCAGCTCGCAAAGATCGTCGGAGACATCGCCGCCAAGATCCAGCATCTCGACATCGCCATGACGGAGACCAGCGAGGCCGCCAACGTAAGGGTGCGGCTGGTGCGCGACCGCGACCTCTATCGCACCATCACGACCTTCTACGGCAGCGAGCGGGCGAAGGAGATCCGCTCCTCGCTCGACCCGCAATGCCTGAGCGGCTTTCGCAAGAACGACAATTTCGAGATCGAGCATTCCGACGTGATCCTCACGGTCGACAACGGCGATTTCGTCTTCTTCGATTGCGCCTATGAGGAGCTGTTGCAGTCGCTCGGCCCGATCAACGACACTTCGAGCGTGCCCTGGACCATGTTCAACGACAACGTCTCGATGGGTTATTTCGACATCTACGACCAATACATCCTCAATCTGCTCTACGATCCTCGCATCAAGGCCGGCATGACCGTGCAGGAGGTCAAAGCCGTGCTGCCCGACGTCCTCGCCGACGTCCGCGCCTGGGTGAAGAAGGTGAACCATCTGCCGGAGTGAGGCGCGCTGAACCCGTAGGATGGGTAGAGCGCAGCGAAACCCATCGCGATGGAGCAAGCCGCGCGATGATGGGTTTCGCTGCGCTCTACCCATCCTACGTCTGATTCAAACAGCGGATATGAGTTTGTGTTCTCGCGGCATGGTTTGCCCGAGCTTTGCGTTTCGTTTCACCCTCTCATTGAACAGAGGGCGCAGGGAAAGCCGGGTGCTGGTTGCACCCGTGGGTCCCGTGCAACAAAAAGCACGGGGGTAGGACCACAGGTTCAACCGAAGCATTCCGGCTTTCCCTGCGCGATGGTGTTACGGCTTACTTCGTGCTCTCCCCGGTGACCGGGCTTTCTTGCCACCGTCACCCTTAGGGATGTTTCCATCCCCCAGGACTTAGCGCCAGCG